>JBBRMR010000037.1:0-44142 GCA_038230735.1 Cytophagales bacterium
ATCGAATCTCGAAAACCGAATATCGAATTTCCCCTTTACCTTTTATCCTATCGCATAATTCCTTAAATTTGTATTCGTCTTTTTAAAACCCTATCGACAATCTTATGATTAACTCTTTTTATGGTTTAACTAATTGATTATCAAAGTTTTAAATACAAACGAAATACAAGAGTGAATTTGAGAATAGGGTAAGACTTTGGGGATAGATTTCATATCCGCCTCCATTCCCTCCCAACACCGCTTCACACCTTTTTTATATTCTGTTAAATTGTGTTAAATCAGTGAAGGAACAATTAGATCAAAACAATCTACCAAAACATATTGCCGTTATCATGGACGGGAACGGACGTTGGGCAAAACAGCAAGGATTCGTTGATAGAGTTTTTGGACATCGCAATGCCATCAAAGCCGTGAATGAAGTGATTGAGGGTTGCGGAGAATTGGGGATTGACTATTTAACACTCTATGCTTTCTCGACTGAAAACTGGAATCGCCCGAAGGCAGAAGTGGATGCTTTGATGATATTATTAGTGAAAACTATTAAGGACGAATTGCCCAAAATGCAGAAGAATAATATTCGTTTGGAAACCATCGGAGCAACAAATACACTTCCTGCAAGTTCACAAAAAGAGTTACGTTCAGCCATTGATGCCACGAAAAACAATACGGGATTAACCTTAATTTTAGCATTATCATACAGCGGAAAATGGGATATAGTCCAGACTACTAAGCACTTAGCCGAGCAAGTAAGGAAAGGGGAAATATCAACCGAAGATATTACAGAGCAACTTTTTGAACAATCCTTAGATACCAAAGGCATACCCAATCCAGATTTGATGATTCGCACGGGAGGCGACCATCGCATCAGTAATTTTATGCTTTGGCAATTGGCGTATTCCGAGTTATATATTTTTGAAGAATTATTTTGGCCCGATTTCCGCCGTGAGCACCTCCACGAAGCCATCTTAGATTATCAAGATCGTGAACGCAGATTTGGCAAAACGTCTGAACAGTTATCAGTAAATTAACGATGTTCGTTTTTCGATGTTCGGAAATGAACTTCCAAACATCGAACTCCCTAACATCAAATTACAAACATCGAACATCGACAGCCAAACGGCTACACAAAATATGAAAAAATATACTTTACTACTTTCGCTTCTTTTCACTTCGTTCCTCACACAGGCACAATTGCGTGGGGCTTTGGGTCAACGTTCAACGCCCGTGGCAGGGGCTACAGATTTGAATTATGCTGAACCTAAAGAATATGAAATTGCGGAGATTACCACCACAGGTTCAAAATTTTATGACGGCAACTCCATGATTTCATTGTCGGGCTTGCGAGTGGGCGATAAAATCAAAGTCCCTGGCGATGCCATTACTTCCGCCCTCAAAAAATTGATGGGACAAGGTATTTTGGAAAACGTTGAAATTGACGCTTCCAAAATTGAAGATGGAAAAATCTGGATAAATATTGTTATCAAAGAACGTCCACGTCTTTTCAAAATGGAATACACAGGCATTAAAAAAGGTGAACAGGAGACTTTGAACGAGAAAATTAAATCTTATAAAGGTAAAATTGTTACGGCAACGGTGAAGAAAAATATTGATTTTGCCATTCGCAGATTTTATCAAGATAAGGGTTATTTGAATGTAGAGGTCAAACTCAATGAAAGAACTGACACACTTCGTGGCAATAATGCAACCATGAAAGTTGCCATCAAGAAAGGGGATAAAGTAAAAATCTCTAAAATAGAATTGATAGGCGTTACAGAAATGTCGGAAGGAACGGTAAGAAAAAAATTGAAGGACACTAAACAAATGGCATTTTATAGAATATTTAGCCCTTCTAAATACATTCCTAAGAAATTTGAGGCTGATAAAGTAAAATTAATAGATTTCTACAATAAGAAGGGATACCGTGATGCCCAAATTTTATCGGATTCAGTTTTTAAAGACAGTGAGAAAACCGTTAAAATCATCCTAAAAATTGATGAAGGCAAACAATATCATTACCGCAATATTTATTGGGAAGGTAATTATATCTACGCCGACTCTACTTTATCCGAAATTTTAGGTATCAAAAAAGGTGATGTTTATAATGTTGAGGATTTAGAAAAACGCTTAACGGGAAAGCCACAAGAAGACGTTAGCTCGGCTTATATGGATAATGGATATTTGTTCTACCAATGCGAACCCGTTGAAACGGCAGTTGCTGGTGATTCAATCGACATTACTTTCAGAATTGTGGAAGGAAAACAAGCCACCATTAATAAGGTTATTTTGAACGGAAACACCAAAACTTCTGACCACGTGGTGATGCGTGAAATCAGAACTTTACCTGGACAAAAATTCAGCAAGTCTGCCATCATCCGTACCGTGCGTGAACTTTCAACGATTGGGTATTTCAACCCCGAAAAGATTTCACCAAACCCCATTCCAAAAGCCGATGGAACGGTGGACATTGAATATAACGTAGAAGAAAAACCTTCCGACCAAATCGAACTTTCGGGTGGTTGGGGTGGTTACATCGGCTTTGTGGGTACATTGGGCGTAACTTTCAACAACTTCTCGGCTCGTAATATTACTAATCTGAGTGCATGGAAACCCCTTCCAGCGGGTGATGGACAGAAACTTTCGGTTCGTTTTCAAGCCAATGGTGTTGCTTATCAAAACTATTCGTTATCATTTACAGAGCCGTGGTTAGGCGGTAAAAAACCTAATTCATTCTCAATAACATTATCTCGTAGTATCTCGTACCCTTATAAAATTCAACAGCAAAATTATCTTACCCAACAAAGCAACGGTTATGGTGGCGGTTATGGCGGTGGTGGACAGTTTGGCGGAGGCTATGGCGGCGGAGGTTATGGTGGATTAGGCGGCTATGGCGGTGGCTACGGTGGCGGTTATGGACAACCAACTGCCACAACGGATAGTGCTTCACAAGCTCAAACAGATGCTCACTTCAACAGTACATCCTTATCGTTTAGTCTTGGAAAACGTTTGAAATGGCCCGATGATTATTTCTCTTTGAGTAATTCATTATCGTTTTCGTTAATTGATGTTAAAAATCTTCCCTTTTATGGCTATCCAGAAGGGCAGTCGGTATCAGCGGCTTTTGTAACCAATTTTGCCAGAAATAGTATTGATAATCCAACCTTCCCACGTTCAGGTTCGAGTTTCTCATTATCGGTTTCATTGACACCTCCATACTCATTATTTGGTGGTGCAAACAGCAAATTAATTGAGTATCATAAATGGATGTTTGATGCTTCATGGTTTACCCCAATCACCAGCAAATTGGTCTTCCACATGAGAACGCACTTAGGTTTCTTAGGGTCATACAATCCAGATAAAGCCATTACCAACTTCGAGCGTTTTGACTTGGGTGGTTCGGGTATGCAGACTGGATATAATGTGGTAAGTCGTGATATTGTGGCTCTTCGTGGTTATAAAGATAGAGTTTTGGGTCAAAATGGAACACTTCCATCGACACTGAATCCTGACGGAACTCGTACTTCCAGTGGAGTAGCTTATAACAAATTTGTGATGGAAGTGCGTTATCCAGTATCTTTAAATCCATCAGCAACGATATTTATTTTGGGTTTTGCAGAAGGTGGCAACAATTTTGGTAGCTATAAAGAGTATAATCCATTTAACTTATACAAGTCGGCGGGTATCGGAGCCAGAATTTTCATGCCAGCCTTCGGTATGATTGGAATTGATTATGGTTTTGCTTTTGATAAAGTACCAGGTTTGTCAGATTCAGGTCGTCAAGCATTTACGTTCTCAATCGGGCAACAGATAAGATAGGTAAGTAGGGATTAGGTAATAGGGGTTAGGTTAGTCGTGAGATATTTGTCTGATATTGGAAAAAATTGATAGTTGAGTTTTGAAATAAACTATCAATTTCACAATTACTAATCCCTAATTCCCTACACCTAATTCCTAAACTGTTAATGTTTTGTTAAAGAAATTTGTATGGCAATAAGCCTATTTTAGATACGTTAATACAACAAATCATTAAGATTCAGTATTTACCGAACAATAAATTATACCGTCCACATTCTTAACATTATTATTTAAAGCCGTGAAAAAGAAGATATTTTTATTACTTTTGCCATTATTTTGTTTTGCCCTTTCATCAAAGGCTCAAAAAATTGGGTACATTGATACGGAGTATATCACGTCAAGAATGCCCGAATATAAAATTGCCCAAGCTGAAATTGAAAAACTGACGGCAAAATGGGTAAAAGAAGTTTCGGATAAAAATGATGAAGTGGCTAAGTTGGAAAAAACGTATCGGGCAGAAGAAATTCTTTTAACCGAGGAAATGAAGCAACAACGCCTCAGAGCAATTTCTGATAAGGAGAAAGAAGCTAAAGACCTACAAAACAAAGTTTTTGGATTTAATGGCGAGTTACTGAAAAAGAAACAAGACATCATGAAACCCGTCTTGGACGAAGTGGCAAAGTCGGTTGAAAAAATTGCACGGTTAAAGAAAATTGATATTCTTTTCGATAAATCCTCCGATGGAATTTCAATGCTTTATACCAATCCAATTCATGATTATACGGATTATATTTTGGAAGAATTAGGCATATCTCCCGACCAATTAAAAGAGAAGGAAAGAGAAGAAAATGATGCCAAGACCAATCCTGATAATAAAGAAAGTGACGTTACGGAAAAACCAAAGTCCAATAGAAAAAATACAACAAGTCCCAAAAAAGAGTAAAATCAACCAATAATAAAAAAAATGAGAAACAAATTTTTAATTGCCCTTTTCGCATTCATCGGTTTAGCTGTGTCTAACGTTAATGCACAACAAAAAATCGGTTACATTAGCTTAGACTATATCTTAGCACAAATGCCCGAAGCAAAACAAGTAGAAACAGAATTGACGGCTACCAAAACGCAGTACGACAATATGTACCAAGCAAAAGCGAAAGATTTTCAAACTAAATTGGCAGATTATGAGAAAAACGGTGCTTCTATGGATGCCGTAATCAAAGCTGATAAAGAGAAGGAATTACAAGGCTTACAAGCTGCCATTCAAGAGTTTGGTCAAACGTCTCAGACTTCATTACAAAAGAAGCAAGCACAATTATTGCAACCTTTGTTAAAGAAAATTGAAGATAATATGCACGCCGCCGCAAAAGAAAATGGTTATGCGTTTGTGTTCAACTATGATGCAGGACAAGGCACAACGCCAATCGTACTGCATGCACCAGATGATGCTAATATTTCGGATTTGATTTTGAAGCGTATGGGTGTAACACCAAAGCCTTTGGCTCCCGCTCCTGCAACGCCAGCGGTAACTTCTCCAGCTCCAAAGAAAAACTAATTCTTTGTGTCGATGTTCGTGATTCGATTTTCGATGTTTGGATGAAAAGTTTATAATAAAAGCCCTTTAAAATCTGATTTTGAAGGGCTTTTTGATGAAATTCATAACTCATATCTATTTTACATTAGCTTCTTCACAATATCCTCCACCGAAACGCCTTCTGCCTCTGCCTTGAAGTTTCTCACAATTCTATGACGAAGCACTGCCATGGCTACGGCTTTAACGTCCTCAATATCAGGGGAATATTTTCCGTTTAAAAGGGCGTTACATTTTGCGGCTAAAACCAAGTTTTGCGAAGCTCTTGGTCCAGCACCCCATTCCAGATATTTATTGGCAGTTTCCGTTGCCATTTCTGTATTGGGGCGAGTTTTGTGAACCAACTTCACGGCATATTCTACTACATTATCCGCCACAGGCACACGACGAACCAAATGCTGATAAGCCAAAATTTGTTCCCCCGTAACTTGCTGTTGTACTTCGTATTTTTTATCGGAAGTGGTGCTTTTCACAATGTCCAATTCTGCCTGATAAGATGGATAATCCAAATTTACCATAAACATAAAACGGTCTAATTGGGCTTCTGGCAGAGGATATGTACCTTCTTGTTCGATAGGGTTTTGTGTTGCCAACACGAAAAATGGCTTGTCTAAAGGATATTTTTTACCCGCTACCGTTACTGCATATTCCTGCATGGCTTCCAAAAGAGCTGATTGCGTTTTGGGAGGTGTACGGTTAATCTCATCAGCAAGGATGATATTGGCAAAAATTGGACCTTTCACAAAACGAAAATTACGCTCATTATCCAAGGTTTCAGAACCCACAATATCCGAAGGCATTAAATCTGGCGTGAATTGAATACGATTGAAATCCAAATCCAAAGCCCCCGCAATGGTCTGAATCAAAAGAGTTTTTGCCAAACCTGGCACACCCACCAAAAGGCAATGTCCTTGACAAAAGATAGCGGTGAGCAACATTTTGACGGTTTCGTCTTGACCGATTATTACTTTTCCAATTTCGGCGGTAAGTTTTTGATAAGATTCTTTCAAAGCATCAACTGCTTCAACATCTGACTGGTATTGAGCCATATTTATTATTTTAGATTTTAGAATTTTGTTGGAGTCGCACTCGACTTGCGGAATTATTAAAACTCCAAATCAATTTTGATGATACAAATATAAAAAATAAAGTGTCAGGCATTGCTACCCGACACTCCATATTACTAAACAAAATTATTGCCAAAAAAAATTTAGTTATCAATTGGTATTCGTTTTCATAACATTACATTCCTTATATTCATCCACCACATAGATAAAAACGTCATCTTTTGCTTTGGCGAACCATTTTTCGATGGCGGTATTTTTCTTTTTGTTCAACGTATAACTTGATAATCTTTGAAAATCGTCTTGTAAGTTGGCAAAGTGTGGTGGGTGCTTGGCTTTGTAATAAAGAATCCGCATGGCTGAACGACCATCTTCTGTACGATAAGGTATTGGCATCGTAACCGTTCCCACTTTCATGGTATCAACAGTAAAGAAAAGCCCAGATTCCATCGTGCCATCCAAAGGCATTCTGATAGAGCGACTTTGAGGGTCAGTAATCATTCCACCAGCAAACTGCGTTGCTTTATCCTCTGAAACGTCCTTAGCCGCTCTCTCAAATTTCAACGTATCTCTTTGAATTAAAACCCTGATGCTATCCAAAAAATGCGTTGGTTCAACTACGTCAAGTCGTTGATAATCAGGGCGTAGGAGAATATGTAGAGCGTGATATTCTTGTCCCCTAATCTCTAATAATTTAATTAAGTGAAACCCAAATTCAGACTCTACTACGTCCGACATTTGGTTAGGTTTCATTTTCAAAGCCGATGCCTCAAAAGGAGCAACCATTTGTCCACGCTTGGCAAAACCTAAGTCTCCTCCCCGTTTACCCGAACCTAAATCTTCCGAATATAATTTGGCTAATTCCTCAAATTTCTCTCCGTTCTCCACTCGTTTCTTGTAATCTAACAGTCTTTTATAAAGCTCATCTTTTTGGGCTCTGGTAGTTTTTGCCATTCTTACAATTTGACCAATTTCCACTTCCGAAGGCAAATAAGGCAATGAATCTTTAGGAATTGCTTCGTAAAAACGTCTTACTTCTTTGGGTGTTACCTTCACATCGCCCGTAATTTTGTCCTGCATTTTGCGGGTTATCAATTGCTCTTTGATGGCAGAACGAAGTTCGTCTTTCAAAGAGGCAATGGTTTTTCCGTAAGCCTCCACAATATTCTTCTGAGAACCAAATTGTGATTCCATCTGCTCCATTCGTGAGTTCAATTCGGTTTCAACCCGTTTGTCTTCAACGGTAACGGAGTCAATCTCAGACTTTGCTAACATCAATTTTCCCACCACAAGGCTTTCTAATAATTGGCATTTGGGGGGAGCAGCTTGCCCAGATTGAGCGTATTGAGCCATCTGGGTTTCTAATTCCGACTTTAATAAATAGTAATTATCAACCTTGGCAATAATTTTATCCAAAACCGTAGCCTGTGCATTTACCGATTTTGAAAAAGAACTAATCAATATTGATACTAAAAAGATATGCTTGATAAATTTCATTCTGCGATTAAGTTATTGCGTTTTTGATGGTAATAAAGCCCACAAAGATAACGCTTTTTATGGAGTGGTATGGTATAGGGAAAAAGTTAAAAAATGTTAAGCGATTTCTAATTCATAATCCTATTCACCTCTTCCTTGTTCACCACTACAGGATATTTTGTTTTCAATTGATTAATCCAATTATCAAAAAGTGTGTTTTGGTAATCTGCAATTACTTGTCCACGAGCCTCACGAAAGGTTTTGGGACGAGGCTCTTCTACTTTTTGGATGTTAATAAAAACTTGTCTGCCTTTGCTTTCAGAACTCACTTCGCCAATTGACCAAGGCATAGAATCGACAAAATCATTGTCTCCTTTCTTGAAAAAATGTTCTTCGGCAGTGAGGCTTCCTGGTTTCAAGGCATTGTATTTCTTTACCACATCTTCCATCGAGTTCGAGAAAAACTTTATCCCTACTCGCATATTTTTGGTACGGTCGGTTTTGGAAGTTGGCTTATATTTACCATCATCTTTTTCGATGATTTTAGTAACCGATATACCCTTATTAATCAAATAATTAACTATTTTTTTTGCTCTTTGTGCCGATATACTTTCCAATTCATCAGGGTCGGAATTACCCGTTACCTCAACCGTATATTCACGATTATTGTACATAATTATGTATAATTGGTCAATTATTTTTTGAGCATCAGCAGAGAAATCAGATTTATCTTTTTCAAAGAAAATTAGTGGAAAAAGACGATTCATGGGATATGGAGCTTTTGCCAGAATGGGTTTCACTTGCTCCATCGTTTCACGGCGGTCAGTGGTGATTAATTTCACCAGCACCCGATTGGTGTATTGATAATTGGCAGTATTCTGATTGAAATATATAACTTGTGCTAACGAATCCAAAGATTTTTCTAAGACAAAATCACTTAAAATATCTTTTTGCAAAATACCTTCTTTAAACACTTGAATCTCGGCACGAAATTCTGGAAATTTTATTTCAAGGTTAGATTCTTCGTAACGCAACAACTGGTCTTCCACAAAAAGGTTGTACCATTCTTTTTCGGACTTATCATTCAAGGCTCCAATTTTGGCTAATTGACGTTGCTGTTTGGTAACAAAATTATAGAACTCACGCACCGTTGAAACCGTTTGATTGATGGCAAAAATGGTTTTCGACAAATAGGGTTCGTTGCCAATTCTGTCTTTATAAAAACTATCAAAAGCTTCTTGTTTTACGGACATAGATTCTTGAAAATTATTATCTTTTCTTAATCTTTTCAACAAATTTCCTCGCACCACAAGGCTTCTGGAAGCATCTGAGGTAATTTTTTGACGAATAAAAGGGGCAAGTTCTTCAAATTTCAATAATGGTCTTTTATCAATTATTTTGAAAATATGCCAACCCAAAACCGTCTGGATGGGAGTAGTAAAATCACCTTTATCTTTGGAGAAAACTAATTCCGCTACTTTGTCATCAATCAATGTACCCGCCTCAAACCATTTCAAAACGCCCCCCTTTGCTTTGGTACGAGTATCATCTGAATACACTCGGCACACGCCTTCAAAGGGTTCGTTTTTCTTTAAATAGTTATAGACTTCTTCTATTTTTTCTTTGGCATTGGGCGTTGTGGTACTAATGAGTATGTGAGCCAATTTTACTCTACCTCTTGACGAGCGTTTTTCTAAAACCTTGATTAAATGATAACCTTTTTCCGTTCTGATAATTTCCGAAATATCCCCTTTTGACGTTTTGTAAACTGCCGATTCAAAACTATAATTATTATCCAAAACCGCTATAAACCCCATATCACCACCCTTCTCGGCTGACTTTGGGTCTTGGGAATAGTTTTTAGCAATCTGTTCAAAAGTTTCGCCTTTCATAATCCGTAATCTCAACGTTTTCATTTCATCATACGCAACCATCGTATCGGCAGGGCTGGCATTACGGGGAACGGGGATAAAAATTTGGGCAACTCGAACCTCCTCACGCATACGTTCATAAGTCTCCTGAATCATTTTTTCGAGGAGAGTTTTATCCAATAAATACGGAGTTGCTAATTCTTTGCGATAGCCATTTATTTCATCTCGAAACGCTCTTGTGGTGTCTCTGCCCATGCGTTGAGCGGCGTAAACTTCAAGTTTGTAATTGATGAAATTATCAAGAAATTCTTTGGTTTTATCCTTCTTGATACTATCACTTTGCACAAATTTTCGATAAACTTGCGAAAATTCGGTGGGGCTAATAATTTGATTACCTATTCTGATTGCATAAGGCTCATTTTGAGCATCGGCAGTATGAATAATGAGTGATAAGCAAGTGATTAGGGAGTATATTGATTTAATAATTTTATTCATGTTCTCAAATCTTATGGAGGAGTCGGCGAATTTCCAACCTATTAATTTGTAACTATTTTGTGTGCTGATTTATTGCGTTAGGGGTGCAAATATACGGATAAAAATTCACATAAGCATTATGAAGTGAATGGTGAATTATGAATTTTGACTTTTGACTTTAATCTGTTGATTTTCAGAAACTTACATGAAAAATAAACATCGTTTAATTACTTAACAGAAAAATTTATGCAAATTTTGAAAAATTATTAAACCCTTGATTATCAATCAATTACTTTTTATTGATAATAATTAATTCGTATTTCATTTTATATTGAAAAGAGTTTTTGAGATGTTCTCCTTCAAAATTTAAGTCAATCGGAACGGCCTGTTTTGTCCTTGAAATAGTGTCCATTTTTACCTCAAAAGTGCTTTGCCCGAGCAAGTCGTCTTTGTCAAATCGTTCTGCCGCTTGCAGTCCAATTCCAGCGGCTTGGAGACTGGCAAAAATCACCGCCATCGGAGTTTCATACTCGCCCAAAATCAAGAAAAGGGCAGGAATTTTGGATAAACCGCCAAAAGAATTGATTTTCAAAACCGTATTTTGAGCCTTTTTATAATCCTCAATTTCCGTAAGCACAACTGAAGAAAGCACCTTCGATTTTGTAGGAGCAATCAGTTCGATAGGCTTAAATCTTTCCTTCAAAACCAATGCTCCTTTCTTCATACTTTCCACGCCCCAAGAGCCATTTGCCACTTTAATAACCTTATTATTTTCATCCACCGCTGTGAGTGAATAGGTCAAAACGATTTCATCAGCAAAAGTCAAATCTTCCTCTAAATTAATGGCTTCCAAGGAATTAATTTGAAGCGTGACCATCTTTTCATCTTTTAAAATGGGCATTGAAGCCACGGGCTTTGTGGTTTTGCAGGAAGTGAAAATTAGGATGGCAATTAGAGGTTTTATTAGGTTATTTTTGTTCATTTTGTGTTTTTATTTTTCCGAAATACTTGAAAGAAACCCTCCCAAGCGTTCAAAACGCTTGGGAGGGTTGTGAATTAACCTATTCTCTAAAATCTAAGCTCTTTCCTCTAAACTAAACCCTCGGCTCTTGCTGAGTCAAACAATGAAAACTGCCTTGTCCCCAAATAATATTAGTGGCATCTAAACCAATCACGGGGCGGTCTTTGAAACATTGCGAGAGAATATCCAAAGCAATATCGTCATTTTTACATTGATAAGTGGGTACAATTACGCCCGCATTGCAAACCAAGAAATTGGCATAAGAACCAGGCGTTCTGAAATCGTCAATCACTACTGGGTCTGGCATGGGTAATTCAATGATATTCAACGGTTTACCATTCAGCAAACGCATCTTTTTCATCAAATTGAGATTCTCATTTAGTACCTTATAATTTTCATCTTGCTTATTATATTCAACCGCCGCCACGATGGTATCTTCATTCACAAAACGGGCGGTATCGTCAATATGACCGTCGGTATCATCGCCCACGATGCCGTCATTTACCCACAAAACTTGCTCTACGCCGTAATAATCACAGAGATATTCTTCAATTTGTGATTGACTCAAATTCGGATTTCGGTTTGGATTCAACAAACACGAACGACTTGTTAAAACTGCCCCCGAACCATTAAAATCTACTGAACCGCCTTCCATGATAATCGAAGGGGTAACGTATTCTAAATTTCGATATTCAGCAATTTTTACGGGTAGATTATCGTCATCGGCAAAGGGTGGATATTTGCCTCCCCAAGCGTTGTAACCCCAATTGATAATCATCCTTTTTTGGGTTTCGAGGTTAATTAAAAAGGCGGGTCCATGGTCTCTACACCAAGCATCATTGGTAGGATTTACCAAGATTTCGATTTGGGTTGAATCAATTTCATAACGAATTAACTCATTCATAATGAATGCTTTAAGTGTATCGTCATTTACATTCAGACATACTTTTTCACCTTTGGAAATGGCTTTGATAAATTGAAAATATTGCGGGTACATTTTTGCCAATTTATCGCCTTGCCAAGAGTGGTCGTTATGCGGGAAAGTGAGCCACGTAGCCACGTGCGGATGCCATTCGGCAGGAAAGAAAAAACCTTGTTGTTTTGGTGTCATTTTATCGGTGAACGGTAAAGGGTGAACGGTTCACGGAGAACATATTCACAGTATTTTATAATGTATATTACTGAATATCAAATATTTATATTTTATGTTAGGGATTATGACATTGGAAACTCGTTCACCTTTTACCGTTCACCGTTCACCCAGTTTTTTCCCCGATTCGCCTTTTTTTCAGAAATCTTCTTTTTAGATTCCAATCTTTTAGCAATCATGGCGATGGTTGGTTTTACTTTTATGCGTTTTTTGGGAATGAATAAAGCCTTTTTCAAAAGGTCTTTGAATTTCTTGATAACCGTATTTTTATTACGCAATTGTGTTCGTTCTTCTTGCGAAACAATAATTAATTCACCTTCTGAATTGATTTGATTCTTTAATTTTTCTTGAATCAAAGCCTTTTGAGAATCATCTAACAAATTGGAATTCAGTACATTAAAACGCAATTCAACTTTAGTTGAAACTTTATTGACATTCTGCCCTCCTGCCCCTCCGCTGCGTGAGGCTTGGAATTGAAATTCGGGCGTGAAATCTTGGGCAAGGGTTCCAGTTAAAGTCATTTTTTTTCTGAGTTGTATGTCGTAAGTGATGAGTCGTAAGGTTTATATTTGTACAAAGTTAAGTTTAAAAGTCTATAAGCTGTAAGTCGTAAGTCATAAGTTTGTGAGAATAACTAATTGGTTACGATTTACAGGGATGCCCACTTACGACATATAGACTTATGACTTCTAATATTTTGCGAAAAATCATTCACATAGACATGGACGCATTTTATGCCTCCGTCGAGCAACGGGACAATCCTGATTTGCGGGGGAAACCTGTGGCGGTGGGTGGCTCTCGTGAGCGTGGTATGGTGGCGGCTGCCAGTTATGAAGCTCGTAAATTTGGGGTTCGTTCAGCCATGCCTTCGATAATTGCGGCTCGCAAATGTCCGAATCTCATTTTTGTAAAACCTCGATTTGAGAGTTATAAGATAGTTTCTCAACAAATTAGGGAGATTTTTACCGAATATACACCCCTTGTTGAACCGCTTTCTTTGGATGAAGCCTATCTGGACGTTACCGAAAATTTGATGGGAATTGCCTCCGCTACTGAGATTGCCAAAGAGATAAAAACTAAGATAAAAGAACTTACTCAACTGACGGCTTCTGCGGGAGTGTCTTACAATAAATTCTTAGCAAAAATCGCTTCTGACTACAATAAACCCGATGGGATATTTGTAATAAAACCTAATCAAGGCGAAAAATTTGTGGAAGATTTGGAGGTATATCGTTTTCATGGCATCGGCAAAGTTACTGCTGAAAAGATGAATAAAATGCAGATTTTCAACGGCTTAGATTTACGCCAAAAAGATGAGGCTTTTCTCAGAAAACACTTCGGCAAGGCAGGAAGCTATTATTTCAACATTGCCCGTGCCATTGACAATCGCCCTGTAAACCCCGACCGCATCAGAAAATCAGTTGGTTCTGAAAATACTTTTGATACTGATTTAGAAACTCGTGCGGAATTGGAGGCTGGATTATCGCCCTTAATTGAAGACGTTTGGCGATATTGTGAGCGTTCGCATGGATACGGACGGACGATAAATCTAAAAGTTAAATACGCTGATTTTCAACAGATTACCCGAAGTAGAACGACACTTTCGGCGGTAATGGATAAGGCATTTTTCGAGAAAATAGCTTTTGAATTATTATCCCAAATACAACCCGTGGAGAAGGGTGTTCGATTATTGGGAATTTCACTTTCTAATTTGGAATTTGCCGATGAAATGGAGGGAAAGCAATTGACGATTAATTTTTGAGACATCAATAAAGTATTTTGATACATTTATTTTTCAAAATCTTCATAATTATTGGCTTCGTCTCTGTCAAATTTGAAATTGCTTAAATTAACTCTATTATCTTTGAAAATATCTTGAACGTCTTTTAAATCAATTTTTAGGTTATCAAGTGATTTAGAAAGTCGCTCCATTTTGTCAGAAACAACCTTCTTAGGTGTTTTCTCAATTTCAAACGCAATCACTTCCACTTGTTTCCCAATCATTTCATCGAGTAAACGAAGCATATAATTATTTTCTGTTGGATAAATTATTTCTCTGATGAGTTCCATAATCATGTTTATTTGTTTCAAAGATAATCAAAAAAAGCCTTCCGAATTGATTTTCAGAAGGCTTTTTCTATTTATTTTTCCGAACTTCGAACAACGAAAACCGAGCAACGAAAATTACTTATACAAAACCGCTTTCACCGCTTCCACCGTCCGTTCTACGCTTGGCAGAATGGCTTCTAACAATGATTGTGCATAAGGCAATGGCAAATCTTTTGAGTTCACACGGATAACGGGGGCATCCATAAAATCAAAAGCCCAACGTTGGATATTATAAGCAATTTCAGAAGAAAGTGCCGCAATGGGGTTGGCTTCTTCCACCACCACGCAACGATTTGTTTTCTTTACTGAATTGATAACCGTCTCATAATCAATGGGTTTCACCGTTCTTAAATCTATCACTTCGGCATTGATACCCATTTTCGTTAATTCGGCAACGGCTGGCATTACTACTCTCGAAAGCATTTTTCCGAAGGTAACAATGGTAACATCCGTTCCTTCTTTCACGATATTTGCCTTTCCGATTGGGGTTAAATATTCGCCATCTGGCACGAGACCTTTATCGCCATACATCAATTCTGATTCCATGAAAATAATGGGGTCATTATCACGAATGGCAGATTTCAAAAGCCCTTTGGCATCGGCTGGATTAGAAGGTACAACTACTTTCAAACCAGGCGTATTAGCAAACCAATTTTCAAAATTTGAAGAGTGCTGAGACGATAATTGCCCTGCGTTACCCGTTGGTCCACGAAAAACGATGGGACAAGAATACTGTCCGCCCGACATCGACATCATTTTTGAAGCTGAGTTGATAATTTGGTCGATGGCTACCAACGAAAAGTTGAAAGTCATAAATTCAACAATCGGACGTAAACCATTTGCCGCTGAACCCACTGCAATACCCGCAAAACCTAATTCGGCGATGGGCGTATCAATTACACGGTCTGGACCAAATTCGTCCAACATACCCTGTGAAACTTTATAAGCACCATTATATTCGGCAACTTCTTCGCCCATTAAATAAACCGATGCGTCTCTACGCATTTCCTCATTCATGGCTTCTCTGAGTGCCTCTCTAAATTGTATTTCTCTCATTTTTAAATTTTCAGTTTATACTGCAAAATTAGGCAAGAAAGTTTATTATGACAACGTGGAATTAGGGAAATTGTAAAATAAGTAATCTGTTTAAATTTATTAATTTCTTGGCTTTACTTGCATTTCGCCGTCTGACTATCGTCTGACTGTTTTTCTTGCTCTACGCAGTCAGACGATAGTCAGACGGATTTCTTCACTCATTCTAAATAATGAACAAAAGTTTAAGTTTAAATGATTCCACATACTAATTGCGTTTCATCCCCTGCCATCTCAAATAAGTTGCTGAACGCCAAAGCCATTCCATGGGTCCGTAAATAAAGTTGGATAGCCACCATTTACTGAGAATTATTTGCAAAATAAATATCCCAATTCCAATCAAATAACACCAGCCCGCATTGAAATTACCCGCTAATCCAAAGCCAATTCCATAAAATAAAATTACGCCTATTGCGCTCTGTAACAGATAGTTAGTCAATCCCATCTTGCCCACTGCCGAGAATTTATCCAGAATCCATCGCATACTTTTCAGATTGAGCAAGAGCGAGATGGAGGTAATATAGAAAACCGTCATTGTTACGCAATGAATATTGTAAAGTGTCCCACCAACTAAATTGCCCCAAGCCCCTAATTTTTCAAAATATTTTCCCAGTACCAAGATTAGAAGAAATCCAATAATGAATAAGTTTACGCCCAAACACCACCACATGATTTTTTTGAAGAATGGTTTATTAGCCTCAAAATTATCAAAAAACTTACGTCTGCCCACCCAAAGCCCTAACAAAAAGAATCCCAAGGTGATGTAGATTCGCCCTGATTCAAACTGGAAATCTGCCTTGTATTTGAAGTCTCGAAAGTTTTGTTTTATCACGGCGGGATAACTTCCGCTTTTCAAAGTATTGTATGAATCCAGCGTTTCTTTGGCATATTTATCACTTTCAACCTTCTGTTCTTTTTCGGTTTTGGGCTTCTCTTTGGGCTTAGTTCCGTCCACAATTCCTTTGACAATGATGGGAGTATTAAGAATAAAAAACAGAATTCCAATCCATAGAATTTTATCGCTTGCATTTCTGAATAATATCATCAGAAAGCCCAAAACAGCGTAAATTCCTAATATATCACCTTTCCAATGAATGTGATGAATGAAACCGATGATGAATAAAATGACCAAACGCCACATAAATCTGCCAATGAATTGCGGGTCTTTGTCTTTGCGTTGAAAGAGTTGAAGGGCAAAACTTAGCCCAAAAAGAAAGGAGAAAAGCGTGTAGAATTTCCCATCTAAAAAAATACCTCCAAAGTAATTGGCGATATTAGTCCCTAAGTCATTTTGATATTTTTGCCAAACGGCATCTGGAATGCCTCCTGCTATAAACCAACCGCTTATATGTACTAATACTATACCTAAAAGCGAGAAGCCACGGAGTCCGTCAATGATTAAAATTCTTTCTTTGGGTTTTGAGATAAGGTTTTCCATTTTGCTTTAATAATATGGTTGAAGGCAATATCAATCAGATGATAAAGTAAAGCAAAAGGTTGCAGAATGTGTAGATAAAAAATGTTAAAATGTTCTAATTACGGAAGTCTTCGTTTGAAACGAAGGCTTCCGTGAAAATATCTGATTTTAGTATCCTATCCCACCTAACATCCCTATATGGTCACCCAAATGATACCCCGACAGAAAAGCTCCCTCCACATTCCCAATCCCAAAACCATCACCGACCAAAAAGATATTTTGATTTTCTAATTGGTAAAAAGGTCTTTCATAACGCTTTACGGCATTACTAAATTTCCAACGATGTACTTGAAAAGATTGAATAGTTGAAGGCGTAATGTATTGATTTACAGAGGCTAACATTTCTTTGGCAATCAATTGCAAATCATCATCAAAATGTTTGGTACTATATTCAGCCGAAGCGTGAAGCGTTGCCGTTGGAGTTTGGGTAATGCCTTTTTGAAAATTATCAGCAATCCATACTACGGGTTGATTTTCCAGAATTATTCCTCCGCCCAAGATGTCAGTGGGTCGATTTAACACTGCCACTACGGCGATACATGGGTCATATTTGATACTCTCAAAAACGGATTGGTCTTGGCTTGAAATCTTGGTTTGAGATTGATTCAGTAAATCCGTAATTTGAGGAATTGGAATGGTAATAATCAGATTATCAAATGGATATGAATTTCCAGATTCAGTTTTTACTTCATTTTTTGAAATCAAAATTACCTTTTCATTCACCACAACATTCAGATTTTGGGCTAATCTTTTAGGAATAGTATTCATACCCTTCCCTCCTACGTACCGCACGTTGGCACGTTGGGGAATTGTCCATGCTGTTACGATATTTTCGGATTGCAATTCTGCGATAAGATCTTGAAAATCAGGTGTTTTGACTGAAAAATATTGAGCTCCGTGGTCGGCTTTTGCTTCGTTAATGGTTCGAGTGGACATCCTCCCTCCTACGCCACGACCTTTGTCTAAGACTACAACTTCATGACCTTCTTTTGATAAAACTCTGGCGGCAGAAAGCCCTGCCATGCCTGCTCCAATAATGACTGTTTTCAAGATTATTTTTGATTATTTATTGCAAATGTAACGGATTTTAGAGGAATATGTTTCTGAGAAAATGGTACGCAGTTATAGTAGATACGTCTTAAAGCTATTTTAATCTGAAAAAATATGCTTATAACGACTTTTCATAAATCCTTCAATTCATGTCTCCTCCGCCTCGAAATTTCGGCTTGGTGTCCATTGGTCATCATTACGATTTGCTTTTCTTCGCAATATTCTTTGACGTAATCAGGATTTATCAAAAAGCCACGATGAACCCGCAAGAAACCCTGAGTTTTGAGGAAAGTTTCGTAAAATTTAAGGGTGTGCGAAAGGGTTTTGGTTTTCCCATTTTCCAAGTATAAAGTCGTGTAATTAACGTCTCCTTTCAACAGAATAACATTTTTTATCAAGACTTTTTGAGAGGTTTTGTGATTGATAATGAGTAGTAAATCACTGCCTTTGGGTTGGTAGGTTTTCATGGAGGTAAGTATTTTTTAATTATGAGTTATGAATGATGAGATATGAGTTATGAAAAAATTGAGAATAATCAATCATTTGATAATCAATGATTTAATTACTCACAACTCATAACTCATAACTCTTTTAAAATCCTACTTTCAATTTTGCCGCAGCATTCAAATATTTCAACGTTGCCCCGCTTTTATATTCTACACGCTTTGCATTGGCGGCATCACTGGTTATCGTTACCAAATGATTATTGATGATTACTATATCCGTTGGCAAAGGCACTCGGCTTGGTGTCCAAGTGTTGGTATTTTCCCAATTACCCGAAATGATGCTATTAATATAATTTCCAACATTCACCGTAACATTTGCCGAGTTCAGGCTCAAACAGCTACTACCATTCAATGACCTTTCACACGTTACATAATAACTGGTGGTGGTGGTGGGGCTAACGGGCATCGTTACCAAAGAATTATCGGAGGCTTTATACCACTTTAAAGCATACGTTCCAGTGCTTCCCGAACACCCCGTAGCCGTAAGTGAGGCACTACTACCTGCGGATACATAATAAGCATAAACTTGCGGAGTGGGTGTAGGAGAAATCATACTGGTAACAACACTTGCCGAATTGGTACAACCAAATCCATTGCTAACGGTGGCGGTATAGGTTCCCAAAGCCGTGGTAGTTATGCTTGGGGCGGTAGTATTATTAGGTGTCCAAAGGGCATTGACTACATTTGATGGAATGGTTGAAGGAATTTGTCGAGTTGGACCGTTCACGAATGTGCCAGTATTATTATTCCCAGAGGCATCGGTGATGGTTGTGCCTGTGGTTTCGTCAAATTTATAATAAGCAGCTAATCCGTAGGTATTGGCAGGTACGGAATTCATATTGGCTAAAATCTGGCTTGGTGTTCGGGCATAATTCCATAGCCTCAACTCGTCCATTGTTCCGTTAAAATTGTTCCAGACATAATAAGAGTTTTCCTGTCTGCCAATATACATGGGAAGGTTATCTTGATAAGCCGAAGCAACTGCCGCAGTTCCTGATGCCACTCCGTTAATATAAAAAGTGAGTATGCCATTACCTAATGAGATGGCTACGTGCGTCCAAGTATTTTCAAAAACAATACCCGTTGAATATTTCCAACCATTAGTTGCTCTATCAAAATATCCCATTTTATTGTTATTAGTATTATTAGCGTTTAGTTGCCACAAAAAATCACTATCACCTTTATTAACAATGGTTGAATTTGCTCCTGAATAATTTACCCAAGCTTCCATCGTAAATTTAGTTCCTAAGTTTATACTCGCACTATGAGGAACGGTAACGTATTGATTACTGGTTTTTACAAAAGTCAAAGCATTGTTATTGGTCAAATAAGATTTTAAGGTTACTGAAGTTGCCGCTGGATTACAAAATTCTAAGGAACCACTTGCCGAGATAATTGGGGGTGAAGGAATTGGATTGACCTTCACAGAATTGGCTGGTAATCTCGGATAGTTATAAATACCACTTTTACAAGCTACAAAATAACTTGTATTGGTGTTTGGAACGTTTATAAAAGGACTACCCGTACCAATAGGCGTAATATCCGTTGGCGAATTATACCAAGTAGTAACGATACCAGAGGGACAGGTGGCAGTTAATGAAATATTAGCACTTGTACCTTGACAAAGATTGATTTGACCCGTTGAAATACCAGTTGGCAGGGCATAATTTCCCCAATTAGAAGTAGCGAAAATATCTGAGGTAATATTACCATCACAAGCAGAATAAAGCGCTAAATTCAAATTTGGTGAAGTCAAAGCTCCTTGATTCTGTTGATTTACATTGACAAAATAAGTGTTGGCAAGGCAAGAATTGGCAGGAATAGAAAAAGCTCCAAACTCAGTATTTCCCGAAGTTCCCGAAATAGAGATGATGGCGTTATTGGCATTTGATAATGGGTTAAACCTCAAATTATACGAGCGAGTTTCATTAGAATTATTACAAAGATTGATGCCAAATTGTGAGGTTGTGCCAACCGCCACATTCGGAACGGTGTAGTTCGTACTGTTGGGTATGGCTTGAAATTTCAAGGATGGTTGGTCACGTTGGTAGCCGCCTTCGTAGGGGCAACTTGACTTTGTTCCTGCTTTTGTTAAAAATATCGGGGTGCCGTAAACGGGGTCTTTCACAACACGCATTTCAAAATGATCTCCCGCATCATTGTCATAAAGCGAATAGCTAATATTTTGTGATATACCACCCGTAGAAGAAACAGCTTGCCCAAAACGTTTACTGGTAGAATATTTACCACCAATTGCAAAACCAGAACCACCTACATTGACCACCACATCAAGCCCGACACTACCCTCTACATAATGCTCTACATTGATTGTGCTGGAAGAATTATAATCAAGAGAGGTACTATGTGTGATAGGACCAGCAAGAGCATCAAAGCCATAATTTTCAATCAATGTATTAGCCGTATTAGCGATATTGATGCTATCGTTGGCAATGACTTGTTTCCAAACATTAATTTGATACAAGGCGGTAGCTCGATCTTTTATGGACAAACTGGTATTATTCATTTTAGCGGTTTGCGTGGCAATATCGTTGATGATACCACTTTTAGTAAGAAAAAATTGCTTTTTGCTTCCTGCAATTTCTCTATAAATCAAACTGGTATCTATTTTGACGTAATAACCGCTTGGTCCATTCAGAATCCTGACGTTTCTGACCTTTCCGTATGCCAAATCGACACCATATCCAACAAATAATGCATCATTGTTTGCCCCATTTCCACTGCTTTGGGCAGTTAGGCTATTACTGATGGTTACGCAGGTTTGTTGGGAGGTGGTTCGGGTTTCCATGCTTCCTATGGTAGCACTGGCAGATAATTGAGCATATATTTCATAATCTACGGTAGCTATAAAACCAATTGAACCTTTGACACCAAGTTTTACTGAACCCGTAATCATACCACTCTCGTCTTTTGAGGTAGCTTCATCAAAACTACGGCATTTAGTACCCGTATTGGTAATGGTTGTAGAGCTACCATCACCCGGAGGGTTATGCACCACCATATAAGGCACTTGCGGTTCGGTCGTTACGCCCAAAGAATCTACTGAGGCTACTGTGCCACCCTCTACTACAAAAGGAAGAATAATGGTATTATAGTAATTCTGAATAACCCCATTAAAGTTCTTACTTCTTGTAAAACCAAATACCAGCCATGCTTGAGTTCTTCCTAAACCAAAGGTATATGTACCACTAAATGTGTAAGATTTAGTATTGGATGTGGAGGTCACCGAAGTTTGAGGCATGGTTATATACTGGTCATAGGCATAGGGCTGTTCATTTTTACCAATTCCTCCACTCAAAGAATTAGATGGGCCATCATTATTTATTGTTGATATATAATTGGGGGGGGCATTTAACAAATTAGTAAATTCTATTGTTATTGTAACTGGTTTGCCTGCGGTGGCTTTAAATTGATTGGCAACGGGTACTGTAGTAAAAGCTGATGGAATATAATTTGCAGCATCAATAATATCATTAGTGGTATTCACTGCAATACCTCGATAATCATTTGAGTTACCGACACTGCCTTGAGTACTGGTAATCCTAATGTTTTCGCCACCATAATAGTTGATACCAGTAAATGCAGTATTGGCTACCCACTGAGCAAAACTCGTATTGGCTTGTACGACAAGGCAAAATGTAGTCATAATGCCGTAAAGTTTTTTTGTAAATTTAGTTTTCATTTTTCTGCGTAATATCGCCAATCGACACATCGCCATGTTTGGATTTGGTAAATAATAATAAAAAGTAATATTTGGGTACGTTAGTGATAGTTTTTAAATACGACTGACTGTTACAAATTTCAACTTCTGTAAAAGAAAAGACTTGGTACATTGTGCCAAAAACTTAGTCTATTGTTCCAAACCGATGCCTATTGTTCCATTAACTTAGTTTTTTAGTTTGAAAGCCCAGAAAACAAAATTCCCTAACCGAAATTTCTTCGATTAGGGAATTTTTATTTTCTTCTGAAAAACTATTTATTGAGTAATCTGCAAAGCATCAATTGCCTCAAAAAACTTACTAAAATGGGGGTCTTCTTTGATGCCTTTTTTGTTCCGAAAAGCATATTTGATAAGTAACATCATACACTCATGTTTTTCCAAGGCTTTTTCAAAACAGAAATACCCCTTTTTGTATTCGCCCAAAGCAATATATAACTGCCCGAGCGTATAATTACAAGCAAAACCATTTTTGGCTCTTTCTTCCAATTCTTCCACAATCTCTTTAGCTTTTTCTAATTGTCCTGTAAATAGATAAACCAAGCCCAAAACGTACTTACTCACACTATTTGGGTACATTTTGCATAGTTTTTCGGCAATTGGTAAGGCTTCTTCAAATTGTTTGGCTTCAATTAAATTCAAGAGTTTATTGAGGTATCCCCACCAAAAATAAGGATGCTTTTCTATCATTTTATTGGCAATATCCAAACTTTCTTGAAACCTTTCCGCTTTCCATAAATCAAAGCTTAAAACGCACGGAAAAATGCCCGAGAATGGGTCTAATTCAATGGCATATCGATAATGTTTTTCTCCCAGATCAAAGTCTTTGATAAACCCACAGAATATTCCATAGTGAAGGTGAGCGGATAACAAATTCGGATTCAGTGCTAATGCTTTTTTGAAGGATTTTTCGGCAGCGGCAAAATCCCAGTCGTGCCACAATTTCATTTCGCCATCAGCTACGTAGCTATCGGCATTTCCATCATCCAATGCTAAAGCTTTTTGAATGGCAGTTTTGGCAAAATCAATGCTTTCTTTGGGCGAAATATCCGACATAAACCACAAGTGCATATAACAATGGGCAACCCCCGCATAAGCATTGGCGTAGTTGGGTTCAAGCTCGATAGCGGCTTTATAAAAGTCAATTGCCTTATAAAAACCCTTCGTACCCGAAAACTTATAATGGTGAAAACGCCCTTGCAGAAAAAGCTCATAAGCCGCTGGATTATTGGTAAATCTTTTGAGTAGATGCTCTTTTTCGTTACCCAATAATTTGACTTTTATTTCATGTAAAATCGCCAAAGAAATTTCATCTTGAATATCAAAAATGTCTTCCAATTCCCTGTCCCACCTGCCTGAATACAAATGAAATCCATCTTGAACTTCAATCAATTGTGCCGTAATTCTGATTTTATTACCCGATTTTCGCACGCTTCCTTCCAATAAATACCTCACATTCAATAATTTACCGATATTTCTCAAATCTTGGTTTTTATTTTTGAAAGAAAAGCTTGAAGTTCTTCCTGCAACTTTTAGGCTTGGTACTTGTGCTAAAACATTGATAATTTCTTCGGTAATACCATCGCTAAAATACTCTTGCTCAATATCATTACTCATATTGACAAATGGTAAAACGGCAATGGATAAATCTTTGGATTTGGAAGGAATTTTTATGTTTTCAATCTCAGCGTTTTTCCTAAAATCAGTCGGGCTGGCGTTAAATTCTTCGGTAAAATATTTGCTAAAATTGGTAGGGCTATCGAAACCCACTGCATAGCCAATTTCACCAATACGTTGGTCAGTATTTGATAATAGTTTTTTAGCTTTTTGAAGTTTTATTTTGCGGATATACAAGGACGTTGATAAACTTGTTTGTTCGGTTACTAATCTGTGCAATTGCGACCTACTCAATCCCAAATTTTGACAAATATCATCTACCGAAAACTTAGAATCTTCGATATTTTCCTCAATTAGTAAATTTAATTTTTGTAAGACTGCATTCATCGCAAGACTAAATAAAGGTATTATTGTGGCGAGTTGTGAGTACAATTTACGCAATTTGCGATAAAATCTTCTGATTATTTATTGTATAAATATAATAACTTATTGAATTTTATTTAATGGCACTATTTACCTAATAATCGCTTAAACTAAGCTATACCTTTTGACTGGTAACTGTGTATTTACCAACCAATTAGCAATTAATCAATTTCATTTAGAAGCAATAATTGAGATATTACCCGTGCGAATATTACCAAATTTCAATTAAATTCAGTCCAACCCATCTCCTTCAAAGTCTTTTTTTTTAGTTTGATAATATTTACATCCATCGTTACGGGCGTGATGGGAGCATCTTGTTTATCACGGGGCAGATTCACGATTTTATCCACTACATCCATGCCTTTAATTACTTTACCGTAAACCGTGTATTTGTTATCAAGGCGAGCCAACCCTTCTTTATTCTGAACAATGTAAAACTGACACCGAGCCGACAACATGGCTGGGTTATCGTCTCTTCCTGCGGCAAAAGTACCATGTTCGTGGAGGAGTTTGCTATTAAATTCTGGTTTCAAAAGCAAGGTATTATCTTTGAAACCTTCGGGCGTATCGGGACAACCGCCTTGAATCACAAAGTTGGGAATTACTCGATTGAAGGTAAAGGAATCCCAATAGCCAGTCTTTGCCAATTGGATAAAACTATCTTTATGTTTGGGGGTCTGGTTATAAAGCCATATCAGTATTTCGCCCTGCGGTGTTTTGATTTGCCCAACTTCGTATTTTTGAGCAAAGATATTAGTAGTTATAAAAAATAAAGTGACGATACGAATATTTTTCATGGTGAATTTGTATGAATAGTTAAATACCAATTTTAATTTTTAAATCCATGTTTGATTTGGCAATAAACCTTACAGGTTTTTGAAACCTGTAAGGTTTTACATAATATTTATCACTTAATTCCCTTCAAATACTGATTCAACCACCCAATCCAAAGCCTATCTCTATCCATTTGTGAAACGGGGTCGCTGGCATTGTGAGCGGGGATATTCCAAGCAAAAAACTTGGTTTCAACGCCATTATCTTTTAGCGTATGAAACAGTTTATACGATTGAGAAATTGGCACTCTGGGGTCGCCAGTATTGGCTAAGATCAAGGTTGGAGCTTTGATATTTTTAGCTTCGGTAATGGGAGATTGGTCGATGTATTTTTGCATAATAGCACTGCTCTTCCACGGCGAACCGCCCAAGGCTGCCCCACGGGCTACATTGGAATCGCCCAAGTTATATTGGTCTAACCAATCGGTAACGGCGGCACCCGCAACGGCGGCTTTCCAACCACCATAATGACCCGCCAACCAGACCGTCATATAACCACCATAAGACCAACCCGAAACCGCAATATTATTGACATCAATCATGTCAGTAGCTTTCAATTTGGCTAAACCTACCATCACATCCCTGCCTGGTCCAGCTCCTGCATCTTCGGTAATGGCAATTTTATAAGCACTTCCCAAATTATCACTTCCTCGATAATTTGGTTCAAAAACGAAATAGCCTTGATTGGCTAATAGTTGAGAAAAACGACTAAAAGTTTCCACCGAAGCCGCATTGGGTCCGCCATGAACCACCAAAACCAATGGATATTTCTTTCCTTTTTCGTAATTGGTGGGATAAGTAACAATACCACAATGGTTAAAACCTTCATTTTCCCAATAAATCGTTTCGGTTTTACCCATCGTCATGGCTTTTACTTCTTTGTTAAAATCCGTCAGGCGTACTGGTTTTGCTTTGGCGTTTGGTAGATAATACAACTCCGTGGGCTGCGATGTTTCTGAACCCACAAAAGCGATTGAGCCATTTTTACCAACGGATGCTTCAAGCCAAAATCCCCATGCGGGAGAAATATTACCAATATCAATTTTTGAGGAATTTCCATCCACATTTTGAATCCATAACGAGGTTTTATTATCATCATGTCCCCCCACTAACATACTTTTACCATCGGGCATCCAGATAGAACGGTACAAATCTCTATCAAGTTTTGTGGTAATATTTTTGCCTTCACCGCCCTCTTTATTAGTCATCCAAATTTGATTGATATTACCGTTTTTTGCATCTTTTTTATACCAATAAGAAATAGCAGAACCATCGGGTGAAAAAGAAGGATATGATTCAAATTGACTTCTGGAAGTGAGCTGTTTGATACTGCCGTCCGATACATTCAATAACTGCATGGTTCTATACTGTCCATCGCCCGAATAGGAATTAATTACTTTCACGAAGGCAATATATCTGCTATCGGCACTCCAAGATAAGGGTGATGACGGAGCTCCAGGTGGGATGGTTACGGGCAAACTCCATTCGCCAGAAGTGAGTCTTTTTTGTTCGTTATTTTCCGTTTTTATCAACCAAATATGCGAAGGATTTGGCTTGCTGTTGATAAACATATCATTATTACCTACTTCAAAAACGATATGACCTTTTTCAATGTCAGCTTTATTGGCGGGTTCGTCTTCCGTTACATACGCAATGGAGGCGGCATCGGGACTCCAAGAATAATGCTGAATTCCTTTGGGGGCTTTAGTCAATTGTTTTGCCTCGCCACCGTTCATGGATAGCACAAATATTTGGTTTGTGGCTTCTTTGCCCACGCCTGCCCTTGATAGAAATGATAATTGCTCTCCATCGGGCGACCATCTTGGCTGTGAAACGCTAATTCTTTCATGCGTTAAAACGGTCTGTTTTCCCGAGGCAATGTCAATCATTACCAATTCAGAATTATATCTATTTTTATCAAGGTCGGGTCTTGATACTAACAACACAATACTTTTAGAATTGGGCGAAATTTGGGGGTCGCTCATCCCCGTTAGTTTGGTAACATCCGCCAGTTCAAATTTCTTTTGTCCGAAAGAATTATCAACGCAGACGCACGCCAATAGAAGTGATAAAATAATAGTAATTTTTCTCATGATGAATTTGATTTTATTGATGAAAATTTTCAACTATAAGGTATGTAAATTATCTGAAAATTAAAAAAATCATCCAACAAATAATTTGTCGGATGATTTTTAAAGGTTAATATTTTGGTAGTTCTTAAAAAGTGTTGATGGGTTACGTGATGTCAGTTTCTCAAAACTGACATGAGGGTTCTTAAACCCTAAAAACATGGATTTGAGAATCCAAATGTGGCAGTTTTGAGAAACTGCCACCACCTCATCAACACTTTGGAGCCATTGTTGGTCTTACTTTTATGCAAAAGTCTTAGTGTATCGTTGTGCGGTGTTTTGCACTGAGACGCACAGTCCCACAACACGTGCGACAGCAACTCGCCAAATTTGCAAAAATCTATATATATTCCTGATAATCAATATCTTGTATTATAGAAAAATTACCTTATTTTCATAGTTTGTGCTTGCTTTCGCACGTGTTGTTGGTCGAAAAAGACCAACAACGGCTGGAAATACCTTATTTTCATAGTTGGTACTTGCTTTCGCACGTGTTGTTGGTCGAAAAAGACCAACAACGGCAACAATCCGTACATTGTGTTGTTGGTAAAAAAATACCAACAACGGCAAAAAGCTATTGACACTACACTAACTCCATTTGTTTAAGAAACATAATCTTAAAGTCTTCATAAATACTCAAATATTCCTTTATTATTTCTCCTAATTGTTCATAATTGATGAAGGTAACTATCAAAGCTGTTTCTAAATTATTAAGTAATTTATATGCTCGTGTTATATTTCCCCCCTTAAAAGGGAAAAAAATATTATCTTTTTCAATGTTTATAGTCAAAATTGGGACGCCTCCTTTAACTTGTATTCCCACATGAAAAATGAATGACTCAATAAATTCTTTAAAGTAGTAAGTACCATCAATATATTTAAATGAATAATTGTAGATTCCTAAAATTGATTGTACTTCTTTTTTATCAATTTTAGAAACTCGACTATCCCAATTATTATATTTAGAATAAAGATTATGATAACGAGAAATAAAATTGATGCTTTCGTAAATGCTACTTTCAAGTGAATTTAAAAAATCGTTATTCATTTCATTCGAGTTTGGTTACAATTTTATACCCGTGGCGAGTATTCACTAAGATTTCCTCCATCAGCTATTTCCCAAACTTCCCACCAAAGAAATCCCCTTTGTTCCAAGTTGGGGCAGTGGCTTCGTTGCTCACCAAATAGCCAATCAAGAAGTTTACTTTTACGTGCATGGTGGCAGCGTTGAAATCAAATTCTTGGTTCATGTCGTCTTGTGGGGTGTGGTAGGTGGTTGTTCGCCAAGCTACGTCCGATTTACTGCGGTCAATTTTATCTTCTGGCACGGTCATAAAACCACTTTTGATAAATAAAGCGGGAATTCCTTTTTTGATAAAACTAAAATGGTCACTTCTCACAAAAATAACTTGCTCGGGAAATGGGTCGGGGCTTATTTTTAATTTTAGGATAGAAGTAGCCTTCTCCACTTGCTTCGAAAGGCTCGTATGTTGAAAGCCATAAGGAACAATATCCAGCACAGGATGAAAGAAAAAAGGCATATCAATTGCCAAATTTGCAACCATTTTGCCCTCTTTCAATGGCGAATTACTCGCAAAATAATCAGAACCCAACAAGCCACTTTCTTCGCCCGTAACCACGCCAATCACAATAGAACGCTTGGGAGCAGTTGGCAAAGAGCGATAAACACTGGCAATTTCCAAGAGAATTCCCACGCCCGAAGCATCATCGTGCGCTCCATTATAAATTGAATCCCCTTTTACGGGCGTACCAACGCCCAAGTGGTCGAGGTGGGCGGTATAAACTACATATTCATTTTTTAGCTTTGGGTCGCTGCCTTCAATAATGCCAATTAAGTTTGAGCCTTCAATGGCTTTGTAATTAGTTTTTACCTTAATTTTTGCACTCAAATTCAACGGAAATGCTTGCGGTTTGCCTGCCTTTGCCTCCGCAAAAACATCTTGCGTAGTTTTCCCAGAATTAGCAAAAAGTTTATCAGCATACTCATTATTAAGCGTTACGATGCCTTTTAACTCCGAAAAACCATCTTTTGGAACGCCATTGGCATCCAGCCATTTGAAAGAACCTTGCTTGGCACGCTTCACGGCAGCGTCAAACGTAGAACGACCCGTTGGCACACTCAACGAAATTGCACCAACCGCTCCACGCTGGATTGCATCATTAAATTTGATGGTATTATTCGAGAAATAGGCTCGCTCATTAGAACCTAACTTTTCGGGAGAGCCACTTAATAAAACAACAATTTTACCTTTTACGTCAATCGCTTGGTAATCATCATAGCCAAGTTCTGGTGCATGAACACCAAAACCGATAAATACCATTGGAGCTTCAATTTCGGATGATTCTTTATTGAAATTGGGACTTGCCAGAAAATGCTTACCATAAACCAAATTTTCTTCTCTTCCATTACTGATAAGGGAAAGATTACTTTCGTTTTCAACAACGGTAGCTTTGCGAAGTGGCACTTTTTGTACGTAAGATTTCCCGTCAATACCAGGTTTCAAGCCCAGAGCCATAAAGCGAGATTCGACATATTTGGAGGCGAGTGCAAAACCCCTTGTGCCAGGTTGTCTGCCTTCCAATAAATCATCTGACAGGTAAGTCATAGTGGCTTTGATGGCATCAGGATTGATGACATCCATACTTTTGATAGCTTCTGTTTGAGCGAAAACATTGGCAGTAAATGATAAAATCAAGGTTAAAAAGAACGTAATTCTTGTAAGTTTTTGCATGATAAATTTGATTTATTGATGAAAAAAATAGCTTCATATACTTTAAAATGGCAAGTCGGTTCTTTAGGTTTCTTAAAATAAAAGTGATTACTTTTTCTTCGCTGGTACGGCTTCCATCAATAAAGAATAGGCTTTATCTAATGCTTTACCACCAGCAGTTGCTCCTTTATAATGACCAAGCCGCACTACAACCAAATCGTGCGATGGAATAATTGAAACCGACTGTCCACCCGCTCCCAACATCATATAAGCCTCTTTGGGAATTGGTCTTGCACCATCGCCATTTACCCAAAATAAACCGCCATAAATAGGTCGTCCATCGGCTACCCAAGCGGGTGCAAGCGTACTTACAAATTTTGTAAAACCTTTCGGTAAAATACGCTGCCCATTCCAAATTCCATCTTGCAAATATAGATTGCCTAATCTTGCCCAATCTCGTCCCGAAGCAAATTCATAACCTTGCGTTAAAAAATTGCCAGATGGATCAGTTTCCATCACCATAGTACGAACACCAATTTTATCAAATAAGGCTTTTTGTGGAAAATTTAGGTATTTTTCACCCAATTTTTCAATGCCCAAACGATTGAGATAATTGGTTAAAACAGGGTCGCAATTGCGGTATCTGCCCACAGTATTGGGTAGCCATTGTTGTGGTAAATTGGCTGCATAATTAAACGAATTGATAGCATCCGTGTACAAATACAAGTGGTCGGGATAGCCCAAAGCAGAGTTAAAATCAGGGTCTTGCGGTGCTCTACAACGTAAACCACTCGACATGTGCATAATGTCCATAATGCGGATTTTAGCACGTTCATCGCCCTTGCCTTGCCATTGTGGAATGGGAGCAGGTTGGTCTAATTTATAGACACCTTTGTCAATCAAAATACCCATGAATGTAGCAGAAAGGCTTTTGCCCATTGACCAACTTTCCCAAGGGGTATCTTTTGAGAATCCTTCTGCGTAGCGTTCGGCAATAATTCTGCCTTTATACGTTACCACAAATGCGGCGGTCAAGGCTTCGGCTGGCTCAAAAGCTGCATTTACAGCTTGCTCAATTTTTGCCATATCTATCTCAGTCGGCATAGGTTTATCGGGCAATACATCTCCCATCGGGAAAAGCATTTTTGCTGAGTCGGGTAGCTTTTTTTCAATTTGTATGGGTTTGAAATATAAAGAATCTACTCCTTCGGGCAAAGTTACGCAACCTTGACTGCCCACATAAATGGCTTTTCGGACAATTCCATTGGGCAATGTGATAGAAACCGTTTTCTTTTCGTAATCAATCACAGGTTTACTAACTTTTGCCCGTTCTGCATAAGGACTGGTAAAATAACCAACGTTTTCAGCCGCAAATTCGGGCCTTAAACCCGTGATGAAAACGGCAGAACACATAATTTTGGCATAGCCCGAAGTATTATGTGAAAGGGCATCACCAGGCGGTACTTTGTACTCAGTTTTTAATTCTAAGGCAGCGGCACGGGCAATCATTTTGTTGCGGGCTGTCTCTTGACTAATGCCTTTGAAAGCGGTTAAAAGCATACAAGTCAAAGTGAAAATTGGTAAACGTAGTATTTTTTTCATGGGTATGATTTTTAGATTGTTGAAACCTTTGATTATCTTTTGTTGGTAAAGGTTTTTAGGCAATATCTACTTTTTATTATGGAAATACCTAATTCCGTTTTATCATTATTTTGTTTTGTCAATCTCAACTTTACCGCCTTTCATCACCCATTTTACCTGATGAATTACAACATTTATATCTTTTAGCGGATTTCCTTTTACGGCAACGATGTCCGCATAAAAACCTGGAGCAATAGCACCCAGATTCTTTTCCATGCCCAGCATTTCTGCACCTGTCGTTGTTGCCGTTTTTAAGGCTTGTTCGGGTGTCATTCCTGCTTTTACAAACCATTCAAGTTCTCGGGTATTTTCGCCAAATCCTGTGAAAACGGCATCTGACCCCATCGCTATTTTTACATTTGCTTTCACGGCTTTTTGGAGTGTTTCAAAATTTCTTTTCACATAACCATTCAAACCAGTAACAGCTATTGAGTCGTAACCATATTCATCTTTGTGGGCAGCATAATAACGATTATGTTCAACTGTTGGCACGTAAAAAGTGCCACTTCTTGCCATTTTTACAATAGTTGAATCATCTAAATCCGTGGCGTGTTCTATCGTATTTGCTCCTGCTTTCATGGCTGCTTTTGCACCGTCTGGACCGTAAGAATGAACGGCAAATCTTTTTCCTGCCTTGTGGGCAACATCTGCGGCGGCTTTCATTTCTTCATAGCTATAAGTTTGAACACCCGTAACATCTTTCGCACTACCCGTAGAGCCAAACATTTTTATCCAATCTACCCCGAGTGAAATTTGTTTTTCTGCAAATCTTTGTACGCTATCAACTCCTTTCACTCTATAAATACTTAGCCCTTGACCCGCCACAAACATTCTTGGTCCGTGCATGGCACCTCTGTTTATCAAATCACGCATCGAAATACTCATATTATCTCGTGCGCCTAAATCTCTCATGGTTGTTACCCCCGTTTCAAGTGCTTTTCGGGCATTTTCCTGGGCTAAAAAAACAATAATGGCAGGTTCTACGCCCCTGCTTTGCGTCCAAGGGTCGCCACCTCGTTTTTTATCCCAATAATAAGTTGCGTGTACGTGAGCATCAATTAATCCTGGAATGGCTGTATAACCTCTTAAATTAATGACTTCTGCATGGGCAGGTATGGATAATTCTTTTTCTTTTCCAACGGCAATAATGCGGTCAGAATCGACCAGTACAACGGCATGGGTTATCTTTTTGCCTTGTCCGTTTATCAATTCTCCAAAATAGATTGCTTTCATTTGAGCAAAAACATTATTGGCATTTAAAAACAGAATTACCGTTAATTGAAAAAGCACTTTTATTTTTTTCATTTGAATTATTTTAAAATTTTAAAAACTTGATTTTCTGAGGGGATGGGAAATCATTTTTACATCAATCTATCATACCGTCAACTCGAAATTTTCAATTAGTTATTCATAAATATTTCTTGTAATTTTCTCTGTCTTTCATTATTGTTAGTGCCAACATTAATAATATGATAGCTTTTGAGGGATTATGGTTAAAGGCGGCAACGGTATTCATTCTGACATCCTTAACCTCATCAGTTGCTAAAATCGAAATATTACCAGCAACCATCCTCAATGAACGAATGATAGCGATTCCTTTTGCCACAAATTGGTTACAATTTTTTGAAATTGATTCAAATACCGAAGGGAATAAAATCATTTATCTCAATCATCAAGGCTTAACAATTCCTGCTTCCGCTATTAAGGTCAATAAAGCTGATTGAATGGACATATCTCCTTTAATATCCAACCACCATTCATTCAAAGCGTGGGCATTTCCACTTCTGCCGCCACGACCTAATGTTACCGCAGGAATGCCTTTTGAGATGGGAATATTAGAATTTGTGGAGCCACGGGTGATTTTTGGCGTTTCACCAAAAAAAGTTACCGAAGCCATTGCTCGCTGAATTAAGGGTAACGTTTCGGGCAATTCACCCGAAGGACGGTCTCCAATTTTCGCAACATCCACCGTTAAATCAGGACCTCTTCTTTTCATGGCATTGTGTTCTTCCAAGGCTTTTTGTACCGCCTGTTTTAAAATAGTGTCCATTTGGTCGAGGTTTTCGGGCATTTCAGAACGCATATCTACTTCCATCCAAGATTCAAAAGCGATGGAATTTACGGATGTTCCACCACTAATTCTACCCACATTGAAACTTGAACGAGCACCATATTTGGTAAATTTATCCGCATCTTTTGAAAAATAATGGATAGCAGAACCCAATGCGTGTTGGGGATTTGCCATTCCATAAGCACCCCATGAATGACCACCAGGTCCTTTAAAAGTAACCCGATACCGATAAGAACCTAAGCCCATTGTGTTAACCCGTCCGAGGTCGCCACCATCTATGGAAATCCAAGAATCTATTTTTCGACTTTCAGGAGTAAACAGTTGTTTCACACCCCGCAAGTCGCCCAGCCCTTCTTCGCCCACCGTTCCCACAAATAAAATATCGGCTTGGGTTTCAATTTTAGCAGCGGTCATTGCTCTCAAAACTGAAGCTACCATGACCAAGCCACGTGTATCATCACCGATGCCAGGGGCAAATAAGGTATCGCCTTTTATCTTGACTTTTACATCCGTACCTTCAGGAAAAACCGTATCCGTATGGGCATCCAATACCACACAACCTTTGCCTTTTTTACCTTTTTTCAAAGCAATAACGTTCCCTACTTTATCAATCCAAACGGAATCAGCTCCTGCTTCTTTCAACATCGTAAAAAGACGTGCTGCCCGTTTTGATTCCTTGAAAGGTGGTGACGGAATCTCGGTAAGCATAATCAATTCGTCAAGGTTTTGTTTGTTTTGTGCAACGATAGACTGAAAAGCCGCTTGAACTTGATTATTTTTCGCCAACTCCTGAATGTCTTTGAGATAATTTGTTTCTACTTTTCCAGTTTTCCCAGACTCTTCCTCTTGTGCCAAAGCGTTGGTTGAAAGGAAAGTAAAACATAAAAATAAAATGAATAAGAAAGGGAATTTCATGGTTAGATTAATTAAAATTGTTAAAAAAAACTGAGTATATATGGGGTTACTTACTAATTGGCGGTGGCACACGATGCTTTGTGCCTTGCTCATAAGAATAAACCAATTTTATCAAAGTTGGCTCGGCGTACATCCGACCTAAAAATTGAACCCCTGCGGGCAAATTTCCAGAAGTAAAACCCATTGGAATTGAAAAAGCGGGCTGCCCCGTGTGGGGAGCAATAATTTGGCTATTATCACCTTTGTATTCTACTCGTTTCAGTTCTTCATTGTAAGTGTTAGTTTTGGCAGGTTTGTTGTTCCAAGTTGGATAAATGATGGCATCCAATTTCAATTCCTCCATTTTATCTTCAATGGCTTTACGAAAAGCAATTCTTCGGGGAGCGGTATAGGCATCTTGACAGCCTGTATTTCTACTGGTCAAATTAGCAATTACCCGAGCCTCCGCAGATTTAGATTTTGAACCAATTCGGGCTATATCTTCCAAGGTTTTCACGGTATCATTTTTTACATATTTTGCCAAATAGGTTTCCAAATCACCCCTAAAATCAGAACACCAGAGGTCTTTTCGGAGATTGGCGAAATCGGGAATGTTTAGCGTATCAACCATTATCGCTCCCATTGCCTTCATATCCAAAATCGCTTTTTCAAATAAGGCTTTTACTTCGGGGTCAGGGTTGGCTTCGCTGAGTTCTCGCAATACGCCAATTCTGGCGCCTTTCAATCCATCTTTTTTCAAAAACTGTGTATAATTTTTAGGCATTTTTCCTGCTGAATATTTGGTTAAAGGGTCATTAGGGTCATAGCCTACCATAATTTCTAATACCCGAGTCGCATCTTCCACGGTTCGACACATGGGACCAACAACATCGGTTTTGAGGTTAAGCGGAACAATATCCGCTCGACTTATTAAGCCCAAAGTCGTTCTAAAACCAACCAAGTCATTATGAGAAGAAGGTCCACGAATGGAGTTTCCCGTATCAGTTCCTAATCCAATCGTGCCAAAATTGGAGGCAACAGATGCACCCGTTCCACCGCTCGAGCCTGCGGGAACAAAATCTAAATTATAAGGATTGAGCGTTGCCCCATGCGTAGAACTAACCGAATGCCAAGGCGTAAAAGCCCATTCTGCCATGTTTGATTTGGCAATAATAATTGCCCCTGCCTTCACCAATTTGTCAATCACAAAAGCATCGGCATTAGGGACAAAATCCTTCAATGCCAAAGCACCCGCCGTGGTAGCAAGTCCTTTGGTATTGATATTGTCTTTCACAATAAGCGGAATACCGTGAAGTGGACGCAAGATTCCTGTTTTTTTATACTCTTCATCCAACGCTTTAGCGATGGATATTGCCTCTGGGTTTATGGTGGTAATAGCGTTAATTTTATTATTAAATTGCTTAATACGTTGCAAGTAAGCAGTTACCAATTGTTCGCTTGAATATTGCCTATTTTTGTACGCCTTATGAATTTTGGCAACCGTCAATTCCGTTACGTCAATGGGGGCGACTTTCTTTTGGGCTTGGGCAAAGTTAATAAACAACAGAAGGGAGAGAAAAGTAATTTTTATGTTTTTCATAAAGAATTGGTTAAAATTATTTGAAAATTGGTTAATATGCAACATACCGTTATCTAACTTTACGTCTCAGCATTTCTATGGAAATTCAAAATTATTTGATTATCCAAGGCTTTATTGATACTGAGTTACCAAATTTTGATATTATTTTGACGCTTTACGCATCAAGAAAACGATATTTCAAGATCTTTTCAGTAATTTATATTTAAGGGGAATATGGGCTTAAAAAGGTAATCGCACAATAAACTCCGCCCCTTGCATCTCCTCCGAATCTACTTCTAAAGTACCTCCATGACTCTTTGTAACAATATCATAACTCAAACTCAACCCCAAACCAGTACCTTCGCCTGAGGGTTTTGTGGTGAAGAAAGGTTGGAATATTTTCTGTAAGTTGACTTTGGGAATACCGTTGCCATTGTCTTTTACGCTTATCTCTACTTGATTATCTACCTTTTTTGTGGTAACAATTATTAATGGATTTGACTTCTTCGATTCATAAGCAGCATAGAAAGAATTATTAAACAAATTCAACAAAACTCGACCAATTTCTTGGGGAATTACTTCGATTTTTGGTAAGTTTTCATCAAAATAGGTCTTAAAATTAGCATTAAAATCATTATTTTTCGCCCTCATTCCATGATAGCTTAGTCTCAAATATTCATCAGCCAATTGGTTAATATTGGTCAAAATTCTTTCGCCTGTGTTGGTGCGAGAATGTTCCAACATTCCTTTTACAATATTTGAAGCTCGCTTACCGTAATGATTAATTTTTTCTTGATTATTGCTTAAATCACCCATTAATTCTTTTACTAACTCTTTATCAATCACCTCTTTATATATTTCGCTATTGATTACTTGAGCCAAATCCATAGAGAGTTCCGAAAAATTATTGACAAAATTTAAAGGATTTTGAATTTCGTGGGCAATACCTGCGGTGAGTTCACCCAAACTGGCGAGTTTCTCTTTTTGGATGAGTTGGGTTTGGGTTTGTTTCAGTACTACAAGAGTTTGCTCCACCTTATTTCTTTGCAAGTCCGTTTCTTGTTTTTGTTTTTGAAGTATAGCAAATGCTTTTCTTCTGTGTCTGATATTTCGCCACAGCAAAATTGCAATGATAATAAACACCACTCCAATAAAAAGAACAAGATAAAGTATTAACTGATTTTGTAATTGTTTGCGTTGTCGAACCGCTTCATTTTGCCTTTCCTGTTCTTCAAATGCCATGCTCTGAATGTTTCTTTCGTTTTGTTGGCTATACATACTATTGTTAAGTACGATGCCCAATTCAAGGTATTTTATGACACTATCACGTTGATTTTTGCTTTTATACGATTCTGCTAATATATTAGTTGCTTGAAGAATACCCTTTTTATAAGAAACAAAGTTCCATTTTTCTAACACCTCTCTCGCATAAAAAATACTGGAATCTATCTTCCCTGTTTTCTGGTACAGAATTGCTATATTGTTGTACGTTTCAACAATATCTTTATACTCAACTATTGGGAGTGCAAGGCTGTAATAATACATTGCCAAATCATATTGCTTTAATTTCCTGTGAAGGTTGCCTTTCAAGCAATAAAGCCAACCCCATTGATTAAATTTTATATTTTTATTGATTTCGAAGGCTTTTTTAAGGTAAAAATTTGCCGAATCTAACTGATTTTCATACTCATAAATGGATGCTATAACGGCAGAACTCACCAACCCGTCATATCTGGTCGGTGTACTTAATCTATACCCTATTTTAGCGTTTACAAGTGCCTTATCATAATCGCCAAAATCTCGATAGACATTTGCCAATAGAATGTAAGCAGAGAAAATGCCTTCTTTGTCTTTTAACTCTTCATAAAGATGTAGGGAGACTAAGGCTATTTGCAAGGCTGTGCTATAATCTCCCAAACCCCATAAACCCCACGCTAACGACTGATTGCAATAGGCAATACCTTTCTTATAACCAAGCTTAGTAGAAAGCAACACACCTTCTTGACCAAACCTCACCGATTTTTCTGCCTTAGTCCAAGCATTTAGGAATGATAATTGCCCTAATTGGTTTACCTTCACGGTGTCTTCAGGCATTCCAGGCAATAAACTTTCAAGCGAGTCGAGCATATTTACATTATTTATCATTGACTGTCTAAAATCTTCAATAAGATTTTGTGCATAACCAAGCGAGGGAAGTAAACATACCATGAGCGTGAATAAAGTTTTCATAGTAATTTAATTTAGCCAAATGATTTATTGACACTTCATACTTATAAACTCACCTTCTTCTCCCCACCATTCACACCTTTGAGAAATTTTATCAGACCCGCCATATAAATCGCTTGGTCATCGTACATGGCACAGTGGCTACCGTTGGGACAGTACAAAAAAGAACCATTTTGCACTTCGCTACTCATCCATTTCATGTGTTCTGGATCCATAGTATCATATTTTGCCCCGATGGTCAAGGTCGAAACGGTCAAGTTTTTGAGTTGTGATTTGACATCCCATTTTTCCAATTTTCCCGAAACACCAAACTCGCTCGGTCCTTGCATGGTTACATAGAGCGATTGATTAAGTTTGGTAAACATCCGATTTACAGGGTCAGGCCAAGTGGCAATGGGCATTCTGAGAATATGTTTTTCGTAAAAATTGGGGTATAATAATTCCATGTATTTGGGGTTGGCAAAATCCTTATTTGCTTCAATTGCCCTAACCTCCGCCAATACTTTCGGAGGCATTTGTTTTGCCAAAACATCCTCCGCATATTTGCCATAATCAGGACAACTCGACATCATATTTGAAATAATCAAGCCTTTCATATTTTGCTGATATTTCAAGGCATACTGCATCGCTAAAATGCCACCCCAAGAATGTCCCAAAAGATAAAAATTGTCTTTCGTCAAATTCAAAGCGGTTCGCACTTGCTCGACCTCCTCTACGAAACGGGGCAAATCCCATAAGGTTGTATCTTTAGGGTTATCGGAGTTGCCACAGCCTAATTGGTCGTAATAGATGAATTCGATACCTTCGGCTGGCAAAAAACTCTCCAATGCTTCAAACTCTTCATGCGTGCCACCCGGTCCACCGTTCAATAGCAATACTTTGATGTTAGGATTATTACCAATCGTTTTTGTCCAAATCTTAAATTTACCTTTGGGCGTATTGATAGTAACGATTTTAATACCACCCGTTTTAACGCCCGTTTCAGCACTCTTGAAATAGGATTGCAAAGTAGTTTCGCTGCTTTTTTCTTTACAAGAAAGTAGGAAAATGAAGGATAAAAAAAAGGTAATTTTGGATAAGTTTTTCATTTTAATTGGGGTTTTAGTTTTGATGATTTCAATGTTAGTATTTTTAATTACATATTTTTACTTCAGAGTATAAGTTACCAATTGTTTACTCCATTCTTTTCTTAAATTTTCAGTTTTATAAGCACCAATTTATTGCCATTCACATCTTTTATAAATGCAATCAGACTACTAAAATAATTTTGATGAATATTAATTTACAACTCATTTTAGTAATGAAGCCACTCTTTAATCAATGCGGTGTTTGTAGAAGATGTTGGAATTTTTCTATATCTAATGCTCTTATTATGCTCCCAGACGCAAAGAACTTCTTTATTCTTTAATACAGTTGATTTCAAAAACTTCCCTTTCCCAACATTTATTTCATTTTGATTATTTTGTCCAACAAGTTTTACATTTTCTCCCTCTTGCATGGCAATTACCAGCCCTTTATTGTTCGTCTTGTCCGACACAATACTACAAGATTTTCCTTTTGCAATGTTTATCTCACGTTCTTTTGGTTTGCAATAATATACTAACCCTTCTCTTCGCCAGACCGTTTGAATCACTCCATCGTTATCGACTGTGATATCACCACCATCCATAGGACAGGCAACTAATTTCCAAGTATCAAGTCCTAACTTTTTCGCTCCCTGAAAAGATTTACCCGCATTTTCAGAAGTAATTACATAAAGGTCTCGGGAGCCATTAAGCCAATTACGGTACATGACAGCAATTTTTCCTCCATTTACAGCAATAGTTGGTTTACAGCATTCGCAGACATGACCGTCGGGTGAAATGTAAATTAGTTCATTTTTGTTCCATTTACCCCTCTTGCCCGATAAGGAGGAAAAACAAATATTATTTCTTCGGTTTTGGCGTAAATCAAGCCAAACTGCATAAAAATTATCTTTGGTATCCGCTGCAATGCTCAGCAATCCTTCAGGAGCCGAAGATGGAACGTCATTAATTCTACCTTTATATTCCCATTCGTTAGTGGAGTGGGTTAATTGGAAAAAGTGTATATTTCCTAAAGTATCGATTCCTGAAATCACGGAATATTTAGCAGAACTTGCTAATTGAGGTCCTCTGGTCATGCCTAAGTGCATACCATTTATACGTCCCACCAAGACAGATTTAGAGAAAGTTTCACCTCTATTGGTGGAGGTTAAACAAAATATACTATCAGCACGACCATATACTATTCTTACATTTTCGCTATTATCCAAACTTATTTGGGGTTGCAAACCTGCTGAAAGAATTACACCAGATGGTTCCGACCAGGCTACTAACAAGACTACAATTGTTAAGAATGCTAATTGTTGAAGAATCTTTTTCATGATACTTTTTGCTAAGGATTGCGGACTTGGCATTGGCAGAGATTTCAAATTCATTACCCCCCAACCGTAGCCGATTAAAAAATTTATTGAAGTTATGAAGAAAAAGTCAGTAATACTCGTCAATCGTCAAGTCCTAACCACCGCTTAGATTTGTAAAATCGGAGTCCCCCGCCAGTTCAACTCAATGCTTATAAGTAAATTGACTTATCGCCAACCGAAATTATATGATGTTTTTTTACGCTTCTACAAAAGCAATACGATTAGCCCTTTTCCCTTGATATTGAGTTGTGATCATCGTGAAATCCAAAATAGCCTAAGGGAATGGCTAAGTATTTAGGATTCATATTGGGACAAATATTGACCATCTTTACGCACCCGCCATAGTGGTATAAAATATCGCCAATTCATAAAATCAAATGATCATGAAATAAGCCATTTTCAGATTTACCATTTTGAGCATAATTAGCTGTTAATGGTAATAAAAATGAGTGCAAAATGAAAGTATTTTTCATAGTTTTTTAGTAAAATTAACGATTCAAATTTCGGTATTGCGATAGGAAATAACTTAGTGTATTGTTTCAAAACTATGTCTATTGCGGTCTGGTGCTGCGGTGTCAATCCCCAAATCCCGAACATCAAGTACATCTTTCCCCGAGGCTTTAATCAGCACGTTACGGTCGTAATAAGTAATGTAACGGTCAATTTTTTTATCGGCATTGAAGTGCGTAACAAAATTCATCCGAATCCCAACGGGCTTTCCTTTATACATTATCTTGTTTGAAAAATAGGAAAATACATAAATCCCCTTCTTTGCCCCACCATTGGCATCCCCCGTAACATTTAAGGGAAAATGATTAAACCCACTCATAATCATAGACACTGCCCCTGCGGTTTTGTGCCAATTTTTCCACCAAACCACCACGGCAGGTTTGCCAATCAGTTTAGTTCGAGTATTTTCATCGCCATCAGGAAAATCATATTCCACATTATCTGCCATCATATTCGCCCAAGCATCATAATCAAAATTAGCAAAGTGCATCAATGCCTTTTCTGCCATAACGGCATATTCAGTTTTAGCGAGCTTAAAAAGTGGATTTGTAATGGTTTCATCATCCTGTTTTGAGGCTTTTTCACAACTAAATGAAATCCCAAAAAGGATGAGAAAAGTGAAGTAAGGTCGGAAATAGTGCGTGTTTTTCATGGTTTCTAACGGGTTTAAGTTTTAAAAATATTTCTCCCGTAGTTGGTGTCCCCACCAACCACGGGAGAAAACAAGCATTGAAATACATAAATGACTGACTGACACAAATTTGAGCATATTCTCATGAAAAGGCTTAGGATATTGTGTCAAAAACTTAGACTATTGTGTCAAAACTTAGATTTATAATCAAAGCATTGTAACAATAGGATTAATCAATCCAATTTCTTGAAGAATTGCCTCGAAACGGGCATCGGCATGAAGAAAAGAGAAGAGTGGAGAGACTTTTATATAATTGGGCATATTATTCGTTTCAACTTCTTTTCGAAGATACTCAATACATTTTTTGGCATTGCCCAAACCTGCATAAATAGTAGCAAAATTTTCGTAGTTTTCAGGGGTTTCTTTCAAGGATGTGAGGTACGTTTCAACCGCTTCTTTCTGCCCCAACTTGGCTTGACAATAGACCATCATTCGCTTAAAAGGATCTACATGATTCATCGTAAAACCCTTGTAAAACTCTCTCAGAGCAGTTTTGTAATCATTCTGAAAAATATAATAAAAACCCGATGCCCAATAATACATATAAAATTCCCCGAAAAGAGGCTTGCCATCTTCAAGGGCTTTTTGGGCGATTTTCATTTTTCCTGCATACATATAATTACCCACATGACCCACAAAAACGGTCGGATAAACGGGGTCTAATATGATGGCTTTGGTACTGTATTGAATTGCCATATCCACTTCCCCAACCGACCGAAGCATGAGACTATACCAATAATTAATTTGAGTATCATTGGGGCTATTTTTCAAGGCAATTTTGAAACTGGCGTTCGCCTGTTCCCACTTATTTTGCTTTTGATAAACCTTCGCTAAACTGGCATAAGCCATGCCATTTTCAGCGTCCAATTGTATGGCATTCAGAGCATTTTGTTCTACTAATTTTATGCTTGTTTTCAGGTCAATATGATTATCCTCCCCCAACAAATAATACGCACTGGCTATTTGAGCGTAGGCATTTGCAAAATTTGGGTCTAAACCAATGGCTTTTTCAAATTTCAAAATAGCGGCATCCATTTTGTCTTTGGTCCTTGCCTTCATCAATTGCTCACCTTGCAGATATTCGTTATAAGCATTGATATTTTGAGTAGGTACTTTATCTAATTTTTTATTCAATGAAACACTCAATTTTTGGTTTAATTCAGTAGCAATTTCCTTTGCCACGGTGGACATATACCCAAAAATATCCTTCATCTCTCCCTCATAATTCTTACTCCAAACCACCATATTATCATTCACTCGGCTCAATTCGACCGTGATTCTCACTTTTTTATCCAACTGCAACACCGTACCTTCTAATAAGTAATTAATATTCAATTCCTTACCAATTTGAGGAATCGTTTTTTGCGTATTCCGATATTGTAAAGAAGATGTTTTGGAAATAATTTTTAAGTTATCAATCACCGCCAATGAAGTATGGATTTGCTCCATTACGCCATCGCTAAAAAATACGCTTTCGGGCTTTCCTAAGTTTTTGAAGGGCAAAATGGCAATTGAACCTTCAAGATTTGCATTTTTATCTGGTGAATATTTTAGCCAAGCCCCAAACCCTAAAACTACCATCAAAATCAATCCTAAACCAAGCCAACGAAGACGGTAAAATATTGGTTTTTGAGAAAATTGAGGCTTTTGACTATGAATCATCTCTGCTTCGATGGTCATAATTTCTACCACGGTTTCTTCCACCAAATTCTCTTGTGATTTCCTGAAATCACTGGGACTAATCCCATATTCTTCCGTAAAATATTTGCTAAAACTTTGTGGGCTATCAATCCCAATGGCGTAAGTGATTTCAGAAATGCGTAATTGCGTGGTAGCCAATAATTTTTGGGCTTTTTGAAGTTTTACTTTGCGGATATATAAGGAAGTCGAAAGTTGCGTTTGTTCCTTAATAAATCTGTGCAATTGCGACCTACTCAGCCCCATAAG
>JBBRMR010000038.1:0-43502 GCA_038230735.1 Cytophagales bacterium
AAGGAATTGATTAGGAAAATTCTTTTCATTGAAGTTAGTGAGTTATAGTATTTTGGGTCAGGAAACTGATAAAACTAAATACTAAATTAGCAATATTCTGTATCAAAGACAAGTACAATTATGATTTTAACAGTAATTTAAAATACAGGTTGTAAAATATTTAAAAATCTAATATAATGGTTTGATATAGAGAATATTAAGCAATAATACATTTTATTCAAAAGTCATCTCATTATTTTATAAACATCAACTCTTCCTTGATTAATCCCAAAAAACAATCTATCACGCACTATTAATGTACTTCTTACATCATCTTTCAAGCCCAAAGATGTTGTAAAAACAAACGTTCCCTTTCCATTATTTTTAAAGACAAAACCTGAGTTTGCATCATAATTTCCGAATCTCAGTCGGGCGTGATGAATATTTCCTGCCAAGACTAAATCTTTTTTTCCATCATGGTCAAAATCAATTGAATTTATTGTAAAAATTGGGGCATATTGAGCCTCTTTTGGTAAGGATTTTTCTTGAAATTTGCCCGTTACGGTACTTTCAAAATACACCGTTTTCAAGCAATTTACCGTTAGGTGTCCAGCTTTATCCAGTTCTCCATTCTTAAAAATATCTTCAACCGTTGCTTCTGAATAAGTTTTATAATCGGTAAAAGTTTTACGATACAAAGGTAGCTGTTCCAATAATTCGTCACGGGTCAAGTACGGATAACTTTTCCCTTGAATATAAGAACAGAGAATCGGTTCAACGGAATCATTTTCGTCAAAATCCTTGTAATAAAGGTTTAACGGCTCTTTTTCAGAGGCTTTTATTTGCGAATTTAAACCTAAATTCCCCACAACCAAATCCATTTTTCCATCATTATTCAAGTCTTCTACTAACAATTTATTCCAAAGTCCAGCGTAAGTTTTATCAAAATAATTATCGGTAACATTTTCAAATTTTCCTTTTTCAACTTTAAAAACAGTTATCGGCATAAATTCACCCACAACGATTAATTCTTGTTTTTTATCCCCATCCAAATCAACCCAAGCCGCATCTGTAACCATCCCAATCTGTTTGATTTTTTCAGGAGTTTGAATGTTAAATTTCGCTTGTCCGTTATTGATTAAAATGTAACTCATTGGAGCAGTTGGATAGCTTCCAACAACAACTCTTCCGCCCACGAATAAATCTACTTTCCCATCCCCATTTACGTCTCCTGCACGCACACAACTGGTACTCGTGAGCATAGTTGGCAGTGTTGTTTTAGTAAAATTCCCTCTGCCATCATTCAAATACAAACGGTCTTGAAGGGCTTTATCATTGGGTTGATAGTTGCCATAACCACCGCTGCAAACGTATAAATCCAAAAATTTATCACCGTTGGCATCAAAGAAAAGAGCATCAGTATCGTAACTTGCTTTGTCTGATTCAAAGGCTGATTGAGGTTTTGGAGTGAAACTTCCCGCTTGATTTTGCATGAAAATCACACCCGCTTGATTAGTTGCTCCGCCCACATAAATATCTTCCAGACCATCCCCATTCAAATCACCTTTGGTCATACATGGACCTTGAAATGACATGGGGTTTGTCATTAGAGATTGTCGTTTGAAATCATTGATTGTCTCTTTTTTATGGGTAAAATCTATCGCTTGAATTTCTTGAAAATAGCTATTTGATGTTATCGTTTTGGATTGAAGGTTTTTTGCATTTGTCTCAGAAATAGTTAAAAGCTGATTCACTTTTACATTCTTTAATAGTTCTGATTTTCCACTTAGCCAAACTACCTTTATAGAATCAATAGAAGTAGATTTGCCAATCCCGAAGTGTAAAAAATTAGTTATACTTGACTGATAACCATGCGTGGGCATTTTTTCTTGAAATTGTATTTTACCTTGATGATACACCGTAATTTTTGCCCCAATTCCATCCCGATTCATGCCTTCGCCGTCCAATTTTAGTTTCAAATAATTGTTCTTGGTATTAGATTGATTTTGATAGATAAAGGCGTTTTGATTAACATTATTGACCACTAAATCCAAATCTCCATCATTATCCAAATCTGCATAAGCCGCCCCGTGACTGTTGGAAGTTTGATTTGTTCCCCATGACGATGCCATATTTTTGAAAGTCAAATCGCCATTATTTCTGAAAAGATAATTCGTAACATTGCTCGAAGGCATTTGATTGACTAATTCCAAGGCTCTTTCTCGATTCATATTTCCTTGATTTTCAGCCGTGAAATCATTCATGTATTTGATAAAATCGAGGTTGGTGTAATCTCTCAAATAACCGTTAGTGATGTATAAATCTTTCCAACCATCATTATCATAGTCAGCAAAAAGGGCAGCCCAAGACCAATCTGTGTTTGAAATACCAGCGAGTTGTCCGACTTCGGAAAAAGTCGTAAGTCCTAAGTCGTAAGTCGTAGATTTCAAACCACTTACAAAATTTGACTTATTACTTACGACTGGATTCAAATGCAACATATTCATCATATACTGATACCCAAACCCCATTTGCACGTTGAAATTGAATTTTTCGTAACTGTCAGTTGCCATCAATAACTTTTGGCGACGATTATCTTCGGGCAACATATCAAGGGTGAAAATATCAATTGTTCCATCATTGTTTACATCCGAGACATCATTTCCCATTGAGTACATGGACGTATGACCTAAACGCTCATTAATTTGATTGATGAACCCGCCTTTTTTGTCATTGATGTATAAATAATCAGGAACCGTGTAGTCGTTTGAAATATACATATCTTGCCAACCATCTTGATTAAAATCAGCGATTCCGATACCCAAACCATAAGAAAGTGCGGAACTCGAAATATTTGCCTGTTTGGTTACGTCCGTAAAACGTGGCTGACCATTTTTGCCCTTATCTTGTCTAAATAACCTTGAACCACTGATTGGGTCTTCAATTTTAAGGGTTTCCTTAGTATTCAAAACATTTAAAACGGGTAGCGATTTTATGTTATGATTTAGCAAAAACATATCTAAATCTCCGTCTCGGTCATAGTCGAAAAAGGCGGCTTGCGTACTGGTCGAAACGTTATCTAAACCATATTCAGCCGCTTTATCCACAAATTGTGGGATTCCATTATTATCATTCCCTTGATTAATAAACATTTGTTTCATTCTGTTCTCGGGACGCACCGCCCCCGAATAACACACAAAAATGTCCATCAAACCATCACCATTTACATCCGCCATCGTTGCCCCAGTTTTCCAAGGACCTTCACGCCCTTTTACGCCCGCAAGTGCCGAAACATCCTCAAAAGCCATATTTCCACGATTCAAATACAGTCGATTGACTTGCATATTACTGGTGAAATACAAATCTTCGAGACCATCATTATTGACATCTTCAACCGCTACACCACCGCCATTGTAAAAGTATTCGTACATCAGAACGTTGGTATTGAGTCCTTATTCAATAACATTTTGAAAATCAACGTGCGTTTTTTCGGCTGTGATTAATTGGAATAAGGCTTCAGAATTATCTATTTCTTTATTTTGAGTAGTTTTTTTATGATTACTCAAAGCGAAAATCAGGGAGGTAAAGATTAGATATTTTTGGATTTTCATGGATTATTATTTGAAAACAAAAAAAAACTTGCCTTCAAGTAAGAAAACAAGGATTTATCTCGGCAGTAAAATTATGTATGAAAATATTATTTTAATTTTGAAAGTCGAAGTTTTGTAATCCACAACGATAGAAATATCACCGAAAAGAAATAAATCAAATTCCGTGAATCAATTAATCCTTTTCCGAGGGCATTGTATTGATAATCCAGTCCTAATTGGTTAAAAATATAAGCAAAATCACCCAAGAATGAAAGTTGTGATAATTGTCCAATTCCGTAAAAAAGTATCAAACAGAGTACAAAAGAAAACACAAATGCCGTTACCTGACTATCGGTAAAGGAGGACGTTAAAATGCCAATTGCCGCAAAGACACAACCCAACAGAAATAAGCCCAAATATGAGCTAAACACCGCTGCCGAATCAATATTTCCTTGTGGATTTCCAATTTGATAGACTGAATAGTAGTATAACAATGTTGGCAATAATGAGAATAGAATCAAGCAACAACTCGCCAAATATTTCCCTAAAACGATTTGCCACTTTGAAAGCGGTTTCGTAAAAAGTAATTCAATCGTTCCAGATTTTATTTCTTCCGAAAATGCTCGCATGGTGATGGCGGGGATTAAAAACAAGAAAATAAAAGGGGCAATCTGAAAGAACAGATTCATATCGGCATAACCGAAATCAAGGATATTATCTTTAAAAAACCACGTAAACAAGCCCGTAGCCGTCAAAAATACACCCATGACGATGTAGCCAATCAGAGAATTGAGGAATGAATTGAGTTCTTTTTTAAAAATTTGAAACATTTTTTTAGTTTATGAGTAAAAAAGTTTATGAGTTTATGAGTAAAAAGTACATGAGAAATTTTCAACTCATAAACTCTTTACTCATAAACTTTTTTATTCAAATACCGATTTGTCTTTTTTAACGATGGCGGCAATGATTAGTGAAAGAATAAAACCAATCAAAATTGCACCTAACAAGCCCATCACAAACATTGCTCCTGGATTCATGAACATTTTTGATATTTCCATAGCTTTGTCGATTTGGTCATCGGGGATTCCCTTCTTTTCCATATCCTCCATTGCCTTTTTCATAATTTGGTCAGTGATGGTTGGGTCAATAAATTTCATGTATGCCATAGAAAAAAAACTTGAAATTAATCCGCTGATGGCAGACATTAAAGTTCCCAATCCAAGCCCCTGCCCATAAGTCATAAAACCTTGATTTTCTTTTTTGAAATCATTCATGGCTAAATAAAGACCAACGGCAATAATCAGATAAATTGGATAACTTAATGCCTGATTACCAATTTGTCCAGAAACCATAATAACGGTACTGTACAAAATGCTGATAATTCCAATAATTACCCCCCATTTCAAGGCTGTGCGAGTAGTTGTTGTTTGATTTTCCATGTTATTTTGATTTAATAATGTATGATAAAAATTGAGAAACTAAATATACTGTCTTCTAAAATAAAGAGAAATCATTACCGAAATCAAAATGCCCAAAGGTATTTTTCCTTTCAAACCGATAATTTCATCCGTAGCAATATTTTTGGGAGATAAAATTTTAAAGCCTGCAATGATACTGTTAAAAGATTCAATACCCATATCTTTTATATAGCCAATTTTCACGGCAGGGATTTGTAGCATTGCGATGGTTTGAGAAACATAATCCGCCAAAATGGTATTGCCCTCGCTACTCAACCATACATATAAGCCCAGGGCACTTACACAAGCTCCCACAAGGTTGGTGAGATTGGCAACCACGAAGCCTTCCCAAAAATGCAAGGTTTCATCGGGGTTAAATTTGCGATAGGCTTTTACTGATAATGCCATACAAATCAAGCTCAAAACGATGCTGGGGGCTTTTTTGCCGTCTAAGGGTATTTGTCCCGACAGTTTTATTATTAAACAGTAAAGCAAAGTTAATATTCCAGAAATGAAACCGTAAAGTAAAACTGTTTTAAGAAATGATTTATTAAACATTATTTGAATATTAGTATTGGAGATTTACGGAAGGCTTCGTTTAAAACGAAGCCTTCCGTCTTAAACTATAACTTTAATCACTTTTCCAATAAAATTCGCTCCAATAAAAGGTGAATTTTTTGATTTTGAAACGATATTTTTTTCTTCGTAAACCCCTGCTTCACTGGCAGAAAAAACCGTTAAATTAGCTTTTTGACCTTCTTCAATCACTGGGTTTGGTAACCTCAAAATGTCTCTTGGATTGGTGGTAATTTTTTCAATTAAATCTTCCAAAGACATTTCTTTATTGTAGGTATTGATGACTGGAAAAACGGTTTCCAGACCAATTACGCCAAACTCTGCCATGTCAAATTCTAATTTCTTCGATTCTTCATCTTGTGGATTATGGTCTGATACAATCACGTCAATTGTACCATCAGCTAAACCTTCCCAAAGTGCCTCCACATCATCCTGAGTGCGAAAGGGGGGGGTTACTTTGAAATTTGAATCGAAATCCGTTAAATTATTTTCCGTAAAACAAAGTTGATGAGCCGCTATATCGCAAGTAATTGGCAAGCCCATTTCTTTTCCCATTCTCACTAAATTAACCGATTGAACCGAAGAAATACAAGAGAAATGTAAAAGGCTTTTATCGGTAATTTCCTGACCAAAAGGCGTTTCCATGACGTATTCCAAGAGTTTCATATCTCGCATTATCATAATTTCCTCCGCCATTTGGGGCATTCCTTTCATGCCTAAATACGTACTTATCGAGCCATCGTGCATTTGTCCGAAATGAGTGAGATTTGTATCCTCAGGGTGATTAATCAATAATCCACCAAACTGAGTCAAATATTGCAAACTTTTCAAGAAAATATCAGGATTTTGAATCGGATGTTCGCCGTCAGTGAAAGCCACTGCCCCCGCTTCATGCAGGTCAATCATTTCGGTAAAATCTTTCCCTTCGCAATTTTTGGTAAGAGCCGCCATGGGATGGAATTTCACTTTTTGTCCCGACCTTTTCAGGTAATTTACACTCTCTCGGGTCTGCACAACTGGCTGAGTATTAGGCAATAAAGCAATTTCCGTAAAGCCACCCGCCAAGGCAGTTTCTTCCATGGATTCAAGGCTTTCTTTATACTCATACCCAGGTTCTTTGGCGTGTACCCGCATATCAAACCAACCAACGGAAACGCAAAGATTTTCGCCTTCAATAATTTCATCGGCGTCAATCTCAACCACATCACCAATTTGCTTGATAATGCCTTTTTCAATGAAAATATCTTTCGTCTGACCATTCAAGTCAGAACCTTTACTAATTATTTTAGCGGAACGGATTAAGATTGTCATTCGAGTTATGAGTTATGAATTATGAGTTATGAATGCTTCACTATAGCAATTTTGAATTTTAGACAGTTTATAAATTGTCTTTTTTATCCATAATTCCTAACTCATAACTCATAATTATTGAACCTTTTATCAAAAAAAAGCCCTGATTGTCAGGGCTTTACAATAATTTTTCAAAGATTAATGAGCCGTGTGGGCTTTGTAAGTATCAACGTCCATCAATTCCTCAACGTCTGCGATATTAGTTACTTTCATTTTTATCATCCAACCTTTCCCAAAAGGATCAGTATTCACTAATTCGGGCGTATTGTTAAGGGCTTCGTTTACTTCCAATACTTCACCAGCGATGGGTAAAAATAAGTCTGAAACTGTTTTTACGGCTTCTACCGAACCAAAGATTTCGTCTTTTTCAAGGGTTTGTCCTACCGTCTCAATTTCGATGTAAACAATATCACCTAATTCGCCTTGTGCAAAATCTGTGATACCAACGGTAGCAATATCGCCCTCCAATTTAATCCATTCGTGTTCTTTTGTGTATTTTAATTCTGCGGGAAAATTCATTGTATTATCGCTTAAATGTTAAGTTTTGGAAATTTATTAGTCTGATGAATAATTATGTTGCAATTTAAGCGAAAAAATTTATTCTCCCAACTTAAATACTACTTGTATCCCCGCACGGTCGGTAGATTGATAAAATTGACTTGACACAAATGGATTCGTAAAATTCCTTGCATAATATGCCATCACTTTCAATTTCTTATCTTTTCCAACATCATAACTTGCGGTTGGATTAAACTGAAACTGCGTTGCTCCTTGCGTTACGTTAGTTTGGGCATCCAAAAACCGATTTATATAGCGTGAATCTCTGATCCCCAACGTAACTTTAAAAATAAAATCATTGGGTAATCTCACCTTCCTTCCTCCAACTTTGAAAGGTATCAACATATTATTACGGGTAACGCCCATCGTAACATTAAAATCCTTATTACTAATGTCCGTAACCATCAAACTTCCCAAATTGAGCGTAACATTTCTGTCTTGGCTGTACGCTAAATTCAAGGATATTTTGCTTTTGGTGGTGGCATTAATCCCAATCAAAGGCGAAAATTTCTCTTGAAAAGACATCACACTCAATGAATAGATGGGGGCAAAATATTGGTCGCCTTGTTGAAATTCATACGCTCCATTACCTTGTTGTCTATAAATAGTACCCTTGCTTCTTGTAGCAGTATTATAAGCCGTATTATTCAAAGATAAATCAACGTTAGTATTCGGATTGGTAGGGTCAAAATATCCATACCCTAATTCCGATTTGTATTCACCTACGCTATACGTGGAAGTATAAGCGTGTTGAATGGAAATACTGGAAAATTTACGCTTGAACCAACCCACATTTGCCAATCCATTGTAATCAATTCGCCAGTTAGGCATTGGAATATTTAGGAATGGCGAGAAACTGACTTTATCGGGAGATGCTCCGCTATAAGCCGCAAAAAAGGCTGGGATCAGTACATCTTGCGAATTTAGATTATATTGACCAGTTAAATTCTCACCACGCTTTTGGGTGTTCAGCCTTTCTAAAAGAATATTTCTGTAACCCTTGAAACGGTTAAAAATTACAGAATTTTCATCGGGTGAATTACTATCGAAAGCCGTCAAAAACGATAAGAATGACATACTATAATTACCCGAACGCAAAGGATTTTGACTAACAAATCTTCCTGCACTTGCACTATCAGGACGATAGTTTTCTGAATAATTATCTGTTCTACTCCAACGCCCTTCCACCTGAATTTTGAAATCTCTAAATGGCTCTAAAGCAGTACGATAAGTCAAATTCTGAGTACGAGTTTGTAAAAATAATACGTTTTGAATCTTACTTTTGGTTAGCCATCCATTCTCCGATGCTCTGAAACGAATATCGGCATCCTGACTACCCGTGATAAATCCTAAGCCTGGCGAATCTCCAACGCCATTTCCCAACAAACCTGGCGATGGCAAAAAGCCTGGCAATGTCGTTGATTCGTCAATATTATAGTTTACTTGAATACCTCTCAAAGTCATCAAAAGGCGAGTAACGCTTCTCACAAAATTGGGCTGTGGTTTGATAATATCTTCATCATCCCCAGGATTTCGTGCCACGTTTTTACGCTCAACCCTCGGCTGATTTGCCAATCGTAAAGCCCTAATACGGTTATAAAGAGCCACAAAATCTATCTTACCATTGATACCCCTATTGCGAGTATTTCTAATCATATTACCGAATAATAAGCCTTCATCATCCTTGATTTCGTAAGAATTTGCAAGGTAAGTATAACCAAATTTATGGCTATAATCGGCGGTCATCCAGTCAGTTAAGGGCGATTTATTCAATGGCAAACGCCAAACGGCATTCACTTGCTGGTCAAAGCCTTTGGTACGCCCAAAACGGCGGAGATTTCTGGAAACTGAATCTCTATCACTTTGACTTTCGAGTCCACCGTAGGGTTCATCAATAATAGCATTGGCTACTGAATTATAACCCACCACCACGCTTTTAGTCAAATTCCAATTGACATTATAAGCACGGTTGAACAACCAATATTTCTCATACATGGGAGCAACGCCTTTTGTGGTAAGCGTTGGCGTACCCACCGAAGCAGACCCTTGCTGAATATCAGCATTTCGCAATTGCGTTTTAATAAAACTTCTATCCATATCCGCCCGTAACGTTACCGAATTTGGCAGGGGCGTAAAATTAAAATCTTTCACCCATTTCAAAAGCGGATGATTAGATTTGATGGATTTGAAAGGCTCAATCGACTTCGGATTCCCGATAAAAGAATACGTCAGTCCGCCTTTATATTGCGTTTGTCGGTATTCGTCAATTAAGGTATTTGTCCGTACCAATTCCGAATAAGCATACGTAAATGTTAGGTTTTCAACATCCCAAGCATGAGTTTTGGTATTTTGCCCCGTCTTCACTTTCCGTACATTCGTTAAATTAATCCCTTTTCTTTCGGTATTGTCCTCCGTACTTTGTCGGTATTTTTCACGGTCTGCTTCGTTAAGATTGGCTACCGAACTATCCACGGGTACATCGGGATCAAGCGGATTAAATCTTGGTTTGATATTTTTACTGTCATACGTAACATAAACGGGAATTTTCAAGCCCCATTTTTCGGGTAATAATTTATCTACATTGATATTCGCCGCAATACCATATTCCAAAGAAGTTTCTCTGGCACGTTCCGATATTTTGGACTGAACCCCGCCAAAACCATAATTTTTGAATGAGCCGTTCATCGTAATATTAGCAAAATCCGCCAATTTAAGGCTTAATTTACCAATGGCTGCCTCGCCCGAAGTTTGCTCGAATCCCGATGCCCGAAGTTCGTTTACCCAAATACAAAAAGTTTTAGGTTGGTCGTCAGAATCGGCAGCCGATTTTAGTGGATTTCGTACCCCAATCATCGTAGTCAGAACGGTACTCAAATCTGGACGACCGACTACTGAAATATTATAAAAACGAGCTCCAACTTGTATATTTTGCTTGGTGTAAGTGGTTGTCAAACTAAATCTATCTCGGTCACGACTCAATTTTACACTCTTTAAAATTTCCAATGGAATATCAATTTCATTCTCCGAAACCCAAATCTGATTGGCCGCTGGTTTTCCGTAACTGGTTTGCTTCAAAGGTTGCGTTTCAATTTCGTAATAATTCTCCGTCAAATCAGTTCCCAAACGAATAAATGCTTTTACTTTCCCTTCTACATCCCGATTTGGGCTATTCATACTCACGAACATTTTCAGATTCTTGTAATTAATCAAATCCAATAATGTATTTTTGAAAGCCGCTCTTGAATCTCCATCCCGCAAATTATCTACGCAAAGACTTAATGATTGTTCATTGAGTTGGGCATTATTGATGGTGGTTACATCACGATCACGCTCAAATCCTGGGGGCAACTCATACGCTACTGAGTTAGCATCTTTGGTAGTTGGTCCATTTTCTTCAATATTAACCGTTGAAACTCTAAATTTTGCATCGTAAGGTTCAATTACATTTTGTAAACCTCGGGGCGTAAGGTCGCCCGTGAAGGTACGATACTGAAATCCCGATAGTTGAAAAGAAGCCATTCTACACACTACGGGTTCCTCCCATTCCGTCAAAACGGTACGGATAAAACGCATATTTTTCAAGCCATTTATCCCTCCAACGGCACTTGTGGGTTTTTTCAAAGGAATTCTGAATAAATACCATTTTACACCCCTCTCAGTAATTTCATCGACAATATAATTTTGACCAACCATCATTTTCTCAGGCTTCACGTCAATTTCGTATTCATAATAAGCCTCCGTTTCGTTGATGGTATTATCTTGGTTAAGATCTTCACGATCAGGCTGTTGGCTGTTAGATTCCGTAAAACCTGTATTAGTATTCGCTTGGGCAGAATTGGTGGATGGTGAATTGTTTTCCAAACCCATATAATTTTTATACCGCTGAATAAGACTGGAAGTTCCATTATATCTTTCATTCAAATAGTGGTAAAAATTATCACCAGCGGGGTCATCTTTTATTTCTTTATAACCATTAGAATTATTCGTAACTCTTTTCCCAATTTCATTGAGATAGCTACTAAAAAAAGTTGTTTCATTAAAACCATCATCAGACATATTGGGCAAACCGTCCAATCCCACATCTTGAACACCTCGTGTACCATCGTTGCCCAAGGTAAAAGTATTCGTTACAAATTGTTGGCGTGGAGCAATTCCCCATACCGTTCTTTCAATATTTTGACGAGTTCCCGTCAAAATTTTCTCTCCCGCAGGAATTCCATTTTCAAAATTTGAATAATTATCGGGAATAAAATCTTCTGAAATATCGCCCAATTGAAACAAAACCTTTCCGCCCGTAATTGCCCTTCTATTACTACTTGCCTCATCAACTGCTTTATTGCCCGTGGCTCTCACGGTTCCATCTACACTCCCTGTGCCAACCCGTAAAAGTGGATCCATCATCCAGAACTCTAAAGTTTCGATGTTTGCATTATCAAAATCGGTATCGGACGTAATGGCACGAGTAATTGCCCCAAAATTCTGGGTTGGATTGTTTAACAATCCATCAGTCGTAAGATTGGTATTAAAATTATAAACCCCTCTTTCCTTTGGAAAATAAGAGATATCCAAGACATTCAAAGGGATTCCTAAAATATTATTCGTGGGATTACGATTGGGGAAAAGGCTTTGAATCTGTGTAAAACGCTCGTAAGCGTACTTTTCAGACTCTTGTGCGTTTATCCCTGCCCCGTCAATAGATGAATTTGTTCCGCTATTTAAACTAAAATCTAAACTATATGCCGATATTTTTGCCCTCAGAAAATTTTGACTAATATCCCCTTTAGCTCCTTTGATAAATTTGGGAGGTGTTGAAGCGGGTCGCCAAGCGGTTGGCTGATTATTCAAACTAAAAACATTTCTAACTGATTCAAAATCATCAATAAAAGCGTTGCTCTGCACATCATTATTTACGGCGGGAATCAATTTGGCATATTCTCCTTGAAAGTCAAAAGCGGAGATCTCTTTCGTTGAAATTAAGGGCAAAGCATCCACCAAACGAGTTAATAAATTTGATTTTTGTTGGATGGCAGCATCGAAACCAAAAATGGTATTACTCACGGGTTCATTCCCAATCTGGACACGTCGCAAATACCCTGGTGGGCTTTCGTTCATGTGTTGGATTGTTCCGCCCAAATGCAGATTCTGCCCGAGGGTATAGTCTAAGTGTGTACCTAAAAGGGTACGAATTTGATTATTAAAAAGGTCTGGTTTTTCATAACAAACCCGAATTTCACGCCCTGAATTTGATACGCCCGAATTCAAAATACGAACTCTACCCGACTGAGGTTCAACGATATAATCCGTTCCAGGTGATAATGAAGCACCACCAGCCGTAACTTGGACTGATTTGGCATCAACGCCAAATGGAAGCGAAACATCTCCGCCAACACCCGACTGAAACGTTCCCTTCAAAAAGAATTTATCCTTGCTCGTTAATTGAGCCGCATCCGTTTGTGTAGTAGAATATAATTTATCAAAAACGTATTTATTGACTAAATCTAATTCATTTTCATTAAACTGTTTTCTCAACGAACTGCCAAAAGGTTCAAGCACTGGAAAGATAATTTTGCCATTTTTGCTGTCCACCGTAACGCCTTCCACAAAGTCAAAATTACCGTCAATTTGTGGGTCGCCATTTTGGTTAAGTTTATCCAATCCCAAAACTCTAATCAACGGAACATCTTTCAATTTTGAGCCCTCTTGCAAATTGGGGTTATCAATACCTGTTTGATCGTCTTTATAAATTACTCTCAACTGAAACCCTTGCTTAGTCAATTGTTGGGCGTTGAGGGTATAAATATTTTTCATCATCCAATTCCACATCGGATGGTCGAGGTTATTTCTAATCGTTGAAGACTTTAACATCTTCAAATACACCACTCTATCGTTTTCTAAACTCTGGTAATCTTCGGTCAATTCTCCCACTTGGTGACGAATTCCATTTTTGGTATATTCATACGAAACCGCCAAAACTTCATCGTTTCTTAGGGGAGTTATTAATGAAACGTAACCCAATTCTGGATGAAAGCGATATTCTCTTTCCGTCAAACGTTTTGCCCCCCGAAGCATATCAAAATCACGTCCACGGGTCATTCTGAAATTATTTTCCAGCACATTCACCGTCTGATTTACTTTGCGTAAATCTGGATATTTTAAAGAATCCCGTAATTCACGGTAAAGCGTATTGTTTTGGTTATCAACGGGTGTAGTTTTATTTCCCCTTAATACTACATTTGGAATGTTTCTATTAAACATATCTCCTTCCCCTAAATCGGAAAAAGCGGCAATATTTCTTAAAGTTTCAGTATTTTGAGTACGGTTCGTAACGTAAACCTCTAAACGAGTAATGGTTACGCCCGAAGTGATAACGGGAAGGTTTCTGAGTGAACTTTCGTAATTATCTCTAAAATATTGCGAAAGGAAAAAGTGTCTATTTTCATCGTAAGCACTTGATTTTATCTCAAAAGATTTGCCTTGTGTACCACCTTTCAATACGATACAATCTTGCTTTGAACGCTGTTGAGCGGCAACCGCAGTAATATCCAAATTTCCAAAACGCATTAAAGTTTTGATACCGAACAAATTTTGAACGCCAGGAATTAATTGGCTATTTAATTGCCAAGAGGTATTCCCTAATTCAACGTTTTGTAAAATATCTTCTTCATTGGTTCGCCAGTTTAGTTTTAATAAATTCTGAAAATTGAAACTTGCCTTGGTGTCAAAGTTGGTGTTAATATTGAGTTTGTCTCCTATTTTACCTTGCAAATTGATTTGCATTTGGTTGGTAAAATTCAGTTGGGTGATTCTTCGTAAATAAACGGGCGTGGTTGGATTGTCATAAAATGTACTGATGTAGCCAACATCCACGATAATGTTTCCAACGGGTTTCAAATCAATTTGGGCTCCCCCAAAAATACGGTCAATGGCGGGTGGGAGTTCGATTTTGGGTAACAATCCACGTCCTTTGGTATCGTCTTTTCCATCTTGAGAAGAAGCAAATTTCTTCCAATAATCTCGCATAAAACGGTTTTCTTGAAGGGAATTATAATCCTGAATACTCATCCTTTCGGCAGGACGATAATCTTGATTTCCAGACATTTCCTTCGTTTTCTCATACACCGAAATCTTCCCAGCCGAATCTAATTTGAATTCCGTACTGATGTTTTTAGGGTCTTTGAGAATGAATGGCGATGAGGACGTTTTTTCAGAAAAGCGATTAGTAAGACGGTCCCGAAGTTTCAACCTCGGACGACGACCAGATTTTACAACCGTATCAAGACTTGAAGATAATTTTAAACTTTCGGATAATCTTTGTGTCATAAGTCTGAGATCAAACTTACGCATAGGGGTTACTAATGCAAGCGATGCAAATACGGAGAAAACAAGAAATCCAGAAATTATGTAAAACTTTTTATGTCGCACAGTTTATAGCTTAATGGTCAAAGAATGAGGAAATTCTTTTAAAAATTAAATAATTCGTTAATTCTCAAACGTCTAAAACCCTGCCAATATTTTAGTAAGGGCTGTATTTTGTTTTGTCTTTCTCATCGTAACGCTAATTTAATCAATTGTTCAACCGTTACATCATCCCCTTCTTTCTTCAAAATAGCATCCAGACTTTTTTCTGCTACATTTTTTGGAATTCCCAGCGTTACTAAGGCGGCTAATGCTTCACCTTTAACTTTACCCGTTGTAGTCGAGAAAATCGTGGCGGGTGTAATCCCCAACATATTTTCCTTTCGCAATTTATCCTTCAATTCAATAATGGCTCTTTGGGCAGTTTTCGCCCCAATTCCTTTGATACTCTGAATGGTTTTCACATCTTCGTTCATCAAAGCATTCCTAATTTCTCCCGACGACATGGACGATAACATCACCAAAGCGGTACTTGCCCCAATCCCCGAAACGCTCAATAAATCCAAAAAAAGCATTTTTTCATCAGGTTCTTTAAAACCATAAAGCGTATGGGCATCTTCACGAATGCTCAAGTACGTATAAAGCCGACAACGCTCATTACCATCTTTTAAGGTGGCATAAGTCTGTAAAGAGATTTTAATTTCATAACCCACGCCATTTACATCAATAATGACATAAGCAGGGTCTTTGTGCGTAAGTTTTCCGTCAATGTATGCGTACATATTATTTTGGTTAATAGTAAAACAGATTAATTAAATTAGGCATCTGAATTAATCATAAATAGTTGATTATCAAGCCTATAAGGTTTCAAAAACCTTATAGGTTTACTTAAACTGTCAGAGAGCCAAAAAATCTTATAAGTAAATCCATAAAAAATCCGCATATCTCGACTGAAATGCGGATTTTTACGTAAAACAGAAACCTATTCTATTTCCAATTGCTTACTGACAGCGGTTCGCCGCCCGACTGTTTGCTGATGAGTGAATTAAGACACTCTAATTTTCATCCCCGCTTTCACTACATTTCCTTTAATTCCGTTCAATTTTTTTAGTTTATCAATCGAAATTCCTCCGTAGCGTTGTGAAATATTCCAAAGCGTATCGCCATTTTGAACGTTATAAAAACGATTTCTACCTTTCTTAGCGACTTCTTTTTCACGGGCATTACTACGTGCATATTTTATTTGGCTCGTTACCGCAATCTCTTTATAAATTACTAATTTCTGCCCTGGCTGAATCGTTGATTTCTGTAAGTGATTCCAAACCTTAATATCATAAATTTCAACATCAAATTTATCCGCAATTTCAGTTAAATTATCTTTTTTACGGACAACATAATATTGTTTCTTTGGTTTTTTATTGATTACAACATCTTCAATATCATCTTCAATTATCTCTTGCTCAACAATCATTTTAGGTTCTGAACGAAGCGTTGCAACGGTCATTACAGGCGTGGTTATGATAATGGGCTGTTCGTTTGAACTGGCAACAATTACCTCTGCATTTGGTTGAGTAGGCTCTGCATAAATTGGTTGAATCTTGGTAGATGAATCAATAATTGCTTGACGATTTGACCTAAAATATGCCAAATTATCTTTCGGTAAACGCAAAGCAAAATTACGAGTAAAACCTGGCAAAATATGCGTAAGGATATGAGGATTCAGTTTTTGAATATCTTCCAAATTAATGTTACTCAAACTCGCAAATTTATCCAAATCCATGAAAGTGTTTACATGAATGGTATCATGTGTAATAGCTGTTTCAAAGGTTTCTCCGAATATATCATGAGAGTTAGCGTGGTTCATCATGTATAAAATACCAATGTATTGAGGCACATAACCACGAGTTTCACGAGGTAAACAATCGTAAATAGCCCAAAAAGTTTGCCCTCCATTACATCTACGTATTGCTCTCCGTACATTGCCTGGACCTGTATTATAAGCCGCCAAGACCAAGTGCCAATCTCCGAAAATATTATGCAATTGTTTCATGTATCTACAAGCAGCCTCGGTAGCTTTTTCGGGGTCAAAACGTTCATCAATGTATTCATCAATTCTCAATCCGAAATCAACCCGAGCAGTTTTAGGCATAAACTGCCAAAGTCCACCCGCCCCCGCCCGAGACAACACTTTTGGATTTAAACCTGACTCAATTAAGGACAAATATTTCAATTCGTCAGGCAATCCATATTTCTTTAAATATTTTTCGTACAGAGGAAAGTAAACGCCCTTGCGTTCCAACATCGTCTTCGTAAAGGATGGCTTGCGGAAAGCAAAATATTCTACAAACTGGTGAGTCGTAGCGTTATACGTTAAAGGGATTTCTTTTTGCAAAGCCTGCAATCGAGGTTGCACTAAGGCAGGGTCAATCAACCATGTTTGTTCCAAAACGATGGGTTGTGGGATGGAAACGACCGTTGAATCTGACTGAGTGGGTTGTGGTTCTGTACCAGCGGTTACTTGGGCATTAGCGGATAGGCTTCCCAAAAGTATTAAACCGAGAAAATACTTGCTCAATGTGGCGAATTTCATGTAGTAAGGATTTAAGTACTTGTGGACTAAGTGGTTAATGAGTTTTCTGTATCACAAAATTACATAAATTTAACCTTAAAATGCAAGTTTTATTGTGATAAAATGAAAAAAGTCTTTAAGTCGTAAGTCTCTAAGTTGTAAGAAAAAATTAGTGCCTCAATACGTAATTAAAGAAAATTTTACTTACGACATATCGACTTAAAGACTTACAACTTGCCTTGCAAATGCCAATAATTCAGCCTCTTGAAATGCTCCTGCCATGATTTGAAAACTGATTGGTAAACCCTCATTATCTTCACCATTAGGAATTGAAATAGCGGGTAAACCTACCACATTTGCTTGAACCGTGAACAAATCACCCAAGTACATTTGGATTGGGTCGGCGGTTTTTTCACCTACCTTATAGGCTGTCGTGGGCGTGGTTGGGCATACCAAAAAGTCGTATTCAGTCAATAGATTATCCGTAAATTCTTTAATTAATCTTCTGACTTTCTGGGCTTTAGTGTAATAAGCATCGTAATAAGAGGCACTTAATACGAAAGTTCCCAACATGATTCTTTTACGAGTTTCCTTGCCAAAACCTTCAAAACGAGTCTTTTTGTACAATGACATCAAATCTGTAGACTCTGAACTTCGATGTCCGAATTTTATGCCATCGAATCTTGATAAATTAGAACTGGCTTCTGCCGTGGTGAGGATATAATAGGTAGGAAGAAAATATTTTATCATCGGAAAATCAACCGATTCTACTTCGTGTCCTTGTGATTTCAAATATTCCAACTTTGCCAAAGTTGCCACTTTTACTTCGGGTTGTAAACCCTCGCTTTCAACGGCTTCTCGTAAATAGCCAATTTTGTAATGTGTTTTCTTAGGTTTTAAGTATGAATAATTTTCAATGGGGAGATTTGAAACGGTACTATCTTGTTCATCTTTTCCCGCAATAATTTCTAATAAAAGAGCTGCATCTTCAACCGATTTTGTAATAGGTCCAATACAATCGAATGAAGAGGCATAAGCAATTAATCCCCAACGAGAAACTCTTGAATAAGTGGGTTTCAAGCCAATCAGCCCACAAAATCCTGCGGGCATACGCACAGAACCACCCGTATCCGTACCCAAGGATGCCAAGCACATATCCGCCTGAACTGCAACTGCCGATCCACCCGATGAACCTCCTGCCACTCGATTTTCGCCAATTTCATTTAAACATACCCCAAATGCTGAATTTTCGTTGGTTGAACCCATACCAAATTCGTCACAATTTTGTCTGCCAATGATGATGGCATCTTCATCCAAAACTCGTTGAACAGCGGTGGCATTAAATTGAGATTCAAAACCGTTCAAAATCTTGCTTCCCGCTTGCGAAATATGGTCGTTGTAACACAATAAATCCTTGATACCCAAAACCATACCAGCTAATTTCTTGGCAGTTCCCGCTTTGATTTTAACATCAATTTCATTCGCTTTTTCAAGCGATTCAGTATCATAAACGGAAAGAAAAGCGTTTAATTTACCATTCTTTTCGGCAATATTTTTGAGATAATATTCAACCAATTCACGACAAGTAATTTTGCCAGAATATAGGTCAGTTTGAATGGCTTTTAGGGTAATATATTTCTGCATATAAAATAAAAGCATAGTCAGGACGATATTATCACCCTGACTATGCTTCAATAAGATTTTAAAAAACTACTTTGTCGTTGTCGTTGTAGTAGCAGTTTCATCGTCCATACTTTTTGAGATATGGTCTTGAACGTCCTTTTGGGCTTCTTTGAATTCCTTCATTCCCTTACCTAAGCCTTTCATAAGTTCTGGCAATTTTTTACCGCCAAACATTAAAAGGACTACCATCCCAATCAAAACTAATTCGCCAGTTCCGAGATTTCCTAATAACAAAAATATTGATGTGAGTGTCATGTCTGTATTTGTTTAAATTTATGTAAAGATACGAGTTTTTTAATATGATGGATGTTTGTGGTTCGATTTTCGATGCGACCGTCGATCGGTCCGTTTTTTGATGTTCGGTTTGAGGAAATTTTAAACTCGACAAATCTATTTGTTTTCTTTTTTCCGAACATCGAAAAACGAAAATCGAACATCTATAATTTCCCTTTTTCCCAAGCCTCAAAACTACTAAAATCTTCAGCCAATGAGGTGAAAAGCCACATGGTTAAGGCAAAATCATCAGTTAATCCCAAAAACGGGATAAAATCTGGAATTAAATCAATTGGTGAAACAAAATATATCAAAACCGCAATAATTTTAACAATACTTCCCCAAGGAATTATCCTGTATTCTCCTGATACATAAGCCTTTACCATCCTACTCAATGTAGTTACTTTATCCGACAATACACTGCCAACGCTGGTATTTTTCTCATTTGCCACGGATTTAGCTTTAGTTAAAACTTCACGTAATAATTCTAAGATGGCTAAACCTTTTCCAGCAAATTTACCTGCTCTTTTGGTGGCTGCTTTAAAAAATACTGATTTTAATATTTTTGTAATCAAATCTTCCTTCTTCATTCCTTTGATAATATTTTTTTGAAAGAGTTTAATGTGAACTATAAAACAATTATGCCACCTGAAACTATTTAATCTTAAAATACAAAAACTCTACAAACTACCCAATTATTAGTGAATTCATACAAAATATGTGAATTAAAGCCTTAAAAATAGAATATTTCGTTTTTTCGTAGTCAATTTTTCAGAATTTAATAAATTTTTGAAAAGATAAATTTACAATTGCCGTAATTTGTATCAAAATTAAAACGAATATCTTAAAAAATAAATTCAAAATTTATTATGTCAAAAATAACTGTTGTAGGTGCAGGGGCGGTAGGTGCTACTACTGCCGATAATATCGTTAGAAAAGAATTAGCTGACGAAGTAGTAATCCTTGATATTAAAGAAGGGGTTGCCGAAGGAAAATCCTTAGATATGTTCCAAACTGCGGCTATTTTAGGTTGGGACACCACCTTCACGGGCGTAACCAGCGATTACTCAAAAACGGCAAATTCGGACGTAGTTGTTATCACTTCTGGACTTCCTCGTAAGCCAGGTATGACTCGTGAAGAACTTATCGGTGTGAACGCAGGTATCGTGAAAAGTGTGGTTGAAAACATATTGAAATTTTCACCCAATGCTATTTTCGTAATTGTTTCTAATCCAATGGACACGATGACATATTTGGCATTAAAAGCCTCTGGATTACCTAAAAACCGCATTATTGGTATGGGTGGTGCTTTAGATTCGGCACGTTTCAAGTGTTATTTGTCTTTGGCAATGAACGTTTCTCCAAACGATTTGCACGCAACCGTTGTGGGTGGACATGGTGATACAACGATGATTCCTTTAACTCGTTTGGCAACTTGGAATGGTACGCCAGTGGCAAATTATTTAGATGCTGATGCTTTGAAAAAAGTAGCGGCTGATACGATGGTGGGCGGTGCAACTTTGACGGGTTTATTGGGTACTTCCGCTTGGTATGCCCCAGGTGCGGCAACAATGGCAGTGGTTGAATCAATCATCCGTGATGAGAAAAGAGTAATTCCTTGTTCAGTTCTTTTGGAAGGCGAATACGGTCAATCTGATATTTGTATGGGCGTTCCAGTGGTTTTAGGTAGAACAGGTTGGGAAAAAATCATTGACTATCAATTGAACGAAGAAGAGCAAGCAACATTCAGCAAATCTGCCGAAGCGGTTAGAAATATGAATAATGTGCTTTCAACGCTTTCTCTTTAATCGGTTCACGGTGAACGGTAAAAGGTGAACGGTTTGGTGGAAATAAAAAAGGTCAAATACTAATGAGAAGTTTACATTTTCATTTGTATTTGACCTTTTTCCGTTCACCGTGAACCGTTCGCCTTTTACCGTAAAACTCCGTTCACCGTGTACCGTTCACCCTTAACCGTTTTTAAGAGCTTTTTGATAAACCTCCAAAACCCGTTTCCTCGCAAATTCGTGGTTTACTATGGGTTCTGGATAATCGAAACTACTTAATTCAGGCACCCATTTTTTGATGTATTCTAAATTTTTATCAAATTTTTGAGTTTGTAAGGTTGGATTAAAAACCCTGAAATAAGGTGCGGCATCACAGCCACTCCCTGCCGCCCATTGCCAACCTCCATTGTTGGATGAAAACTCATAATCCAAGAGTTTTTTGGCAAAATAGGCTTCTCCCCATCGCCAATCAATTAATAAATGCTTAATCATAAAACTGGCGGTAATCATCCTGACACGGTTGTGCATAAAGCCCGTTTCATTCAATTGCCTCATTCCTGCATCCACGATTGGATAACCCGTTTTACCTGCGCACCATTTCTGAAATTCCTCCTCATTGTTTCGCCATTCAATCAAATCATACTGTTTTCTAAACGCATGACCTTCACCTACGTGGGGGAAATGATGAAGGATATTGAAATAAAAATCCCGCCAGATTAGCTCATTGAGCCACGTTTCGGAAAGTTTTTGGGCTTTTCGAGCCAATTCACGAATACTTACCGTACCAAATCTTAAATGAAGCGACATTCTTGAAGTACCTTCGATGGCAGGAAAATCCCTTTGTTCAGCATATTTTTTAACAATATTTTCACGAATTTCTTTATTAGGGAAAGGCTCTCCAACTGCCTCAAAGCCCATCTCTTGTAAAGTTGGAATTTTGATGGGATCTGTTTTTAGAAAATTATCAAAATACTCTTCGGTTGGATATGATTTTAAGTAAGACTCATTGACCTTTTCTTTCCACTTTCTACTATATGGCGTAAAAACCGTGTAGGGCGTTCCTGCACCCGAAAGCACTTCGTCTTTTTCAAAAATTACTTGATCTTTATAGGTATGAAACTCTGTACCCTCGCTATTGGCATATTCCCGTACAGCCTCGTCACGTTCGTGAGCATAGGGTTCATAATCGTGGTTGGTATAAATGGCAGAAACATCGTATTCATTCAATAGAACGGGGAAAATCTCTTCGGAGGTTCCATATTTTACTAACATTGTTGAGCCTAATTGCTTTAATTCAGCCTGAATTTCTTCCATAACATTATGGATAAATTCTACTCGACGGTCTTTTTTGTCTTCTAACTTATCCAATATTTTTCGATCAAAAATGAAGATGGGCAAAACTGAATTTCCTGAATTTAAGGCATGATATAGAGCCGTATTATCGTGTAAACGGAGGTCTCGGCGAAACCAAAAGATTGATATTTTAGACATGAAATATGAAAAGTTGTTTGGGTTAATGTGTAATAACCATAAAATAAGGTATTTGTTTTAGATTTTTTCAAGATAAAATTTGGATTTTGGTAGGGAAATCTACTTATTGCAATTGAAAGAATAAATATTATCCCTAAAACCAAAAAACAAAATTATGCAAACATTACAATTAGCCGATGGCGGCAAAAGATTTATTGCTTTTTTAATTGATGCAGTCCTTCTATGGATAGTTAGAATGATTATAGTTTCAGTTCTGGGTGCTATGGGCATTGCTGGATTTGCAAGTTCAAACATAGATATGGATAATATGAGTGATGGGCAGACGGCTGCATTAATGGCATATTTCATGGGAGCAGGACTTACTATTCAACTAGTTTTCTTTGTTGTTCAAGTAGCTTATTTTACCATTATGGAATCCTCTGAAAGTCAGGCAACCATTGGTAAAAAAGCCATGAATTTGATTGTAGCGGATGAAAATGGCAATCGCTTAAATACGCAACAAGCATTAATTCGTAACGTTTCTCGTATAATTTCAGGTATTATATGCTTTATAGGTTACTTCATGGCATTTTTTACGGAGAAAAAACAAGCCCTTCACGACATCATCGCAAAGACTAACGTGTATACAAAATCAGTTTAATGACTTTTGATAAAATCCTTCTGGCGGTACTGGCAATGTCCATTACCGCCTTTTATTTTTTCTGGAATCCCGCTGAAAATAGTTTTCTTCCCTCCTGCCCTTTCAAAAGTCTAATGGGTTTTTATTGCCCAGGTTGTGGTGGACAAAGGGCTTTTCATGCAATCTTACATGGCGATTTTGCAGGAGCATTTCATGATAATTTCTTAATTTTTATTATAATACCGATAACTCTTTACAAAATAATCCTTGAAATGAACGGTTCTGCCTCAAAAGATGTCTTTATTTTGCGGGGTAAAGGTATTTGGATTTTTCTGAGTTTATTAGTCTTATTTACAATTGTCAGAAATGTACCACTATACCCTTTAAATCAACTTATTCCACTCAAATAGTAAGTTTTAAGGAAAAATAAAAAAACTTATTCGTCAAATCTATTGACAAGCCCTATCTCAAAATTGTATATTTGCAAGAATCGTATTAACTCAAACCGCTTGTTGCGTTTTGAATTGGTATAAATCCACGATTTTAGCTTTTATTACAAAATACTATACCAAATCAATTTATTAACAATTTATTACAAAATTCCAAGATTATGGTGCCTGGCGAAAAAACCGCAAATATTATCAGAATGAAATTGTCAGAGTTTCGTTTTGATTTACCCAATAATTTAATTTCTCTTTATCCACCCGAAAATCGTGGAGATTCAAGAATGATGGTGGTAAACCGCAAAACGGGTACTATCGAACACAAAAAGTTTACTGATATTATAGATTATTTTGATGATGGCGATGTGATGGTGATGAACAATACCAAAGTTTTTCCCGCCCGTCTATACGGTCAAAAAGAAAAAACTGGTGCTAAGATTGAAGTGTTTTTATTACGTGAATTGAACCGTGAACATCGTCTTTGGGATGTTTTGGTGGACCCTGCTCGTAAAATTCGAGTTGGTAATAAATTATATTTTGGCGACAGCGATTTAGTAGCGGAAGTTATTGACAACACTACTTCACGTGGGCGTACAATCCGCTTCCTATACGATGGCGACCATGATGCTTTGATGAAACAAATTCATTTATTGGGTGAAACTCCATTGCCAGACGAAATCCGTTTCAAACGCAATGTTGAACCTGCCGATGAGGAGCGTTTTCAGACAATTTACGCTCAACACGTGGGTGCAGTTGCCGCTCCAACGGCTGGAATGCACTTTTCAAAAATAATTATGAAGCGTTTGGAATTGAAAGGGGTACATTTTACGCCCTTAACGCTTCACGTGGGTTTGGGTACGTTTAGGCAGGTGGATGTGGAAGACTTGACAAAGCACAAAACGGATTCTGAAAACTTCAATATTCCACAGGTTACTTGCGATTTAGTCAATGAAGCCATTGATAATAAAAGAAGAATTTGTGCCATTGGAACAACAACTATGCGAGCCATGGAATCTTCGGTTTCGGCAGATTCTCACTTGAAACCGATTGATGGCTGGACGGATAAATTTATTTTTCCTCCTTACGAAGTGAGAATCCCGAATGTTCTTTTAACAAATTTCCACTTGCCAGAGTCCGTTTTAATTATGATGACTTCGGCTTTTGGAGGGTATGAATTAATTAAAAAAGCCTACGGAATAGCGATTAAAGAGAAATATAAATTTTATAGCTATGGTGATGCCATGTTGATTATATAATCTTTAATAATTTCAGTATTATAATGAGTGAAAAGAAATCAAAAAAGCTGTAAATGTTTATAAACCAAACACTTACAGCTTTTTTGATTTTCATAACTTTTTAAATTTTAACATTTTAACGCCTTGAGCTCACAAAGGAAATACGCCATCATTGTTGCAGGAGGAAGCGGGAGCCGCTTGAAGCGTGATTTGCCTAAGCAATTCATTGAAATTGGCGGCTTACCCATTTTGATGCACACCCTTAAAAGGTTCAAAGAAGCGGATGCTGATATAGAACTGGTTTTGGTACTGCCCGAAACTCAATTTGAGTTTTGGAAAAAATTATGCGAAATTCATTCAGCATTTATGAAAACCATTCCACATCAATTAGTTGCGGGAGGAAAAAGTCGTTTTCAATCTGGCAAAAATGGATTAGCATTTATTGGTAATGAAGGACTTGTGGCCATTCACGATGGGGTAAGACCTTTTGTTTCATCAGATATTATTAACGAATCTTTCAGAATAGCCCAAGAAAAAGGAACTGCCGTTGTGAGTGTAGCTTCCAAAGATTCAATAAGAGTAAATGGGCAAGCCATTGACCGTGCAACAGTTCGGTTGATTCAAACGCCCCAAACTTTTCAGATTTCATTATTGAAAAAAGCCTTTGAAACCGAAGAATTAGCCACCTTTACGGATGATGCGAGCGTGGCAGAACACGCAGGGTTTGAGATACATTTATTTGAAGGCTCTTACGAAAATATAAAAATCACCACGCCAGAGGATTTGATTTGGGCGGAGATTTTGTTGAAGAAATAAAATGCAAAAACGCCTCTCCATACAAGACTATCAACAGGGAATTTTATCGGGAAACCGAATGATTCTTAGCCGTGCTATAACCTTGATTGAGAGCAATTTAGCGGAAGATAAATCTCTTGCTCAATCGGTTTTAGAATCCGTTTTACCTCATACGGGCGGGTCTATTCGTATGGGTATTACAGGTGTACCTGGAGTTGGGAAAAGTACATTTATTGAAACTTTTGGCATATATTTAACACAACAAAATAAGCGGGTAGCCGTTTTGGCAATTGACCCCAGTTCGCAATTGACAAAAGGCAGTATTTTAGGCGATAAAACCCGCATGGATGAACTCTCTCGTGAGCCTTTGGCGTATATTCGCCCATCTCCTACAGGGGCATCGTTGGGGGGCGTTACTCACAAAACCCGTGAGACGATGTTATTGTGCGAAGCCGCTGGTTTTGAGGTTGTTATCATCGAAACCGTGGGCGTTGGACAATCCGAAACCTTTGTAAATGGCATGGTCGATTTTTTTTTGTTATTGATGTTGGCGGGGGCGGGTGATGAGTTGCAGGGCATCAAAAAGGGCATTATGGAAATGGCAGATTTAATCGCCATCACCAAAGCCGATTCGGGCAATGAACAGCAAGCAAGATTAGCCCAAATTGAATACCAAAATGCCCTCCATTTGTTTCCTCCTGATGGTTCAGGTTGGTTTCCAAAGATATTAACTTGTTCGGCAACGGAGCAAAAAGGTATCGCTGAAATCTGGGAGATGGTCGAAAAGCACCGTGATTTGTTAGCAAAAAATGGTAAATTTGCGGAGAATCGCCAACAACAAAATTTGGCTTGGATGCACGATTTTATTAGGCAGTCTTTGGAAGAAAAATTTTACCAAAATCCACAAATAACCACTCAAATAAATTTCATCAATAATGCGGTTAGCGAAGGCAAAAAACTGCCCATAAACGCTGCATTGGAACTTTTAGATACTTTTTATCATCAAAATTTATGAACAAAATTTGGCATAACCTATCCCTTACTATCCTTAAAAATCGAATTTACTTTTTAGTTGGTGTTGCCTTAATGACGCTTTTCATGATTTTCATGGCATTTAAAGTGCAAGTTTCGAGCGAATTACCCAAAATTCTTCCAAAAACAGATAGCCGTTTTCAATTATACGAATCCTTCAAAAAACGCTTTGGCGAAGATGGTTCGGTAATGGTTTTGGGCGTTGAAACCGATAAAATGTTTCAATTATCTTTCTTTCAACAATGGCAAGATTTATCAAAAGAAATTAAAGCCGTTGCGGGGATAAAAGACGTTGTTTACGCAGGAAATGTTCAGCAAGTTGTTCGCAATGATTCAGCTAAACGTTTTGACACTAAGCCACTTATCGCTCACCGAGCCGTTTCTCAATCGGAAGTTGATACGGTGAAATCACATTTAGATAGATTGCCATTTTATGAAGGATTTATCTTGAATGAGGCTGGAAACGTGCATTTGATGTTGATTACTTTCGACCAAAAAGCGATTAATGACAAGTCGAGAGTGGCAGCGGTGAAACAAATTAAAGAGATTACCAAACGGTTTGAAGAGGCACAAAAAACGGATTTACATATTTCAGGAATGCCCTTTATTCGTACTGAAATGACGGGACAAATTACCACAGAATTAGGCATTTTTGTAACCCTTGCTCTTTTGGTTACAATGCTGATTTTATTGGTATTTTTCCGAAGTCTCAAAGTAATGTTTTTGGCTTTGATTGTGGTTATTATTGGCATTGTTTCTTCTTTGGGAATTTTGGGTTTACTTGCCTTTAAAATCACGATTGTTTCTGGAATGATTCCTTCATTGGTGGTAGTAATTGGGGTGCCAAATACCATTTTTATCATCAATAAATATTACGAAGAATACGCTTTACATCGTGATAAAATGCTGGCTTTGCAGATAACGATTGAGAAAATTGGGCAAACACTTTTCTTAGCAAATCTTACTACATCCATCGGTTTTGGTGTTTTTGCTTTTACAGGAAGTAGCTTTTTATCCGATTTTGGAATCGTGGCTTCGCTTAATATTATGCTCACTTTCTTCGTTTCACTAATTGTTATTCCATTAGTATTCAGCTACTTAGATGCACCTTCCGAAAAACATACTGACCGTTTAGAATCGGGGAGAATCATTCGTTTTTTAGAGAAAGTAGATTATTGGGTCAATCATCATCGGTCGGTGATTTACTCAATTATTACGGTTATGGTTGTGGTTTCAATATATGGAATGACCTTAATAAAATCAGTGGGGTATATCGTGGATGACTTGGCGGACGATAATCCAATTTTGACCGATTTGAAATTTGTAGAAAAGAATTTCAAAGGCGTTATGCCTTTTGAAGTAGCGATTGATGCCTATGAACCTAAGCGTGCAACCAATCCTGAATTACTGACCAAAATCAAGCGAATGGAAAAGGAATTTGCTAAATATCCCGAATTTACCAAACCAGTTTCCGTTGTTACTGCAGTAAAATTTGCCTACCAAGCCTATCGTGGTGGCGACCCAAAATATTTTGTTTTACCAGGCATTGACCAGCTATCCAAACTCCAAGAATATAGTCAAACCGTGAAAGGGAAAGGTAGTTTTACGAAAGGATTTATTGATTCTACACAACGATATACCCGTGTAAGTTTTCAAATTGCCGACTGCGGAACGGTACGTACTAATCAGATTATCAACGAGTTACAACCTAAAGTGGATTCTATTTTTAATTATGATGCTGAAAATAATGTCTTTTTCAAATCGGGTGATAAACGGGGGTACGATGCCGAAATAACGGGTAATAGTGTAATTTACGCTTGGCAAAACGATTATTTGCAAAATAATTTAATTGAAAGTACCCTTGAAGCCATCGTATTGATTTGCTTAATTATGGCATTACTTTTTCGTTCTTGGAAGATGGTAATTATCTCCACTTTACCAAGTTTGATTCCGTTATTAATGACCGCAGGATTGATGGGATTTTTTGGTATTCACCTCAAATATTCAACGATTTTAATATTTTCAATCGCATTCGGGATTTCATCAGACGGTACAATTTACTTTCTGACCCGTTACAAAGATGAATTACTAAACAAAAACCGAAGCGTAAAAGAAGCTATTTCTGAGACAATTTTGAACACGGGCGTTTCCATGTTTTATACCGCCATCATCTTATTTACAGGCTTTTTCATCTTTACAGCATCCAGTTTCAAAGGCACACAATCGTTAGGAATTTTGGTTTCGATAACCCTTTTGATGGCGATGATTTGTAATTTGATTTTACTGCCCGCTTTTTTAATGACCTTGAACAAGCGGGAGAGTGAAGGGTTGTTGAAAAAATGAGTTGTTCCCACGATAAACAAGTAGCAGAAGGTATCATAATAACAAATAGTGCATTTTTTATTGATTTGATTCGTTGATTATTAAGACAATAATCAACGAATCAAATCTTATCATATACCATCCATAAACTTCCTCTTTTTACGAACCTCCGAAGGATTATAATTCATCTTCTGTTTGAAAATTCTCGAAAAATAAAATTCTGATTCAAAACCAGATTGAAAGGCAATTTCCGCCAACGTGAGATTTGATTCTTGAATAAGCTGTTCGGCTTTACGAATTTTCAACATCAAATGATACTGATTTGGGGCAGTTCCTAAGATTTCTTTGAAAGTCTTTCTGAACCAAATATAACTCACATTATACCGTGCCGATAGACTTTCAAAGTCAATCTTTGTGTTCCATAAATTATGGATTTCATCTCTCATTTCATTAATTAGCTCCTCTTTTTTAGATAGTTTTTGTTTTGACAGTAAGGCAGAAGCATACACAATTCCTAAGAGGTGAATCAGGTGAAACGAAGACAGTTTTCGGTAAGAATCTTCCTTCATTTCCACATTCTGAATAAGTCTTGAAAAAGTGGCTAAAAATTCATTATCAAAACCAACTTTGATGATGGGATTTTGCGGACTAAAACACTCTTGTTCAAGGAGATAGCGAGCATAAGTTCCTGTGAAACCCACCCAATATTCTTCCCATCCCGTACTTTCTTTTGGACGATAACGATGCCAAACACCTGGATATAACAGGATAATTGTTCCGCCTTCGATGAGTTGTGCGGGCAAACCACTTGCTTCAAAATAACCTTCCCCTTTGGACACATAAATTAGTTGAAACTCCATCAAACTTCGTCCTTTTTCCCACTCAAAATAATAGGAATCAGGATGGCTCATGTCTGGGTAGGGACGGTTGGCGGGATGAATATTATGCCCCAAGTTTACGATACTAATTCCTAAACTCGTGTCAATTTCATCTTCCACTAAATTAAAATATTTCTTAAATATCTCCATATCAAAAAGTACAAAGGATTTATCAAAACGTCTATTTATTTTATGACGAAAATACGATTATTTTGTGAATAAATTATAATAAAGCGTAATGACTACCATTTATGATAAAATTGATAGTATTGATTTACACAAGTTGATACAAAATTTTTAAGTTTCAATCAATAAATAAGAAACAGCTATTCAGTTAACAAACCAATTTTATCAATACTGATTAAACCCACAAAATAACATTCCGATAAGATGAGAAAAAAATTACTACTGACGATGGATATTCACAAAACCTTAGTCAAATGCTTGATAATGATGACATTATTTGGCACAAATACTTTTGCCCAACAAATTTTGACGGGTAGAGTAATTGATTCAGAAAACAGTCAAGGTTTGCCTTGGGTAAATGTTGCCATCAAAGGCACAACCACTGGGACTTCAACGGATGGGGCTGGAAATTTTAAACTTTCTGTTCCCAAAGATAAATCTGCCTTGATTTTTAGTTACGTGGGATATGTAAATCAAGAAGTTGCCATAGCCAATCGAACCACCCTAAATATTTCTATGATTGCTGATAATCAAACCCTTTCGGAGGTGGTGGTTGTGGGTTATGGAAGTCAGGAACGCCGAGATGTAACTGGTGCAGTGGCAACCATTAAAACCCAGAATCTAAAAGACTTACCTGTAACGAGTATTGACCAAAAAATGGCTGGTCAGGTGGCTGGTGTGCAGGTCAATCAGGTCTCGGGAGCTCCTGGTTCTGCCCCCGTTATCCGTATTCGGGGGTCGGGTTCATTGGGTGCTGGCGACGACCCGCTGTATGTGATTGACGGTTTTCCAGTAACCAATTATTACAGTAAATTTTCCAATCCATTAAGCACCATTTCGCCCGATGATATTGAATCAATTTCTATTTTGAAAGATGCCTCTTCAACCGCTATTTATGGGTCGAGGGGTTCAAATGGGATTATTTTGATTACTACCAAAAAAGGAAAATTAGGAGCTACAAACATCGAATTTAGTGCTTACACGGGCATTCAGACCATTGCAGAACGTAACCGTGTTACGATGCTGACTGCCGAACAATTCGCTCAAAATCGGATTGATGGTCAAGTGCAATTGGCAGCCATTAGAGGGCTTCCTTACAGCATCAATAATGTGGCAGAAATTTATAGAAATCCTTCGGCATTGGGTAAAGGCACGAATTGGTTCAGAGAATTGACCCGTGATGCACCGATGCAAAACTATAATTTAAGCATCACAAAAGGGACTGAAAACCTTCGTTCTGCCATTTCTGTCGGGTACTTTAATCAACAAGGCACTTTGCTGAATAACGATTTTCAGCGGTTTACGATGCGGGCAAATATTGATGCCAATTTGAGCAAAACCATTACCGTGGGTTTGAACATTGCTCCCTCTTTCTCCATCAGAAATTTGGTGGAAGCCGAAGGGCATTTTGACCAAGGAATCATTACCCAAGCGTATCTGAACAGTCCAATACCAACGGTTTATCAAGCCGATGGTAGTTTCACACCAAATATTACTTCAACTGGAATTTTCAATAATGCCAATCCCGTGAATATGTTGGTGAATACAAAAAGACTCGCTAATAATTTTCGGAGTCTTGCCAATGTTTATTTAGGCATTGAAATTATCCCAAATTTGACTTTCAGAACGACCTTCAATGCGGATATTATGTTTGACACGCAAGATAATTTTATTCCTTCCTTCGTGGGTAGTTTCCGTAATCCGCCACCCGTGCCAGCAAGGGGAAATAATTATTCGGCTCGTACTTTCAATTGGCTTTCTGAAAATACACTTTCTTACTCAAAAACCATCAAAGACCATCGAATGACGGGTTTGTTGGGTTATTCAGTACAAAAAGAAGTCAGTAATAATTTTTATGTGAATGGAAATGGATATGCCGATGATGTAATTCAAACCATTGGGGCGGCTTTGCCCAGTGGCGTTACGGCAGGAACGGGCAATCCAACCAGTACGGGCGTTGGTTTTGGGAGTAGCAATAATGTGGGAAATGGTAACGGAATCGGTAGCGGCAAGTCTTCATTAATTTCTTATTACGGACGATTAACGTATGCTTTCAAGGATAAATATCTATTCAATGTAGCAGTTCGGACGGATGGTTCTTCAAAATTTGGGGCAAATAATCGTTGGGGAACGTTCCCTTCGGCTTCCATTGGTTGGAGAATTTCGGAGGAAGGATTTTTCCCCAAAGGTGATATTGTCAGCGACTTGAAACTACGAGCAAGTTTCGGTTTAGCGGGAAATAATAACATTGGTAGCTTTACGGCATTGCAATTATTGGGGCTTGATAATTACGTAATTGGGGGTAAAATTGTGACGGGACAAGCCTTGAATTCACTCGGAAACTTAAATTTGGGTTGGTAACAATCCAAGCAAACGGACATTGGTTTGGATGCTTCTTTGCTGAAAGGAAAACTGAATTTGGTGCTTGAATTTTATGAGATATACACCCAAAGTATGCTCCAAAACATTGATATACCCGCCTCTTCGGGCTTTTTGACTTCATTTACTAATCTTGGAAATGTTAGAAATCGGGGTGTAGAAATCTCCTTGAATAGTCGGAATATCAACAAAGGAAAGTTCCATTGGGATACTGACTTTAATATTTCATTTAATCGAAATACGGTTATTAATTTGGGCAATCGTTCAAGGATTGTTTCGGGCGAAAATAATAGTAGCGTAACCGTGGTGGACCAACCGATGGGAATGTTTTTTGGCTATAAAAAAGCGGGAGGATTTTTCACCTCTGCCGATGATTTAGCAAAATTTCCCCGAAATGCCGCACAAACTATTGGCAGTATTCGCTTTGAAGATATTAACAAAGATGGAAAAATTGATGATAACGACCAAACCGTTATCGGAAATCCTTACGCTGACTTCACTTGGGGCATGACAAACCGCATCACCTACGGAGATTTAGATTTTTCGGTGTTGGTGAATGGCTCACAAGGAGGACAAATCTTTGATTTTTACAAGCGTTTTGCCTATAACCAAGACGGGGTTTTCAACGTACACAGTGATATTTTAGGGGCGTATAAAGACGTAAATAATCAGGGCAATGGCAATGTTCAAAGCACTGGTTCAGCCTTAGCGGGGGATTCTTTTTCAAGAGGTTCGAGTGAGGCTTGGGTGAAAGATGGGTCGTATATGGTGGTTAGAAATGTAACGTTGGGTTATAATTTTAAACCTAAAAAATACGCCAAAGGTCTGCGTGTGTACTTCTCAGGACAAAATTTATTGACCTTAACGGGCTACGAAGGCGGATTTCCAGAAGTTGGATTCAATGGCTCAAATTCATTAGCACCAGGCGTAAATTTTGGTAGTTATCCCATCGCCGCCATTTATACCCTTGGATTTAATTGTAAATTTTAATCAATCGAAAAATGAAAAATATACTCATACTTTTACTCACATTAACGTTGGTTTCATGCAAGGATAATTTCCTTGAATTAACGCCCGATACCAATGGTTCGGTAGGTAATTTTTACCAAACCAAAGACCAATTTATTCAAGCCATCAACTCGGCATATTCACCGTTGCAAGGGATTCACAACAATAATATGTGGCTATTTGCGGAAGTTCGTTCGGACAATACTTCTTATCAATTAAACACGGGCGACCGTTCTGGAACGCCACGGGAGGAGATTGACGAATTCCGTGATAATGACCAAAACGTTAATTTTCAAACGTTTTTCAATAGTAGTTATCAAGGAATCGGACGTTGTAATTTGTTATTAACCAAAATTCAAACGGCAACTTTTGAGGAAAAATCTCGGAATCAGATTGAAGGAGAAGCTCGCTTTTTAAGAGCCTATTATTACTTCAATTTAACAAGAGTTTTTGGCGATGTTCCCTTGATTTTGAAGGAAGTAACTTCTCCCGATGAAGCCTTCACAACCGCTACTCGTGTACCAGAAGTTCAGGTTTTAGCATCAGTAATTGATGATTTAAAGGCAGCCATTGTAAAATTACCCGCAAAATATACTGCCGCTGACCTCGGTAGAGCCACTTCGAGTGCCGCCAAAGCTATTTTAGGGGAAGTTTATATGTCGCAAAAAAACTACACTGCAGCTGCTGATATTTTGAAAGGAATAGAAGCCGATGGTGGGTATGCGTTGAATGTTAATTGTGCGGATAACTTCAAAAAGAAAAATACTTCGGAATCAATTTTTGAAGTGCAATATACCGAAGGCGTGGGCAATAAATGGAGTTCATTCATCTACTATTTTGCCCCTTTCAATTCGGGAACTTTGGCAACGGGTTATGCCCTTGGGGCGGGTTCTGCCGCAGGTTGGAACATTCCTACCCAAGATTTAATCAATGCTTACGAGCCAACGGACAAACGTTTTGCGGCATCCATCAATCAAAATTTTACCGACCCCACTTCCAAAAAAGTTATCCCCTTTATTCAGAAATATTCAAATCCGCCCTATTTGGAGCGTTTCAATACTGGCGATAATTTTATCGTTTCTCGATTGGCGGATGTACTATTGATGCAAGCAGAAGCCTTGAACGAAGCAAGTTTCCCAAATGCAGATGCGTTTGCATTGCTTAATCGGGTGCGGACAAGGGCGGGACTTCCTGCAAAAACTGCCGATAATGTAAATGCCAAATTGAAAGTTGCTTCACAAGCGGATTTCAGAACGGCAATTGCTCAGGAACGTAGAATTGAGTTGGCTTTTGAGAGTCATCGTTGGTTTGATTTAGTGAGAACTGGTCAGGCAATTCCCGTAATGACGGCTCATGCAATCGCTGAAAAAGCCTTAAAAGGTTATATCTTGCCGAACTCTTATGTTACTATTAATTTGAAATTTCCGTATCCATTTAGAGAAGTGCAGATTACGAAATAGAGTATGGTAAAAGGAAGTCTTCGGATTAGGCATCCCCCTCTAAGCGAAGACTTCCTTAATTCCTTAATAAAACCAACTATGAAATTAACCCTCAAAATATTCTTCTTCATACTCTTTTGCCAAACCGCAACCGCCCAAATTTCGGATAAAATTTTCAAAAATCCACCTTCTCAATACGGAATTCGCTGTTGGTGGTGGTGGCTGAATGGTAATGTTACGAAGGAAGCAATCACCAGAGATTTGGAAGAAATGAAAGCCAAAGGGTTTAGTGGAGCGTGTATTTTTGATGCGGGTGGGCAAAATCAACGGGGTAATGGCGATGTTCCCGAAGGTCCTTTGTGGGGTTCATCCGCTTGGCGAGAACTGTATTTGCACGCCATCAACGAAGCCGACCGATTGGGTTTAGTGATGTCATTGAGTATTCAAAGTGGTTGGAATTTGGGCGGTCCCGATATTACCCCCGCAGAAGCCGCAAAGCAAGTAGTTTTTTCCGAAATAAACGTTAAAGGCGGTACTAAAATCCAACAGGTTTTAGCTCAGCCGAAAGGACATGAAGGCTTTTATCAAGATATTGTTGTGTTAGCAATTCCTACTAAATCATTTCCTAATCGTTTCAAAATCAGAGAGTTTGAAAGTAAATCTGCCAGTAAAGAAGTGGGCTGGTCAGTGCCAGAAACTCGTCCGCTTTTAACCGATACCGTTGCCACCGATGGAGAAGAAGATGCGACTGTAAGACAGATTTTAAATCTGTCCAAAAATGTACAAAATGGCATTTTGAACTGGGATGCCCCCGCAGGCGATTGGACAATTATCCGATTTGGATACGCCCCAACGGGTAGAGATGTTTCTACTTCAAGCGGAAAATGGCAAGGTTTAGTGATTGATTATACCAGCGAAAAACACTTCAATCGCTATTGGAATACCAACGTTGAGCCATTGCTGAAACTCATTGGCGATAAAGCTGGAAGAACCTTGAAATATCTACAAACCGACAGTTTTGAAGCGGGTGGTATGAATTGGTCGGATAAATTTGAAGATGAATTCAAAAAACGTCGTGGTTATGACCCACTGCCTTATTTACCAATTTTAGCGGGAAAAATTATTGAAAATCGAGAAGTAAGCAATCGTTTTTTGACCGATTTACGAAAAACATTGAGTGATTGTATTTCTGATAATCATTACCGAGTATTTGCTCAACGTGCCAAACAGTACGGCATGGGGATTCAACCCGAGTCGGCAGGACCTCATGCAGGACCTTTTGATGGTTTAAAAAATTATGGTCATTCAGAAATTATGATGTCCGAATTTTGGTCGCCTTCACCGCATCGTTCCAAAGATATTGACCGTTTTTTTGTAAAACAAGCCGCCAGTGCCGCCAAAATTTATAATAAACAACTCGTTGGTGCTGAATCATTTACGACCATCGGACCGCATTGGAATGACGTAATTTGGGCGGATATGAAACCATCCGCCGACCATGAATATTGTGCTGGATTGAACTTGGTTTATTTGCATACCTTCACGTGTTCGCCCAAGGAAATGGGTTTGCCAGGGCAAGAATATTTTGCGGGAACGCACTTTAATCCCAATGTTACGTGGTGGAATTATTCAACGGGTTTTATTCAATACCTCACCCGAATTCAATATTTAATGCAATCGGGAACGGCAGTTGCGGATGTACTGTATTATTATGGCGACCATATTCCCAACATTGGGCGGTATAAGGGAGATGACCCCGCCAAATCACTGCCCAACTATGACTATGACTTAATTAATGAAGATAAACTCATGGATTTATTCGTTAAAAATGGTCGAATTTACCTTCCACACGGGGTTTCTTACCAAGTTTTAGCCCTTCCCGACCATAAAGTATTGTCCTTGAAAGCCTTGCGGAAAGTGAAGGAATTAGCTGAAAATGGAGCAACCATTATTGGCGAAAAACCACTGACCACTGCCAGTTTAATGGGCGGTACGGAGGCGGAGAAAGAACTTAAAAATATTACTGAGCAACTCTGGAAAGTAGGAGTGAATAGCATTCGCCCACTTACCGCCAAAGAAGCTCTAAAAAATAAAGGTATTTTACCCGATTGTGAATTTATTAAAAAGCCAGAAGGAAAAACGTTTGATTACCTTCACCGACAAGCGGAAAATGTGGATTATTATTTTATCAGTAATCAAAATGAAGAATCGTTATCGTTAAAAGTCGCTTTCAGAATCACGGGAAAACAACCCGAAATTTGGGATGCCGTTACGGGTGAAGTTCGCAACGTAACTAATTTTTATGAAGAAAAAGGAATGACTTTTGTTGATTTATCTTTCAATCCAAATGGGTCAGTTTTTGTCGTATTCAGAAATAATATTTTAAAAAGTAAAAGCACAGCTATTAAATCTAATTATTTGAATTACAAACCATTACAAAATATTAATACGACCTGGAACGTTGATTTTGATTCAAAATGGGGTGGTAAAAACGTCAAAATGGATTCGCTTGTGAGTTGGACAGACCGCCCAGAAGAAGGCATAAAATATTATTCTGGTACGGCAATTTATAAAACATCTTTTAATGTGAATGGCTCACTCAATGAGGCAAAATTGTTGGATTTAGGCATTGTAAAAGACGTTGGAATTGCCAAAGTGAAACTCAATGGAAAAGATTTGGGAATTCTGTGGTGTCCGCCATATCAAGTTTCGGTGGTGGGTTTATTGAAAGAAAAAGGGAATATTCTCGAAATTGAAGTGGTGAATACTTGGCGAAATCGTTTAATTGGCGACCGTGGAAAACCACAAAATGAACGTTTTACGAAGACCAATATTACCATAAAACCCGATTGGAAATTAGAGCCTTCGGGTTTGTTAGGACCAGTTCAATTATTGAAAGTATCAGAAAAATGAAACAAAACTATCCATTAAAAATAGGTTTATTTGGCATTGGTTTGGAAGCCTATTGGAGTCAATTTGAGGGCTTGAAAGTTCAATTAGAGGGTTATGTAGAAATGGTGGCTCAGAAACTCAATGCTTTTGATGCCGAGATTATTAATTTGGGTTTAATTGATACGCCCGAAAAAGCCATTGATGCAGGACATCAATTTCGGCAAGCGGATGTTGATATAATCTTCTTGTACGTAACTACTTACGCTCTTTCTTCAACGGTTTTGCCAGTGGTTCAGCGGGCAAAAGTCCCCGTTATTATTTTGAATTTATCACCCAAAACTAATATAAATTACGAAAGGTTCAATGCCATGACCAACCGCACCCTCATGACGGGCGAATGGCTGGCGTATTGTTCGGCTTGCCCAGTCCCTGAAATTGCTAATGTTTTTCATCGGGCGGGGATTAAATTTCATCAAATCACGGGGGTACTGCACAATGATCCCGAGGCTTGGGTGGAGATTCAAGAGTGGGTTGAAGCCGCCAAAGTTGCCAATATTATGGCTCATAATCGCCTTGGGGTAATGGGTCATTATTACAGTGGAATGTTGGATATTTATACTGATTTCACCCAACAATTGGTCTGTTTTGGAGGGCATATTGAAATAATTGAGGTGGACGAACTTTCGGCTTTACGAAGGGACATTTCGGAATCTGAGATAGCGAATCAAGTGTCAGAATTTCATCAACAGTTTGATATTCAAGCAGATTGTTCCAAGGAAGAATTAATTCGAGCCGCAAAAACTTCGTTGGCTTTGAATAAATTGGTGGAAAAATATAGTTTAGGTTCATTGGCATATTACTACAAAGGAACGGGAATCTCTGAAAATGAAGACACGATGAGTTCCATCATTTTGGGAACTTCATTATTAACTGCCCAACATATTCCCGTGGCGGGTGAGTACGAAATAAAGAACGCCCAAGCCATGAAAATAATGGATTCTTTTGGCGTAGGTGGTTCATTTACAGAGTATTACGCCATGGATTTCAAAGATGATGTGGTCTTGATGGGACACGATGGACCTGGACATTTAGCCATCGCTCAGGGTAAAACGAAGGTAAAACCGATGCAAGTTTATCACGGCAAAGTAGGGAATGGATTATCCGTAGAAATGTCCGTGAAACATGGAAAGGTAACTTTACTTTCGGTGGTTCAAAAAAAAGGTGGAACTTTGATTCTCCTTTGTGCCGAAGCTGAGTCGGTGGCGGGAGCAATTTTGGAAATTGGAAATACGAATAGCCGCTACAAATTTCCCATTGGTGCCAGAAGATTTGTCAATGAATGGAACGCCCACGGACCCGCCCATCATTGTGCGATTGGCATCGGGCATATTGCCTCTAAAATTATAAAATTGGGTGATTTATTGGGTTTGGAGGTGGTGAAGGTTTGTTGATTTATGGTGAATTAAGTTTAATCCCTAAAAGTGCGTTTTTTACAAAATTTTGTAAATATCCACAGAGTCAATTTTATCTTTCAACTCCTTAATATTAATACTTGATTTGATGGCGGCATCCTTTTTCTTTTTCTTCGCCCCCAATTCCTTCATCAAATCTTCGTACACCATTTGGGCGGGTCTCTCTCCTACTCCTTCGATGATATTATTGGCTTTCGCAACGTTGATTGCCTGTTTTACTTGGTCGAAATAACGATTTTCGAAATCAAAATATTGGTCATGAATCCCGATAAAACGATTGCAAAGGCTTTGGACATAATCTAAATTATTGTTCACGTGCCGCATATCCAACTCCATTTGTAACATTTCCGCCAAATTGACTTTACCTTCTTTGTTAGCGTATTTACCTTCGATTTCAGTAATTCTTTTCTTCATATAATCCGTTGAAAATTCTGAAATCATATAATTGAAATAATCGTCTAAAGCTTCATCTCCTCTCATTTCACGAGGATTATATCCAATTTTTTGAGCATCTTTTTTGAATTTTTCAAGTAAATCCAACTGCAAAGCCTCCAAAGTTGTAACCGTTTGCGAACTTGAATTGGAGTTCAATAAATTTGCTTTGTCCAGCATATTATAAAAACCCGTGTAGCGTTGCAATTCCTTTTCAAATTCCTTGATTTTATCAAAATTCACTTTTTTATCCTGCATACCCGCAGCATAGGCAACATTTACCGCCGCAGTCGAAAGATTTACTGCCTGAGAAGCATACGGAATCAAACCCACGATTGGACTATCTTTTAGGCTTTTCAACACGCCCATAAAGCGTTCATTTTTTTCTTTTTTATTGAAAATCGCTTTCGTTTGAGCCGTTTTTAAAATTACATCTTCAAAAGAAAATCCTAATGGACCTTTCTCTACGGAACTCATCTTTTTGATGTATCCTTGATAATCTTGATTCAAAACCTGAGATTTTAAATCTATAATATCATCGCTCAAAATTTTATACACTTCGGTACTTTTTATTAAATTTCCTTTGATTTTTTCCCACTTAGTTCTATCGCTAAGTGATTGATTTTTAGATATATCCGTTAAAGAACGACTCTGAATCTCTAATCTACTCTTAAGATTTTCGTTTTCTCCTTGAATCTTTTTTAATGAGCCTTGAATGTTGATAATCAGTGAGTCGGAATAGACTTGAGCGAATCCAGCGAAAGATGAAATTAAACAAAGGATTGGGATAATAATGAAGGTCTTTTTCATGAAATAGTACAAATGAGTTTAGGTATTAACGTATATACAAGGATAAATATTGAACAAAATAATCAATCCATCATCTCTTTCTTTAATTATTGATTTTTAATCTTGATTTGATGATATTTTTCAATGTGATTTTTTTGTAATTTTATTTATCTCGAAATCAATAAAACAAAAGCCGTATGAATTTTTCCAAATCAATTATTTTCGTATTTTTTCTTCAATTTTCAACGTTCTTTTCATTTTCTCAATTATCCACTTTAAGGAATAAAATCGAAGCCATTACCCATGATAAAAAGGCAAAAGTTGGCGTAAGTATTTTGGACTTAGACAAAGGCGATACGCTTACAATCAATAATAGCCACCATTTTCCGATGCAAAGTGTCTTTAAATTTCACCTTGCCTTGGCAGTTTTGAATCAAATAGACCAAGGTAAAATGACCTTGAACCAACCTATTTTTGTTAAAAAAACCGATTTATTGCCTAACCTTTGGAGTCCCATGCGAGAAAAATATCCCGAAGGAAATGTTACATTGCCTCTGAGTGAAATCATACAATTCACCGTTTCGCAGAGTGATAATAGCGGATGTGACTTATTGTTTAAATTAATTGGAGGTACAGAAGTAGCAAACCGATATATTCATGGTTTGGGAATAAAAGATGTAGCCATCAAGAATCCAGAAGTAGAAATTCAGGCGGATTGGAACATTCAATATAAAAATTGGACAACACCATCGGCAGCCACAAAACTGTTAGAATCGTTTTACAAAAAGAATATTTTATCCAAAAAAAACTACGATTTTCTATGGAAAACGATGGTAGAAACCACTACTGGACCGAACAAAATCAAAGGAAAATTACCCAAGGAAGCCATTATAGCCCATAAAACGGGATATTCAGGTGCAAATAAAGACGGACTTGTGGGAGCAACTAATGATGTTGGAATCGTGATTTTACCAAACGGAAAGAAATTTGCGATTGCCTTATTTGTATCGGATTCAATGGAAAATGAAAAGACTAATGATGGGATTATGGCGGAGGTGGCTAAGGTGGTTTGGGATTATTATTTGGGGGAGTGATTGTTTTAATAAGTCAGTATCTACATTTTATAACAACTGATAATTGCACAATTTTAAAAGTATTTTTTATTTCAAGGAAAATCCATTTATTTTATTAAAAAATAGAGCTATGATAAAGGAAATAGTAGAAATACCCAAACGCAAAAGCCATAAAATTCCCACTAACCTGATTCGAGAGGAATTGCGGGGGAAACCTTTATATTACAGGGGGTACAAGGATGTCTTGAATGGTACAAAACAAATCGAAGAAATTATGGGCAGTAGCTCTTTACAATCATTAATCATTTCAATTGTTGATTTTTTTATCCAGTCAAATATCAATAGAAAATTATATTGGGTAGCTTCCAACGAAGCGGGATTGCATTTGGGGCATAAAAATAATATTTCTACTGATTTAGGGATATTTTTGAAAGAGAAAGTTGAGCCAAATGATAAATATTTTAATGTTGCCCCTGAAATAGCGATTGAAGTAGATGTCAAGATTGAAACGGAAAGAGACTTAGATTATATTTTTGAGAAATCCGAAGAGATGTTGAAATTTGGAACAAAAAAAATACTTTGGATTATCACCAAACACAAAAAAATATTCATCATCAGTCAAGGCGAAAATACACAGGTCTTAGATTTCCATCAAGATATTTCTTTGATGGAAAAAATTACGCTTAATGTTGGGGATTTGTTGGATGAGGAGGGGTTGCTGTATTGATTTTGCGGGTTTGAAATTAAAAAAGATTCCCAAACTGTATTTTTAATAGTTTGGGAATCTTTTTACTAAAAAGAGGGACCAACAACAGTAAAAATTTATTTTCGAGATTTTATGTGTCTTACAATTCTATTATCTAATTCTGTTTTTCTTATCTCAATTGGTATAGATTCTTTTTTGTTGCCTGAAAAAGCTTTCATAACTTTTTCAAAATTATCAAGTGCATCTATAAAGTGAATTAAAAAGTTATTTTCAAGTTCTATTATAATACTACTTTCTTTTCCTACTATTCCCTTTTCATTATAGTCAGATTTTAAAATGGAACTTAACATAAAAGAACCTAAATGAAGCTTACCATATGATATTAAAGTCTTCCTATAATTATCTAAATTTAAATTAACTTTCATATATTCTCGAACAGCCTTGTTTAATGCTAAATCAATCTTAATTGGGATTAAGTACAAAGCATAATTCATTGACTTAACGGATGATGCAGGAAAAACATCGTCATAGGTTAACATAAACATTGCTTTTGGTCTTGTTTTAACTTGTGAAGGTTTAAACAAAATTTGAGCAGTATATAATTGAAATAGCTTTTGAATGCTATATATGTTTTTCTTTCCTTTATTTCTGAGACTGTTTATACGCCTCTCGTATGAAACATCATTGATTTCAAAATATTTTTCGATTAACTTTTGAATATCATCATTTGCTTTTAATGAAAATGCTTTAATGGGTGTTTGGGAATTAGTAGTTTCAGTAATTCTATAAATGAAATCTTCGTCATTAGTTTCAATTATTTTAACTAATAAACTGGTATCATTTTTGAACTGTAATTTTTCTTTCTTACCTAATTCTTCTTTTTCCTTTGTAGTTAATTCTTTTCCCTCAGCAATTTTTTGACTAAGTTCTGAAACTCTTTCTTTATTTTTTAGAGCTAAATAAATAGCATTAGAAGTTTGGCATCCATTTACAATTTGTAAATTGTGAAGTTTATATTTATTATTTGGCATTTCTTCAACTTTACTGCAAGTCATTGTTAAACCATTATTATAGCTCCAAAAGAATTTCGATTCATCTTTATCAGCACTTGTTGCAATAATTTTTGAGTTTAA
>JBBRMR010000039.1:0-43327 GCA_038230735.1 Cytophagales bacterium
AATTACTACATTTAATTATCACATTTAATTACTACATTTAATTATCACATTTAATTACTACATTTAATTACTACATTTAATTATCACATTTAATTACTACATTTAATTATTATTTGTGTATCATTAACTATTGCTATTATGAATCTAACTGCTATTTCTACATATTTATACTGCAAATTATACCATTAATATTGTAAACTATACATTAATATCATCAATAACAATATTTAAATTATAACACAAAGTGCAATATTTTCATTTAAAAATATTTTTTTCTTAACAAATATTAAAATTTTATCATTAACAAAAAATATTAAAATTAATATTGCAAAAGACTTGCGTAATCAAAAAAAAGAATCAATCTTTGTAAAGAATTTAAACTAAGAGGAGTCATGATTGCAAACATATCTGATGAAACACGCAATGAATTTGTAAGCGATTTACAAAGAAAATTAAATGATGCTATTGATGCAAAAAATGAACTTGAAATTAAACTTAATTCAATCAATTCAAAAATTACTGATTATCATGGTTTAATGACTCTTTTAGGTGCATCATTTGATGACTTTAAAAATACCGATGAGCTAAATATTTTAGATGAAAATGGTAAAACCGAAATAAATTCAGTTTCAAGAAGGGCTACTTGGAGTGAAAAGGTGGTCAAAGTTTTAGACAATCCTTCTAAGTACGGAATAACTGGAATTTATCAAGGTATTAACGATATTTTTAATGCAATAGCAAAGGAGTTTTCAGAACCAACTGATAAAGAAAGTGTGGAAAAAATTAAGAGAACATTAGCACCAACAGTCTCACGATTAATCAATGATGGACAAATTGTAAAAGTTAAGAAAATAGGAACGAAAAATGAATTTTATCAAGTTAGCCCAAATTGGTTTGAAAAAGGGACTAAAACTCCTAAAATAGAATATCAAGAATTACTAAAAGATTATGAAGTAGTCGAAGAAATCGACATATAAAAAGAAATTGGCGATTGGTGGAACAATCGCCAAAATTAATCGAAATGGACAGCTACGGTTGATGTATTAAGACAGGTCTCATTAGCTTTGAGATACATCTTACATTTCGTTATTAGTACCTTAGAAGAGGGGCAATACTTCTAAAAAGAGAATGAAACTCCATCATTAGGAGCGGATTTCTCTTTTTGCATTTACAAAATAGTGTATAAAATAAATTAAAAACAAGCATTTTATCAATTTTCAGCCTCAATACAGAAGTGCATTAAAACTATTTGCGTGAGGTAATGTATTTAATTTTACTTACATAATTGCACACCCAAAGTCCCAGCGGGACGAAATATTGGTAGAAAAAATTAGAATAATCCATCCATCAAGCCCCATCGGGGCGAAATATTGCTTCGGTTTATATTGCGCCCCGATGGGGCTTGGGTGTTTTAGGGTTTCTTTATTTCTACCAATATTTCGCCCCGCTGGGGCTTTTACAATATGATAAATTGTCTATCCCTATAAAATACAATGAGGTGTCACATCGCTGTAACACCTCAAGGGGGATCTGGGATTTCTCCCTGACCGATGCAAAATTACAAATAAATTTGTACAAATTGTTATAAATGTTTACAAATATCGTAAAATCAATGCTACATTTAGGTCAGATGATATATTAGTTGAGTTTACATTTCGCCCCGATGGGGTTTTGTACTGATATTTGGAAATTTTTCTAATGTCATTGCGAGACACGAATCGGAGCTTATAATATTTATTTTTTTGCTTGAAATACTCATACTTTTCTCCTAAATTTAGTCAAAAATAAACACGACAATGACAAAAATCCTTTTGAATGAAGCCGTGAAAGAAATGCCCAACGAATTTTCAATTGATGATTTGATTGAGAAATTGATATTGATTCAAAGTTTTGAAGAAGGACGACAACAATATCAAGCGGGCAAAGTTTTCACGCACCAAGAAGTTGGTCAAAAATTAGAAAAATGGTTGAAGTAATCTGGACGGAATAATGCACACATCAAGAATTTTTAAAAAACTATAATCAATACCCATCATGGTACATATTAAAGAATCCAAAGGTTATGGTTCAATAATCAAACCTCCCATTTCAAGAAAGCAAGGTAGATTACCGATTGGAAAATCATTGTCAAAACTGCCCAATGAGCTTTCTGAAATGGCTTTTGCTATTAAGGATTCTAAAAAAATATTAGATTTACAGGAAGATTGGGATTTGGAAGGTGCTTTGGCTGTTCCAAAATTCGTTTGGGAAAGAGCCGCAAAAGTGCTTTCAATGTATAGTAAATGGATATGGGAAAATAAGGGGATTATCTTGATAGCTCCTTCCATTGATGCAATTGCGGATGGTTCGATTGATATTATGTGGAACAGTACGAAGGCTCGTTTATTATTGAATATTAAAAATAATCAAACCTTGTCAGAAGCTCATTATTATGGTGATACTTATGGAGGTAAAAATAAATTTAAGGGTGTTCTTGGAGATTTAAATGAAGTACAAGAATTTTTCGCTTATTGGCTCACTGATTTTATAAAATGATAACCGCTCCATTTCCCCTTGAAGACGTGCCAAATGAGGCTGTTCTATACGTTAGAGTTCACAAAGATAAAATTCAAAAGAAAGTGCTTCAAATAGGTCTTCCTAATCCTGGGGCGTTCAAAAATACGCCCGAAGCTGGTCCAGATTTATCTTCTGATTGGAACAAATATTCTACCCCACAAGAGAGTAGAGCAAGAATAGGTAAAGAATACAGACCTGCAAAACCTGGTGAATTCAAGAATCCATCTGATTTTTATATGGTGAGTTTTGTGGTTCAAGATATTTACGATTTAGACTTGAATCAACAAATAGAACATTCACCAATGCAAGATAATTTTCCTGATGAATTGGAAGGAAAACCTTGGAATCAATCTCATTGTAGCATTATTGGTGATGCAGAAGAAAGACGAGTAAGGATGATTGACATTGCAAAATGGGAAATTCCTCCACCTGAATATCAATAATCCACAAATACCCTCCCCAAATTGCTTTTCCCCATTATTGTATATAAATTGTTCAACATTACCACTCAAACAATTTATCAACGATAAAATGAACCAACGTTACCTTTCACTTGATATTTTTCGGGGTATTACCATTGCTGGAATGATTCTGGTTAATAATTCTGGCAATGGCGATTATACCTACGCACCCCTTCGTCATGCCCATTGGCACGGCTTTACGCCTACCGATTTGGTGTTTCCTTCTTTCATGTTTATTGTAGGCGTTGCGATGCGATTTTCGTTAAAACCCTTCAATTATCAACTTACGCCTGATTTACGGAATAAAATCTTGAAAAGAACTGGATTATTATTTCTGGTTAGTTACGTGATTTTCAATATTCCTTGGTACAATTTTGACATTTCTCATCTTCGAATCCTCAACGTTCTCCAACGAATTGCCTTAGCTTTTTGTGTGGTTTCGTTCATTGTGCTGACAGTTGAACGAAAATATTTGCCCTATTTGGCGGGTGGAATTTTACTTTTATACTGGGCAATTATGTGGTTTATGGGCGATAGAGGCGTTGAATATGAATTATTGACAAATGCCGAAAGAAAATTAGATTTGTTAGTTTTGGGTGAAAATCATCTTTACCACGGCGAGGGCGTAGCATTTGACCCCGAAGGTATTTTGAGTACGCTTCCTGCCTTTGTAAATACGCTATTGGGCTATCTTACGGGCATTTATATCCAAGAAGCTCATGAAAATATCTTACCCAGAATCAGAAGAATGGTAGTTTGGGGAATTGGCTTAGTGGTAATTGCTTTGATTTGGGACACTGTTTTTCCCATCAATAAAAAACTATGGACGAGTAGCTTTGTGTTAATTACCGTTGGCTTGGATTTGATTATTCTATCAATTCTGGTTTACATTATTGATTTAAAAGGAAAGACCAATTGGACGAAATTTTTCCATGTTTTTGGCATGAATTCAATATTCGCTTACGGTATTTCGGAGGTTTTTGCTATCGTATTTGGCTTGATTCCCGTAAAAGAAGGTGATAGAACCATTGCATTTTCTGATTGGCTTTATTGGCATCTTTTTCATCCTGTTTTCGGAAATGCTAATGGGGCTTTGGCGTATGCCATCAGCTTTGTGTTGCTTTGCTGGTTTTTCTCGTGGATTTTATATCGTAAGAAAATATTTTTGAAGGTTTAAAATAGATTCGTAATTATCTTTGTTACAGAAACAACAGTATTCATTTTTCAAATCCAATCATGAAAAAATTAGCATATATTTTTGCCATAATTTGTATTTTCTTAGCCATTTCACACAAAGGAAACGCTCAATACGGTGGCGGCTACGGAGGTGGTGGCTATGGCGGAGGTTACGGAGGTGCGGGAGGCTACGGACGTAATAGAATGTCTGACCCTTCGGTGAATTTTCCTCAGAAAAAGGAGGAAATGGACCCCGAAAAAATGGCTATGGAAGACACTCGTTGGATGACGAAAAAACTAAAATTGACGGAGGAACAAATTCCAAAAGTGGAAAATATAAACATTAATTATGCCTTCAAAAAGATGGATTTATTTGATGAGGCTAAGAAATTACTTCCCCCTTATACCGAAGAAGTACGGGCAAAAATGAGAGATAAATTTACGGCAATGAAGGTGGGGAAAGATAAGGAATTGAAGGAAGTTTTCACGCCCGAACAGTACGAAATTTATTTGAAGAAAAAACAGGACTTTTAATTTGAATATTTAGTAATAGGTTTAAATTCAGGGGGTTTACTATCACCTAACCCTCATTCCCTAACCCTTACGATATGGCAATAGTTGTTCAAACCGAGCGATTGATTTTACGAAAATTCACGATTGAAGATGCCCCTTTTATGCTTGAATTGCTGAATATGCCTTCGTGGCTACGTTTTATTGGGGATAGAAATGTGCATAGTGTTGAAGAGGCTGAACAATATCTTATTAATGGAAATATCAAAAACTATTTAACTTATGGCTTTGGGTTTTACTTGGTCGAGGTTAAAGAAACTGGCGAATCAATTGGAATGTGTGGATTGGTAAAAAGAGATTCTTTGGATGATGTTGATATTGGTTTTGCCTTCTTGCCACAATTTATTGGGAAAGGGTATGGTTTTGAAGCCGCTTCGGCAACTTTGGATTATGCTGAAAATGTACTTCAACTTCCTAAAATTATTGCTATTGTGAACCCTGATAATGCGGATTCCATTAAGCTAATCAAAAAAATTGGCTTACAATTTGAAAAAATGGTTAAGCTATCTTTCAAGGATATAGAATTGATGTTGTTTGGTACAAATTAATACGAAAAATATGTTGCAATCAACTTCAGAAACAGCCTTTAAGGATTTATTTGAAAACTTCGCTCAGTCAGGCATAGTGCGTTGGATTGGGATTCGTCCAAAAAATCGCCAACCGATGGAGGTTTTGGACAATACTTTTGCCAATATCGGCGGACTCACGGGCGACCGTACTTTCAAACCTAATGCAACGGGTAAACGCCAAGTAACAATTATTCAAGAAGAACATTTGCAGGCGGTAGCTTCCTTTTTAGGAAAAGATGCCATCGACCCCGCTCTAATTAGAAGAAATATTGTAGTGAAGGGTATTAATTTGAACGCTTTGAAGGGAAAACAATTCAAAATTGGTGGGGCAATTCTGGAACTGACGGGCTTTTGTTTTCCGTGTAGTAGAATGGAAGAAAATCTTGGAATAGGCGGTTACAATGCCATGCGTGGACACGGTGGAATTACTTGCCGAGTGATTCGGGAAGGAAAAATTAGTTTGGGAGATTCGGTGGATGTGATATTATAGGAAATGTAGCAGTAAAATACTTCCCGAAAGTTCCTTTGACTTTCGGGAAGTTCTCTTGAGAATTAACTTTCCGAAAGTAGAATTAACTTTCGGAAAGTGCGTAGCCATAAAAATAATGATTGAAAAATTTAAAGATATAGTTACCCAAAACTTAGGCGAAGATATAATTCTTCAAGCTGACCATCAATGTCTAACCATACCAACGGAACGCATTGCGGAGGTTTGTATGCTCATGCACACCCACGAAGAATGTTATTTTGATATGCTTTCGTGCTTGACAGGACTGGATAATGGTGTAGAAAAAGGCACGATGGAGGTGATTTACAATTTATATTCCATTCCTTTTGAACAGGCTTTGATGTTGAAAATTATCATGCCAAGAAATAACATTGGTGAAGCATTGCCCCAAGTTCCAACGGTCAGTCATGTTTGGAAAACCGCCGATTGGCACGAGCGTGAAACCTTTGATTTGATGGGAATTATGTTTACAAATCACCCCGATTTACGCAGAATTCTGTTGCCCGAAGACTGGGTTGGGCATCCACTCCGCAAGGATTATGAAGCCCAAGAATATTATCATGGTATTCAGGTGAAGTATTAATTTTTTAAGTCGTATGTCATAAGTCTGTAAATCGTAAGATTTTGCCAATTAATAGATACTACGATATGGAAAGAACCATACGACCTACGACTCAAAGACTTATGACTTGAAAAAAACCTTACTACCTACGACTTATAGACTTACGCCTTTAATTCCAAATATCCTTTATCTTTCAAAATTCTATCCATCAATTTCTTATCGCTGTCACTACTAAAAACGGTGAAAGGCAAATGAATAAATTGGTAAGACCCCATATCTAAAACGTAACTATCCTTCTCTTTACGAGCCGATTTTATCATATCCCACTTAATAATTCCGCCTTCGGTATCGTTCAATTTCATTAAAATTTGGCGACTGTCAATTTCGTAGCGATATTTTTGAAATAATTGTTTATATTGTTCTAGCTGAGTAACGCCCGTAAACTGAATTGCCCAGAAAGCGATGTAAAGGATAACTGACAATACCGCAATTACATAAATCCAGTAATTAGGATATATTTTACTGATGTTCAAACCTGCATTAATCAAAATGAGGGCTAAGGGTGCAAAACCCCAATACCACTTGTTTCTGATAACTTGCATGATGTTTAAACTAATGAATTTATTTTTTTCCAACGCAAATTTCTTGGTTTTTATCGCCAATGGGTTGCTGGGCATGGGTTGTTGTGTTCTGCGTTGTTGTCCTTGTGAAAATCCTTTTGCCATTTTTTGTAATAATAGTTTGGTAACGTAACACGGGAGCTAAATGCCACCCGATTCTTTTTCGTGATTATTGAGATTTTGTGCTTAATTTTAAAACCTCTTTGAATTGGACTGCAAAGGTAATTAATTGTTGATAATTAATGGTATTTTCGATATTTGGTTTTCGATATTTGTAGATGTTATCACAAAACCTATAATTTTACGATTGTAAACAAAGAAGTAGATGGAATTAACGGAAACCCAATTACTGTCTCAAACACAGGTTCTGCAGAAAATCAGAAGGATTGCCTTTGAGATTTATGAGAATAATTTTGAAGAAACCCAAATCGTAATTGCGGGCATAAAAGGGCAAGGACATCATTTTGCTAAGAGATTGGCAGATACTTTGAACGAAATTTCATCCATCGAAACCACTGCCGTTTTGATTGACGTTGAAAAAGACGTAACCTACGACAGCCCCGTAGAATTTGATTGCGATGAACGTTTTTTGGAACATAAAACCATTATCGTGGTGGATGATGTTCTGAATACGGGTAGAACCTTTGCGTACAGCCTTTCGCCATTTTTGATGATTCCCGTCAATAGAATTCAGGTGGCGGTGATGGTGGATAGAAATTACCGCAGATTCCCAATCTTGGCAGATTATGTAGGCTATCAACTTTCCACAACCATCAGCGATTACGTTTCAGTGGTGCTGGATGACGAGGAAAATATGGGCGTATTTTTGAGATAATTTTACAAATAGCTCACTAAATCCATTAACCAATCCGCCTTGAAGAATAGAATTAAAATTGGTAACACTAAGATTATCGCTAAAAAATATTGCTTAGCATTAAGTTCAAAATGTTGGTTTTCAAGGGGTTCTTTGAAAAACATCATAAACGGAATTTTCAGATAAAAGAATAAAGAAACTGCCGTATTCAATAATCCGAATATGAAAAGCCATAGCAAAATAGACTCATGCGTGGTCTGATAAGATTCCCAAAGTGCCGTAAAAATGTTCAATTTAGCGATAAACCCTGCCGTTGGTGGAAGCCCCGCCAATGATACCATCACAATCAACATCATAATTCCGTAAAAAGGATTTTCTCTACCGATACCTTTGAAATTTTCAATTGTTGAGTAGTCGGGTTGTTGAATTGTTGAATCACTTCTCTCCTCTCTCCTCTGTAATCTATTCTCTAAAAAGTCTATTAATAAGAATGCTGCAAGGTTGGTGAATAACATTATTACCAAATAAAAGACAATAGCATTCATACCTAATTGCGACATTGTTACTAATCCTATCAAAATAAATCCTGTGTGAGCAATCGTTGAATATGCCAACATCCGTTTGGCGTTGGTTTGCCACAAAGCCGAGAAATTTCCGAAAGTGATACTTGCCAAAGCCAAAACTGCCGTAATGTTTTGAAGGTGGTTGGGCAGGGCGGAATAAAAGCGAATGGCAACCAAAAATCCCGCAATTTTAGGAGCAACCGAAAAGAAAGCCACTATGGGCGTTGGGGCAGACTCATACACATCGGGTGTCCAGATATGAAAGGGTGCGGCAGATACTTTGAATAGAAAGCCGCTGATTGTCAAAATGATAGCTACTGATGAAGCTAAGGTATCAATCTGAGCAAGACCCCTTGAAAAGTCAGGTGATGTAATATCCAACGTTCCCGTCATACCATATAATAAAGACATTCCGTATAACATTACTGCCGAAGAGGTTGCTCCAAAAAGGATGTATTTTAATCCCCCTTCCAAACTTTTTTTACTCTTTTCGATGGAAGTAAGAATGTATGAAGAAATGGAAACGATTTCGATGGAAAGATAAATCATCAATAAATTGACCGACATCGTCATCAAACAAAGCCCCAAAACCATGCTAAGGAGTAGGGCGTAAAATTCGCCCACAAAGTTTTTTTGGGTAACATAAATATGCCCAAGCACAAAAATGGTAGTAACCAGCATTAAGAATTTAAAGGTGATGGCTTTGGAATCCAGCAACATCATCCTGCCAAAAAGGAAGGTATCGTTGGTGTTATAAAATTGTTTAACGGTGAGATTTATAGAAATCAGAATAATTATTACCGTCATAATCATCAAAAAATGATTAGCCTGTGAAGAATCCTTAACAATTTGATGTTTCTTTTTTAAATCTTGATGTAAGAATAAATCTATAAATATAAGCCCTAAAAATGAGGTTGAAAGCAGTAGCTCGGGCAGTAATAAGCCTAAATTTTGGAGTATTTGAGAGAGTTGATTGGGAAGGTTTAAAAAATTTGTCATTTTTTTTCTGCATAAGTTTCCATCATTCTACTTTTATTAGTATTTTTGAGTTTAAATCAAGATTCTATAAATACAATGATGAAACGTGCTTTATTTGGGTTATTCCAACTTTTGTGTTGGTCTTTTATTGCTTTTACGGCTCTACAGTACAGTCCACTGGAAAATCATGATTTTTCAGATAAGATTACTTTTTTTACGGCTTACCTTGTAGTCGGTTTGATTTTTGGTTATATCTATACTTCCATTGTCGAGGGTATGAATCCCGATGAAATCACCTCTTTCCAGTTTTTATCTTATCCAGCTTTGGGTGCTTTTGGAATTGGCGTTGCTTTCACTACACTTGATTACACTTTGGGAGGTTTAACCGCTGATGTACCCATATTAGATTTTATTATTTTGTTTTTTGAAAATATTTGGCTCATTTTGCCCTGTTTTTTCTTTTACCATTTGTATCGTTTCACCACCATCTATCAAGATAGAAAACAAAGAACGCTGAAAGCCGAGACTCAACTGCAAATATCCGAATTAGAAAACCTCAAGAAGCAATTAAATCCACATTTCTTATTCAATGCCTTGAATAGTATTAAAGCCCTTACGCTTTCAGACGGTAAGCAAGCTCGTGAATCCATCATCCAACTATCTGATTTACTGCGACTTTCGCTCAATTTGGGTGAACAACAGCGAGCTACTTTGGGCGAGGAACTCAAATTGGCACAAAACTATTTATCCCTCGAAAAACTCCGTTTTGATAATCGACTCATGTATGAATTTAATATTGAACCTGATTTACATAATGTTCTGATTATGCCGATGTCCTTGAATACGCTATTAGAAAATGCGGTGAAACACGGAATTGGACAGTTGAAATCAGGAGGTAAAATTACCACTTCTGCCTCCACCAATCAAGGACTTCTGACGATTCAGGTTGAAAATACTGGTTCGTATGACCCAAAACCAAAGAGTAGTCAAGGAGGAATTGGTCTCGAAAATCTTCATAAACGTTTAGCCCTACAATACGGCGAAAAGGCATCTTTTACCATTGAAAATGAAAATAAAATGGTGAAAGCGGTGATTAGAATGCCTTATTAAAACAACTTGACCAACTCCGCCAAAGACAGTCCCGTTACTCCAAAAATTAAATTTGGGAATAGCCCAAAAATTAAGGCTAAAATGGCTAAGGGGTAAAGCATAACCTTCTCTCTAATGGTCAAATCCAGCAAGGTTTCTTCGTATTGTCTTATCCAAAATTTACCGAAAAACATTCTTTGTAAAGTCCAAAGGAAATAGCTCGCCCCAAGCACTAATCCGAAGGCAGCCAAACCCGTTACCCATTTGGGAATCATTGGACTGTTGAAACTGCCCATCAAGGTAAAAATCTCACCAATAAAGCCCGAAAAAGCTGGCAAACCCAGAGAAGCAAAGAACGCCACGGCAGTCAGAGCGGTATATTTTGGCATAATACTCGCCAAGCCTTGATAACTGTCGATTCGTCGGTCGTGGGTACGGTCGTAAAGAACGCCTACTAACAAAAACAACATCGCTGAAAGAATCCCGTGCGAGAACATTTGATAAACAGCCCCGTTCAATCCCTCACTCGTGAGCGAGCCAATACCCACCAACACAAAGCCCATGTGCGAGACTGACGAATAAGCAATCATCTTTTTTAAGTCGTTCATTGCCAAAGCATTGAATGCTCCGTAAAGGATTGACAATACCCCAAAACCGACAATCCAAAGGGCGTATTGATGGGCAACTTCTGGAAAAATCGGGAAGGCGATTCTTAAAAATCCGTAACCTCCAATCTTCAATAATATGCCTGCCAAAACCACCGAAACGGGCGTGGGAGCTTCCACGTGAGCATCGGGCAACCATGTATGTACGGGTACGACTGGCAACTTCACCCCAAAACCAATCATTAATAGAATGAAAGACAAAGCCCGCATGGAAAGCCCTAAAATCTGAGATTCTGAAAAAACATTCAGCCATGAACCTTGAATATAATTGCCCTGGTCGGGCATAAAACGAAGATCGAAAGTATGAACAATTTGTTGCGAAGGCAATTCGCCCTCTGCCAATAAACTTTGGATTTGGGAAATGATTTGGGGCGTAGCATCTTTTGATGAATTTATCAAACCCATCTGCACCGCCGTCTCAACTGGGTCAATGACGGATAGGTAAAGCCCAATCATCACGATAAGGATAAAAAGCGACCCTACGAGTGTGTAGAGGAAGAATTTTATGGAAGCATATTCTCGGCGAGGTCCTCCCCAAAGTCCAATCAGGAAGTACATGGGCAGGAGCATAAACTCGAAAAAGAGGTAAAAAAGGAACATATCCAAAGCCAAAAAACAGCCGATTATTGAACCTGCCAGCAATAAATATAAAGAGAAATAACCTCTTTTTTTCTCCGTAATCTCAAAAGAAGAAATCGCCCCGACAAACATCACAATTCCCGTCAGCAAGACCATCGGTATACTGATTCCATCGACTCCCAAGAGGTAATCAATTGAGCCAACGCCCAAATTGCCCAGTGGTAAAGTTATCCAATCGTGTTTTTCAAGAAACTGATAGTCAGCAATTTGCGTATTGAATTGATAATATAAATAAGCACAAAGGAGTAGTTCTATTCCCGTGATAATAAGTGTAATCCAACGAAAATAGGGTACAAAACGCTCGGGCGAAAAAGCCATGAGCAAAGACGCAAAGACGGGGATAAATATGAGTAATGATAAAATGGGCATTTTAAAAAGAGTTTATGAGTTTAAAGTTTAAAGTTTATGAGATTGGACTAAGAAATTTGGCAAGAAGATTTCTGTTTTGATATTGTCTTCTTATAAACTTTGTACTCATAAACTTTAAACTCATAAACTCACGTAAATAAGCAATCCAATCAATCCCAAAAATGCCATTGCTACATACAATTGCACTTTCCCGCCTTGGGTGGAACGAGTTATTCTACCAATTAAACCCGCTGAATAAGCCGTTCCGTTGGGAATTCCGTCAATGATTTTGGCATCAAACCAGCCAATAAATTTGGCAATGAATACTTGTAAATCAGCTAAAAAATTTACGAGGGAATCAAGCATTTTTTGGTCGAAAAAATTGATAATATTCGATAGTTTTAGGATTGGGTTTACGAATATATTGTTATAAAAACTATCGAATGTTGATATTTGGAATGTAAACGTTCTGTAACGAGTTAAATATCCTGCGGTAATTCCGATTAAAGCGAATACGGTTGAGATTATTCCTAATAAATGATTTTCTTCAAAATTTCTTCCAATAAAATTGCCAAACCAACCACTTTCAACACTTAATGGATTTATACTGAAAACAAATCCAATTGAAAGCAAAGCCAATAATCCAATCGGAAATTTCATTTTCCAAGAACCTTCCTGAATTGAATTTGGATTGACTTTTTCATTTCTAAATTCTCCAAAAAATATCGTCCAAACTTGACGGTTCATATAAAAAGCGGTTAGAATTATTCCTAACAAGATTGAACAACTAATTATTACAGAAAAAATATTAGTAACTTCTCCATGCTGAGGAAAAAGCCATCCATTCAAAATAGCATCTTTCGATAAAAACCCTGAAAACAAAGGCAAACCCATTAATGACATTGAACAAATTAAATAACAGATAAAAGTAAAGGGCATTTTCTTTCTCAATCCACCCATCAAACGCATATCTTGGGCATCTTCATGTTCTCCTGCATGATGCAATGCATGAATAATCGACCCTGCACAAAGGAATAGCCCTGCCTTAAAAAACGCATGAGTCAATAAATGAAAGGTGGATGCTTCTGAACCTAATCCTACAACCATTAAACCCAATTGAGAAACCGTTGAATACGCCAAAGTCTTCTTAATATCCGTTTGAAAAATAGCATAAACTGAACCAAGAATCATGGTAATTGCTCCTATTCCCGCAACTATTGCCAAAGTCAATATATCAAACATTGGCACAACCCGAATCAACAAATAAATTCCAGCCACCACCATCGTAGCAGCGTGTATGAGGGCAGAAACGGGCGTTGGTCCTTCCATCGCATCTGGCAACCACGTATGCAAGGGAAATTGGGCAGATTTGGCAATTATTCCACAGAAAAGTAGTAGGCAGTAAATAGTTGGCAGGTTGATACTTGATTTAAAAGTTGTTAAATCTGCTGAATGTCCATTATAAAAGTAAACCCCAAAAATCCCTATCAGAAAGCCCACATCGCCTATTCTGTTCATCAAGAAGGCTTTTTTGGAGGCTTTAACGGCTTCGGGCTTTTTATACCAAAAACCAATCAAGAGATAAGAGCTTAGTCCAACTAATTCCCAAAAGCCATACAGTACGAAGAGATTATCCATCAAAACTATGCCCAACATTGAAAATACGAAGAGACTCAGAAAACCGAAATAGCGGTATAAATCTGGGTCGTTTTCCATGTATTCGAGTGAGAAAATCTCTACCAAAAGGGCAATAAAATTGACTAAAACCAACATCATCAAAGTCAAGGAATCGAAGAGAAAACCAAATTGATAAACTTTTCCGCCCATTGAAAACCAGTTGAAAGTCAGATGATTTTGTGGATTATGGAGATTTTGAAGCAGAAAATAAATGGAAAAGGCAAGGTTCAAGCCCGTAAAGCCGACCGTAATCCAGCCAGCCAAAGGATTATGTTTCCTACCCAAAAGCATTGGCACAACAAAGCCAATGAGCGGAGTAAATAATATGAACCAAATTAGTGGCATTGATTGAGTTATGAGTTGCGAGTTATGAGTTGTGAGTGAAATCAGCAAGGATTCCCAAACTCATTATTTTTTAAAAGATTTTTCCTTATTTTCAAGGATATTTCTTTTAAAAGTTCAATTTTTGTGTAAAGATACAATTCAAAATTGAGTTTTGAGGTAGGTATGAGCGATGAGTTGTGAGCTATGAGGAGAAGTTTTTAATGAAAAATGAACCTCAATCCCTTAAATTCCTAACCCCTAAATCCTAAAAATATGGACAACGCAAGAACTGCAAATTATTCCCGAACCACCATCACTGAGTTGATGATTCCTTCTTATGCCAATTTTGGTGGTAAAATTCACGGAGGTATTTTGCTCTCTTTGATGGATAAGGTTGCCTATGCCTGTGCCACCAAACACGCTGGTACTTACGTGGTTACGGTGTCGGTGGACAATGTGGAATTTAAACAACCCGTGGAAGTTGGCGAGTTGGTTTCGCTTCATGCTTCGGTCAATTATGTGGGCAATAGTTCCTTGATTGTGGGCATAAAAGTAGTGGCTGAAAACATCAAAACTGCCACGGTGAAGCATACCAATACCTCTTATTTCACGATGGTAGCGAAAGATGATGACGGAAAACTCGCCAAAGTGCCTGAATTAATTCTGGAAAATGATAACGATATTCGTAGATTTTTGGAAGCCATAAAACGCAAAGAAATCAAAGCCTCCTATAAAACCCTTTTAGACAATGCCAAAACCAGTATGGAAATTGATGAAAATGTACATTTATTAGATAATGAAAGGTGTATTATCAAGCGGGATAAGGATATGCAGAGTGAGTGGGTGTGATTAAATGAAATTCAGTACATTTGGACAAAAACTAAAAATAATGGAAATATTAGGAACTCAAAAACATAAAATAATCTACGGAGATGCTCTGGAAGCAATAAAATTAATCTCTGATAATTCGGTGGATTTGGTTTTTGCTGACCCTCCATATAATATCGGGAAGAATTTTAACGGACAGATTGAAAAGTGGGAAACCGAAGAAGGGTACTTAGCATGGTGTTACGAATGGCTTGATTTATGTATCCAAAAACTTAAACCTAATGGCAGTTTTTATGTAATGACCGCTACTCAGTTTATGCCTTATTTTGACATTTATTTACGAAAAAAATTAGATGTACTTTCAAGAATTGTCTGGAGTTATGATAGTTCGGGCGTTCAGGCAAAAAAGTATTATGGCTCAATGTATGAACCTATTTTGTTCTGTGTAAAGGATAAAAATAATTATACATTTAATACGAATGATATTTTAGTAGAGGCAAAAACAGGGGCAAAACGTAAGCTAATTGATTATCGTAAAGCCATTCCAACGGTATATAATTCTGAAAAAGTGCCTGGGAATGTGTGGGATTTTTCAAGGGTGCGTTATCGCATGGACGAATACGAAAACCATCCAACACAAAAGCCAATTGCTTTATTAGAAAGAATAATAAAAGCAAGTTCTAATGAAGGTGATTTGGTTTTAGATCCATTTTCTGGCACTTTTACGACTTGTTTTGTGGCAAAAGAATTAGGTAGAAATTCGATTGGAATTGAACTGCAAGATGAATATGTAAAAATAGGTTTGAGAAGATTATCATTAGCCGAGGAATTTAAAGGCGAAATTTTAACAAAAGAAATACGGACTTTTGAAACGCAGAAAATGGCTACACAGCATAATCTAATTGAAATTTAAAATATTGTCATGCCCCAAAAAATAGCAATAGTTACAGGCGTTAGTCGATTAAATGGAATTGGAAAAGCTATTTGCGTTGAATTAGCTAAAAATGGGGTGGATATTTTTTTCATTTATTGGATGGATTATGACAAAAAATGCCTTGGAAAACCAAAGAAAATGAGCCTGATATAATTCAAAAAGAGATAAGAAAAATAGGAGTACGTTGTGAAAAGTTTGCCTTAGATTTGAGCAAAGAAACAGCCGTTCAAGTTTTGTTTGATGCCGTTGAAAATAAATTAGGCTCGCCCACAATTCTTATCAATAATGCTACATACAGTGCTCAAACGAGTATTTCCAATATTACAGCCCAAGAAATTGATGAACACTATTTTGTAAATCTTAGAGTAACAACCTTACTTTGTGCTGAATTTGTAAAACGGTTTAAAGGTACAAATGACGGCAGAATTATCAATATTTCATCGGGTCAATCGCTGAGTGCCATGAGTAGCGAAATAGCGTATGCCATGACGAAAGGAGCAATCGAAATATTGACAAAAACAATCTCTCACCAACTCGCATATAAAGGCATAACAATCATTGCAGTGAATCCTGGATTAACCGATTCGGGTTGGTTAGATGATGCGAATAGACAAGCGTTTGAAGATAGATTTCCGATGGGAAGATTTGGTTTGCCCGATGATGCCGCAAAGTTAGTTTCCTTTCTAACAAGTGAACAAGCGGCTTGGATTACAGGGCAAATTATTCATTCGGAAGGGGGATTTATTAGAGAAAAATATTAATCAACATTCAAAAAGTGAACATAAAAACCCTAAAAAACATCTATTTCCTCGGCATTGGCGGCATTGGAATGTCGGCAATTGCTCGTTGGTTTATTGCTAATGGCTATAATTTGGCTGGTTATGATAAAACCGCCACGCCCCTCACCAATGCCCTCCAAGCGGAAGGTGTTCCCGTACATTTTAGTGATGATATTACCTTGATTCCAGCGGAGTTTTTGGCGAATCCTATCGAGACTTTGATTGTCTATACCCCCGCCATTCCAAAAGACCATCAAGAGTTTAACTATCTGAAAGACAATGGTTTTACGTTAATGAAACGCTCGCAAGTATTGGGTTTATTGACCCAAAATTTCTTCACAATTGCGGTGGCAGGTACGCATGGCAAAACGACTACGTCTTCAATGGTGGCTCATATTTTGAAGAATGCAGGGAAAAACGTAACGGCATTTTTGGGAGGAATTACCCAAAATTATGGGACTAATTTCTTGATAAATGAAGGTACTGAGAACGTAATTTGTGTGGTGGAAGCCGATGAATTTGACCGTTCTTTCCTAACGCTTTTTCCTGATTTAACCATCGTAACTTCTACTGATGCTGACCATTTGGACATCTACGGCGACCATGCAAAACTCTTGGAATCCTTTCAATTATTTGTTTCGCAGATAAAAGAGAGTGGTTGGTTATATCAATACGATGGCATTGATTTGCAGGATTTTACCCATAATCCAAGCTCAGTTTTTGGTTTGTACAATGGCGATTTCAGAACTGAAAATCTGAGAATTGAGAATGCTGAAATGATTTTTGACGTGGTTTATCCCGATGGAAAATTGACCGATTGTAGTCTATTAACTCCTGGTTTTCATAACGTTACAAATGCTTTGGCAGCGGCGGCGGTATGCTTAAAAGTAGGCGTATCACCCGAGGCGGTGCGAGAGGGAATTTGTAGCTTCAAAGGCGTGAAAAGACGTTTTGAGTATCATATTCGTTCTGAAAAGGTGGTTTATATTGATGATTATGCCCATCACCCAACCGAGATTGAAGCCTTTTTGTCTTCGGTAAAAGCCCTGTACCCAAACCGTAAATTGACGGTGGTTTTCCAACCCCATTTATATTCTCGGACGAAGGATTTTCAAGAAGGTTTTGCCAAAAGTTTAGCATTGGCAGACGACTTGATTCTCTTGGATATTTACCCCGCTCGTGAACTTCCGATGAAGGGCGTAACGTCAAGTATTATTTTTGACAAAGTAAATCTTGCCGAAAAAACCCTTTGTACGAAAGCAGAGGTTTTAGATTTACTGAAACAAAAACAGCCCGAATTATTGGTAACGGTTGGGGCTGGAGATATTGATACGCTGATTTCAGCTATTAAGGAACAGTTGATTGCCGTTGTCTAACTTATTCGTCCCAATATATCCACAGACAACGTAGCAGGGTCGTCTGTGGATTTTACTTTTGAGGATTTGAAAACCACGCCTACTCAAACACAATCGCCTTCTCCCTCTTCGCTTCAATCTTCCCAACTTTGGCAAAAAATTGATTTTCGGCTTGTAGAAAGGCATCCATTTCCGCTTCGTGGGCGGGATTTACGCTGAATAGTAATCCACCCGAAGTTTGGGGGTCGCAATAGATGATATAGTCTGAACCTTCCATGCCTTCAATGTGGGGTGCTTGGGCTTGATGGTTGCGAGTTGTGCCGCCTGGAAAACACGATTGCTTGGCTAAATCTTTGGCTATTTCAATGACGGGCAAGGCATTTTTCTGAATAATTGCCGACAAAGCGTTGCCCGAAAGCATTTCCAATAAATGTCCTGCAAAACCAAATCCCGTTACGTCCGTCATGGCGTGGACGAAGGGTAAAGTTCCCAATTTTTCACCGATGGAATTGAGTTCAGTCGTTGATTTTACAATGTCTTGATAATGGGATTCGTCTAATAATCCACGCTTCAAGGCGGTACTCAACACGCCAATTCCCAAGGGTTTTGTGAAATAAAGAAGGTCATTTTCTTGGATAGCATTGTTGATTTTGATGTTTTCTTTCTTGACCATACCCGTTACCGCCAAACCAAAAATGGGTTCTTGATTATCAATACTGTGTCCACCCGCCAATGGGATTCCTGCCTTCGTGCAGATCTCCTGAGCCCCCTTAATTACTTGTTGGGCTACGTGAGGCGGGATTTTATCAACGGGCCACACCAAAATAGCAATTGCCATGAGGGGTTTTCCGCCCATGGCATAAATATCGCTGATGGCGTTGCAAGCGGCAATTCTTCCAAAATCATAAGGGTCATCCACGATGGGCGTGAAGAAATCTGTGGTACTAATGATGCAGTTGCCATCGTCCAATTCATACACGGCGGCATCGTCTTTAGTTTCGTTGCCGACCAACAGGTTTTTGAAGGTAACATCTTGTTTACAACCACTCAGGATTTCCTCCAAAACGCTGGGGGCAAGTTTGCATCCGCAACCTGCGGCTTTGCTATATTGGGTTAATTTAATAGACATTTGCGATAAAAAAGTGAATTTGTAAAGCTGACGAGTTCAACTTCTATAAAGTTTTTCTAACTTTCCAGAAGTTCTCGCCAATATTTCTGAATACAAATTTACTTAATTTTGAGGCAAATATCTCCCATTTAAAAACCTTCCCAATGGAACTGAGCCTTTGGGAGGGCTTTTGAAAGGTAAAATGTTGATATTTATGAATTTATTGCGTACCACCCAATAATTCCCAAACCTCTGAATTGACCAAACTTCGAGTTCCATTCATTTGATTCATCATATATTCGTAACTCGTGCCTGGATGAACTTTTTCCAAGGTCTTACGATAACTGCCCGAAGCGGTCATATCTGACCATTTATTGAAAAAATCAACCGTTGTATAGTCATAAGTTTGGGCTTCTCCGCCTGGCATTTGTAGTCCATAAAGCCCCCAAGCGGAGCATCCGCCCGTTTTCATCATTTCTACGTGGATGGGTTTGATTAACTTAGTTTCAAAGTTTTTGTACTCCTCCCATTTGTTGTCTTTTACCTTCATGTAATTCACCACAAGGTATTTTGCGGGCGTTTTAGCGTTTGGGTCGGCGACAACGTAATCTTCCATCAAAAATACCGATTTGGTGGTCAGACTGCGTAACGTACTCACTACATTAGCTCTGGCGTATTCTTCTTTACTTAAAATATTAACCGCATCCGTAAACAGTGTACCGTAAGGGTTTTCGAGTCCATTAAATCCACGAATTTGCGTAACCGTTACATAATCATAAGCGGTATTTGTACCAGAGGGATAATTGACTTGGTATAAATTCCAAAGTAAAATCAGTCCACGTTTCACTCTTTCTTGATGGAGTTTTTTCCAAACTTCCAATTCATTTTTTACATAATCAGCACTTTTCCCTGGCGTGGCTTTCATCGTTTCCACTATAAAAAACATGGGTTCAGTCGTTTGGGCTTTAAGCCACAAGCTACTCATTAAAAGGGCAATAAAGAGGATAAATTTGTTAATTGTTTTCATGATTTTTGCGTAACGCCGCCACGTTTTGGTTAAACTGGTAAGCTGAAAATAAAGAGATTTTTGCTTTGCAAGAATTACTAATTAGCTGATATAAAGGCATATAGCTTGCGGAGAAATGGCATGATATAATATTCCGAAAACTTAGTGTATTGTTCCAAAAAGGGAGAGGAAATATTTATAATATTTTGGGATTAATATTATTGGGCTTAGGAACTATGAGTCTCGGTGGAACACTACAAACTAATGCAATGTTGTAGTATGAAATATAGTATTTTATATCTTATTGACAATCAAATAGTTAGTAAACAATCACTTATATTTATTTTATGGTTCTCAAAAGCAAGATTTTCTTTGGAAGAACCTATAAATTTAGGTTAAGTCCAAAAGGGAAGATATATGGATTAGCGATTTAATATGTGAAGAGGAGGAAGTAATGGATAATATGTTAAATGCTTATTTATAAACTAAGCATTTAACATATTATTTGCATCAAATATTACGGTTTATAATTGAACCTTAATGTTCTAAAAGCAAAAGAGTGATTAGACGTCCCCAAATACGTTTAATCACTCTTTTGCTTTTTACGATAAGTTATTTTTAAATACTTACACTTCACTGTTTTTCTGAAATCGCTTCAAATCAATCAAATTGGCGGGTAAATCCTGATTATTCCAGTCTTGGTGAATGGCTAATGCTGCCCCCAAAGACGTTGCCTGAGCCACCGAAGCCGCATAAACCTCCATATCAGGAAAGGCTTTTGCCAAGAGATTCATATAAATCTCATTCTTTCCAAAACCGCCATCAACAAAAAGCTGCTTCACGGGGGCATTGTAAATTACCAACTCGGTAGAGGTTTTTTGTTGAGCAATAATATCCGCCATCAATTGATGATATGCCTGTTCGTAGGTTTCAAAAACGCCTAAATCTCTTTCTGCAAAAGAAATATTTTCAATAGTGAGTTTTTCAATTAGCCCAGCTTCATATTTTGCCGTTTTAAAGTAATCGTTGGGCTTTTGAAAATGGACTGCCAAGCGTTTTGTTTGCTCTTCATGTTCATTACCCGCAAATAGTCGTGATGCCTTTACGGGTTTACCTGTGTACTGCATATACGCAAGGCAATCTTGGGATAACTCATTAACTGTGAGTGGAATATGATTAAACGGATTGAGACTAATGCACCAAGTTCCCGTTGAAATTAAAACGAAAGGTTCTTTAAAAGTGGCTAAATATGGAATCAAAGCCGCTGAACTATCATGAAGTCCTATACCAACTTTGAGCATATTTTTTTGTGAAAAAACCTTAAATGAAATAGGAGCTAATTTCTCTAAAATTCCTTCCTTTTCCACCCATTCATGATATTGATTTTTTTGAAAATCCCAGAGGTTTGTGTGGCAACCTATGCTGGTAATATCGCTAAAATATTTTCTCGTAAAAAGTAAATGAAGGTACTGGGGTAAATGTAAAGAATGTTTAATTTGAGCGAATAGAGAAGGATTTTCGTATTTCAAACGATACAAAATCATGCCCGAATTGAGACTTCCCAAGATGGGTGAAGCTGTTTTTTGGGTAAATTCTGATTCGCCTCCGTAAGTATCATAAAACTGTTTTCTGAGATATTCAGGATATGGTTTCAAATAACTATACAAAGGGGCAACCGTTTCACCATCCTCATTGATGTGGACAAAACTTGCTCCGTAAGTTGAGAAATTTAAGGATTTAATGCTGTATTCTTTGAGTTGGGAAATCTCCTCAAATGACGTTAAAACCCATTGTTTCAAGAGATTGACATCCTCGCAAGGAAAGCCGTCTTCATCTTGAATTTCTGGAAATTGAGTGGATTTTTCTAAAACAATTTCGTAGTTTTCGTTAAAAAGAAAGAGTTTTTTGTTGGTTTTGCCAATATCAAAAATGGCACAGACGGGAATTTTCATTTTTGTTGTTCATAAAATTTCTACAAACCCGTTGCCACGGTCTTTGAACCTCTTTCTTTAATCAGGTTTTCCCTAACTTTCAGATTTCTAAATACTTGTATCGGGTTTAATGCTCCACCTGAACGAAGACTTGCTTCTGATACCAAAGCACGAACATCAGTACGGAAAGCATTTTGCAAGATTTGCTGACAACGCACCGTATCATTCTCATTTTGAGCAATTTCAAGGGCTTTTCTATCCACCGCAAGAGCTTGTGCATATGCCATCATAATTGCTTCAACCGATTGTAAAAGGTCTTCTAAGGGGTCTTTTACGTTGTGTGAAGCGTCAATCATCCAACCTAAATCCGTGGCATGGTTCATTCCTCGGGCGTTCATTCCTTCCACTAACTCATTGAAAATCAAGAATAACTGATAAGGTTTCATCGCACCAGCCGTTAAGTCGTCATCACCGTATTTAGAATCGTTGAAATGGAAACCGCCTAACTTACCTTCCATCAATAACAGAGCTACAATTTGCTCAATATTGGCGTTGGGTAAATGATGCCCTAAATCGACCAAAGTATAGGCTTTTTCGCCCAATTTGTTGGCGTATAAAAGTGATTGTCCCCAGTCGCCAACGGTGGTTGAATAGAAGTTTGGTTCGGCACATTTATATTCCACAAACATCTTCCAGTTGGATGGCAAAGCGGCATAAATTTCTTGCAAACCTTCCAAGGTATTTTGAAATGCTTTTCTGAAATTTAATTGTCCAGGAAAACACGAACCGTCTGATAACCAAACGGTTAATGATTCAGAACCTATCTCAATACCGTGCTTGATTACTTCAATATTATGGTCAATTGCTTGTTTACGGATGGCTTTATTAACATTCTGTAAAGAGCCAAATTTATAACTCAATGCTTGGTCGGCTTGATCTTGGAAGGTATTTGAATTAACGGCATCGAATTTCAAACCGTATTGAGCGGCAAGCATTTTGATAGCGTTGGCATCGGTTGGAATGTCCCAAGGAATGTGTACAGAGATTGCTCCCGACGATTGATTTAAGGCATGAATCAAACCAACGTCTTCAATTTTTTCTTCCAATGAACGAGGTTCTCCACCACCAGGGAAACGACCAAAACGTGTTCCACCCGTACCCAAAGCCCATGAAGGAATGGCAATTTGAAACGCTATTAATTGTTTGATAATAGATTCATTATCAACTATTTCTGAATTAGTAAAATCTAATTTTCGCTGATGAATTTTTAGATTATCTGAATTATATTGGTCTATGAAAGATTTTGATGTTTGCATATTAAAGTTTTGTCAAGTTAAGCAATAGTAAGGTTATTACATTTAAGGGAAGGAAATCTTCGCTTTGAGCGAAGACTTCCTTACTCAATAATTACTACCGTACAAACGCCATCGCCACACCACCATCAACGTTCAGCACATTACCCGTAGATTTATCCAAAAGCCCACCCACGAAGGCAAAACAGGCATTGGCAATATCATCTGGCAAAATGGATTCGTTCAGTAAGGTGCGTTTTGCATAATAAGTTGGCAATTCTTCAATTGTGATTCCATACGCCTTTGCCCGACCTTCTGCCCAGCCACCCGCCCAGATGTTTGAGTCTGCAATAACTGCATCGGGATTCACTACATTTACTCTAATTTTATCACTGCCCAATTCTGCCGCATTCAGTCTTGAAAGGTGCAATTGAGCCGCTTTTGCTGAACCGTACCCCGCATTATTAGGTCCAGAAACCAAGGCATTTTTACTAACAATATTCACAATATCACCGCCAATTCCTTGTTTACGCATCACTGCAACCGCCGCCTGAGTAACGAAGAATTGCCCTTTTACTAAAATATCGTAGAGTTTATCCCAATCCTCAATCGTATGATTTTCAATCGTTTTTGAGATACTAATTCCTGCATTATTCACGATAATATCTACCCCGCCGAAAGCCAAGGCTGCGGCATTCATGGCATCAGTAATACTCTGATTATCCGTTACATTCAAGAGCGTTGTGGCTACTGAATCTTTCCCAAATTTTTTGATAAATTCCCCCTTTGCCGAGGCTAATCTTTCTTCATTAATATCATTCAAAATGACACAAGCCCCTTCTTCGGCAAACTTTTTGGCAATGGCTTTCCCGATACCTCCTGCACTGCCCGTAACCATCGCAACTCGTCCAGAAAGGGCTTTTGGCTTGGGCATACGTTGTAATTTTGCTTCTTCCAACAACCAATATTCAATATTAAAAGCCTCCTGACGGGGCAATGCCGTGTATTCTGAAATGGCTTCTGCCCCCTTCATGACGTTGATGGCATTAGTATAATATTCTGATGCCAAACGAGCCATGGTTTTGTCTTTGGCAAAGGTGAACATTCCAACACCTGGGTATAAAATCACCACGGGATTAGGGTCACGCATGGCGGGTGAATTTGGGTGCTTACAAGCCTCATAATATTGCTTATACCCTTCACGGTATTCCGCAAAAACAGTTTCTAAATAGGCAGAATCTTCTATTTTTAATGGCTCAAGAACAAGAGGAGCAATTTTAGTTCGTAAAAAATGGTCAGGACAAGACGTTCCCAATGGAGCAAGTTTCTCTAAATCATTAGAATTAATAAATTCCAAAACTCGGGCATCATCGGTAAAATGTCCAATCATATTTCGTTCTGATGAACAGTAACCTCTGAGCGTTGGAGCAATTTCAGCGGCTTTGTGTTGCCTCTCTTCCGAAGAAAGAGACTCAATTTTTTGTCCCCCGAAAACATTTTTATAATTACTTTCTAAATACTCAGCACATTTTTCAATCACATCAAGCGTATTCACATAACTTTCATAAGCCGTATCTCCCCACGTGAAAAGTCCGTGCGAACCCAACATAATTCCCTTTAATTTAATACCTTTTACAGATGCTTCGTTTAGGCAAGTTCTTAGTTGCAAACCTAAATCAAAGCCTGGACGTTGCCAGCCTACCCAACCAATCTCTCCGTTAAATAATTCTTCTGTAATTTTTGCACCGTCTTTTGCGGCAGCAATGGCGATGGCAGCATCTGGGTGAAGGTGGTCAATATGTTGAAAGGGAAGAAACCCGTGCAAAGGCGTGTCAATGGAAGGAGCTTTTGAGGCTAAATCAAAGATGCAATGATTGAACAATTCGACCATAACATCCTCTTTTTCAATGCCTTGATAAACATTTTCTAAAGCCAATAATCGTTCCATGTATAAGGCAGCACATCCAGATTTAGTCAAAGTTCCGATGTCCCCACCAGAGCCTTTTATCCACATTACCTCTACGTTATTGCCCGTGAGCGGATCTTTATCAATGATTTTTACGGACGTATTTCCTCCGCCATAGTTGGTTAATCTCAGGTCTGCACCCAATAAATTGGAGCGATAAATAAATAAAGCTACTTCATCGCCAGCCATTTCAGCGGCTTTAGCATCGTCCCAAAGGTAGGATACGTGTTTATAGTTGTTCATAAAATTGTTGCTAATTGTATATGCAAAGCTAATTGTTAAGCCTATCTGAAACCATCCTGTACTTTCCTTGTAAGGTATGATTTGCGAAATTATTGATAAAATACTACCTTGTGGCAAAACCGATAAAACAAATGCAAAAAATACTCATTATCATCTTCTCCACGGCACTTTGCTACCAAACCAAGGCACAACAGATTTTTGTGAATGGACAAAATCTAAGCACCATCAACAATGTCAATTACATCACCATAAAAGCCCAAAAGACTTGGATGGCTACTCGTTTATCAGCCTTCTTAGATTATGGACAAGGTACATCCGAGCGTGAACAAGAAATAACGGATGCCAATAAAAAATCTATGTTTTTCAAAAGTCGGGTAGAACTTTTCAACTTACTTGACAAAAATGGTTGGGATTTAATAGATACTTATGAAGAAACTAAGGATGGAAAGGTGTTTGTATTGCATATTTTTAAACGAAAAAAGTAAATATTTTTAAATTTTAACCACCAATTTAATGTCATTAATTATTACCGTATATGCCCAAGAGGGCATTGTGATGGCTGGCGATAGCCGTCTTACCCTCACTTGGAATTCTCAAAATGGGGAGACTTTCAATGCAGAATGTGTTCCCTCCTCCGATTCTTTAAACAAGGTTTTTTGTGTCCAGAATAAGTTCGCCTTAGGTTTTTGTGGCAGTGCAACGCTTAACGGAATACTTCTTCCAACGCTGGTTAATCAATTCATTGAGAAAAAGATTACCGATAAAACAACCATCGATCAGATCCCAGAATTATTGATAGATTTCTTCGGAGAAGATTATGACTATCCAGAACTTTATTTTAATGTGGGTGGCTATAAAGTGGAGAAAGGTATTTCTATACCGCACGTTTATGTAGTAAGTATAGCTCCCAAAGAGTTTTACAGAAGTAATCATGACGGCGAATCTCTTATTTATGGGGCATCTTGGAAAGGGCAAACGGGCGTTCTAACTCGCCTCTTTTCTACGATACAGGCTAAGGCTACCGATGATAGTTGGATAGATTTGCCAGAAATAGCTTTTCCTTGGCAATTATTTACCCTACAAGATGCCATCGACTTTGCCAAATATGCCATCCGCACCACTATCGACACGATGAATTTTCAGCAAGTAGAAAAGACCGTGGGTGGTTCGATTGATATTTTGGTACTAAGACCCAATGAAGCCCCGCTTTGGATTAATAAGAAAGAATTGCACTGATTTACTCAATGTCCATGTTTTCGACTAATAATTCCACCCGAGGCTTCTTTGATGCTACTGGCAAAAACGAAAGCATGGGCATCTACTTCATAGACCAAATTTTTAAGTTTTCGCATTTCTAATCTTGTAACCACGGTGAAGATAATATCGCAGTCGGCACTGCCGTCAAATTTGCCTGGGATAAATCCTCGTTCTCCTTTATAAACCGTAATTGCCCTACCCAATTGATTAACTAATTTGTATTTTATCACCTCACTTTTGCCCGAAACAATCGTTACGCCCGTATAGGCTTGGATACCTTCCACCACGTAATCACTACTAAATGTGGCGGCGAAATAGGTCAGAATGGAATAAAGGGCGGTTTCAATACCGTATTTGAAGGTAGCAATCGCAAAAATCAGGATGTTCAAAGCCATGATGATTTCGGTGATGGAGAAGGAGGTTTTCTTGAAAGTATATAATGCCAACACATCAATACCGTCCAAAGTTGCCCCCGCCCGCATGACCAAACCCATACCGAGTCCCAAGAAAATTCCACCAAAAATAGAGATTAATAACTTGTCGGAGGTGAGGGCAAATTCTGGTAAAAAGGATAAATAAATACCAAGAAAAATGATACTAAAAAAAGAGCGAAGGGCAAATTTTTTCCCCACTGTAAAATAACTCATTACCATCAACGGAAGGTTGAGCAAGACGATTAAAACGGATAAATTGACCTGAAAAATATTACTGACCAACAAGGAAATACCCGAAATTCCACCATCAAAAAAATGATTTGGTACTAAAAACCCTTTGTAGGCAATACCCGAAATTGTTAATCCAGCCAACACTAAAAATACATCCTTTGTGGTTTCAACAGGATTATTGGATCTGTGAGGAGATAAGGCAGCGGCAATCGTTTCTTGTAAATGTTGAAGATTTTTCTGTTTGTTTTCTTCTCTTTCGTGTTTAGCAGTTCTACAAAAAAAATGATGAGATGATAAAAATTCTGCCTGTTTCAATTGCCATTCAATTTCCGTCTGCACGACCTTATTCTTCTTAAATTCTTTGTATAATTTGTGGGCGTAAATTTCATATTCATTACCCCCCAAATAATATAAATCAGCATCGCAAAGCATCTGACTGAGATGGTCTTCGGCAGATTGGGGAAGTTTAGTAGTCATTATCATCCGACAAATACTTTCAATTTGTTCTTCTGAATAATCATATTCGGGTAAAAATCTTTTTGCTATTGTGCATGATTGAGTTTCGTGTTCGTGGGGACTCTGCAAAAACCCTGTATCGTGAAAAAGGGCTGCCGTTTTCAGTAAAATTAATTCTTTACCAATAAGATTTTCACCCGCTGCCAAATGTTCGGCGGCAGCAATTACGTTTTTGGTGTGTTGTACGTCATGATAAGTCAGGTAGGAAGGAAGCCCCTTTTCCAATTTATCAATCATAAAAATATGTACCTGTTCGTATTGCATGGTTAATTCAAAACTTCATAAATCATCACCGCTTCTGCCTTATTTTTCAAATTCGTTACTCCAATTTTCTGACAATTAAAGGACTGTTTAACTTTCTCATAACACGCTTCCGTAATGACAATTTGCCCTTGTGTGGCGGTTGTTTGCAAGCGTTGGGAAGTATTGACGGTATCGCCGATGACGGTGTAATCCAAACGTTTTAAAGTTGCCGAACCGATGTTACCCGAAATCATTTCTCCACTATTGATACCGATGGAAACTCGGGGTATAAAATCCTTCTCTGCGGGCAACGAACCTATTTTATTACGAATAGCAAGGCTGGCATCAATGGCACGGTCGAGGTGATAATCGCCCTTGAAAACCGCCATCACACAATCCCCAATAAACTTGTCAATAATGCCATTCTGAGCAATGATTTCCTTCACCATTATATCAAAATAATTGTTCAGCAATTTTACCACCGTGTCGGGTGATTCTTTTTCACTGATGGACGTGAAACTGCAAATATCTATGAAAGCAACGCTGGCTTCGATGGTTTCGTTATCGGTTAAATATGCCTCATACGCTCTGGAATCCATGAAATGCAGTACGTTTTCATCCACATACATCTTCAAAATATTGTTTTCTTTAATGGCTTGGAGCGTTTCCTTTATTTGGGCAACGTGGCGAATGGTTTTCTCAATGGTTAATTCTAAATCCTCAAAATTAACGGGTTTAGTTACAAAATCATAAGCCCCTCGGTTCATGGCAGTGCGGATATTGGTCATATCACCGTAGGCAGAAACCATCACCGTTTGCAGGAGGGGACTACTTTCGCTAATTTTTGCCAAGAGCGTCAGACCGTCCATTTCGGGCATATTGATGTCGCTCAAAACCACCGAAATATCGGGATTTGTTTGTATTTTTTCAAGTGCATCTTTGCCATTAGCGGCAAATACAAATTCATATTGATGTTCCCGTATTTTTTGACGAAACTTTTGGCGGATAAGGGTTTCCAAGTCGGGTTCATCATCGGCAACTAATATTTTTGTCATGCAGTTAGGGTTTTTAATTTATCTTTCAACGAAGTAAAATCAAGGGGTTTGGTCAAAAAATCATCTGCCCCCAAACGAAGGGCATTTTGATAATTTACTTCATCGCCATACGCCGTAATCATCATCACGGTGGGGGGCGGAGTTTCGTATTTCTCTTTAATATTTTTCAGTAATTCCAGCCCACTCATGCCTGGCATATTGATATCGGAAAGGATTAAAACGGCTTCGTGTTCGTGGATTTTCATGAAATTGAGGGCTTCTTCACCCGAAAAAGCAAAGACCAATTCCAATTCACCACCTCGTATTTCTCGGCGGAAACGTTGTTCAAAGAGGGTTTGAACATCTTTTTCATCATCAACTACTAAGACCTTCATTCAGGATATGTTTTGATTTACATGGTAAGATAATCATAAAATTTGAACCTTTCATGTCTTTGAGGTTTTGTCAAAAATCAAAAGTCGTATGTCGTAAGTTTTTGACCCAAAACAAAATGCTAATAACTATACTTTTAATCAGAATATTTTAATGAAAAATTTTAGAAAATCGTTGTTCTGAATAAAATTGATGTACTTTTCTTACGACTTATGACTTAAAACTTACGACTCTTATCACTTGGCATCCACTGAATCATAGACGATAACCTTATCCCAAAGATGGGAGCAGTCTTCCACAAATTTCAAGTGGATTGGGTGGACTTGATAAACTTGTTGCTCGTCTAAATTCTCGAAAAAACAAAGCCAAGAAACAGCATAAGAAGTATCAATAACTCCACGATTGGTGGAGGCGGGTATGCCAATATAATGCTGCTGAATCTCAGGAACTTTGGCGAGTGCCTTTAAGCCTTCAATCAATTTTGCTCGGTCTTCCAAACTGTCCGTATGCTTCAACCAAAAGTAAACGTGGTGGATGAAGGGTTCTTTTTGTGGAGTATTGTCTGTCATATTTTTAGTAAATTTTGTTTTTTATGTCCAAAATTATTAGGTGATAATACCGCATTCACTACAAACCCTTTCCAGTAGCCGCCCAATAAATTCCTCCGTACAAGTGATCTAAGAAGATTGGATCTGAATAAACCAGGGGTATATGACCCAAAGCGGTATAAAACGCTCTGCCACCGTCATAGTTATGATACCAAGAAATTGGGTGGGATGCTCCCATGCCCTTACTTTCATTATCACCCCACTTAACAGCAGGATTGTAGGATTTTTCATCTATCGAAACTAATATTTTCAAATCACTGGTATTAGCAGGAGTTTTGAAGTCATACCACTCATCTGTCCAAAGAAGTTTTTTTGGAAAACGCTCCATGCCTGGGAAATTACTGTCGTTCACCGTCAAATATGCAGTTTGTTGTTGAGGATGAATCTTGAAATACATTCCCACCATTTTCCCATACCAAGCCCAGTCATATTCAGTGTCCGAAGCACTATGAATCCCCACAAAACCTTTGCCCGATTTGATATATTTTTCAAAAGCGGCTTGCTGTTCATCGTTCAAAATATTCCCCGTGGTGTTCAAAAAGATAACCGCACTGTATTTTGCCAGTTCTTTTTCGTTAAAAATGGCAGCATTTTCGTGCCAATCTACACTAAAAGTATGGCGGTTTGCCAATTGTTTAATGGCTGTAACGCCCTCATTGATGGATTCGTGGTGAAAACCGTCCGTTTTACTGAACAACAACACCTTAAATTGTTGGGCTGAAACGGAGAATTGAAAGAAAATAAGCCCAATAAAGGTGGATTTTAAGCAAAAATTTTTCATGTTTTTTGGAGTTTGAAACGACAGATAATAAAAATCAGTGAAAAAACGGAAGACTTCGTTCAAAACGAAGCCCTCCGTAAATCTATACCAATAACGTAACTATTCAAAAATTCTACTCATTCACCACTTCCAATTCCTCATCATGCACCACCTCCACTTCTTCAAACAATTTTGCCCCCAAAGCCTCTTTCATGGTAGTTTTGAAGAATTTTTTATGAATATCAAACGGTTCCATGCCACATTCAGTGGGTGTTGCACAGCGCTGAAATGAACCGTCTTCTTGCATTTCGTAAGCGTTTACGTTGTCCTTCAAATTCCAATCCAGAATATGAATGGCTTGTTGTTTTACATTATGATTATAAATCTCAAAAAGCGACTCAATCCTTCTGTCAAAACTTCGCACCATCATATCGGCAGAACCTCCGTAAATTTTGGGTTCGTTGTTATTATGAAAATAGTAAAGTCGAGTATGTTCCAAGAAATCTCCCACGATTGACCGCACCGTAATATTATCAGAAAGCCCTTTTCGTTGTGGACGCAAACAGCAAATTCCCCGCACAATCAAACGGATGGGTACACCCGCCTGTGATGCTTTATACAATTCATCAATCGAAGATTTATCCTGTAATGAATTGATTTTCAAGCAAATGCCACTTGTCAAACCCGCCCGAGCATTATCGGCTTCATGGCGAATCATCTCTACCAAACGGTTTCTCATATCACGGGGTGCGGTGATGAGTCGCTCGTAGGAGTGCGGTTGCGAGTGTCCTGTAATGACATTAAAAAACTCTGAAATATCTCTGGTCAAAACATTATCAGTCGTCAAAAGTCCGATGTCCGTGTAAAGTTTTGCGGTATCTTCGTTATAATTTCCAGACGATAAGTGGGCGTAACTTCTCACTCTATCTCCCTCATTTCTAATGACTTGCAATAATTTTGTGTGCGTTTTTACGCCTGGGATTCCATAAATCACAAAACAACCCGCCTTTGAAAGTCGCTGGGCTTCACGAATGTTATTTTCTTCGTCAAAACGGGCTTTCACTTCAAACAAAACTGAAACGTGTTTTCCGTTTTCAGCCGCATGAAGAAGGGCTTCGGCAATCCGTGAATTTTTGGAAATACGGTATAAAGTTATCTTGATTGCCAAAACCTGCGGGTCTTCAGCGGCTTGTTCCAAGAGCTGAAGGACGGGTTCAAAATTATTGTAGGGGTGATGCAAAAGAATATCACCTGCTTGCATTTCCTCGAAAATATTCTCAATTTTTGGACCACTTAAACCCAAAGCGGGAACGGAAGGGCGTTGTAAAACTTGCTTGGCTTTAAATTCGGGATGTTTAATAATCTGCCAGAAACAACTGAAATCCAACAAGTTATTAGAAAAAAAAATACCGTTTTTTTCAATTTTCCAGCGTTTCAACATCATTTCTAACATCCATTCCGAACAGTTAGATTCAATCTCAACTCGGGTAACTCTTCCCAAACGGCGGTCTTTGATTTTCTTTCTGATTTCATCAATAAAATCTGTTTCCGAATCTTCATGTTCCACCAAATCAAAATCGCCATCACGGGTCAATCTAAACAATGAAACCGCTTCTATTTCAACGTTTTTATACAATTTCCAGATTTCATGACGGATAATTTCTTCGATGGGAACAAATATTATTTCGTCCTCTCTTTCGATAATGTAGAAGCGTTGAAGATTCTGCGGAATTTGGACGAAACTAATTTTCCGATTTTCATTCTTACCACTATCATTTCGCTCATTTTCACTTTTTGTAACAATGCCAAAGATTAAAGTTTTGGCTAATAAACTCGGAAAACTATGCGTATGGTCAAACACCATTGGCGTAAGCATGGGGTAAATGGTGCGGTTGAAATAGTCTAAAATTTGTTCGGTTTCTTCATTGTTCAAATCATGGATTTTAGCAATTCTGAATCCGTTTTCCATAAATTCAGGCATCAATTCTTCTTGATATAGCCTTTGCATTTCTTCCACAAATGCTTGTGAAGCAGCCATTAAGGTCTTTTTAAAAGGAATTTCTCGCAAACCAGAATAATCAGTTCGTTCTTTACCGAAGTCAATATAATTATAAAGTGAGGCTACTCGGATGGTGAAAAACTCATCCAAGTTGGAAGCAGTGATGGCTAAAAATTTTAGTCTATCGAAAATATTTCTGCGAGTATCACGGGCTTGGTCGAGGACACGCTCGTCAAATTTTAACCAACTCAAATCTCGACTTATATAATCAGATTTTTCAATTACATCTGCCGACTTGCTTATCACTTTTTCAAGACGACGTTTTTCTTCGGGTGTTTGTTTTGTATTCATAAAATTATTCAAAAAGGAAAACAAATTACCCACCAGAGTATGTTTATCTCTGTTGCGTTTTCTGAACGTTGGAATCATCCCAGTCATTGCTTTCTAACGGTTTTGTTTTTTATAAGTAAGGAATCAAAAATTTCAAAGTTGGTTTTGTTTTACAAAGGTAAATTTAAACATACTTGCAACAAGCATTTTCTACATCACCTTCTTGTTAAATCAACGTTTAATCTAAAAAAAATAGTATTCAAAACCTTGATTATAAGCATATTTCGTCATTATATTACTCATAAAGATAGTGCCAAACAAAATAATTTCGTTATTTTGTCAAATATTAGCTTTTTATTAAAATGAACCTTAAAAAACTTACGGACGAACAATTGGTTGCGAATTTTATCGAAACCCAAAAGAACCTTTATTTCGAGCAATTGTACGACCGTTATTCTGACAAAGTATATCGAAAGTGCTTATCGTTTGTAAAAGACGATGCCAAAGCTGAAGATTTCACCCACGATATTTTCATCAAGTTGGTACTCAATATGGGTTCATACAAAGAAACTGCCAAATTCTCAACTTGGTTATATTCAATCACTTACAATTATTGTATCGACCAAACACGAGTTTCTAAAAAATACTCGGAAGTAGGTTTAGATGAAAATTTTGACCTTCCCGATAACGATGATGATGCAGAAATGGCAGAGCTTGAAGCCCAACGTCTCAATAAAGCCATGCAACAAATTTTGCCCGAAGAGAAATCAATTTTGATGATGAAATACCAAGATGATTTGAGCATCAAAGAGATTGCAGAGTCTTTGGATATTTCGGAAAGTGCTGTAAAAATGAGACTCTTGCGTGCCAAAGAAAAACTCCGCAAGGTCTATTTAGAAGGCGTATTATTCTGGGGCGTTATTATTGGAAAATTAGTGAGTTTGTTTTTTAGACAAGATTAAAAAATGCCAGAAGAAAATCCATTCAAACTCTTAGAATCAGATGCCCAAGTGCCAGAACATTTGAAGAAAGCCTTGTTTTCGGAAATAGACACCATCCGCAACGGCTCAACGATTATCGAACTCTTTGTGGGCAATTTTGTCAATGCCGTAACTGCCTCATTTTCAGCGGGAAACGAAGAAAATCGGGCTTAAAATTCAACCCTTACAAGCCTTTCAGGTGCTTGTGAAGATTAATTCGTAAACTGTTATCTCAAAACTATTCATTATCCGCAAGTCATGCCAAATATTCAAGACATTCTGATTGATACTTTCCGAAAACTTTTAGAGCAATTGACGGGCTTCGTACCCAAGTTTATTGGGGCTGCCATTTTGTTTTTTGTCGGTAAATTAGTGGCTTCATTAGTTACTAAGGTTTTACAGAAAGGACTTGAAAAATCAGGATTCGATAAATTGGGCGATAAATTGAATGAAATTGATGTTATCAAAAAATTTGGTGAAATCAAATTGAGTGCCTTGATTCCCAAAATTCTTTATTATTTCATCCTGTTGGTGTTTATTACCGCCGCCACTGAAACGCTGGGCATGAAGGTTTTGACGGATATGGTGGCTTCGTTGGTAACATTAATTCCGAAATTGATTGCTTCTGCCATTATGCTTTTTGCGGGAATTATGATTGCGGATGCCTTGAAAAATGCCGTTATCAATATCTCAAAATCCTTGAAAATTGATTCTGGAAAGTTATTAGGCAATATCGTCTTTTTCTTCTTTTTGGTAATTGCTTTGGTGGCTGCCTTGAAGCAAGCGGGTATTGAAACCAGTTTATTAGAATCAAGTTTCAACCTTATTATCGGGGGAATCATCTTTGCCTTTGCCGTAGGATATGGCATGGCTTCACGAGATGTTTTGGCGAATATTTTGTCCAGCTTTTATTCCAAAAATAAATTTAAAGAAGGGCAAATTGTGGGCATAGATGGTATAACAGGTGAAATAGTTTCGATGGACACTACTTCAATAATACTTCAAACGGGCGAAACAAAAACAATTTTTCCGTTAAGCGTTTTACAAACTAAGAATATAGAAATATTCAGTTAAAGTTTTAGGGGAAGTTTCAATAAACTCAATTTTACAAGTTCCACGCAAAAAATGTGACTTTTCCTCCCTGTTGCCGTCTCTTTTTCTGATTAGCATTATTCACACTAAATCTTATCTTCACATCAACAAAAATCCCCGCCAGTAGCAGGGATTTTCTGTATTAACCTTTTCTAAAATTCACACGAGATGTGTAAATGGCTTGTATGTTTTATCATAATTTCTTTATCATTAGATAATCCGTCTGGGCATCGTCTCCTAATTGAAAAATGTGCGTTCCAAATATTTCAAAACCCCATTTCTTGTAAAAAGCAATTGCCTTCGGATTATACTCCCAAACCCCCAACCAAAGCGACTGATAGCCTTTTTTACGAGATACATCCATACATTTTTGCATCAATACTGCCCCGAACTTTTGCCCATGAAGTGCTTTTTCGATATAAATTCGTTCCATTTCTATGGCTTTGGGGTCGGGATTTTCTGCTAAATTTACTCGTATTTTTGCGTAACCAATCGTTTCATTATTCAATTCTACGAGCAAAAATACCGTTTCGGCAGTCAGGATTTCATCCGAAATTTTCTTTGTATTGAATCTTTCTTCCAAATATTTATGCAAATTTTCGAGCGTATTTTGCTCTCCGTAAGTTTCTGCGAAAGTTTTTGCTCCAATTTGACAGAGGGCTTCAACATCTTGTAATGTGGCTATTCTGATATGTGGTATTGTATTTATCACTCTACAAAAGAAGTAGATTTTATTTATAATAAAAAATACTTAATTTACATGAATTAATGCTGAATAAGAATTAAACATAGAAAAAATGAAAATAACGTATCTCCAAACCGTCTTAATGTTCTTGATTATGACCACGACCAATGCACAAAAATTTGATTTTGAAGGACATCGTGGCTGCCGAGGATTGATGCCTGAAAACACAATTCCCGCCTTCAAAAAAGCCCTTGATTTAGGCGTAACAACCTTGGAATTAGACGTTTGTGTTTCCAAAGACCATCAAGTTGTGGTTTCGCATGAGCCGTACATGAATTCATTATTTTGCTCAAAACCTGATGGCACTCCCGTAACGAAGGCGGATGAAAAGACCTTGAATCTTTATACGATGAATTATTCTGAAATCAAACAATATGATTCAGGAATTCGGGGGAATATTTTGTTTCCAGAACAACAAAAAATTTCTACGCATAAGCCCCTTTTGAGCGAAATGATACAGGCTTGTGAGGCGTATATCAAGGGAAAAAAAATGAAGCCCGTCAAGTATAATATTGAGATAAAATCGGAAGAGCAAGAATATAGTATTTCTCAACCCAAGACCGTTGAAGAATTCTCTGATTTAGTTTATCAAGAAATCATGAAACAGCTAAAACCAGAGCGAGTAATTCTTCAAAGTTTTGACTTTAACGTACTGAAATATTGGCATTCACAGATGGATGCCAAGAAATATAAACGAATAACTTTATCGGCTTTGGTAGAGAATGAAATGGTGGACCCAAGTTTGGCAAAATTAGGATTTAACCCTGATATTTTTAGTCCGTATTATAAAAATTTGATTAAAAGAAGAGTGGATATGTGCCACCAAAAGGGCATAAAAGTTGTACCGTGGACGGTGAACACGGTGGAGGATATGAAAGCCATGAAAGCCATGGGTGTGGACGGGCTGATTACGGATTATCCAAATCTTTTTCAAGAAGTGAAATAGGGAGGAAGGGAGGTAGGAGAAAATGGTTTTGTAAATCTTCCCTCTCTTTCTCCCTTCCAGCATTTCTCCGCTCCGTTCCTCCTTTTATCCTTTTATCCTTATTTCCCCCAAAAAATGCTCTCCTTCCCAAACGCCAAAATCAACATCGGTTTATCTATTACAGAAAAACGTTCAGACGGTTTTCATAACCTCGAATCCTGCTTCTATCCCGTGGGTTGGAGCGATGTTTTAGAGATTATGCCTATTCAAAAGTTATCCTTCAAAAGCACGGGTATTGAAATTCTTGGAAATCCTGAAACCAATCTCTGTTTAAAGGCCTATCATCTTATCAGTCAGGATTTTAAACTCCCGCCCGTGATGATTCATTTGCATAAAATCATTCCCATTGGGGCGGGTCTGGGCGGTGGTTCGGCAGATTGTGCCTTCACGATTAAAACTTTAAACGAACTTTTTGAGTTAAATATGAATGTAGAAATGATGGAAAATTACGCCCGACAATTGGGTAGTGATTGTGCTTTTTTCATTCAAAATAAACCAAAATTTTGCTTCGGAAAAGGCGATGAATTTGCAGAAATAAAGGTTAATTTATCGAATAAATTTATCATTTTGGTCAATCCCAATATTCATATTTCAACGGCAGAAGCGTATTCGGGTGTGAAACCGCAAAAAGCGAATATTGATTTAAAAAAAATATTGCAAACTCCTGTAAATCAATGGGTTGATGTAGTAAAAAATGATTTCGAAAACCATCTTTTACCCAAATATCCAGTCATCGAAACCATCAAAAATTCCTTGTATGTTCACGGTGCTGAATACGCCAGTATGACAGGTTCGGGTTCAACGGTTTTTGGAATTTTTAATCAGGAAATTGATTTGAAAAAAACCTTTGCCAATTATTCAGTTTGGCAAGGAAATTTGTAACACGGGAATCCTTTCCCGTATAGTGGTAAATTTGAAACTACGGGAAAAATCGGGCGACGTTCGCTCCCGTGCTACGTATATGCAACGAAGAGAACCTTTTAAATTTATGCTTCAACTTGCCATCTTCGGCAGCGGGTTGATGTTTTTGTTTTTGCTAACTTCCTACCTCAATTTGGAACGCCCCGATGCAGGTTTTGCTAAAATAGAAATTCCAAAAATATTTTGGGTCAGCACGCTTTTAATAATTATCAGCAGCCTGACTTTGCACCTTGCCAATATCTATTTTAAAGAAGACAAGTATTTGATTTACAGGATATTAATGGCAATTACTTTATCGTTAGGAGTGGCTTTTATTGTGTTGCAACTTATCGGTTGGCAACAATTATTTACGCAAAGTGGGGACGTAAGAAATTCAAAAGGATTCATCTATATGCTTTCGGGCTTACACATTTTTCATATTTTAATTGGCTTATTTTTCCTGATAAAAATCTTCGTAGAAGCCCTCAAACGAATGTCTTATATTGAGTCGTTTATTTATTCCGTAAATCCTCCGAACCAACTCAAAATCAACCTAATTATCTTCTATTGGCACTTTGTGGATGTGCTTTGGATTGTTTTATTTGCATTTTTATTGTGGCGGAATTAATAATCAAATAGAGGTTTTTAACACCTATATTTTTAATTGAATAAAATTTACCGTAATTTTGTCTTGCAAATAACAAAATCAACGTTTTTTGCCATGTTAGACTCATCAAAGTTCCTTTTTGAAGCCCTCACTTACGACGACGTGCTTCTTCTTCCTGCCTATTCAGAAGTCCTTCCCCGTGAAGTCACCACGCATACAAGACTAACCAAAAATATTACGCTCAACGTACCCATCCTTTCAGCGGCGATGGACACTGTTACCGAAGCGGATTTGGCGATTGCGATGGCTCAAAGTGGCGGAATCGGCATTATTCACAAAAATATGTCCATTGCCCAACAAGCGGAACAGGTCAGAAAAGTTAAACGTTCAGAGTCGGGAATGATTATTGACCCCGTAACTTTAACGATGGATAAAACCATTGGCGATGCTCAAAGAATCATGCGAGAATCCAAAATTGGCGGTATTCCCATCATTGACAATACGGGAAAATTAGTCGGCATTTTGACCAATCGTGATTTACGTTTTCAAAAAAATATGGCTCGTCCCGTAACGGAAGTCATGACGATTGAAAATTTAATTACCGCCAAAAAAGGAACATCATTGGACGATGCCGAGGTTATCTTACAAGAATATAAAATTGAAAAATTGCCCATCGTTGATGCCGATTATAAACTCATCGGATTGGTAACTTATAAAGATATTATCAAACGTAAAAGCCACCCAAATGCTTGTAAAGATGCTCACGGGCGTTTAAGAGTAGGTGCAGCAGTGGGAGTTACGCCCGACATCCTCGACCGTGTGCAGGCACTCGTGCAAGTTGGCGTAGATGTTGTCAGTATCGACACCGCTCATGGACATTCAAAAGGGGTAATTGATGCCTTGAAATCCGTGAAAAAAGCCTTTCCAAATCTTGATGTCATGTGTGGAAACGTAGCAACGGGGGCGGGTGCAAGAGCCTTGGCAGAAGCGGGTGCCGATGCCGTGAAGGTGGGCGTGGGTCCAGGAAGTATATGCACAACCCGTATCATTGCGGGCGTGGGAATGCCCCAACTTTCAGCCGTTTATGAAGCCGCAAAAGCCGTGGCGGATTTGGATGTACCCATTGTAGCAGACGGTGGCATACGTTTTTCAGGTGATATTGTGAAGGCAATTGCGGGCGGTGCGAGTTCAATTATGGTAGGTTCGATGTTGGCAGGAACGGACGAAGCCCCAGGCGAAGTAGTGCTTTTTGAAGGTCGTAAGTTCAAATCATACCGAGGCATGGGTTCGGTGGAGGCAATGGAAGATGGTTCAAAAGACCGTTATTTTCAAGATGCTGAAGATGATATTAAAAAATTAGTACCCGAAGGAATCGTGGGCAGAGTGCCTTTCAAAGGTTCGGTTTCAGAAATTATTTACCAAATGGTCGGTGGCTTAAAAGCGGGAATGGGCTATTGTGGAGCAGCAAATATTGAGGCTTTGAAACAAGCACAATTCATAAAAATTACCTCGGCAGGGGCAAAAGAAAGCCATCCCCACGATGTTTCCATTTCAAAGGAAGCACCGAATTATAGCTCGAAATAAATTAGCTTTGAGGAGTGAGCAATGAGTATTGAGTAATTAAAGTCGAAGTCTATTACTCAAAGCTAATTGCTCACACCTCATACCTCAACTATGAAAGAAAAAATAGCAAAAAATATAGAAATCAAAAACCGAAGGGCATCTTTTGAATACGCTTTTCTGGAAAAATATACGGCGGGAGTCATGTTGATGGGAACGGAAATTAAGTCAATTCGTCAGGGAAAAGTAAACCTGACCGATGCTTACTGTTTGTTCTTGGGCGATGAATTATACATTCGCCAAATGAATATTGCCAAATATGATGAAGGCACGCATTATAATCATCAGCCCCTCCAAGACCGCAAGTTATTATTGACCAAACGGGAAATCAAAAAGCTAATCAATAAACTCAAAGACGTAGGTTTAACCATTATTCCAACTCGGATGTATATTTCAGACAGAGGTTTTGCCAAAATAGACATCGCCTTAGCCAAAGGTAAAAAAACATTCGATAAGCGAGATTCTATAAAGGAAAAAGATGTGAAACGGAGTTTTGATAGAGGAATGATGGATTGATGAAAAAGCCATTCAGAAGCGTCTGAGTGGCTTTTTTGATACTTATTTATGTTTCACCCCGCCATCATCCCACCATCAATCGGCAAGGCATGAGCCGTAATAAACGAAGCCGCATCTGAACATAACCACACAATTGCTTCCGCTATTTCTTCGGGTTGTCCAAAGCGTTTCATCGGGATTGAAGCTTCCATTTTTCCTTTCATATCATCCCCCAATAAATCAAACATATCCGTAACCATCGGTGTAATGGTGAATACTGGACAAGCCGCATTTACTCTGATGCCCTTTTTGGCATATTCCAATCCCGCAGATTTTGTCATACCCACCACAGCGTGCTTACTGGCGGAATAGGCAACGTTATTGGGAAAACCCGACAAACCCGCCACCGAAGCAACATTCACAATTGACCCCGAACCTTGTTGCATCATCACTTTCAATTCCTCCCGCATACACAAAAATACGCCCGTAGAATTGACCGCCATCACTTGCTCAAAATTATCCGCTGGATACTTATGTGTGGAAGTCCAGATGCCACCAATACCAGCATTGTTGATGCCACAGTCGATTCTTCCGTAAACTTCTACGGTCTTGGTTATCAAATTAATGATTTCATCCTCTTTGGCAACATTGCAAACGATGAAGGTAGCCTCTCCACCCATATCTTGAATCATTTTTACGGTTTCGTTTCCGCCTTCTACTGCCATATCCGAAACCACTATTTTTGCCCCACGCTCGGCAAATAAAAGAGCTGTAGCCCTACCTAAACCCGATGCTGCCCCTGTTATCATGGCAACTTTCCCTAAGAAATCTTTTGTCATTGTTTTTTTGTTTCGATGTTCGATGCTCGTTTTTTGATGTTCGGGATGACGGGACATTTTACTCCGAACATCAAACATCGAAAAACGAACATCGAATAAATAATTAGTTATTGCATTAATTCGTGGTTAAATTTGAAAATATTAATCCACAAATCAAAACAATTTGTTTACTCAAATGGTAAATTAATTGTATTCACTAACGCTCCATCACATTATTTCAAAATTTGTAAAGCAACCACTCATAAGGTAAATAAGGGATTCGTAAAAAACCACAGCTTTTTAATAAAATTTTACCAACGGTTTATCCTCAAATGCGTATATTCGTTTTATTTTTTGACCACGCAGGTAGAATAGTAAAGATAGATTTTTCGGAGAAAAGAATTTCTAACAACGATTCTAAAAAACTATCATTCCTAACATCCCTGTGTGGTTACAGTTTCATAATTTAACCCTTAGTTTTTATCTGACAAACCGCCATTTGCTGAGTAATTTTATTAATTACTTACCTTTAAATATTTCAGAATAAAGCTATAATCCTTCCGAAAACCATGACAAACAACTCACTGGCTGAACCCCTTTTGATTGAAGATCCAAACCGTTTTGTGCTATTTCCAATCAAGCACAACGATATTTGGCAATATTACAAAAAAGCCGAAGCCTCTTTCTGGACTGCCGAAGAAATCGACCTATCACAAGATGCAAACGATTGGGAAAATCGTTTGAATGATGGCGAAAGACACTTTATTTCGCACGTATTGGCATTTTTCGCCGCTTCTGATGGCATCGTTAATGAAAATCTGGCGGTAAATTTTCTTTCTGAAGTTCAGTATGCCGAAGCAAAATGTTTCTACGGTTTCCAGATTATGATGGAAAACATTCACTCAGAAACCTATTCGTTGCTGATTGATACGTACATCAAAAATCCCGTGGAGAAAGACAAGATGCTTCGTGCGGTTGATACAATTCCTTGCGTAAAGAAAAAAGCGGATTGGGCTTTGCGTTGGATTGAAAATGGCAATTTTGCCGAGCGTTTGATTGCTTTTGCGGCAGTAGAAGGAATCTTCTTTTCGGGTTCGTTTTGTTCAATATTTTGGTTGAAAAAACGTGGTTTAATGCCAGGTTTGTCATTCTCAAACGAATTGATTTCCAGAGATGAAGGTTTACATTGTGATTTTGCGTGTATGCTTTATACCGACCACATCAAAAACCAATTGAACCCACAAGATATTTATGACATCATTTTGGATGCCGTAGAAATTGAGAAAGAATTTGTGTCGGATGCGTTACCAGTTTCGTTAATCGGAATGAACTCGGGAATGATGTGTGAATATATCGAATTTGTGGCTGACCGTTTATTAATAGCTTTGGGTTTACAAAAGCAGTTTAATGCCCAAAATCCATTTGATTTTATGGAGATGATTTCGCTTCAAGGCAAAACTAATTTCTTTGAAAAACGTGTGGCAGAATACCAAAAATCAGGCGTAATGTCGGAGAAGGAATCAATGGCTTTTGCGATGGATGCAGATTTTTAAACGGAGATTAGACTTTAGAAAATAAAGAAGCTGTTTAAACTTTTGAAAAGTATTCCCAAATAAGTGAGAATTTTGTGGTGCTAAATCATAAAAAATCACGCAATGGGAATACTTAGTAAAAGTACAATTGATACGTGGATTATCCCACATTTAACCGTTGGAAGTA
>JBBRMR010000040.1:0-43211 GCA_038230735.1 Cytophagales bacterium
ATTTCTTTCGATATTTTGGATTTGAAATGGATACGGTAATCGAAGGAAAAGACGTAAGGAGGTCAGACATTTTCCTACAAAATAAATACAATTAAAGCACTTACTCAAACCCCTCGTTTTTCCTTAACTAAACGACATTGGTTCTACACCTATTGTCTTTATAATCAGCGAATTAATGTACTAAATCACACATAATTCGTCATCGTACCATTTCTCTCCGCAAAGTTCCGCCATCACTTCACGCTGCAATTTAGCATTTTTTTGAATATCCTCGGCAGAAATTAATTCTGGACTTTTTTCGATGGTTTTCAAATAAAGTTCACCATCCATCACGATTACATTTTTCATCAGATTTTTCGTTGAATTGAAACTTTCAACACTATAAAAATACAATATAAACACTTCATAAACAAGCAATTATGAAGATATTATCGTTTCATAATGCTCGGTTTAGCAATCTTTGGCATCTTTCTTTCAGCCTTCATTTTGGGCGTACTTTTGAGTATTTCTGGTTTATTCTTTTGCTGAATTAAAACACTATTTTCTTTGGTACTTTTAGTCTCATTCTCTTTTTTAGCCTCAACCATTTCTCGCTGGGCGGGTGCAATTGATTTAGCTTTTTGGACTAAAGGCAAAGTATGATTCTGATGGGTCAAACCTTGTTTAATGGGATTAAAAGCAATCGTAGATTCGTAACTGATTGACCCATCGGGATTTAAAATCTCCTTCAACTGAATGGACTTACCTTCCGCAACCATCTTTTGCTCATCTTGGGTTAAACTTACCCCTTTATAAGTTTTTGGAATTGTATTTTTTTTCAAATTACTGGTAATGATGTTGCCCGTAACTTCATCCAACACTCCCGTATAAGGAACAAACCGTTGCTTAATTTCAGCTTTAATTTCACGCTTTTCAGCCGCTGTTCCTTCATAAGTGTTAGCAATTTTATTGGCAATGGCACTGAGTTTCTTTTGTGTTGAAGGGACATCTTTTTGTTCTACCAAAACCGCTTTTAATTGACTGAGGTAACTATTGGGAATAGATTTGAACGCAAAATATTCCTTTAATTCAGCCTCATCATTCTTTGATATACCCACAAATTGTTTCCCAATTCGTTGATTGATTTTCAGGTTTTCAGAATCCGTTTTAGTAATCACATAACCATTCAAATCTTGCTGAGTGGTATTATCCGTGCGTTTGGGCAATAAACTCACCAGATATTTATCACCCTTTTTGACTAAATAAAACCTTGCTTCCACTTCATTAATTTTTATCAGGTCAGAGAATTTACCTCTTGAAATATTTTCTTTTTGAGCTTTTAGGTTTTCAATGCCTTCTTGTTTACCAATCACTTTTTCTAATTTCTTTACAAAAACATTAACCGCCTCTTTTCGCAAGGTATATTCCTGTGAATCCAGTTTATTCTCGGTTGCTTTTTCTTTAGTTTTAGATTGGGTATTTTTAAAAGATTGGCTAAAATTCTTGCCAAAATTCTTAATCAAAGCATACATCAAATTATGGTCTTGATAAACCATAATCCCTTGCCATTTTTTGGCTAACTTTTTGGGTAAATCTTGCCAAGAATCTGCCTTTATTTTATCGTCCAATGGCTTTTTTAATATACTGGTTTTATCTAAATAGGTGAACCTATTGTTCGATTTATCCATCAGAATAGCCCCACTCTGAATAACCTCGCTCATCGTTTTGATGTAATCTTTTACGCCTTCAAAAACGGCTTGTTTATTTTCTTTGGGCAGTAAAATATGTGGAAAGAATTGTTCTTCAATGGCAGCCACGAGTCTTTGTGGGTATTGATGATGGACTTGAATCAGTCCGTCAAGGCTCTTTTTTGTAATGGGGGCATTCTCAAAAAATAGTTCAAGGTGTTCAATACTGAGATTGGTTTTCCTGAGGGGATTCCCCATTACTGCCATGCCATCTTTTTCATTCAAACTATTTGATTTAGAAGATTTAACACTTTTTTGGTAATCATTTACTGCTTCCACGAATGAATTAAACTCTTCAGAAAGCAAGGGAATTGCCTCCGTGAAACTGGGATAAAATGCCAATTTCTCCAAATTATCAAACTTATTCTTAGCCAATTCTTGGAGTTTTTCAGATAAAGCATCTTTATCAGTCTTTTGAGTAAGATGATTTTCAATGATAAGTTCAATTTCATCATTACTCAAATAACCATCATTCTCAATTAATCCCTTCATGTTCCCATCAAAAGATTCTTGATACTTTTCTGCCTTGAATTTTAGGAAAGATTCTGCATAGTTTCTCGCTTGGATTTTCTCAAAATCAAGACTTTTGGACTCCAATTCTATTTCTTCTGAATTTTTCATATATTTATAATATTTATAAATTATTGTTTAAATTTAAAAACTTTATGGGAAAAACAAGATGCTTTGTCTAATTATTTTTGGAATTACCTTTTCCGTAAATGGGCAAGTAAAATCAACGGAACAAATTTTGAATCAATTAACTAATGAGGGAGGAATATTAGGCTTTGTAGAAAATTGTCAGGAGCGAAATATATGGGCTAAAATTCCCATTATTCCACCAATATTGAGTGAGAGAAAATTAAAAACTTCCTCAAAGTATGGCTATCGAATTCACCCAATTTATCACGCCTTAAAGTTTCATAGTGGAATTGATATGCTGGCAAATGAAACGGACACGATTGTGGTTGCTGCGGATGGAATAGTGGAGCAAATAGGTTATCAAAATGGTTTGGGACTATTTGTAGTTATTCGGCATCAATACGGCTTTATGACCCTCTACGGTCATTTAAACGCCGTGTTTATCAAACTGAATCAAGTTGTTAAAATGGCTCAAGCGATTGGACTAATGGGAAATACGGGCATCGTTACGGGCAAACATTTACATTATTCCATCATTAAAAATGGATGCTATCTAAACCCACATTTAATGATGTATTTATTTTTGAAAGTACCCGATGGGAACATTAATCCTCCTTAGTATTATCTGCCTCTTCTTCCGCATCTTCTTCTAAACCATTCGGAATCTTACTGGAATCTCTTAAATAGCCGTACATTTCATCCAAATCTTTGGTATTGACCGCTTTACGCTTGTTGTAAAATTCAATCAACAACATAATGAAGGCAATATTTCCTTTACCCTGTTCGGCGTGAACAATGACCTGATGGGGCAATTTTGTTTCACTCGCAATCTCGTGGCGAGTGTTCGGATAACCCAATTCACCCATTCGCATACGGGCGTTTTTGAGCGTTTTTGCTACTATGTCTCGGAAACTATTTTTCCACTCGTTCCATTCATTGCTGGTACTGACTTTCTTGGATTCTTTGCCTTTCATCATTTATAAATTTTCATAAAATTAGTAATTATTTTTTAATTCTTGCTGCTGATTTTCATATTCAATCAGTTTTACAATATCTCGTTTGATGGCTTCAAAATTTTGTTGTAAAACTTCTTGTTCCGTCTTGCCGAATTTCGTTTCAAAGTCATAAATAATGGGAATCTTAGCTCCTTTTTCACGCTTTTTTACGGCAACTTTATCAACTATGATTTTGGCATGGAAGATTTTTCGCTCAATGGGGTGTTCATGCGTATCCGCCAAAGCTCCCGCAAAATTCCCCTGACTCAGATTTGCCATTTTAGAAGGTGGTACGGCGGCTTCCAATTGCGTTGAAGTATTGATAGTTAAATCATTACGACTGTCAGTGGATGATTTTCTGATTTGCAATATTTTACCAATTCTTTCCGATACATTTTTAGCACTTTCTTCCAATACTTGACCCGATATCAGATTACCAATCGTACTGGTGATTGCCTTGGCTTCGTCTTGTCCGTAATCTAATTTAAGTTGTGAAATATCTTGAATCCCGAGCCACGGAGCTACTTTATTGGAACGGGCGGTGGTAATTAATTGTCGCAAGCCCATGAAATAAATGGTTGGTAATTCATCAAAAAATATCCCTAATTTACGTCTCCCTTTTTGATTCACTAAGGAACTAACCGTAACGTTAAATAAGCCCAATGCGGCTCCGTAAACCATTGAATTCTTGGGGTTATTACCCAAACATAAAACTTTCGGGTTCTTTTCATCATTAATATCCAAGGAAAAATCGTTGCCACTCAGTACCCAATACAAGGAGGGGTCAATTAATCTACCCAAAGCAATTTGAGCCGATGAAACTTGTCCCGCCAATTGTTCGTAAACCTCTTTTTCGAGAGCATCTGCAAAGGGACTCATCAACGATTCTAAGGCGGGATATTTTTTCAGAATGGGAAATATCTTATCGGTGGGTTGTGCCAAAAACTCAATCAAATGCGGTAAGGTGCAGACATTACAAAAACGATTGGGTTTTAAGGCTGGATCTAATTTCTTCATTTCCAGATAATTAGCCCTGTTTTCTTCCGAAACAATTTTCAAATACCAAATAATTGTTTTCGTGATAGAAATGGCTGAATTGACAAAATAGTCTTGTCGTTTAATCCAGTCACGGTTGAGGTTGAAAAGTAGAGTTGTAGCATAGGTATCGGCATCCAATTGCTTGACTAAATACTTGGGGTCAATGGGATTGCAACGGTGGCTGCGACTTACATCTTCAAAATTAATCAGGTAAAAGGCAGGTTTTGGAATTCCTTTGGGCTTATAATTGAGTAAAGCATTATAAGCCACTTCGGTCATGTCGGGAAATTTGAAATCGTAAACAAAAGCCGCAAAACCTTGCTGAATACTTTTCTCCAAGGCAGGAATCAAAATGGAAAAAGTTTTCCCCGAACCTGGCGTTCCCATGACCAAAGTGCTTCGATAGGGAAACACATTGAGTTTTCCTTTTCGGGTTTCGCCATGATGGACGTATTCCGTTTCAAAATTTATCCAATCTTCTTCTTGAATCAATACTTCATTTTGGGGGAAAGTTTCGTTTTCATCGTTAAACACTTCGCCACCAATATCGTAAGTCAAAGCTCTCGTGAGCCAACTTCCTCCTTGAATCGTTAATATCAATCCCATAATCGTTATGAGGGTATATACCATGAAATTCTTGGTTTGTAGATAGTAAATTATATCCGCCAAAAAGTAGATGATGATACCCGAAAACAAAAATAATAAAACTTTGTTGATTATAATTTTCTTGTCTTTCCGAGATTGTGGACCAAAACTCGCCACCAACACAAAAGCTAAACAAAGGATTTTGGCAATAAAGAAATTCGTAAAAAAGGGTAATCTTTTGAAGGATTGATAAACGTTTAGAAAAATAGAATTTCTAATAAAAGAACCTCTCTCATCCACGTATTCCAACATTTCAGGGAAATTCAACACTAAATGTAAAGCCAAGAAAACGTACCCGACATACCGCAGTTTGTCGAATAACCTTTCCATATCGTCTCTTTCGGTTTGCGTGTACATTTTTGAATTTATAAATTTTATATAAAATTATAATATTTATAAATAGAATTAACAAAAGACTGTGAAAATATTGAAGCCTTAAATTCTCATCTCATCAAGATATTTTTTTGATAGTCTTTTGTGAGATTTTTGATGAAATATAAAGTATTGAAAATCAATTACTTATAATATTATTCATCAATTTCATCAAAATTAAGTAAAAAATGATGAGAAACTTGATAGTATCTGCCACGGTTTTTCTTTTCGAGAATAGTCATATTGGGTAAAAGGCGGTACTGGGTATAAGCATTTGAATTGGGGCTTGGTTTCAATTCCCAATCGCTTTGTAGATGGTGTTTAATATAGACGGAATTAATGTTTTTGAGCCCTCGGATATTGAGCCATTCCATCATATCATTGACACAAAAACAAACCAGTTCCACATTTTTAACATCCATGATAAATTGAATCACCTCGAACATTTCCAATTCAATTTTACTCCGATTCCTTCGGATTAGTTTTAATAACGAAGGAGTGCGAAGCAAGGCGGATTTAAACCACATTCTTGATTCATTTTGGGTACTAATCGGTCGATTCATTAAGAAAAATAAGAATTGCGGAATCTCGTTTTTAAGTTGGGATAACAAATAAATATTCTCTTGTTCAAAAGGAAGGATTTTACGAACCCAATAACGAGTCTCGTTGGGTTCGACATAGACAAAACTATCTTCATTGTTGGAACAGAGAATAAATTTGGCAAAAAAATCTATTTCATTTCGGTCTTTACCTTTGGCTTCCGATTTGTATTTTAAGGCAGTAGAGAGATTTTTAATTCTTTCTGAATCTTGTTTGCGTTCTAAAAATGTCTCGTCAATGGCAATCAGTAAGGAAGAAACCCAATCATCATTGAAATTGCTGTTGAATTCTTCATTGGTATTCAAAGTCATATTTTTACCAAAAATGGCTTTCAAGTAATTTAGAAAAGTGGTCTTACCCGTGTTTCGTTGTTTGCTCACTAAGCACAGAATGGGTAGTTTCTGTAAAGGTTTTTCTAATAATAATTTGAAATAATCTAATCCTAATTCATATTGTTCTCCGAATATATGGAGTAAGAATTTTTGCGTTAAGTCAAACTTTCCTTTTTGGGGAACATGATTAAATTCGTGGTAGAGGTTGTAAAAGTTACCTACGACTTTTTCAAAATTAAAGTGGTTAGGAAAAAGGCAGAATCCATCCAATTTTGGAATTTTTGCCACAAAATCCTTTCCATTGTCCGCCTTGATGCACTCGACTGTCCAAGCAATCAATTTGCGTTCTTTCGAGCCGTCCGTGTTGGGCTTTTCAACCATTTTATAATAATTTGTTCCGATGCGGACGAAACCTAACTTTTCAAGGTCTTGAGCGATGTTTAATTCAGAATTTTCCATGATGTGAATGGTTTTCAACAGAATTTTGCTAAATTCACCGAAGAAATAGCAATCTTCTTGATTTGAGAAATAGCATTGATAAAGGCAATCTGTGACCGCAGTTTGCCTTATTTTTTTGCCTGAAAATTAGCTTTGAAGTTATCAAGAAAATCAGCCGCTTTCTTTTCGGAGGAAATCACGGTGTAGTTCCTAAGCCAGCCCACCAATTCTTTTTTGAAGAAATACAAACGCCCGCCTTGCTTGACATGAGGCATATCGCCTTTGCTACATTTGAAGTAGAGTGTGGGTTTGGGCATATCTCCCAAGAAATGACAGGCTTGTTCTACATTCAATGGAACATCTTCGTTGGATTCAGAAGCAGTGGGACTTGCTACCGAGTCAGCAATTATTAATACCAATTGCTCAACGGTGAGGTCAATAATTCGAGTTTCTTTTTCGATTTGCATGATGGTAAAAGTTTATTTGAGAATTAATTTATAAAGTTTATAAATTAATTCTCAAATATTAATACCTACATAGTAATTTGTTTAATAAGTAATGATAAACTGTGTGAAATGCTGGACGAAAAGAGGAAAGAGATTATAAGCGGTCGTGATTATGTATGGTTGCGAGTGAGTTAGATTTTTTTACCCTTCAAGTTATAATGAAAATAGCTGTGTTCAGATACTGATAGATTTGACCCTGACTTGCTTCAATATTTTGCTTAAATAAGGAAGAAGTGATGGTGAAAATTGGAATTAATGGTTGTAGTGAAGTAAAGATTTCGATTTTAAGAAAAATAAATAATATTTTTCCATTGAATCCAAAAGCAGAAAATATATCTCTAAAAAGGTGTTTTGTGTAAACTCTGTGTAAACCAGAGAATTTATCCCACAAAAAAAGGAGTTACGAATAATCGTAACTCCTTGATAATCAATAATTTATTAATGTGGGCCCACTTGGAATCGAACCAAGCACCTACTGATTATGAGTCAGTTGCTCTAACCGAATGAGCTATAGGCCCCCCCGATAAAGTCGTTTCCTTCTTTATGGTATCACAAAATTAAGGCTTTAAAATCACTCTTGCAAAATATGTTTTTAGTTTTTCCGTTAAACCTTTAATTTTTTGGCGTATCTAACCAACTAATCATTACAATTAACTAACAAAACAATGAACAAGAAATTAATTTTAGCCCTTGGCTTTTTAGTAGCAAGTTTCGCCGTCAGTATTGATACCGTTAATGCTCAGGATGGTAGAAGAGATGCTGCTCAACAAAATCAAACACCCGAGCAAAGAACTGATAATCAGCTACAAAGATGGACAAAAGCCCTGACTTTGACGACTGACCAAGCAACGCAAATCAAACCCATGTTGGTGGAATTGAATCAGAAACGTGCTGCTATGCGTGATGCCTCTGATAAGCGGGCTGCCATGAAAGATATGCGTGATTTGGTGATGGCTCAGGATGAAACAATGAAAAAAATTCTTTCGGCTGACCAATATACAAAATATGAAGACCTCAAAGACGAAGCCAAAGACCGCATTAAAGGTAAGCGTGGACGCAGAGAGTAGGTTTAATTATTAATGAATAATTAATAGAGAATAGTTAAACAAAAAATGCTTGTAATTGCTTAAAGATAAAGCAATTACAAGCATTTTTTACTAATTAATTAATGAATAATTATTGACTATTCCTTATTAATTATTAACTAAATTCTACTTTCCGTATTTCTTAGCTAAACTCAAAATAGCTCCTGCTGGATTTGATTGGGGAACGCCAACCATCGTATTCTTTTTCTTTCCCGACGAATCCAAAAAATAAAGTGTTGGATAACCATCAACTGGGTACGTTTGAGCTACATTTGGACCTTCGCCATTTTCATAGTCCATCGCTATACATACATACTTCTCGTTCATGTAATCACCTAATGCTTTATCCACAAATACTTGTTTTTTAAGCATTTTACAAGGACCACACCAAGTGGTATAACAGTCCATCATTACCATTTTATTTTCTTTTTTTGCTTTTGCCAAAGCCTCTTTGAACGTCCCGTTAAAGAATTGAATACCCGTTGTACCGTCTTTTTTGGCAGGATTCTCTTCCGCAAAAACAGTGATTGACAACATAATAAGAAGGGCGGTAAAAAAATTAGATTTTAACATTGTTGATTTGTTTTAAAGTTTTTGAATTAAACGTTGATTTGTATAAAATTAGTATCTATTTCCTTATCACAGCCCCAATCTCTTTCTCAAATGCTCCAATCAACTTTTCCATCGTTTTGTCGATTACTTTATCGGTCAAAGTTTGTTCGGTGTCTTGAAGGATGAAACTTACTGAATAGGATTTTTTACCTTCGCCTAAATTATCGCCTTGATAGACATCAAAAACGTTGATTTGACGAAGCAAATTCTTTTCATAATTGCGAGAAATCTTTTGGATTTGCTCGAAAGAAACCGTTTTGTCCAATACCAATGATAAGTCTCGGCGAACTTCTGGGAATTTTGGTAACTCTACAAATTTGGCTTGGTCATTATATTGTTTAAACAAATAATCCCAATCAAAATCTGCCATGAAAACGGGCTGTTTTACTTCAGCTTTTTTAGTAACATTTGGTTTGATTAGTCCCAATTTTACGACTTCTTTTTTATTTAATACATAGCTCAAACCATATTCAAAACTTGCCGAACCTTCAATGGGTTTACTATCTAAGTTTTTGAATCCTAAACTTCCCAAAACTTTATTCACGGCACTTGCTAAGGTATGAAATGCTACTTTCTGCGATTTCATTTGCCATGTTTCCGACTCGGTAATCCCCGTGACAAAAAGGGCTAAATGACGCTTCTCAATGTATTTATCGTTGATTTTGTGGTAAGTTTTGCCGAAATCGAATACTCGTAAATCTTTCTGACGGCGGTTAATGTTATAGGCTAAAACCTCTAAACCAGAAAGTAGCATTGTCTGACGCATCACGCCTAAATCTTCCGAAAGTTTATTCAAAATCTCAACGTTTTCATGGGGCAAATCACCCTTGATGAGTTCAGCGTAAGCAGGTTTTGTCAAGGAGTTAGTAATGATTTCATTGAAACCGTTTGCCGCCAAAACCTGAGAGATTTTCAACTGTAAATTTTCACGGTCTTTGGCGGGGAAACTTGAAAGAAAATCAGTGCCTAAATTCTGCGATAGTTCGATATTATTAAACCCATAAATCCGTAAAATCTCCTCAATTACGTCTGCCTCACGAGTTACGTCCACACGGTAAGGCGGCACGATTGCCGTGAATCGTTTTTCGGTTTCATCTTGAATTTTGATGTCCAAATCGGTCAAAATCTCTTCAATGCGGGTTTTCTCTAATTTTTTACCAATCAATCTATCAATATTTTTGTACGAAACATTGATATTAAAATCTTCTATGGGTGTCGGATAAAAATTAGTTACCTCCGAAGCCACTTCTCCACCCGCCAATTCTTGAATCAAAAGCGTGGCGTATTTCAAGGCAAATAACTTAGCATTTGGGTCTGTTCCACGCTCGAAACGGAAAGAGGCATCCGTTTTCAAACCATGACGTTGAGCCGTTTTACGCACCGAGGCAGGGTCAAAGTAAGCAACTTCCAGATAAATACGATTGGTTTCTTGTTTAATTCCTGATTTCATACCGCCAAAAACGCCCGCAATTCCCATGGGTTCTTCGGCATTGCAAATCATCAAATCTGTTTCGCCCAAGGTACGTTCCACTTCGTCCAAAGTTATAAATTTAGTTCCTGCGGGAAGCGTTTTTACGACAATTTTCTGTCCTTTGATAGCGTGCCAATCATAAGCGTGCATCGGCTGACCGAGTCCGTGACAGATATAATTGGTAATATCCACAATATTATTTATTGGACGTAAACCAATGGTTTCCAAAGATTTACGCAACCATTCTGGCGACTCTTGGACTTTCACACCGTCAATCGTTACGCCACAAAAACGGGGACAATCTTTTGGGTTTTCTACGATTAATTCAATCGGAAAATTGGTATTGGCAACCTTGAAATTTTCAACTGATGGCAAGGTAATTTCACGTCCCGTTTTAGCTTTAATATCACGAGCCACGCCCCAATGCGAAGCGGCATCAGCACGGTTGGGAGTTAGCCCGATTTCGATTAATAAATCTGCCTCTAAATTGAAATATTGTGCCGCTGGCGTTCCGTTTGGAAGCATCGTATCTAAAACCAAAATCCCATCATGCGATGTTCCTAAACCCAATTCATCCTCCGCACAAATCATTCCTTCCGAAAGGTGTCCGTAGGTTTTTTTGCTCGTAATCTGAAAAATTGGCTTTCCTGCAGCATGGTCATACAACGTAGTGCCAACGGTTGCCACGATAACTTTTTGCCCAGCTGCCACATTAGCCGCCCCGCATACCACTTGCGAAGGTGTACCCGTACCAATGTCCACGGTGGTAAGACTCAACATTTTTTCTTTGACCTCAAAGCGTTCGCACGTAAGCACTTCGCCCACCACAAAGCCCTGCAAGCCGCCCAAAATAGCCTCATGGCGTTCGATGGATTCAACTTCCAAACCCGTACCCGTCAATAATTCGTCTAATTCCTGAGTGGATTCAGTTATTTCAATAAAATTTTTAAGCCAATTTAGGGATATTTTCATTCTTGCAATGAGTGATTGAGTGATTGAGTGATTGAGTGATTGAATAAGTAGGTATTTTTCACGCAAGACTCTTAGGCAAAGTTACGACAAAAAAAAGTCCTCACAAATGGAGGACTTTTGTATGATTAAATAACAGCATCTCAAAATCAATCTTTCTTTTTAGGTTTCTCATCATCCTTAGTTTCGCAAAAAGAAAATAAATAATCATTGACAAAGGAAAGATGAACAAAATTTTTGTCAGAAATTGAGCAAGATAAAAATGTATTTTCCTTTCTAAGAACCCTGCCTATTTCTTTTAAAACTACCTCCCAATCATTTATGATAGCTTTTGTGGGTTCGATATGTTTTTCTTTGAATGATTTTTCAGCTTTTAATATCAATTCACTCAATGGTTGAAATACTAATCTTCCTTTTTCAAAATCAAAAGTTGCATTATTCTCCAAAAAGGGATTTAGTGATTCGCTGGGAATAATATTTTGAGAAAAAGAATTGACAGCAATTATGCAGAATAAGACAACAATAATGGTGTTTCTCATAGAGATTGAGTTTTGGGTTTGATACAGAAGATTAACGTGAATGGCTTTTCTTTATTACGATAAGATCGTGTATCAATGGTTGTATGTTAAAAAAATTAGTTTTAATTGTTATAACAAAAATAATGATTAATTTTAGACAAAATAAACCATGAAATAGTGAATTTTGAAATCGTTAAATTAGAAAACCTTTCTGGTGGAAAAGCAAATATTTATTCTGTAATTCTTGATGATGAAAATCACTCATTATTCGATAAATTTATCAGAAAATATAAAATTGAATTTACTGGCGAAGTCATTGATATTGTTGATAGAATAGACTTAATTGCCAATTATACAGGGGCAGAGAATCGACATTTTAAAGAGAATGAAGGTAAATTAGGAGATTTAGTTTGTGCTTTATATGATATGCCTGACTCAAAACTAAGGCTGTATTGTATTAGACTTGGTAAAACAGTTGTTATTTTAGGAGGTGGAGGTTTTAAATCTAAATTAATTCGTGCCTTACAACAAGACCCAATATTAACCCAAGAAAACTATCTAATGCGTGAAATTTCCGAAAGATTATACGATAAAATAAAGCAACGAGATATTTATTGGTCAGAGAATGAAATGGAAATTTTGGGAGATTTAATTTTTACAGAAAATGAATAAAGCAAGAGCATATTTTAGTCAAGAAGTTGAAGACATAAAAGGGATGATTACGTCCGAAAGAAGAGAACAATCCAAAAAACGGATGCTTTTAGCCGCTCGAATTGATGATAAAGTCAGAGAGAGAGGGCTTTCTAATCAAGAATTTGCTTTTATGATTGGCAAAAAGCCGTCTGAAATTAGCAAATGGTTGAGTGGAACGCACAACTTCACTACGGAAACACTTTGGGAAATTGAAAGAGTCTTGAACATTCAGTTAGTGGCAGGTCCAATTCCTTTGAATCGTGAACAAGAATTGAATGAAATGAAGGCTTTTGTGGCTGATGAAGTGATGAAAGCCTTGGATAAATATATTGCTTTCAAAGCCATTATTGCGTAAAAAAAAGCCCTCACAAACGGAGGGCTTTCGTATGACTAACTATTCACTAAGTTCTTACATGGATTTGCGAACGGTTTGTTCAGCTTTTGTCAAAAGGGCTTCTGCACTGATTCCGCCTACTTGATGATTGACTACTCTGCCGTATTTGTCCAAAAATAAAAGCGTTGGGTAGGCTTCTATACCGTATTTTTTGGCAATTATCTCGCCTTCGGTTGTTTCCATGTCAATTGCCATCGACACGTATTTATTTTTCATAAAATCCCCCAAATTGGCATCCGTAAAAGTATATTTTTTCAACATTTTGCACGGTCCGCACCAAGTGGTGTAACAATCCACAAAGAGCAATTTATTTTCAGCTTTTGCCTTCTCTAAGCCTTCTTGTAATGTCCCCGCAAAGAACGTAATACCTTGTTCGGGTTGTGTTTCGGGTTCGGTTTCTGGTTCTCCAGTAATTACAATTTCCTCCTGGGATTGCGTTACGACCTGCGGTTGTTGAGCAACTCTACAACCCGCAAAAACGATAGTAGCAAAAGCAAAAATTCTGAGTCTGTTCATGTGTACTGTGTCTTGATAAATTAACGAAATATATTTAGGAAATATTACTCATATCACAATACTTTCAAGAATCTTGCCAGTTTTATTTTGGGGGGTATCGGATTGATCTTTAGGAATTTATACAAAAGCAAAAAAGGCTTGCGAATATTTTTCGCAAGCCTTTTTTAACTAATAACCGTTTACGAATAATTGAACTACGCATAAGTATTCAACATTACGGGCATTACCAATAATAAAATATCTTCGTTTTCTTTTTTGTCGGATGGAATAATCAAACCCGCACGGTTGGGTTGCGACATCTCTAAAGAAATCATGTTTGAATTGATATTTCCCAACATTTCTACCATGAATTTGGCGTTGAAACCAATTTCCATTTCTTCGCCTTCATAATCGCACATCAATTTTTCGTTAGCTTCGTTTGAATAATCCAAGTCTTCTGCGGAAATTACCAAGTCGTTATTCGCTAATTTCAAACGAATTTGGTGAGTTGTTTTATTTGAATATATCGAAATTCGCTTCAGTGAACCCAAAAACTCCGCACGGTTTATCGTCATAACGTTCGGGTTGTTTTGTGGAATGGCATTTTCGTAATCTGGGAAACGCTCGTCAATTAAACGGCAAATCATTCTAATGTTATTGAAACTAAAAAAAGCATTTGCCGAACTGAAATCTGCCGTAACGGTGGTATCATCAGCAGGCAAGGTTGATTTCAAGAGGTTCAAGGCTTTACGAGGAATAATCATCGTTGATTCCGTATCTGACTTCACGTCAGCTCTTCTGTAACGAATTAAACGGTGTCCGTCCGTGGCTACAAAATTGGTATAATCTGGCGATAACTGCACGTAAACCCCCGTCATGGCTGGGCGTAAATCATCGTTTGAAACCGCAAAAATGGTATTGGCAATGGCTGCACCCAAAACGTCCGCAGGAATTGATACCGAAAGACTTTTGGTTATTTGTGGCACTTTGGGGAAGTCAATGGGGTTTTCACCAGATAATTTATAGCGTCCATTTTCGGTAATAATTTCCGTTCCGAAAGTATCTTTATCAATCTTGAAGGTGATGGGCTGGTCGGGCAAACCCCTCAATGTATCCAATAATAAACGAGCTGGAACGGCAATTGCTCCCGTGTCTGACGACTCAATTGCCAAGGTCGTAATCATAACAGTCTGTAAATCAGAGGCAGTTACGGTCAATTGGTTTTGGTCAATTTGGAAAAGGAAGTTTTCCAAAATAGGGACAATCGGGTTGTTGGCAATGACTCCATTGACTGCCGAAAGCTGTTTGAGTAATACTGAGGATGATACGACGAATTTCATGAATAGTTTTTATTTTTTAGGAATGGCTTTAATCAGTAAACTTTATCAATTATCAGTAAACAGGAATATATTGTCTGAAAATAGTAATTGATTGATTTTTAACTGGTAATCAAGAAAAAATGGTTGGAATTGAAACAATGCTAAAACGTCTTGCAGCATAGAGCCTGAGCCATATAACACAAGATCAACATTGAAATTATACAATATACGACAAAACTACAAATTAAAGCTGAATTTACCCATTTTGAAAAGGGATGCGGTACGTTTTTTTTGAAAAACTATTCATCAAGATTTTGCAAGAAAAAACCAAGCAAACTTACCTTTTGTCCCCTTTAGAGTTTTGAATGTAGTTTAAAGTGGATAAATTTGTGGTTGATAGTAATAAGTAGGTGAGTATTCAGTAGGTATCTACTGAATACTCACCTACTTATTACTCATTGCTCATTTACTCAATACTAAAATACTGATTTATGAATTTTCAAGAATTACTTACTGCCGATGGTATTGTCAGTTTAATCACCCTTACATTTCTCGAAATAGTTTTGGGAATTGATAACATCATTTTTATCTCAATTGCTGCCAATAAATTAGCCAAAAAAGACCAATCCAAAGCCCGTAATATCGGTTTGTTGTTGGCAATGATTTTTAGGATTATTTTATTGTTTGGTATCTCGTTTATTATCTCTTTGCAACAACCTTTTACGCATATCAAATGGGGCTGGTTGAATGCAGACATTTCTGGGCAAAGTTTAGTACTTTTTGTAGGTGGTTTATTCCTTTTGTATAAAGCTACTTCCGAAATTCATGAAAAGTTAGAAGGCAGTTCTCACGAAACAAAAACCAAAACCTCCGCTGCCGATAAATTGACGGCGGTTGTAATCCAGATTGCCTTAATCAACATTGTTTTCTCAATTGATTCAATTCTGACGGCAATTGGTCTTACGCAAGTATTACCGATTATGATTTTGTCGGTAATCTTTTCAGTCTTGATTATGATGGCTTTTGGGGGTCCCGTTGGTGATTTTGTCAATCGTCATCCTTCCATTCAAATGTTGGGTATGGCATTTTTGATTATGATTGGTTTTATGCTCATTGCCGAGTCTGCCCATGATTCAAATGTGTCAATTTTCAACTCGCACGTGGGGTCTGTGCCGAAGGGATATTTGTATTTTGCGATTGCCTTTTCACTTTTAGTAGAGGTATTGAATATCAAGATGCGTAAGGTGGTTGAAGAGTAATTATTTAGCGTAAAAGCATAAACGTACCTTTGTACTGAAAATCGGGACGGTCGGGGAAAGGATTAATTTTATAGACGTACATTCCTTCGGGGAGGAGTCTGTTTTTATCATTGCCATCAAAAGGGGCAAGGTTGTATGTCCCCTTTGAATAGAAAATTAGATTGCCCCAACGATTAAAAATCTGAACCTCGGCATTTGGATAGGCTTCCATGCCTGATAATTCCCATTGGTCATTCATATTGTCGGCATTGGGCGAAAAGGCAGTGGGAATGTAAATGGGCTGATAAACAACGATATTTACTTTGGCAGTGCCTTCACATCCCATAGTGGTTTTTACCGTCAAAGTATATTCCACCGTTTGCGAAGGACTGGCAAAGGGATTTGGGTAGGTGGGGTTATCCAAACCCGCAATCGGCGACCACGAATAGGTCATCGAAGGGTCAATTAAGCCTTTTAAAGTAACACCACTTCCTTTGCCTAAAAATATATCAGGTCCTAAATGAGGTTTTGGAAAGTCTTGTATCTCAACAACTTGTGTGTCAGAACCTTGCAAACAGGGCAAAACGCCATTGATGGTATAAGTTACGGTATGCTTCCCAAAACCCAATTTTTTATAATCGAAAGTCGTGGCAAAAGCACCGTCAATCATGAACGCCCCACCCGAAGGTAAGGCTTTTAAAGGTACAGTTGCAAATTCCAGTCCACAACCCGAAGCGATGGGCTCAATTTTTACGTTGAAAGGACTAAAAAATTCTATCTTCACCACGGGCGAAGTATTGCTGCAAGGCTCTCCATCAGTAACTTTCACTTGAAAATCCCCTCCTGCCCCAACGTCTAATTTACTGTTATTTCCAACTGATTTTCCATTCAGTAACCATTCATATTTTTTCATGCCTACGGGGGCGGAGAGGGTAGCAATGTCGCCCACACAAAACTGGGTTCTGCCCGTGTTAGTAATAATGCTGGCATCGGGAAAGGCTACGGTAATCATGCGGGTTTCGGTGCGTTCTGGACAGGCTCCTGCATCAGCAAATGAATAGGTAATGGTATGTTTTCCCAAACCCGCAACCGATGGGCTAAAAGTGCCATTATTAATATCAGTGATACCTTTTCCTTTAAATTTCCCGCCCGTAGGCGTTGCAATCAAGTTTACGGGAGATGCACTCAAGCTACAAAAAGGCGGAATTGAATCTATTTTTACAGGGACAACAGATGCATAATCAAGTTTGTATGGGACAGATTTTGCGGAACAAGCATTGCTATTGATACTGTTGTCCACAATTAATAATTCATAAGTTGCCGCTTTTTTAGCCACTATTTTGGCAGTTTGCGGAATTGATAATTGAACGCCATCCACAATCCAATAATAAAAATATCCGTCTTTTGTAATGGTATTCAGAATGATGGAATCTCCCTGACAAATCTGATTAACGGCACGACTCGGGGAGATAATTGGAACGGGCGGAGCCGTTAATTGCGGCACATCTATTTCATTGGAAATTCTTTGAGCATTCGTATTATCGAATGCCAACAAACGGTACTTAGCGGCTTCGTTGTGGGTCAAAGTAGAAGAAACAGCACTGGAGGAATTAATGGCAGACCAGCCTTGAATGGCATTTCGATATATTTCCCATTTATAACTTACCAGCGTAGGGTCAGTAGTAGATAAACCAATACTTCCCCCCGGGCAAAGCCCTGGACCATTCTTCTGGACGAGGATATTCCCTTGTGCATTTATTAGGCGGGAAATACTCAAAAAGAAAATCAGTAATATAAAATTTTTATGGGGTATTTTTTTAAGCACTATGTAATATTTTTCCGTTGAAATTTGACCTTATGATGGATTAGTGTGTTAGAAAAATATTATTAAATATACAAATTGATGGGTGATTTTTGAATAAATACAAATACCGTTTTTAACCAGTACGTACCAATATATGTTAAAAAAAACGTGGAAGAATATACTTTTTCTAACGACTTTTAAAAGAATATGTTGTAGAATAACCATTTTTAGGCAAAAAAAAATCCCCCAACATGAAGCCAAAGGATAATTTATTGATGATAGATTTAGGAAATAAAATTCGAGCGACTCAAATATTTACGTTGATGAAAGATTCAGAAAATAATTTTCAAATTTTACAGATTTATACTTTAGAATCCGAGTAACCAGATTTATATTTTTGCATAAAAACCATCATTAATCTACCGAATACGGTGTGCATTGGATTTTACTCGTCGAAAAAAATCATCATGATTCATATTCTTTTTGACGAATTTGAAATCATCCCGATTGTTTTCTACAAATAAGAATGATGACATAATTAAAGCACCAATTCCCAAAACGATGATTAATAATAAAGTTCCCATGATTAAAGATGTGTTTTTAAAAAGATTTAGAGGTTAAACAAAATGTTAAATACGACCCCTTCTGATAAATCCTACAACAAGTGAGATAATTGCCAACACTAAAAGGATGTGAATTAAGCCACCAGCACTGTAAGCGAACGCTCCCAAGAGCCAACCAATGATTAAAATTACCGCTACTAAATACAAGATATTGCTCATAGTTCTGTTTGTTTAGTTTGTGAATTAAATTTATTACGATAATAAATCAAAAAAATCTGTACCACTCAAAAAAATTATGTTTATTGGGGATTATTTACAAATCATTTGTAGAATTGTGGAATTTACGCCCCAAACCGATGTGGTATAGTCTTGGATTATGGTAATTACTAACTATTATACCTCATTATGAAGCGAAGATTCAAGGAATATTGGTCAATTTTAAAGGACACTTTTAATTGCTTTCTAAGTGATAATGTCATGCGATTGAGTGCATCGTTATCCTATTATACTTTGTTCTCATTAGCTCCTATGTTGCTAATAATCATTAGCTTAGGAGGGATTTTCTTTGGAAGAGAAGCCGTTCAGGGGCAGGTGTATGAACAGATTGACGGACTCATTGGTAGTGATGCTGCCAAGCAAGTGCAGGATATTCTGAAAAATGCTCAACGCTCGGGGCAGTCCATTTGGGCAGCGGCGGTGGGAGTTACAACTTTGGTGATTGGGGCAACGGGAACATTTGCCGAAATTCAAGATGCCATCAACGTAATTTGGGGTTTGAAACCGAAGCCCAAAAACGGAATCGTGAAGTATCTGCTAACTCGTTTTCTGTCTTTCTCCTTAATTGTTTCTTTGGGGTTTTTACTGTTGGTTTCGCTGGTAATTAATGCCGTTTTGAACACTTTTAGCCAAAAGGTTCAACTGTACTTTTCAGATGTAACCATCTACATTTTCTGGGCAATCAATCTTTTGGTAGTTTGGGCAGTTATCACTTTGTTATTTACCGTCATTTTCAAGGTTTTACCCGATGGAAAAATTGAATGGCGAGATGCTTTCGTGGGGGCAGGTTTCACCTCATTGTTATTCATGATTGGCAAATACGGTATCGGGTTATATTTAGGCAATTCGAGCGTAGGTACTACCTTCGGGGCGGCAGGGTCAGTAGTAATTATTTTGCTTTGGGTATATTATTCCGCTTTAATTCTGTACTTTGGGGCAGAATTCACCAAGGCATATACTAATTTCTACGGACGAAGTATCCAACCCAACCAATACACGGATTTCCGTTCGGCAAAAGCCAAAAAAGATATCGACTATTCGGGTATTCCGAAGGATGAATTGGAAGATAATAAAACCCTTAAATCAAAAAATACATGAAAAATTTTCTGAACACAACTGCCGTCAAATCTTTGCAAATCCTTAATTGGATTTTCTTTTTAGCCATGGTTTTTGTTAATTTTTTGGCAAATTATTTACCCATTAATGGTAAAAATACGGGGCAATTATCCAATCAATATCCCAATTTATTCGTCCCCGCCCCCATTACTTTTGCCATTTGGGGCGTAATTTATCTATTGCTTTTTATCTTTTGCATTAAACAAAGTAAAGGTCTATTCAGTAGTATTCAGGATGAAATTACTGCCGAAACCGTCTTGCTGATTAATTTCAGATTTATCTTCACCTGCATTTTGAATGCCACTTGGATTTTTGTTTGGCATTATGAATATTTGGGGGCTTCGGTGGTGGTGATGCTTCTGTTTTTGGCACAACTCATTGATATTAATAAACGCCTTGATACGGTAACTATTTATTTATCAAATGCTTCAAGATTTGCCATTAAAGCCCCTTTTGGAATGTATTTAGGTTGGATTTGCGTGGCAACAATAGCTAATGTCACGGCGTTTTTAGTGAATCTGAAATGGGATAAAGCGGGGGAAAGTGAAGTATTCTGGACGTGTTTATTGATTACGATAGCGGCGTGTATTGCGAGTTATACCCTCATAAAACTAAGAAATTTTTATCTTGGATTCTCCGTTATTTGGGCTTTTTCGGGCATTATTTACGCCCGCTTGGGAGCAGATGTTTACCAACGTTTTATCGTTTGGACGGCGGTGTTTGGGATTGGTTTGGTTTTGATTCTGACGATTATTGAGATGAGTCGGGCGATGTTTCGCAAGCATGAGACAAGGGTTATATTGTCTGATACATCGACTGAAATACATTCTTGAAATACTATGCCTATAAACCTTATAGCAATTCCATTGGGGCAATTCCATTGGGGGTTAAAATCTATAAGGTTTATGGTATTACATAATCGGAAAAGCTACTGTAAAAATTGAGCCTTTCCCTTCCTCCGATTCCACTTCTACGGTGGCTCTATGAGACTGCAAAATATTCAACGTTGCCGTTAGTCCCAAGCCCATTCCGTTGGGTTTGGAAGTAAAATAGGGTTCAAACAAACGATTGATATTTTCTTCGCTGATGCCGATGCCATTATCCTTTATTTTGATGTATAAATAATTACCTAAATTGTAGGTTGAAATATCCAACTCGCCCACGTTATCTTGCATGGCTTCAATGGAGTTCATCACTAAATTAAGGAAGGCAATTTTTATCTTGGGGGCATCCAATCGTAAAGTAATATCTTTCCCATAGTTCTTAATGAGGTTTATCTTTTTGAGGTTGATTCTATCGGCAGCATCCACCAAAATATTATCTAACATGGCGTGCAACGATACAGTTTGCAGCGTTGTTTCTTGCTGACGAAACGAATGGAGGAGTTCCGTAATGAGCGTGTTAATCCGTTGTCCATTGCGGCGGATAATGTCGGCAAATAATTTATGGTCATCATCTATAAGTTCAGGTTGGAGTTGGTCGAGGGCTAAATGGATATTAGTCAGCGGGTTACGTACTTCGTGAGCCAACGCCCGCACCAAGCGGGCGGTTGAAGCCGCTTTTTCGGATAAGATATTTTCTCTTTCGGCTCTTTTTCTTTGCGTAATATCTTGGATTACAAGGAGATAATACAAAACCTTGTCGCTATCCTCGTGTAAGGTGGCATGCATCGAACACAGCACTCTTTCGCCATTTTTACGCAAAAACCACATCTCCACATTCTCAACAATTCCATTTTCTATTAAATCTTTGGCATTTTTATCCCATAACAGAGGAGATGCCAAGAGGTCTCGAATGTGTTTACCGATTATCTCCTCTTCATCGAATCCCAATAAATCTAATGCCGCCTGATTGTGATAAAATAACGTTTCAGTATCGTGTCGTTTCAAAATTACCGCATCTTTTAATTGAGCAAAAATCCTCCGCAAACGAACTTCGTTTTCACGAGTGCGGCGTAATACCTCCGAGCGTTCGATGGAATAGCGGATACAGCGGTCGAGTTTTTCACTATCGAGGGTGCTTTTCACTAAATAATCCATTGCTCCCAACCTCATGGCTTCAATATCCACTTGGTCGTTGCCCTTGCCCGTCAGTAAAACAATGGGACAATTAATGTTTCTTTGAAGGGCTATTTTTAATAAATCCAATCCTGTTTTTGCTCCTAACACAAAATCAAAAAAACAGAGTTGGAAGTGGCAATGTTCGAGTTCTACCAAGGCTTCGTTAAACGATTTTGCCCAAGTAATCTCAAATTCCATATTAGGAATTGCCCGCAGATAGTCTGAGGTCAGATAAAAATCATCCTCATCATCATCAACTAATAATAAACTAATTTTATTTTTTTGCATCAATCCTTAACGTTAGGGAGTTTAACAATATCAAACCAATAATGACCCAGTGTGCGGGTTACTTCCAAAAAATCAGTAAAAGATACTGGCTTGGTAATGAAGCAATTAATACCCAAATCATACGTTTTTACGATGTCGTGTTCTGCCTTTGAGGTGGTTAATATTACCACAGGAATTGTACGGAGTTTGGGGTCAGATTTTATTTCTCGCAGGGCTTCTCTGCCATCCATTTTGGGCATATTCAAATCAAGCAGAATAATGCTTGGGCGTGGACTTAATGCGGGATTGGCATACTTATTTTTTCTTCGGAGATAGTCTAAAAGTTCCACCCCGTCATTCACAAAGCGAATCTCTTTCTCCTCGAAATTTTCATCGAATGCCTCTTTGGTGAACATCCGATCGTCTTCATCGTCATCCGCAATTAAAATTATGGGGGTATTCTTTTGTTTCATCAAGCAATACTATTTTGTATTTCTGGTAAATAGATAATAAATTCTGTTCCCACTCCCAAGATACCCGTGGCTTTAATTTGTCCTTGGTGTCCTTCCACAATTTTACGACAAATTGCCAATCCTAAGCCCGTTCCCTCATATTCAGACCGCCCGTGGAGGCGTTGAAACAAGGAAAATATTCTTTCGGTATATTCATTTTCCAAACCAATCCCATTGTCGCTCACCGTAATTCGGTAATAATTCCCAAAGGGCAAAAGAATTGGATTTCCCTTTACTTCCAAAGGCGTTGCCATTCTACATTTTACCGTGATGACAGCGGGGACTTGAGACTTGGTGAATTTTAGGGCATTCGTGAAAAGATTTTGAAATAATTGATACATTTGCGATGATTGGGCATCAATTGTGGGTACATTTTCAAAGGTGATGGTGGCTTGTTTCTCCTGAATTTTTAATTCTAAATCATTCAAAACTTGCTTGAAAACTTCCTTCAAATCCACGGTTTCAAACGATTCCTGATCTCTTGAAACCCTCGAATAAGTCAATAAATCTTGAATTAGGGTTTGCATCCTGTTGGCGGCGTTGGTCATTCTGTTCACAAAAAACTTACCCTCATCACCCAATTTATCAACATATTTATAACTTAACCGTTCACCAAAAGAGATAATTTTCCGCAAAGGTTCTTGTAAATCGTGGGATGCTACATAAGCAAATTGTTCCAATTCTGAATTACTTTTTTTAAGGGCTACCAAACGTCTTTCCAGTTCCAGATTCAACATTTTCTTTTCGGTGATGTCTTCTGCCACCACCACAATAAAATGATTTCGTCCGTCTGGATGGCGAGTCATTACCGTTGCCCGATTGCGTAACTCCCTGATATTACCATTTTTATGTCTAAAATTAATGTTAAACTCCGTGGTAGTATCCTCCGAAAGGTTATCAAAAGTTTGAGAAAGTTCAATTCTCAATGAATCCATATCATCATGCACCATAACAGGTCCGAGGGAGTAATTCATTAAAATAATATCTTCCCAAGTATATCCCAAAACATCCTCTAAACGCTCATTGGTGTAAAGCAAATTTTGCTTTTCCAAGTTGAGTACATAGACAAAATCTGGCATTAAGTCAAAAATCCTCACAACTTGCGATGCTTCAAGTTTAAAGGATTCAGGAGTCTCTATAAAAGTACTATTCATATTTTAAAAAAGTCAAAAGTCAAAAGTTGTAAGGATTTCATAATAAATATTTTTGCTTATGACTTATGCACAGCTAAAACACTTACGACTTTTGACTTGAGACTTTTGACTAAAGATTTTAACCAATATTACTATTTCGCATTTTATTGTATAACGTCTTACGGTCAATACCCAACAATTCGGCAGCTTTACTTTTATTGAAATTTACTTTTCGCAAGGCATTAATGATTACTTCATATTCCGCTTCTGAAGAGGCTACTTTCAAATTAACGCCATCAACTGCCACAGGCTGGCTCACAAGAGGCTGACTAACCTGAGCGGGTTGTGGAATTGGTTGAAAATAAACGGGCGGTTCTGGTACAATATTTGGTAATTCAAAAGCATTATCCAATTTCAATAATCTATCATAATTCAGTAATTCAAAAGGCAATGAACGTGCTTCAATCCACTCCGTTTCCGACATTAAGGTTGCTCGTTTTATAACATTCCGCATCTCACGCAAATTGCCAGGCCAAGGATATTCCATGAAGGCGGCTTGGGCATCGAGCGAAAAGCCCTGCACGTGCTTATTAAGTTCGGCGTTGGTTTTGTCCAAAAAGAATTTGGCAAAAACCATAATATCCGTCTTTCGGTTGCGAAGCGGCGGCACATCAATACTAAATTCGTTGAAACGATAATATAAATCCTCTCTGAAATTGTTTTTGCGGGAGGCATCCAAAAGGCGTTCATTGGATGCCACAAGGATTCTGACATCAATGTCAATCTCCTTAGCACCGCCCAATCTACGTACTCTTCGCTCCTGTACCACTCGCAACAATGATACCTGAACATCGTAAGGTAAATTACCCACTTCGTCCAAAAAAAGTGTACCACTATTTGCCATTTCAAAATGCCCAATTTTTCGTTCCAAAGCCCCCGTGAACGAGCCTTTTTCGTGTCCGAAAAGTTCGCTGGCGGATAATTCTCGGGAAATTGCTCCACAGTCCATCGCCACAAAAGGTCCAGCGGCTCGCTTGCTTCTTTTGTGGATTTCGAGGGCAACGGCTTCTTTGCCCGAGCCACTTTCTCCGTAAATAATTACGCTATAATTGGTGGGGGCAACTAAATCAACTTGGCGGTATAAATACTGCGATTCTGGACCTTCACCAAACAAATAAGGAGCAGTGGCTGACCGTCGGGAAGTAGTTGGGATGGTCTTAGCTACTTTATTATTTTCACTTTCAATTATTTCTTCGCTGGCTTCAGCAAGGGCTTTTTGGAGGGTAATTAATATTTCATCAGGGAAAAGCGGTTTTGTAATATAATCATACGCCCCCTGTTTCATCACATTGATGGCAACTTTTATGTCCGAATAACCCGTAATGATGATAACGACCACGTGCGGGAGCTTGGCTTTGATTCTACTCAGAATGGTTACGCCGTCAATATCTCCCAATTTAAAATCGGTCAATACTAAATCTGGTTTGAAATTATCAAGCATACCAATTCCTTCTTCGCCCGTATGAGCGATGGCGACTTCGTATCCATTTTTGGTCAGAAAACGACGCAATAATAAACAAATATCGGTATCATCGTCAATGACTAATATGCGTTTTGTCATGGGTTTTTGTTTTGGTTTTAGCGGAAAAATGAATAGACCTTACAGGTTTTAAAAACCTGTAAGGTTTTGCCAGCGGTATTACAAAATCCTTCGCATTTGAATGGAAGGAATATTCATCAAATCTCGGTATTTAGCAACGGTTCTGCGGGCAACGTTTAAGCCCTGTGAAGATAATAAATCCATCAGCTGAAAATCGTTGAGGGGGTTGCGTTTGTCTTCTTGTTTAATTAATTCTTCGAGTGCCAATTGAATTTTACGGTTTGAAACCTCTTCGCCACTGTCCGACATCAATCCTTCGGTGAATAAATCTTTTAAATGAATTGTGCCGAAGGGTGTTTGGGCGTATTTACCACTCGTTACCCGTGAAACCGTTGAAATATCCATCTCAATTCGCTCGGCAACGTCCTTCAAAATCATCGGTTTGAGCAATCTTTCATCCCCTCTTTTGAAAAAATTTGACTGAATCTTGACGATGGTGTGCATCACCTTAATCATGGTGTTTTCACGCTGTAAAATAGCATCAATCAACCAATTAGCGGAATTTAATTTATTATTTACGTAGGAATTGGCGGCTCGATTATCACCCATTAGGTTGACGTAAGACTTATTGATTTTGATGGGTGGGATTTGGCGGCTATTCAGTTCAACCTCAATGGTGTCGCCCTCCACGTTAATGATATAGTCTGGCACTACATTATCTTTTATGTGTAGCGTATCGTTATTTCCGCCCATCACGGGTTTGGGATTCAGCGTGCCGATGAGGTGAATAATACTCTTTAACTGTTCGTGATTGATGTTGGCAGTCCGCATGATTCGCTCGTAATTCCTTTTGGCTAAGTCTTCAAAATGGTCTTCCACGATGCGAATGGCGATGTTTCTTTCCTCAATTTCTTTATTATCAATGCCCACACATTGCAATTGCCTAACCATACAATCTTTCAAATCTCGAGAACCCAAACCAATGGGTTTCATACACGACATGATTTTCAGAATTTCTTCCACCTCCACGGGTTCAATAAACATTCCGTTTGAAAAAGAAATATCATCGGCAATACACTCGGCGGTGAAGGTGAGATAACCTTCATCCGTGAGAGAATCAACCACGTATTCTGCCACGAATTGCTGACGTTCGGAGAGCGACATCATCAAAAATTGTTCTTTTAATTCCTCTCTCCAACTGACCAATTGACTAATAATTGGCGTATATTCATCATCGCTATCACTGGTATTATTCACACGGGTTCGGTAGTCGGGCGTGTCATCGTGTCCGAACTCATCCCAATCCATAAAATCTTGGGTGCTGTCTGAACCGTCCGTAAAGTCGTTAGTATCTCCCGTGCCATCATCGTTTTTTTCTGGTTCTTCAACACCTTCTTCCAACAATGGATTTTCTTCTAACTCATTTTTTAAATGTTGCTCCAGTTCCATGGTATTCATCTGCAAAAAATTCAGTAATTGAATCTGTGCGGGTGAAATTTTTAGCGTTTGTTTCTGTGATTGTGATAACTTAAACGTTTGAGCAGACATTGTTTCGCATGGTTTTTTGAGTGAAAAATAAAATAGTATGCCAGATACAGTCGTTTGAACGATAAAAAGTTTAATTTTAATTAGTACAGTAAAATTGATAGCCGTAACTATTTGTAAATATACGTTTTAAATCAATAGCATTATTTTTTTACTTTTTCTGGCAGAAAAATTTTTTGAATATTTTACCCAAATTGAGAAAAATAATACCCAAAAACTGTGTAAAAAAATACCCAAACCCATTACTATGAACTTTCGTAAAGTATTTATGGGAATTTTTTCCACAATGGCAATTAGTTTATTAACACTCATTTTATTTCTCTGGTTAGTCTATGAACGTAGCCTTGAAACCAAGATGCGAACCGATGCCGTTGAACATACTTATCAAGTACGATTGACCACAAAAGATTTATTAGAAGCGGTACTCAACATAGAAACGGGAGCCAGAGGATATTCAATGACTCATAATAAATCCTATTTACTACCCTTTGTTGAAGGAAATGATAAAATAAAAGGCATCTATAAATCTTTAAAGTTTTTGGTAAGAGACAATCTCGTTCAACTGAAAAGGCTGGATTCTTTAGACAGATTTACGGACATGAAATTGAAACTGATTCAAACTAATATCAGTATTATTGACAGTGGTGGGAAAGCAGACATGACACTCGTGCAAGCAAGCAAGCAAGCGATGGATGAGATTCGGGCAATCACTACTCGGTTTCTAAATATGGAAGAGCAATTCCAAATTGAACGAGCACAATTCCAAATTGAAGCTGACCGAAACCTGAGATTGTACGCCATGTTTTTTTCGGGATTAGCCCTACTATTCCTCCTTTTATTTTTCAGGATTCTTTATCGAGAATTAAGGCGGAGATTCGATGCCCAATTGATGTTGGAACAAAATATCACGGAATTGAGACGGGCTAACATTGAATTGGAGCAATTTTCAAACATTGCCTCCCACGATTTGCAAGAGCCTTTGCGTAAAATCCGAACATTTGGCGAACGATTATTGCGAAAACACAGTGATAGTCTGGACGAAGATGGAAAATTTAATATCACACGAATTAATGATGCCGCCCTCAGAATGCAGACTTTAATTAATGATTTATTGACCTTTTCGCATACCGCCATTGTTAATGAAAGAAATTATGAATCCGTCAATCTCAATAAGGTAATTTCTTCCATCGAAGAAGAATTGACTTTAATGATTACGGATAAAAAAGCCCAAATTAGTGTTATACCAGCAGTTTTACCTACTTTTGATTCAATTCCTTTTCAGATACATCAGTTGTTTTCAAACCTGATTGCAAATGCCATAAAATACAGTCGAGAAGGGGTAAATCCAATCATCAAGATTACACATGAAGTGGCGATGGGAAGCGATTTGGGGGATATTGAGGGAATTGTACCAAACAATTATTATTATCATTTCAGAGTTATAGATAATGGAATTGGATTTGAAAGTAAATATGCCGAGAAAATATTTGTTATTTTCCAACGCTTACACACCCCCAATGAATACGCAGGGACGGGAATTGGGTTAGCCATTTGCCATAGAATAGTGGCTAATCATAAAGGGGTTATTAATGCTGAATCACAAGAAGATAAAGGTTCTACGTTTCATATCTATTTGCCCAAAACATGAACATTAACTTATAAGCTGTTTAAAATTTATAATCAAAATAAATAAATGAAAAAAACCGTCATTTTAATTGCCGATGATGACTCTGACGATTGTTACTTAATCCGATTAGCCTTTGAGGACTGTAAAATTGATAATCCCATTGTATTTTTCCAAAATGGACTGGAAGTAGTAGAATACATTAATCAACACGAACTAATGGAGGAAAAATCTATTGGGTTGATTATTTTAGATCTGAATATGCCCAAGATGGACGGAAGAGAAACGTTGAGTAATCTGAAATCTAATCCGTTTTGGCGGAAAGTTCCCGTGGTGGTGATGACCACTTCAAAAGCCAAGGAAGACATTGACAAATGTTATGATTTGGGAGCTAATAGTTATATAACAAAGCCTTCGTCCTACGATGATTTGAATGATACCATCAGAACGGTGGTAAAACTGTGGTTGAATTATGCTCATCTGCCAAGTTGAAAAGAGTTTATGAGTTTAGACTTTACACTTATAAACTTTACACTTATAAACTTTACACTCATAAACTTTACACTCATAAACCCTTTTTCTGAGTTGCTTTTTTCACCCAGCCCAACATTCCCTCCACTACTGACGTTTTGTGCTTGCTGATATAATTTGTAGCCACGTTTTTTACCAGAAAAGGAACAACCAATCTGGGCAACCAACCCGCCCGAGCCAACACTACTTTTTTCAGTACAGTATCGACCCCAAAGCCAACGCCCATACTCAATAATCCTTTTCGGGGTGTAGTAAAAACGTCTGTAACAACGCCCAATGCTTGATTTATAGGATTTAATTCTTTTTTGATAGCCCCAAATTCATATCGCAGATTCATTCTTGACTTTTCGATTTGATTTTCCAGCCGAGTTCTTTCAGCCCGAACATCCTCTAAGTTTTGGATATTAGTTTTCATAATAAAGGTTCTTGATAAAAGAATTCACTAAGGGAACTTTGATAAATTTATCCCTGATACTGTATAAAATAATGCCCACGATGGCATAAAAACCCGCCACTATGAAAAAACCTGCAGCGTGATTATTCATTTGTTCCCCAATCATCCAGGCTGCTCCCAAGCTCACAAACAATAGCACAATAATGCCAAATATGCCCACAATGATACCCGCCACAAGGCTTGATAAGGTGGTTGCAGTTTTTTCGGAAGCATTCAGAACACCTAAATTCCAACGAGCTTCTAAGTATTCAGTGGCATAATCGAACACATCTACGGCTCGTTCTTTTATCTCGTTTGCGGAATCTATGATTTGCATGGTTGTTTTTGGGGGTTACATAAAATAAACCTATAAGGTTTCAAAAACCTTATAGGTTTGCTATCTAATATCTAAGCGTAAGTCTGTGCTTTATCTTTGGCATTTTCCATTCCGTTTTCAACTTGGTCTTTTGCTTCGGCGTATCTACCAACTGCTTTCGACTTCAAATTTTGAGCGGCATCCTTAATTTCTTCGCCCATTCCAGCGTATTGTTCACGCTTATTTTTGATAGCATCAAGCAAATCAGAAGCTAAATCATTGACAGTACCACGTACTTTGTCTCTCAAATCTGTTCCTTTGTCGGGAGCAAACAACATTCCAATTACGGCACCTGCTGCGGCTACGGTAACGATTCCTAATACTACATTTGAATTTTTAGACATAAACTTTGAGGTTAAATTTGAAAAAATATTTATTATATAACACCTTCAAAAATAATGTTCCACAATATCACGCTTATATTTTGATGTTTATTTTTCCCAAATTGGGGTGTGATATTTAGGGACTCAATCAGTATTGGTGGCACGATATTTTAACAAAAAAATAACATAAATACCTAATTTAGCATTAGATAATAGTTAAAGCATTTAAGTCAAGTAATTTTGTTGTACTGCGTTAATGTAAAAAATAAATATTCTAAACTAAGTATATAGGTAATTAACTTGTAATAAATTGGAACATAATCCTTCGTTTAAGATGAGCTACCGACCATTAACATCATACTATATGAAAGCTGTCATCATTGATGATGAAATAGACATTTGCCTTTTATTGGGCATGATTCTGAAAAAGCAAGGGATAACTTCTTTACTTGCCCATAACTTATCCGACGGCATGGAAAAAGTTGTTGCTGAACAACCAATGATTATATTTTTGGATAATAATCTACCCGATGGGCAGGGTATTGACCAAATTGCGAATTTTAGAGCGAAAATGCCAAAAGCTAAACTCTTTATGATTTCTGCGATGGAAGGAATGTCTGAAAGAGCCATTGCTTTGGGGGCAGATGGTTTTCTGGAAAAACCCTTGAATATGAATAAAATTATGGAACTGATTAAGTAGTCGTTTTATAAAAAGTGGGTTAGTGTAAAAAATATCTTGAGAATTTAATTATCCACTATATTCGTCAAAAATTTTTATTTGTGTTTCACCAGCATAATAACTATTACAACATTTGAAATCTGTATTTATTAAAAAATATTTATAACAATTTTATAAATGAGAAAGGGCTGAATATTATTAATATTCAGCCCTTTCTCATTTATATTAAGCTCTATTCAAATCATCTTTTACGTTTTCTTTTGCCTCATGAGCCGTACCAGTTACTGCATCACCAACTTCATCAGCAGTTTCTTTAGTACTTTCCCACACACTATTTACAGCATCTTTTGTGCCTTCCCAAGCATCTTTAGCCATTTCTTTGGTACCTTCCCAAGCATCGTTTGCTGTTTCTTTGGTATCTTCCCAAACATTATCAGTTGCATCTTTAGTATCTTCCGCAGCTTCAGCTACATCATCTTTAGCACCTTCCCATTTCTGGTCAGCTTTATTGGCTAAGTGATCAACTTCATTTTCAACAGAATTTACTCCCTGTCTTACATCATTTTTTACTACGTTAGCATCATGCTGAATAGATTGGTCGATTGATTCTTCTTTTGTCATTTCCATTTTTTACTTGATTTTATGTTGATTTTTATTACTATATTTTGGGCAATTTCTTGTAAAACGGCAGTTACTCCTGTGGTAAACTGCCGTTTATATTTGGTGTTTTAGCGTGATGAATTCTTCTTAGTTAATTTTCAAGGTTAGCTTGCATTTTGTCAATTTTCAAATTGAGGTCACGCTTAAACTGCTTCCAGTCGGACTTTACGTTGTTTTTCACGTCTCTGATGTCATCGTTTACATTATCCAAATCGTCTTGAATATTTTTACGACGAATTTTCATTTTTGCTTTTTCTTCGGCAGTGGCATTCTTGATTTTGGCATCAATCATATCTAACTCATGCTTAGCTTTTAACCTTTGATTTTCCAATTTTTCAGCCATTTCCTTACGCTCCTTTGCAATATCTTCCTTAGTTTCCTTTACTGACTCTTTGATATCACTTGCAGCATTATTAACACCTTCTTTTACATCAGCGGCAGCATTTTCAGTTTTCTGTTCTACTTTGTCCTGTGCATTTTGTAAATCTTCGGCAGTTTGATGTTTTTCTTTGCTTGAACAAGCACTAAATGTTAAACCTCCAACGATTAAAAGTGAGGTTGCGAATACGGTTACTTTTTTCATGATTTGAAATTATTTTGGTTAAAATTAAGATTCTTGTGAATAAATAATGGCACTATACGGTGCAATGGAAACGTTGGCAAAAACCTCCATTTCATTTTTTTGAGATTGAGCTTCGGTATCGTAACTGAAATAGTTCTCAAAGTCAGTATCGTAGCCTTCCCAATCACTGTTAAAACGAATTTTCCAGTGTCCTTCGTTCGGGAATTTTACTTTATGATCGGCAATGGCATTATTGGAGAAATTCAATACTACTACTACGTTATCGTTAATCCCACCATCTTTCCAACGGTGAAAAGCAAGGATTTTTTTGTCATTATCCAAACACAGAATTTCTACGTGCTGCCCCGTCAATCCTCTGGAAACGCCATTTTTGTTTAAGCGAAGATGCACTAAATCACGGTATAATTTGGTAATTCCCTTGTGTTCCGAGAACCTCGACCAATCAATGGGGTCAGTATCACTAAACCATTTATCTTCCAAAATAGTCTGTCCCTGAAACAACATCGGAATCCCTGGTGTAGTCATCAATAAAGTTGTGCCAAGGGTTGAGCGTTTTTTGGAATACCAGTTGTTCACATCGTCATTTTCACCCGCAATTTCCTGCACTACTCGAGCCTTTCCATTCGCCACTTCATCGTGCGATTCGGTATAGATTACTCGTTGAAAGACATCACCGTTGTAACTATAAGTAATTGATTTAGCTACAGAATTCATATTCCGTGCTTCGTCCGAACCCGTAATGATTGCCTCCCTAATTGGATGCACAAATTCGGCATCCCATTGGCTGCTGTATCCCATACCACCGTCCTGCACGGATGCCGTGATAGAATCGAGCGTATGTAAGTCTTCGGCAACGGTGAATTTGTTGGGATAACGTTCTCTAATTTCAGAATTTACCCACTGCATCAAGGAATAACCGTCATGCAAATCATTATCTGGATTTCCGTCCGCATTAACATTGCGGATATACGGAATCATATCCATCCGCAAGCCGTCCACGTGGTATTCTTCAAACCACATTAGGGCATTATCACGGATGTACTGACGTACTTCTTGACGACCATAATCTGGTCTGGAATCACCCCAAGGGGTTTTTGCTCGCCAATCATTATAAAAATAAATACCGCCCAAATTGTTTTCACTCCAACCATCAAACTGCCAAATATCCATATCCGTTGGTCCGAAATGATTATAAACAACGTCCAGAATAACGGCAATTCCCTTTTCGTGAGCCGCTTTTACGAAAGCTCTTAAACCTGCAGGACCTCCGTACTCAGCCTCCACAGCAAAAGGATGGGCGGGATTATAACCCCAAGAATATCCGCCTGGAAACTCCGCAACGGGCATAATTTCGATGGCATTTACGCCCAAGGCTTTGATATAATTCAAGCGTTCAATAACGCTGTAAAAGTCTCCTACTTTGCCCTCTTCCTTCACATTGAAAGTACCCACGTGGAGTTCGTAAATGACCATTTCATTGAAATAGGGCATCTGGAAATTATCATCCGAATCTGCCCAATCAAAATCTGCATTAGTGATGATACTATTGCCAATTGAACTGGTTAAAGCACGGGCTTGAGGATCATTGCGCATCAAATCACCCTTTTCAGTTTTTAGTAAATATTTGTATTCCTGCCCTTTTACGGCATCGGGTACATTTACTGACCAATGTCCATTTTCTTCCAGAATCATCGGTGTGGCTTTTTTATCCCACTCGTTGAAATCTCCCATCACAAAAACTTTTTTTGCGTTGGGTGCCCACACTCTGAAAGAAACGCCTTCTTCGTGCATTACTGCACCCATTCCTCCTACTTCGCTTTTTGGGTATTCGATTGTATCTATTGTTTTCATGTATATACAGAACTTTTGATGGGAGAGATTAAAATTCTATACCAAATGGTGAAGTGGACGGGATGGGGGAATTGGGGAAATTCTTCTACAAAATTAAAGTCGTGCTTACATCCATAGCTGATGCACCACTCATACGCAAATTACATTATCCACAGATATAAATTGTATAAATATTGTGATGTGGAAGTATTGTATTAGAAATTTTATTTTGAAACACTGCTATATTGCTTATTTTTGAGCATTATTTGAAAGTTTGAATATCCTAAATTAGTACATCTGTACCCGTGTCTGGTGTCTCCACCACCCACGGGTACGAAATTGTTCATTATTGATTCTTAACGTCAAAAGAAAGTAAGCGATTTTCCCACATCATAGAAACTTGGCTCATTCCATTTTTCAAATCTTTTACCTCAAATGTAAGGGCTTCAATCAATTTATCCATTTTTTGGTTTTTTACTTTGATTCTTACCAAGTCTTCTTTTTCATTATAATCGTCCGCCAAGTGCATATCCCACATTTTATTGATAATAAATATAGATTCTTGCTCTCCTTGGAGGGTAAACAGACCATATTTTCCTTGTTTTATCTTTATACCGTTGATAATGACATCTTTTGAAAAACTGATTGAAGTAGCTTTGTGAGCTCCCGTACACCAAACTTCGTTGTACGCTACCAAACCACCCCAAATACTTCTCCCTCTAACACTTGGCGAACCATAAATCAAGATGAACATGATTTTCCCCAACCATTGCCATTGCCGACATTCGGGGACTTTTTGGTTTTTTAGCGGTAGAATCGCTTACGGGTGCAGTATGGTTGGCATGGTTTTCTTGGGCAAAAGTTGCCAACGAAAGCCCTAAAATAGTGGTAATAATGAGTATTTTTTTCATTAAAATGGGGTTAAAATTGTGTTTGTTTCTTGTTTTTAAAATACGTCTCCAAGGCTTTTTTACCAAATTGGTGAAAAAGCACGGGCGTAACAATCGTGTCTAAAAGGGTACTCGAAATTAGACCTCCCAAAATAACGGTTGCCACTGGATATAAAATCTCTTTGCCCGATGCTTGGGGATCCAAGGTTAGTGGTATTAAAGCTAATGCTGCCACCAATGCCGTCATTAATACGGGAACAAGTCTTTCAAGTGAACCCCTGATAATCATGTGTTCTGAAAATTCTTCGCCCTCTTGCTCAATCAAATGGATGTAATGTGAAATCATCATAATACCATTTCGAGAAGCAATACCCGTGAGCGTAATAAATCCTACCAAAGTGGCAATAGAGAACGTGCCGCCCGTGAGCATAACCGCAATAACGCTACCAATCAACGCCAATGGCACATTTAACATAATTTGAAGGACAATTCTTGAAGATTTAAAATGGCTATACAAGACCAAAAATATTCCCGCCAAAGCAAAAATACTGAGGAATCCAATCAGCTTTGAGGCTTCTTGTTGGCTCTCGAATTGTCCGCCGTAAGCCACAAAAAAGCCTTCGGGTAATTTGACTTCAACGGCAATTTTGGCTTGAATTTCTTTGACGGTACTCCCCAAATCTCGCCCCTGCACGTTGCATGAAATGACGATTCTGCGTTGCGTATTTTCGTGATAAATAGAATTGATGGCATTGGTATATTCGATACTGGCAATTTGATACAACGGAATCATATTACCAGCAAGCGTACTGATTTGCGTATTTCGGATATTTTCTACGTTACTTCGTTCTTCTTCGGTGGTTCTCAACAATATATCAAAAGTTTTTTGCCCGTCTAATATTTGTCCCTCTACTTTTCCATTATAAAAAGTTTCTAAGACTTCTGCCACTTTTCCCGCTTGAATGCCGTAACGTTGCAAGGCTTCCCGATTCACTTTGATAAGTAATTGAGGAACAAGCACTTGCTTTTCAATTTGCACATCTACTGCACCCTGTACGGTACTGACTACTTGTTTGATTTTCCCCGCATTTAAGCGTAAATCATTCAAATCTGGACCAAATAATTTAATGGCAACTTGCGAGCGAACACCCGAAAGCAAATGGTCAAGTCGGTGAGAAATGGGTTGTCCTACATTTACCGAAACACCTTTTAAAATGCTTAATTGTGTCCGAATATCCCCCAAAATTTCATCTCTACTCCTTTTATTATTCGGCTTTAATTCCACTTCGATTTCAGAATTACTGACGGGTTCGACGTGTTCGTCCAATTCCGCCCGTCCCGTTCTTCGGCTCACGTATTGTACTTCTGGTACTTTTAGCATCAATTTCTCGCCCATTGTGCCAATGCGATTACTTTCTTCCAAGGATGTTCCTGCGGGGGTCGAAAAATTTATCGTAAATGAGCCTTCATTAAAAGGGGGTAAAAATTCCGTTCCAAAAAAAGGCACAATACTAATGGCTGCCACAATCAATAAAACCGCCAAGGAGATAATCAGCTTTGGTTTTCTTAAACTCCAATGTAATAATTTGGTATCTTGACCTTTCAGAAAACGCACTAAACGACTATCTTTTTCTTCGTGAAATTTAAGATTTTCTAACAAATAACTACATAATGCTGGCGTAACCGTCAGCGAAACAATTAGCGATGCAATGATGGAAGTAATATAGGCGATGCCCAAAGGAGCAAATATTTTACCCTCAATGCCTTGCATATAGAAAAGCGGTAGAAATACCAAAACGACAATAATGGTGGCGTAAACAATTGAGTTCCTGACCTCAGAACTGGCATGATAAATAACTTGTAAGACTGGCAGCGGTTTTTCTAACCCTTGATTTTCTTTTAATCTTCGGAATACGTTTTCAACATCCACAATGGCATCATCCACCAATTCACCAATGGCAATGGCTAAACCGCCCAGCGTGAGCGTATTAATGGAAATATCAAATGCCTTAAAAATAATTGCCGAAATCACTAAGGATAACGGAATGGCGGTGATGGTAATGATGGTGGTGCGGAAATTGAGCAGGAATAAAAATAGAATAATGATAACCAAGATGAAACCGTCTCTTAGGGCTTCTTCTACGTTTTTAAGGGAATTAACGATAAAGTTTTTTTGCTGAAAAATCTTTGGATTTAGTTTAACATCTTTAGGTAGAGTAGTTTGGAGTTCAGCAAGGGCTTTTTCTACTTCGTCCGTTAGTTGAACAGTATTGGCTCCTGGTTGCTTTTCGACGGTCAAAATTACGGCAGGTTTGCCATTAATACTGGCATCTCCTCGTTTGAGTGCCGCCCCAAACTTCACATCAGCCACTTGCGATAAGAGTACGGGCAAACCATCTTTATTACTAACTACGGTTTGAGATAAATCGGCAAGGCTGGTGGCTCTGCCCACGTTTCTAATGAGTACTTCTGAACCATAACGGTTAAAGAAATTACCCGTGGTATTGAGATTTGTTAGTTTTAAGGCATTATCAATATCATCAATGGATAAATTGAACTGTTTTAATTTGGCACTCGAAATCAGTACTTGATACTGTTTGCGTTCTCCTCCGATGGGTATTACTTGCGAAACCCCTTTAATACTCATCAGTCGGCGACGAATGGTAAAATCAGATAAAGTGCGTAACTCGGCTGGGCTGGTGGTATCACTGCTTACACCGACCAACATAATTTGCCCCATCACTGAACTTATTGGACCCATGACGGGGATAATTCCGTTGGGTAGTTGGACGGTTTGTAATTTTTCTGCCACTAACTGCCTTGCTCGATAGACATCGGTTTTCCAATCAAATTCAACAAACACCATTCCGATACCAATGGCGGCACTACTCCGCACCACTTCCACGCCCGAAGCCCCGTTGAGTGCTGTTTCAACGGGTAAAATCACTTGGGTTTCTATTTCTTCGGGGGCTAATCCGTTAGATTCTAAGAAAATCGTTACCCTCGGGCGATTTAAGTCGGGCAGTACATCAACGGGTAAATTGATAATCGTTACCACTCCATAAACCATTATTAAGGCGGCAAAAGCTACTACAAATAAACGGTTATGAAGCGAGAATTGAATGAGTCTATTGAGCATTATTTCTTTTTATTCAAAAGCATAAATACCAAAATTGCATCAAACCTATAAGGTTTTTGAAACCTTATAGGTTTATGAATTGGTTCTTATCAAACCCGCTGCGATAGGTTTAGATATTATTTCACGATAATAACAAAATCAGCCGTGTGTACTTTTCCGTTTGATTGGAACTGCACCCAACCCCGATAAACGCCCGCCTTCTCAAAGGTCGTGTGCAAGTCAAATTTACCATTAGTTACTTCTGGATGCACGTGCAGATACTGCTTATCTTCCACGCCAATTACGACCATGTGGGCTTTTGCTCCCAAATAGTTTTCGAGCGTACTGGCATCAACGGTTTTTCCACCTTGCGACAAAACGCCTTCGATATGAGCCAATTTACCGACTTCAAATTTTCCACCTTCGGGTACGAGCGTAAGCGTATATCCGTCCACGGTTGAAACTAAATTTTCCTTCGTATAGGTTACGGGTGTATAGGCTGTTCCACCCACATTCACATTAATCTTTTCTAATTGGTTATTGGCTCCCGTTGGGAAATAATCGGCAAAAAGCACATAATCACCGCCTTTTTCAAACTTCGTTTCATTGTGTTCTGCCCCGTTGGTATAGCTTTTTCCCGTTGGCAAAACCGCAATATCATAAGCACCCGATGCTTGGTACTCGGGATGAATATGGGTAAAGTAAGAAAGGTCTTTTGAAACCACAATGAGGTGTAATTTCTTCTCGTGGTGAACGTCTAAGGGTACGGCTTCACTTTCTTTTCCTTTGATTTTGGGAGTAAACGAAAGCATGGCAGCTTTTCCAGCTTCAATTTTTTCTGGATTTGCTTTAAATTCCATCGTATAAGTATTTCCGTTTCCTTTCCCTGCGTTGTCATTGTGTTCCAACTTCATACCACACTTAGGGCATTTATCTCCCTCTTTTCCTGTTACTTCTGGGTGCATTGGACAAGCGTAAGTATGTGTACCACTGTGTTCCATACCTTCCATATTTGCCATCGTAGAATCCTTTGAACCTTCCGATTTTGTCGAATTATTGCATGAACTTAGGTATATACTTGTTCCGCCCATCAATAAAATTATTCCTAAAACTTTAATCGCCTTTTTCATATTTAATGTTTATTTGTGAATTAATTATTTGTGATTATGCTCTGAATGAGCCTCTTTTTTATTGTCCACCGCTACCAACTTCATGCCGCACTTAGGACATTCGCCTGGCTTATTACTGGCTGAACCCTCGCATTTCATCGGACATATGTACTTGGCGGCGACTACTGATTTCTTGGCTTCTGCTTTCTTTTCAACTAATGCCATACCACACTTGGGACATTTTTCGCCTTTCTTACCCGTAACGTCGGCGTGCATTGGACAAGTATAAACAGCAGATGTCATTTCCATTTTTGCTTTTTTACTCATTTTCCCTTTGGCTTTTTGTCCAAAAGATTGCGTGGCTACTACACTTAATAAAAGTATCATTACAGCCAAAAACTTAATTGTTCTCATTGATTTGATTTGTTTAAAATTGAATAATATATATTTTGAATTATTGGTTTTGATAAATCATTTTAAGTTGGTAAGTCCCATTGATAACCACTCTTTCGCCTTCTTCGATACCCTTTTTAATTATGGTATATTTTCCATTATCATTACCCGTTTCCACGTAAGCAATACTGAATCCTTCGGGGGAATCCTTCATGAAAACCACGGGCTTACCATTGATTTCACTGATAGCGGCATTGGGAATTGTAATTCCACGCACGGCTTGTCCCGCAAATGCTCTGATATTGACAAATTCCCCAATTTTGAAATCTCCCGTGGGATTATCCAATTCAAAAAGTACCCTTTGAGATTGATTGGTTGGATTAACCGTCAGGGCGGGGGCAATCAGTTTTAATTGAGCCGTTTTGCGTGAATCGTTACTACTTTCTGTCATAAATTTTTTTGCCCCATTTACTATAGATACATCTTTGTCATATACCTGTACTTCAATATAAACTTTGGCAAGGTTGATGACCGTAAAAATGGTTTCACCCACATTGACCGTTGAACCCAAGGAGAAATTAAAATTGCCAATAATACCACTAATCGGCGATTTTAAGGCAATTTGTTTTGAACTCCCCTTACCTCCCACACTTACACTCTTGAAAATTTTTAGGTTTTCTTGGGCTTTTTGGTATCGGGCTTCGGATTCTGAAACATCTTTTTTGGCGGCAATATCTTCAATCGCTTTCAGACGGTCATAGTCTTTTTTGGCAGCTTGCAATTCGGCTTCCAAATTATTCCGTTCGGCTTGAAAACTTACTTGGGCGGTGGCATCAATGTTCTGTTCAATCAGTGCCAAAGTTTGTCCTTTACTCACTCGTTGCCCTACTCTTGCGTTTAGGCTCACTATTTTACCCGTCTGCGGTGTTTGTACCAAGGCTTGCCCATTTTGAGAAGGCATCACGGTTCCAAATAGTTTGGTACTTTCCGTAAATTCACCATTGCCTATTTTTTGGGTTAAAACCTCGAATAAAAATTGAGTTTCTTTGGGTACTTCAAAATTATTAGATGCTCCATCGCCGCCGTTTGCACCCGCCACACCGTGGTCTTCACCACCGTGGGCGAATGTGTTTTGCCAATTGGCGGTAGGTAATAAGCAAGCAATGATAATAATACTGGCGACAATTCTTTTATTTCTAATCTTAAAAAATAAAAACATCAATAACATTCCAATCATTAGCCCAAAACCCACTAAGAAATAAGATTTCTCGTACCATTTTGGAGCTATTTTGTCCGCTTCCATTTGACTTTCCACTTGGGGTAATTCCTTTCCGACTTCAATATTTTGAAGAGACAATAAATCGGGTCCTACTTCGGAATTAATATTGATGGTGAAGGAATATTTTTTCTTTTCGGGAAATACTCCTGAAACTTCATAAATGCCCTTATCCGTGGGCTTTACCTCAAATTTCAACTTCCCATCTTCGGGACTCGAAATTTGTAAAGTTGCTTTTTCGATGGGGCGATTCGTGGTAAAATCATTGACGTATAAGCGTAATTTTGCCGATTCTCCCGCTTCTAAGGGTTCAAATTTTAGGAGGATTTCGTATTTATCGGATACTGCTTGGCTCGTAAAATAGGTCTTGAATGCTCCCGTTGGAGTGTTGGCTGCTCCGTGGTCTTCGCCTCCGTGTGCCAACACAAATGGTGTGTTTGCCAATAAATAAACTAAAATGGATGTTAAAAATGCCTTTTTCATTGGTTACCCGTTAAGTAATTGATGTTTAATAGCGATTGATTATAATTACGTAGGGTTTCCCAATAACGTTGTTTAATCACATAGGCATCGTTAATGGTTCTCAGGAAACTGACATAATCATTTTGTCCTGCTTTAAAAAGTCGGCTGGCGGTATTAATAATTTCATCGGATTGTTTCAAGCCCGTATTTTCGTAATAATCAAGAGATTGACGATACTTCAAAAAATCACCTTGGGCTTGTTGCACTTCCACTGAAAGAGCTTGCGTTTGTGCTTTACTGCGTTGTTGGGCAATTTGAAACCCTGTTTGGGCAGCCATGATTTTACTTTTATACTGCCCAAACCAAATCGGAACGGAGAGTCCAAACCGAAAACGGAGTTCTAAGCCCGTTTCTTTTACGCCTTGGTTATAGAAACCAACCATAAAGCCTGGTAATGAACGGGCTTTCTCAACGGCAATTTGTTCCTTATTCAGTATTTCGGTTTGTCGTAAAAAGAGCAAGGTTGGATTCTGTTCAAAGGCGGTACTATCCATTAATACCAGTGGTAAATCTGAGACTCTTTTCTGTAAATTAATACCTTCAAGTGGCATGGCTATACCTAAAAACTGTTGTAAGGCTCTTTTATTGGTCTGCACGTCTGCCTTTGCTTGGGCGTATTGATTACGGATTTCATTAGCTTGGCTTTCGGCAAAAGTTTTGGCTAAATAATCAATTTGCCCCGCTTCAAATTGTCGGCTTGCCCCCGTTCTAATTTGATTATACAAACTATCCTGATAGCGGTATTGACTTACTAAAGACTCCGCAAATTGCAAATTGAGAAACAGGTTTTTTGCCCGAAAAATAATGTCATTTTCGGTAATACCCTTTTCTTTTTCCGAAAGCACAATTTGTTGCTTCTGCAATTGGTATTGTCGTTTGTAAACCGAGGGATTCTGAATCGTTTGATTCACGCCAATGGTATAAAACAAACCCGTTGGACTATCGGTAAATACGTCCACATTTGGGATGTTGAAAGCACTTTTCAGCAATTCTTGACTCTGCCGTATCGCCAAGCCAGATGCCCGAATAGCGGCACTATTTTGAAGAGCTAAAGCCACAATTTCTTGCTCTGTGATGGGTTTTTGAGCAAAAGAAATGCTTATATTAAAAGCAAGGACTGTAATTATTATTATTATTTTCATTTGTTTTCAAAACATACTTTTGCTATTGATTTTATACGATATTATTGTTATTTGAGATAGGTTATTTATGGCTAATAAAGATGGAAATAAGCCCCTAAATACCTTTCAGGGGCTTTTTACGTTTATTCACGAGATTATATTTTTATTTTCTTGTGGTTTTTCATATCCATTTTATGCTCCATACAATGCAAAGCACAAGCAACGCCTTTATAGGAATCGTGGACATTGCCAATTACTTTTCCCTTGGCATCTAAAATATTGCAGGTTTCTCCATCAACGTCTTTGGTCGTAAAAACCAATGCTCCATTAGCATCGTAATAGGTTTTGCCATCTTTACCCAAATGCCCCATATTTTTCCCGTTAGCATCAGATACTGTACCATTAGCGTTTACAAAAGCAATTTTTTTTCCTTTGGCATCTTTTATTAAGCCTTCTTTTGAAACAGTACCTACTTTTATTCCATCAAAATAAATGCCTCCTTTCGAGTTTATTACGTGTCCTTTGTAATCTCGGGTTTGTTGTCCAAAGCTACTTTGCCCCAAACCAAATACTAAAAATGCGAATACTGTAATTAAGTTTTTCATTTTTGATGCGGTACGTCGCCACGTTTTAAAATTATTTAATAGAATTTACGGTTTACTTGCTGAAACCACTATTTTTTTGTATATTTATACCTAATAGATTAATAATCAAATAGATATGGATATTTTCAAAGGTATGAATTTATTAGAATTTACGGATAAATTCAAGGATGATGATA
>JBBRMR010000041.1:0-42277 GCA_038230735.1 Cytophagales bacterium
CAAATAAAAGATTTTGGAGCGGGGCCCGTAGCGATAAATCAAGCTTGGTATCAAGGCAGAGGTTCTGCCTCAAATACGGCTTCATACAAGCAGTTTGTGGAAGATGGCAGTGCTTCTCGGTTGAGAGAGGTTACTTTATCATATTCTTTAAAAAATCTTAAACTTTTCAAAAATACCCAATTATCCAGAATTGATTTCTCATTAACAGGGAGAAATTTAATCCTTTGGACGAATTACACAGGCTCAGACCCCGAAGCAAATGTAACGGGTGCGGGGCTTTCAAGGGGTCAGGATTGGTTTAATAATCCGAGTACGAAATCGGTTTTGTTTTCTGTGTTGATTAAGTATTGAGTTATAAATAAATTCCCAAGAATTAAGATTTTAAAGCCCAAAACATCCCCCTGCCCCCTTCAAAGGGGGACTTTCACTAATGCTAATCCCCCTTTGAAGGGGGCAGGGGGATGTCTTGGGTATTTGAACATTGATTAATATTGATTTCAAAATATTCCAAAACAAAAAATGAAAAAATTTCACATATACATCGTAATCATATTATTAACCATCGCTAATTCTTTGAGTAGCTGTAAAGGCTTATTTGATGAAAAAGACATTCAAAATAACCCCAATGCTGTTACTGATGTTGATGTTAGAACGTTGCTTTCGGGAACGATGCTTGGCGTGGCATTCCTGCATGAAGATACGGATGTACGCATTGCCTCCATGTGGGCGGGGGAATTAAATGGTTTATCTCGGGCTCATTTGGGATTTGGGCAATACATCGTTTCTTCTCAAACTTTTAGTTGGAATAATCTCTACCCAGTTGCCAATCAAGCTCGATTGATTCAGACAAAAGCGGATGTATTGGGCGATAAATGGACAAAGGGAGTTGGGCAGATATTGGAAGCCCTTGTTATTGCAAAAGCCACTGCCTTGTATGGAGATGTGCCTTACACTCAAGCCTTTGACAGTCAAAATTTTCCTACGCCTGTTTTTGATAAGCAAATTGATGTGTATGCTTCCCTACAAATAACCTTAGATAAAGCCATCAGCAATTTATCTTCTCCAACGGGTTTAGCTTTTGGGGCTAATGATTTTATTTTTCAAGGCGATGTCAATAAATGGAAAGCCTTAGCCAACACCTTGAAAGCCAGATTATATTTACATACCAACAATTACGCCCAAGCCATCACGAGTGCTAATCTTGGAATTCAAAATACAAATGGCGATGCTTTGATACCTCACGGAACCAGTCAAGGGCAGAATACGAATCAAAACTATGATTTTTTTAAGGTAAGTCGTGCGGGAGATACAGGTTTTGAAGGGTCTTATTTGAGGACGTTATTACAAAGTCGCATTAATTCAATTAACACAAAAACGAATGAATCCGCTTTGTATAATCATTTCATAAAAGTAGGAATCACCGCCCCAAATAGTCAAGACCCCAACACCACGGACGGTGCTTTTGTGGCGGATGCTCCTCATTCCATCATTACTTTTTACGAAAATCAATTGATTATTGCCGAAGCCGAAGCACGCTTGGGCAATACTAATAATGCTTTAATTTCCTTGAATAAAGTGAGAACGGGTTTAGCAACGGGTTATTTAAATGGAAAAACCTTCTCGGCTACTAACCGCAAATATGATGCTTATGCCATCAATGATTTTGGCGTTTCGGGCTTGGCAAATCCTAAAAATTTATCCACAACACAAGAAGCAATATTGTACGAAATTATTAGTCAGCGTTATATCATTTTGTTAATGCAATACGAGGCGTTCAATGATTATCGTCGTTTGGCGGTTGCGTTGCCATTGGTTCAATTGCCGATACCTTTAACGGTTGGGACAAAGAAACCACAGCGGTTTATTTATCCGCAACAAGAGATAAATGCGAATCCAAATGTGCCTCAACCAACGCCCAATCAGTTTGTGAAGGTGCCGATTTTTTAGTGATTTAGATTAATTTTATACCCCTCGCAAGGGTTCAAAACTCTTGCGAGGGTTGCCAAAAAGGTAAAATTCCCCATGCAAGAAAAATCCAATTTTCCCACCCTTTCTGATAGTGCCTTTTTAAGGTACTTCAACTTTGCTGCCCTTTATTTTGTGGAAGGGCTGGCACAGGGAATGTTATTGGTGGGTATTCCCGCATGGATGGCAATGGAAGGCAAATCGCCAGGTGAAATCGGGAAATTTGCCGTTGCGTATTCGTTGCCCTGGACTTTCAAATTTATCGTTGCTCCTCTCATGGACCGATACACCTATTTGCCGATGGGACGAAAAAGACCCTGGGTTTTGTTTGGACATTTGGGATTAATGCTCAGTATTATTGCCCTTGCCTTTGTGCCAGACCCGTTGAATAACCTTGATACCTTCATGGCAGCCGCATTTATGGTTTCCGCTTTTGGAGCGATTCAAGATGCCGCAGGAGATGCCATGGCAGTTGATGTTGTGCCGCCCGACGAGCAAGCCCGTGCTAATGGATATATGCAAGGTTCACGGATGGTGGGAAGTTCTTTGGCTTTGGCATTATGCAGTTGGATTTTGAATAAATATGGCTATCAAGCTTCCATGCTAACGCTGTTTTTATTAGTGGCAATTATCACGATTGTACCCATTGTCTTACGAGAACAAAAAGGGGAGAAAATCTTACCTTTCACTTTTGGTAGAGCCTCCGCAACTTCTCAAAAGCTACAAATATCTAATTGGACGGTCATTTTCAAATCATTATACAACGTTTTCAAGTTGCGTAATTCCTTATTGGTTGTAATTCTTTTGTTCATTACCCAAGGAGCATACAATTTTTTTGAAACCTTATTGCCCATTTTTTCCGTAAAAATTACGGGTTGGACAAACGTAAAATACGCCCAAACTTTCGCCACGGCAGATCTTGTTGGCGGCATTATTGGAATGTTAGCAGGAGGTTATTTAATCGAAAAATTTGGCAAAAAACGAATGATTAATATTTACTTTTTAATGATTACCTCACTCGTACTCGCCCTAAATTTTGCGGGAAGTTATTGGCAAAATACAACAATACTGTACAGTTTTATTATCACTTACCGACTCCTGAATGCCTTCGCTAAAATTGGCGTTTTTGCGATTGCGATGCAATGTTGTTCAAAAAATATATCGGCAAGTCAATTTACGATTTTCATGACCATGGGAGCAATGGGTTCCATTGCGGGAGCATTTTTAGTAGGACCCATCAAAGAAAATTTTAATTGGAACACTACTTTTATTTTCTTCGAGGCATTTATTGGCTTGGCTTGGCTGTTGCTTCAATTCATCAACATTGAAAAACACGTGGCTAAAATAGCGGAGTTGGAGTATGAAAGTAGTGAGCGTTTGGTGGAGAGTTATTGAGTGAATAGAGTTAAATTTTATTTTGATAAATTATCAATTATTCCAACAATTTTTTCATTAAATTTTGAATCATAAATAATTTTTAAGTTACTGATAATTAGATATTTAACTTATAAAATAAAATTATTACGGGCTTAAAGTATAGTTTTTTATATGGATTAAGCCCGTAATAAGTAATTATCGTTGGCTTAATCTGTACTTTTTATACCCCTTTAAGCCAGCAATAATTTCAAAAATTACTCTGTCCGAAGCGATTTCACAGGATTCGCCACCGCCGCTTTTATCGCCTGATAACTCACGGTAAATAAAGCAATTAATAAAGCTAACACACCCGCCAGTGCAAAAATCCACCAAGAGATTTCTATTCTGAAAGCAAAATCTTGCAACCATTTGTGCATAAAATAATACGCAATTGGGCTGGCGATCAGGATAGAAATGAGAACTAATTTCAAGAAATCCTTTGACAATAATCCCACAATTTGGCTTACACTTGCTCCCAAGACTTTGCGGATTCCTATTTCTTTGGTGCGGGTTTCGGCAGTGAATGCCACGAGTCCAAATAAACCCAAACAAGCGATAAAAATGGCGAAAGTTGAAAACCAAGAAAGCATAGTTGAGAGTCTCATCTCGGCTTTGAAAGTCTCGTTGTAGGCTTCATTCAGAAAGTAATATTCAAAGGGTTTTTCGCTTTTATATTTATCGTAAAAAGCATTGACAACGGCAACTTTATCTTCCAAAATTGCCGTGGATTCAAAGCGGAGATAAATGGTTGCGGTTCTATTTCCTCCCAATGATGCCCATGCCGTTGAATTTTCATCATAAGCCGTTATCATCAGAGGTTGTATCTTTTCTTTTAATCCTGTAAAATGAAAATCTTTTAAAATTCCACCCAATTCCAACTTACCATCACCTAAACTTATCAATTGTCCAACGGGATTTCCCACCACTTCTAATTGTTTGACTGCCAGTTCATTAATAAAGATTTTTTTGTCTAATCCATTGTTCAAATTAGGAGTTATTTTCCATTGTAAATCAACGGTTTTAAAGAAATTATTATCAACAGACATCGCAATTAACATTACTTGTTTTTTAGATTTCAAAGAGTTGACAAACCAAGCATTGTAGCTTTTAAAAAGTGGTATAACAGCCGATGAAATGGCTTCTACACCAGTCATTTGCCGAAGGTCATTTTTTAGATTCACGAAATCCTTAGCCATCGAACTATCTACGGGAACTGCCAAAACTTGAGAAGTTTTGAATCCTAAGTCTTTGGTTTTCATATAGTTAATTTGCCTTTGCGAGACAATAACGCAAATAATCAAGATGCTCGAAACGGTATATTGGAAAATAGTAATTCCTTTTCTCAATCTTGCCCCGCCTTGTCCGCTGGTATATTTTCCTTTGATAACTTCAATGGGTTTGAAACGGGAAAGTAAGAATGCTGGATAACTCCCTGCCATAAAAATACAACCCAAAAACAAGCTTAAGATTGCTAAAATAGCCATGGGAGTTTTGATAAAAGAAGCGTCAATTTGTACGCCTGCCAAATCATAAAAAGGTTGAAGCATTAGCTGAATTAATACAAAAGCTAACACAAATGCAAGCGAACAAACCAAGATAGATTCGATGTAAAATTGCTTGATAAGCCCTGTTCTATTACCGCCAACTACTTTCCTGATGCCCACTTCTTTTGCCCGTGTGGTTGCTCGTGCAGTCGTCAAACTCATGTAATTAAAAAGAGCCAAAAACATAATCAATATGGCAATTCCTCCAAAAATATAGACATATCGAGCATTGGGATTTATTGAAAATCCACCTCTTAAATGGCGAGTAGAATATTGATTTAATGTATAAGTCGCAGACTCGTCAAATGCCCCTGTTTTTTTACCATTTGCTATTATGTTTTTGGTAATTTTTGAAACAGATTTTTCAGAATTTAGAAGAAAATACGTTTCAAAAGCACCCGCACCTTCCCAATTACTTTTTTGTTCATTTCCTAATTTTGGGTACGTCTCTAAGGACGATACAAAATCAAAATTATTAGTAGAATTGGAAGGGGTATTTTCCATAACTCCAGTAATGATGAAGTTATGTTTAGCATTGCACAAAAGCGTTTTACCAATGGCATTTTCAGTGCCAAAATATTTTTTAGCAATCTTTTCGGAAATGACAATTGAGAATGGATTTTGGAAGATAGCGTTTACGTTTCCTTCTTTCAATTTATAGGAAAAAACGGAGAAAAAGGAATTATCCACAAACAAAAAATTGCTTTCTTTGAACTTTTGAGTAGGATTTTGCACGTTTTTGAAAATAACTTCACCTAAACTTCCAACCCTCACAAAATTCAAAACTTCGGGATTATTTTGTTTGATTAAGGGAGCTAATTTTGCGGCAAAATGGTCAAAACTAACCACTTGTTCTCCATATTTCACTTCGGAGTTAATCTTATAAATTCTATTCCCATTCACATGAAATTTATCAAAACTAATTTCATGCAAAACGAACAAAAGAATCAACATTGAGACCGTCAACCCGACAGCCAAACCAGCAATATTAATAAATGAATAAACCTTGTTCCTCACAAGATTTCGGAGGGCGATTTTTAGATAGTTTTGTAACATGGCTTTGATTTTTTGCTATATTTGAGAAAAATATTAATGCTTATGGAACTATTGATTGAAAATTGGGCAGAACGAGAACTAACTGCCTACGAAATAGAAAGAGGAAAACCTATGCCAAGCCTAAACCACTCGTTTGTTCAAAATAATTTAATTACTGAATTGAATATTAATTATCGTAAGGATTTTACTTTTTTGCCCGAGCTAACAGTAGAAATGCCAGCAAAACCAAACTGTGTTCCTGACATTTCTATTTACCATAAAATGTCTATCAATTTCTTGCATGACAGGATTACGGTTTCAGAAATGCCTTTGACTGCGATTGAAATAGTATCTCCAACACAGTCAAATGACGAAATACTTGCCAAATTTGAACGCTACTTTTTTGCGGGTGTTCAGTCCTGTTGGTTGGTAATGCCAAGCATGAAAGCGATTAGTGTTTACTCTCAAATTGGTCAATATCAATTTTTTACATCGGATATGGTTTTAAAGGACTCATTAACTGGAATCAATCTCAATCTTCCCGACATTTTTAATTTCTAAATTGCCACAACTCACTTCCCAACCCCATAACAAACAAAGTACATGGAGGGCATTCTATCGCTCATTTCCAATTTTATTGATTCCTCGGTTGTTTCTCTGGTATAAAAATATCCTTCTTTTTTTGAGGTTGAGATTGTTATTCTATGACTGCCTTCTTTCTCATTTCGTTCTCTGCCCGAGGCATCCACCCACTCCACGGCTACGATGAGTTTTTCTGAAATCACGATGTTATAAGGTTTCAAATCCACCCGAACCCAGCCTTTCTTTTCTGAGGTGGAAAAGAAGATATTTTCATTAATCAACGAAGTCGAAGGCTCTCCATTTTCGCCTAGAATCATGATGTTTAGCCTGAACTTTACGCTATCAAACGTATTTTCGTGGACATGAATCACAAATTCTTCCGCCTTCACGGGTAAATCTGCGGGGTTAATAATTGCCCCTCTCGCCCTGCCAATATCGCTCTTATTATTCCCCCAACCTGTGTGATAGGAAGTCTTTTTATTGTTCCCCAAAATGATGGGAATTCGTTTGTTATAAACCGCCACTTCCTTCAATTCAACGGGTTTCGGAATTAGTTTTACCTCGTAAACTTGATCGGGTTTTAACTCATTTACCAAATAAATTATTGGTTCAAAACCCAAATAACTCACTACAATTTTATCATTCGGTGAGGCTTTGGAAATATCAATTTTAAAATTTCCACCTTCATCCGCAATACTTCCAATATTCTTCCCCCGCACGCCCACATTGGCATAAGAAAGCACCTCATTAGTTTTTGAATTACTTACTTTTCCACTAAATGTTTGGGCAAATAAATTAGTGGAAAGTAGCGTTAGGATTAATAGGGCTATATTTTTCATTTTTTTACAGTTTTTTAAAGAGTATTATTTGCAAAATTTCTTCGTCTGACTATCGTTTGACTGCGTTTAGTAAGTTCCCCTTCTGGGGGCGGAGGGGGCTATTTTCTTGCCTTCATCTTATAAGCAAAATCATCCCCCGCCACTTTCACATTGGCGGTCATGGTCTTTCCTTTAAAAGTACAATTCACCATTGAGTTGGTATCTTCTAAATTTGTACTGAAAACCAATTGATTTCCTTTCACCGAAACCAAATCAAATCTGAACTTTATGCCCGCTTTATTGATGGCTTCGCCTTTGTAGGTTTTCTTATCTTTGACTAAAATTATCTTTCCAAAATAATCTCCTGATGGAGTATCTTTTACCTCATAATTCCACGTTCCAGTAAAATCAGAGGCTTTTTTATTCTGTGCATTGGCGTTTGAAACAAATAATAATAACCCGAAAATCAGCGAATTTAACAGGGCTTTTTTCATGGTTTTGGTTGGGGAAAGTGATTTGATTTTAAGATAGTTCTGTGACATAGTATATTAATTTTAGTATATTTGAGAAAAATTTAAAACATCATGGCTTACAGCGATTTTACACAAGTTTCACAGTTAGAAGACAAATTTGGGATTCAACAAAAATTGACTCGCATTTTTGAAGTAGTCATACCTGTTGAGCCAAGTATTTTGCTTAAAAATGAACTGCAAGAGTCTTTTTCTTTGCCTTTATCAACCGAAAAAGCTAAATCAGAATTACTAATAGCTCCTATTTTTAAGGAATTGCGGCGGTATAATCATTTTAGCATCAGTTTTTATTCAGGTTATTTGTTTGATGTTCAACCTGAGAACGGTCTCAGCGGTTATTGTGATTATCTTTTTACTACTGAAACCCAAAGCATGGATATTAAAGCTCCCGTTTTTTGTATTGTTGAGGCAAAGAACCGCTCGGTTGAGGAAGGTATTGCACAAGCAGGGGCTTCAATGATAGCGGCTAAGATTTTCAATGAACGCAAACAACGTCCAACAGAAGCAATTTTTGGTTGTGTAACTACCGCTTACGAATGGATATTTTTGAAATTAGATAACAATATTCTTGAAATTGACATTACCCAGCGTTATTCGTTAGAAGAACATTCTCTGCCTTATTTATTGGGTGCTTTACAAGCAATTGTTCAAGAATTTCATTCATAATCACTCTATTCATAAAATTTTCAATTTGTATAGATATTATTTTATCTCTACGCTGCTTTTCTCCCCCTCTTTTACCGTAAATTTCTTCTGTATTTGAAGGACATTATTCTGAGAATACTTCAATAAATATTCTCCTTCTTTCAAGTTGAGTGTGTAAGGGAAACCTGAATTTTGTTTTGAATTAAACTTTCGTGTTGAGGTAAAATCATTGCCGTATATTTCCACGTACATTTTCCCCGTGCAAGTTTGACAATCAATCGTTACGTTATCAATTTTAGCCTGTTCAGGTGGTGTTGATTCAACGGGTTTATCAACGCTTAAATCTTTATAAACCTTCGTTTTGATTGAATCTTTTTTAAATTTACTCATGCCCAATACATCATATTTTGCGTTATAATTGAAAGGTTTTCCCTCTTTTTCTCCCACATATTTCACCGAGAAAACCTTATCATCATCAACCGTTTGCATACTGGTTTTATGCGTTTCTGAGGTTTTTGTGCTTGTTTGAGCAAAAGTGGACAGATTAATTGCCGTAAATAGAATAATTAAATAAGTTTTCATTTCTCTGATTTGTTAAAAGAATTGTTAAAGTTTAAAATATGAAGGGCAAAAGCCTATTACTTTCATCGGTTTCTGATTGTGATTTTTAGATAGCTTTGTGTCATGGCTTTGATATTTTAGTATATTTGAGAAAAAATCAAATCATTATGGAATTATTAACGGAACCAGTTGCCGAAGTTCAAGAACTTTCCGCTTACGAAATAGAAAGAAACAAACCAATGCCAAGTTTAAACCACTCATTTGTTCAAGCAAATTTATTAGTTAGTTTAGGTTTTCGTTATCGCAAAACCAATACATTTCTATCTGAATTAGATATTGTTATGCCCGAAAAACCTGATTCAGTTCCTGACATTTCTATTTATCCCAAATTAGAAATAGACTTTTCGGAAGATATTATCGGAATGAAAGAAATGCCTTTAACTACTATCGAAATATTATCACCAACCCAACGTGAAAGCGAATTAGTAGCCAAAGCTAAACGTTACTTTGCCGCAGGGGTTAAATCTTGTTGGATTGTACTACCTATTTTCAAAGTGATAGTAGTTTATTCTTCTCCAACTCAACGCCAAGTTTTTATAGAAGATATGATACTGATTGATAAAATTACAGGTATTGAGTTGCCTTTAAGTGAAGTATTTGCATAAAGCTAATGATAAATAGTAAACAGAAAATTCGCTAATTTTCTTATTTACTATTCACCGTGATCCGTTCACCAAATTTTACTCCGTCCGCAAACTCTTCACAGGATTCGCCAATGCCGCCCTTGAAGATTGCCAACCCACCGTTATCACTGCAATCATTCCCGTTAAGAAAATTGCTGCCGCAAATACGCCAAAACCGATGCTGATTCTATATTCAAAATCTTGTAGCCAACGATTTAAAACCCACCAAGCGGCGGGGGCAGCAATGATGAAAGCGATTAAGATTAAGAATGAAAATTCTTTGCCAAACAACCATAAAATCTGCCCTACCGAAGCCCCAAGCACTTTTCTTACGCCAATTTCTTTCGTTTTCTGAGCAATCATAAAACTCACTAAACCATACAATCCGAGGCAACCAATCAAAATGGCAATCAACGCAAAGGCTTGAATTAAACCCAACATTGCCGTTTCCATAATGTACATTTTGCCGATGGCTTCATCATAAAATTCATACTCAAACACAAAATCTGGGAAGGTGGAACTCCAAAGTTTATCCAACTTTTTGATGGTATTTTGAGCATCCGCCATGTTCATTTTCACGGCAACAATTTGGTACATTGTAGTTTGGGAAGTAATAGCCAAAGGCGGAATTTTTTCGTGTAAAGTCAGTACATGATAATCCTGCACAACGCCCACAATCGTTACTTTTTTACCATTAAATTCTATGATTTTATTCAATACTTTATCGTTTGATTTCTCGCCCAAACGTTTCACCATTTCTTCATTGACCAACGCCTCACGCATGGTATCTATATGAGCAATATTTCGACCTGTCAATAATTTTATGTCATATAATTTGAGGTAATCTTCATCCACAAATTTTGTATTCAAACTAAACTTCTCATCCTGTTGACGAGTGTCGTATTTGACGTTAGTCGTATTATGACTTTGCGACATCGGAGGAGTCCAAATATAAGAAACTTTTTCAATGGAAGGCAAATTCTTAAATTGCGTTTTCAAGGTCTGTAATTTAACCGCATCTTGTTGAGGGACAGGCATTTGCAGAATGGCATCGTGTTTAAAACCCATTTCAGATTTCGTAAAATAATTCATCTGCGAACTCACCACTATTGTTCCAATAACCAAGATTTGGGTAATCACAAACTGCGTTACGACCAAGGCTTTTCTAACCGAAACACCTCCTAAACTTTGCGTACTGATTTTGCCTTTCAAGGCAATAATTGGGTTGAAACCACTCAACACAAAGCCAGGATATGAACCCGCTAAGAAGATTAAAGAGATAATGGTTACAATAAAAATCATCCAAAAACGAAGGTTAATTAATTCTGAAAATATCATTTTATAATTAATCAAACTTTCTTGCCAATTACTCAAAAATGGGAAAAGTACGGAAGCAAAAATATAGGAGAAAACACCCGCTACAATGGTAATTAGGGCGGTTTCAGCAATAAATTGCCAAAATAATTGCCCTCTCGAACTGCCCATAACCTTACGAACACCCACTTCTTTCGAGCGTTTGAGGGCTTGAGCGGTTGCCATATTGACAAAGTTTATACAGGCAGTAATGAGTAATAATAAACCGATGATTCCCAAAGTCGTAATCATACTTTTGGGAAGAACGCCGTTGTATTTGTCGTTGAAATGAATATCAGAAAGCGGTTGAATATACAAGAATTGAGATTTCTTTTCCTCTGGTTTATCATAGTGGCTTCTCAAAAAAGAATTTGCTAATTTTTGCACTTGAGCAACAGTTGTATTAGGTTTTAATAAGGCAAAACATTGCGTAGAACTATTTATCCCACCCCAGTGATTTTTCATGTACTTTCCCCAATCAGGACTTAATGTTTCACGAGTGGCGTAACTCACTATAATTGAGCCTCTTATGTCAGTATTCGTAGAGAAATCTTGAACAATCCCTACTACTTTTACGTCTAAATTAGCGAACAACCGCAATATTTTACCGATTGGGTCTTTATCTCCGTAGTATTTTTTAGCGATTTTTTCCGTTAAAAAAACCACATTGGGTTGCTTAAAATCTTGAACATTTCCTTTCAAAATCTTGATGTCAAGGATGGAAAATAAGTCTGGTTCTACGAAAAATAAGCCTCCATTATCTTCTTTAAATTTCTTGGTTGGCACACCACCTTCCATCAAAGCAAGCGTTACCGAATTTTCAGAATAAACCATTGAAACTTTTTCCAAAGGAGCAATTTCCGCACGGGCAGCATTTCCCAAAGGGGCAGGCACGCCAGGAGTTTCGAAATCACCATCGGGCGTATTGAAATAAGACACAATCCGCACCACACGGTCAGCATTTTTATGATAGCCATCAAAGCTGAGGTGAAACGAAACCATCATATAAATCAAGATGGCACAAGTAAGCCCCAAGGTCAATCCAAGGACATTGAGTGCGGTGTATGCCTTGTAGCGAAGGAGCGTTCGGTAGGCGATTTTTAGGTAATTTCTTAGCATACTGCGGAGGAAAGGAAACAGGAGAAAGGGAGGAATTTGACTCGCCTTTTTGGCTGATTCTTCGTTAAAAATTTTCTTTTCTTGTTTTAATTAGTCCGTAAAGCATGGAGGAAATTTTCTTCATTTTTTCTAATAATTCCATGCCTTTTTCTTTATCCATCAACCCAATATTTATAGCTAAATAAATCTGTGTCCGAAGTTCACCACATGACCCTTTTGCGATGTATAAATACTGAATAAACTCCTTATTTGATTACCTTTCATATCCCTCCGCAATGTTGGAAGGTACTGAAACACTTGAACGCTGAATTTGGTCTCGAAAACCAAAATCACGACAATCTTTTAACTGTTCATAAACCTCGACCGCCAATCTCATAGAATCTTTCCAAACAATCAAATCCTCAAATTTTTCAATCTTCATAAATTGTATTTATTTAACAATCAGTTAGTTAACAAGTGTAAGAAAAAAAGGAGACAGGAGAAAAGATGAATCATAAATCAGATATGACTATAGTTTTCTCTTTATATTTCAGACTACCAGAAATTACCTACTTCTATATTTCCTATTCCATTTTTTCAAAATATGTTTTCATTTACCTTTACTTCCCTTCCTCCATTTCTCCCGCCTTCCTTTCTCCTTACGAGAGTACATTCTCCATTACAACTGAACCATCCAGCATCCGAATAACTCTGTGTGCGTAACGTGCATCGTGTTCCGAGTGTGTAACCATCACCACCGTAGTTCCTGCATCATTCAAATTCGTCAAAAGTTCCATCACTTCATTACCATTTTTGGAATCTAAATTACCCGTTGGCTCATCGGCAAGAATTAGTTTTGGGTTATTTACCACGGCACGAGCCACGGCACAACGTTGTTGCTGACCACCCGATAATTGTTGTGGAAAATGGTTTCGGCGGTGCATGATTTGTACCTTCTCCAAGACCGCTTCTACACGCTTTTTACGCTCATCGGCATCAATTCCCAAATACAATAATGGCAACTCAACGTTTTCATACACCGTGAGTTCGTCAATCAAATTGAAGGACTGAAACACAAAGCCAATGTTGCGTTTGCGGAGGTCGGCACGCTTACGTTCGTTGTATGAAATCACCTCTTCGTTATTGAAAAGGAAACTGCCAGTGTCGGCATCGTCTAAGAGACCAATGATGTTCAAAAGGGTGGATTTTCCACAACCCGAAGGACCCATAATGGCAACAAATTCGCCCGTTTTAACTTCCGCAGAAAGTTTGTTGAGTGCTACCGTTTCGATGTCCTCGGTACGATAAATTTTTTCGAGATTAGTTAGTTTGAGCATAGTATTTTTTATTTTAATGAATGTCTATTTTTTGTCTGGGCAACCCCGTCTGAGAGACCCTGTCTGAGAGACCTGTCTGAATTTGGATTTTAGGATTAGAGGATTAACAGGATGATTAGAGTTATAATATTTTATCTAATCCTAAACATCCGTTGATCCCAAAATCCCAATTCAGACATTATTGGGGTGCTTTAATAACGAGTTCCTGCATATCCCCATAGTTCTCATAACTACTCGTTACTACCTTATCCCCAACTTTCAAGCCGCCCATTACTTCATAAAACTCTGGGTTTTGACGACCTAATTGAATATCAACTTTGTATGCCTTCGTACCGTTTTCATTCACTTTAAAAATCCAATTTCCTCCCGTTTGCTGATAAAAACCGCCTTTTGACAGTAGAATCGCCTGTGTGTCATCACTTAATGAAAGACGAACTTGCAAAGTTTGACCACGCCGTACATTAGTTGGAGGCGTTCCCACAAATTCCATATCCACTTGAAAACGTCCATTTGTAACCTGCGAATAAACCTTCTTGATTTTGAGTTTATAAGTTTTTTCACCAATCGAAAATTCACCCATCAAACCGATGAAAACCCTTGAAATATAATGTTCATCAATGTCCGCCCGAACCTTAAAACCGCTCAACACATCAATCTGACCTAATCTTTGTCCACGAGTTTTCAATTCTCCCACCTCTGCATTTCTCGAAGTCAATTGACCATTCACAGGAGCTTTCACAATCAAATCTTCCGCTTTTTTACGCATCAGAGCCAAAGTAGTTTGGTTGCGTTTAATGGTTTCACGCATTTGATTAATTTGCTGATTAGTCGTTACAGAATCTTGATCTAAGGTGCGAGAAACCAATTTTCTCCTACGATTTTGGTAATTATACGCATTTAATGAAATCTTGTATTCTTGTTCAGAAATTACTTTTTCACGGTATAATCTTTCATTTAATTTGAAAAGTCGTTCCGCTTCTGCCACGCCATTATCAATATCAGCCTGTGAATTTTGGTATTGAATCGTTGCTTGAGCCGCCAAATTGCGGGTATATTGCATCTGCGTTTGAAGCGTGAAAACGGAAGTTTCTTGATTAGCCAAAGACAACTCCAAGTCCGTATTTGCCAATTTCATCAAAGGCTGCCCTTTCCTGACCATTGTGCCATCTTCCACCAAAACGTCCTCTACTCGTCCACCTTCCACAGCATCCAAATAAATAGTCTGAATCGGTAGAACCACGCCATTGATGGGAATAAACTCCTGAAAATTCCCCTTCGATACCTCCGAAACCGTCAATCTGTCTTGGGCAACATTCAATGTAGTTTTGCCCGTATTGCTCATGTAAGCGGCTGCAATCAAGCCAACTACCACCACACTACCCACAATCGGTAAGATGCGTTTCATTGACCATTTCTTTTTTTCTATTACTCTGTCCATGACTTTAATTATTGAATTGTGAGTGGTGAATTGTTGAATGTTAAATAAGTTTTGATAATACATCTAACAAATTGATGCCAAAATATTAATCATTTGATAATCAAATGATTATCAAATTTATATAAAATAAAACTGTTCGCTTTTGATACAGTTTTTGTACGCAAGCGGACAGTCTTTTTCGGTTCACGGCAGAAGGTAAAAGGTGAATGGTTTTTAACGACAAGATTTGACAATTTTTAAAAAATTATCAAATCTCATATTGGGAACATACTTTTTACCTTTCACCAAAAAATAAAGAAGTCTTTGTCCTTTCAAATTCTGACTATACCTTTACGAAGAAATTAGGCAACCACCGATTTCCCAACCAAGATTTTCACAAAATAATAATTCATATCAAAAATGAGTGTACTTGTTAATAAAGACTCAAAAGTAATCGTTCAAGGCTTCACAGGAACAGAAGGTTCTTTTCATGCTGGTCAAATGATAGAATATGGTACAAACGTAGTTGGTGGCGTAACCCCTGGCAAGGGTGGTTCAACGCACCTCGACCGTCCCGTTTTCAATACCGTTATTGAAGCCGTTGAGAAAGCAGGAGCTAATACTTCTATTATCTTCGTGCCACCCGCATTTGCTGCCGATGCCATCATGGAATCTGCCGATGCTGGTATCAAAGTGATTATTTGTATCACCGAAGGCATTCCAACCAAGGATATGATTGCCGTGAAGTCTTATATTCAAGGAAAAGATACAACCCTTATCGGACCAAACTGCCCCGGTGTTATGACCGCTGGGGAGTGCAAAGTAGGTATCATGCCAGGATTTATTTTTACGAAAGGAAAAATTGGAATCGTCTCAAAATCAGGCACTTTAACCTACGAAGCCGTTGACCAATTGACCAAAGCGGGTTTAGGACAAACAACCGCCATCGGAATTGGAGGCGATCCAATCATCGGAACAACCACCAAAGAAGCCGTAGAATTATTGATGAATGACCCAGAAACCGAAGGCATCGTAATGATTGGTGAAATCGGTGGAGGCATGGAAGCCGAAGCCGCTAACTGGATTAAAGCCGACGGAAACCGCAAGCCAGTAGTTGGTTTCATTGCAGGACAAACCGCCCCAAAAGGACGTAGAATGGGTCACGCAGGAGCAATAATCGGTGGTGCAGACGATACCGCAGCCGCCAAAATGAAAATCATGGAAGAATGTGGTATTCACGTTGTTCACTCTCCCGCCGATATTGGTGCAACCATGTTGAAGGCGTTGGGATTGTAGTCATAAGTGGATAAGTAGCAAGTATATAACCCTTGCAAGCGTTTTGAACGCTTGCAAGGGTTTCTTTTTAGAATATTCTCGACCAAAACGAAAATCTACTTTTTGGTTTATATGACCAATCTTTCGTAATTTTGAGAAAATAAGCCAATCTCCTTGAACTCAATAATATTTCATATTATCAATAAAATTTTGCCTCGCACATTGCTTTCGCACGTGTGGTGGGTGAGGACACCAACCACAGGGCGAACAACAGCGTGGAGAAAACCCTTAACCCTTAACCTTTCACCCTTCACCCTAATAACCCTCCTCCTTTTCTCCCCCCAAAAAGCAGAAGCCAAAGGCGGAATCGGGCCCGAAAGTTCCTATTATCTCGTTCACGACTATCAAGACGATTGGCAAGTTTTCGACAGCCGTTATAAGGCGTATGTACCTTATGTACGAGAACAACACAAAGGCTATAACTCATTCAGCCTATTTTTTGACATTGAAAATTATAAAGGTTATAAGTTGCTGTATCGTTCAGAAAGAGAGAATTACCTTTTTATTGATGCTACTTTACAGAAAAAATTGTCCATCACTTCATGGGTAGTTTTGGATATTGATAGTCTGCAAAACGCCTTTGGCAAAACAAAATTATTCCTCACTATTTACGGAACAAATTCCAACCTTGAAGACATCACCATTCAAATTGGAAACAAAATCTCGAAAGCTCAAAAAACGGCTGAAATTGGTGAGTCCTTATTGACCATTTTACCCAGAGAATTATCCCCATTCCAAAACTTCTTCATCATCGGATTATTGCTTTTAGCTTGTCTATACGCTTTTTTGTACAATTTCCAACCAAAATCTTTCCAACGATTTTTCAGTGTCCGAGACCTTTTGACGTTAAGCAAAAGAGATGAATCTTTCGTAGTAAATAAACCTTTTGATATTGGAAATATTCTCTTCGTGGTTAATTTAAGTTTTACGCTTGGGTTCATTTTCATGCTCATTACGCACGAAAAAACCGACCTTTTTTCCGCCAGTAATATCCTCCGTGAAGGCGAAACATTGGGAACATTATTGTGGAATTTTCTTGAAATAGCCATTATTGTGTTCATCGCCATGATTTTCAAGTATTTCACTCTTAAGGTTTTATCAAACCTCTACCGTTTGGATAACATCACCAATATCCATTTTTTCAAGATTATTCAAGCATCCAGTATCTTCTTTTTATTGATTTTAATTGTACTAACATTTAGCACCGTTTCAGTTCCCGAAATTATAAAAAGTGCAGAGAAATACCTTTTTGTTCCAATATCATTATTCTTTGTACTGAGATTAGTGTTATTATACTTCACGATAAATAAGATGGCAACGCTTAAAAATCTATATTTATTTTCGTACCTTTGCATCATCGAATTAATCCCATTAATAGTAGGCATTCGTTTCGCTCTATGATTTAGGATAAATGAAATATATTAGTCCTTCAAAATTTGTTTTAGAGATTGCTTTTTCGACAAATCAACAATTCAAACCTTAACAATTTAAGGACTCAAAGGTTAGCCCCATCCAGAAAATTTAAAGTCATTGAGCATGAGCGAAATAACAGTAACCGCACATCCAGACAGATTGACCAAAGTAACCAGTATTTTAGTTACCCAAGCACGTCCAACAGATGAAAAATCACCTTATTTCGAGTTGGCACGAAAATACGACATCACGGTTGATTTCCGCCCATTTATCGAAATTCAAGGGATTGCCTTCAAGGACTTTCGCAAACAGAAAATCAATATCCTCGACCACACGGCTGTCATTTTCACAAGTCGCAACGCCGTAGATAATTTTTTTAGAGTGTGTAAAGAAGCTCGCATTGAAATGCCTGCCGATATGAAGTATTTTTGTATTACCGAACAAACTTCTAATTACTTACAGAAATATATTGTCATCCGTAAGCGTAAGATTTTTACAGGTACAAAAACGGCGGCGGATTTATTAGAATTAATCAAGAAACACAAGACCGAAAAGTTCTTATTTCCCTGTTCGGATAAGCGTACCAACGATATTCCCGAATTTATGGGCATTAACGAACTCCAACTGACCGAAGCCGTTATGTACGAAACCGTCTCCTCAGACTTGTCTGATTTGGAAAGCGTTTTCTATGACATAATCGCCTTTTTCAGTCCATCGGGAATCAAATCTTTGATGGAAAATTTCCCTGATTATGTACAAAATAAAACTCGCATTGCCGCCTTTGGACCCACAACTGCCAAAGCCGTAACTGCCGCTGATTTGATTTTGGACATTCAAGCCCCCCTACCAAACGCCCCATCCATGACGGGTGCATTAGAATTGTATATTAAAAAAGCGAATCAGTAATTTCGATATTCAGAAAATATTTACAAAAGCCTCAAATTCGATAAGATTCTGAGGCTTTTTTGGGTATTCTCAAATGCGGTAGATTTATGTTATTGAGAAGTATTTAAAAAGTTTTCAAGGAATAAAAAACAATCACAACAATTAGATAAACATTAGCGTTAAAATAATCTATTCACTAATTTTTAGCGTATGTTTGAAATGTTTAGTATTTTTGAAATATCAGCAACAACAATCCCGCTCCCTAAATTTTTTATGAGAAATATTTTACGATATACTTTACTGATTTGCTTGATTTTCGTAGGCTCAAAGACAATAGCACAACAAGATGCCCAATTGAGCCAATATATGTTTAATCCGTTATACATTAATCCCGCTACGGCTGGAACGGATGGCGTAATGAAATTTCAATTGCATTATCGTAATCAATGGTCTGATTATCAGACTACTTTCGATGGAAGTGGCTCGTTGGGGACGCAGATTTTTACGGTTTCCATGCCTTTAAATGGATTGCATAGCGGTATTGGCATACAATTTGTCAATGATAAAACACCATCTGGTTCGGGTTATCAGAATATGCTGTTATCGTATTCCTACCAAATCGGATTATCAAATGGAGCAGTTGTATCAATTGGGGCAAAAGGTGGTTTTCATACCAAGACCTTCGATTCTAAGTTCCGCCCCCGTGATACTGGTGACCCAATTGTGGATGCTTTATCGGGAAGCGTAAACCAAACCAAAGCAGATTTTTCGGTGGGGGCTTTATACAAAACAGCAAGCTATCAAATCGGAGCAAGTTTGAATCACGTGAATGCTCCTACCTATGGATTTTCAGCCGATAAAACGGGTCAATATACCATCAAACAAGTATTGAATTTGACGGCAAGTTTTGATTATTATTTGACTGACTTAATTAAGGTAAGTCCGATGGCACTTTGGAAATCGGATTTTAATACGAGTGCTTTGGAAGGAGGAGCAATTGTTACTTATTCAGACAGATACTGGCTCGGAGGCTCGTATCGTTTAAACGATGCTGGCATTGTTATTGCAGGAATTTCGTTGTTGAAAGACAACGCATTGCGGTTCGGATATTCTATTGACCTAACCAATGTTGGAGCAACCGCCAAAGCCCCATTATCGCACGAAATCCTGTTGAGTTACGCCTTACCCGCCCCACGGTTATTAGCAGGAAAGAAAACACCCGTGCGAACTCCACGATTTAGACATTAATGAAAAATATATTAACTTTGTTAATTAATTGCATACTAAAAAATTAATATTTTACGTTTTCAAGGAAATTTAACATATTGAATCGTCCTTACAAATCCTAAAAAAATAAAGTACCCAGTTAAAGCAAAATCATATTTGAGAAATTATTACCTTCAATTTTTATAGGTATCATTCAAAAAAGTTTATAACACTATGAATCACAGTGGAATTTTTAGGAAAATATTTTTACTACTTATCGTAGCCATTCCTGTTTTATTCTTGGACAGTTGTTCGTCTGGGGGTAAAAGCAGTAAAGGAAAGCAAACTGCCAGCAAGGGTAAAACCAGTGGTAGAAGTAGCAAAGGCAAAGGAGAGATAGCCAGCAAAGGAAAGGGCAAAGGCGGTAAAAACAGCCGAAGTAGCAAAAAAGAAGATGTTGGCATGATCAACGGTGAAGTTGCTGCAACCAACCGTAAAGGATGGAAACAAACTACTCCCCTCGGAATGGTCTTGATTCCTTCTGGCTCATACATGATGGGGCAAGCTGACGAAGATGTAACATCGTCATCGGTTAGTTTTAACAAGCGTGTAACGGTTGCACAGTTCTACATGGATGATACCGAAATAACGAACAATGAATATCGTCAGTTCACTAACGTAATGATGACCGACTCTATATCAGTACTGGGGGAAGAGAAAATTATTGCGGAATACTATCCTGATACTTCTGTTTGGAAAAATGACTTTTCATATCACAACGGAGACCCAATGACTGAATATTACTTTTCAAGCCCAGCCTTTGATATGTATCCAGTAGTAGGTGTAAGTTGGACAGCCGCCAAATACTTTAGTGATTGGAGAACAAAAGCATACAATGATTATCGTACATCAGAAAGTCAGTATATTTCACCAAGATTCCGTTTACCAACAGAAGCAGAGTGGGAATGGGCTGCACGTGGTGGAAAAGCATCCGCTAAATATCCTTGGGGAAATCCTTATGTAGCGAATGGAAAAGGTTGTTTGTTAGCCAATTTCAAACCACACAGAGGAAATTACGATGCTGACGGATATGCTTACACAGCACCCGCTAATCAATTTAATCCAAATGATTATGGTTTGTATAATATGGCTGGAAACGTTGCGGAGTGGTGCTTGGATGCTTATGCAGATAATTCAGTAGCTATCACTTGGGATTTGAACACCGTAAATGATGATAAAGACGAACCACGCAAAGTGATTCGTGGAGGTTCGTGGAAAGACGTTGCGTATTACTTGGAGACAGGTACACGCTCGTATGAGTACGAAAATAAGAAGCGTTCATACATCGGATTCCGTTGTGCTATGAATCACTTAGGGCGTTCATCAGGAAAAGAATTCAAATAGTATTGATAAACATAACATAAAAAAGCGAGGGAAGCCTATCGTGCAACAACGAAATGTTCCCTCGCTTTTTTTGAAGAATAAAACAGGTATTAGTGTCAAATAAATTTATTTTTAATCACAATGGAAAAAATCGTAAATGTAATTGCAAGTTTTGCAGCCGCAGTAGTAATTTTTGGAGCCTTAGCTAAAATCCTTCACTGGAACAACGCAAACGAATGGTTGATGCTTGGTATGCTTACCGAGGTTGGTATTTTCGCTATGTATGGGTTCTTATATTTAACCATGAAACCCAACCAAGATTATAACTGGGAAAAAGTATATCCCGAATTAGCGAAAGATTTTCAAGGAGAATTACCTAAAAGAAGCACTGCCCCAACATCAGGAGGAGGCTTAACCGCTAAGATGGACGAGATGTTAGCGAATGCAAAGGTTACGCCTGATATTTTTGATAACTTAGGGAAAGGAATGAAATCTTTAACCGAGCAAGTTTCTAAGATTGGCGATATTACTGATGCAACAGTTGCTACAACCGAATACGCCAAAAATGTAAGAATGGCATCGGGTGGCATGAGTGAAATGAATAAAGCGTATGGTACAACATTAAATGCAATGTCTGAAATGACGACTGCCACTACTGATGCCAAAGAATATCGTGTTCAGTTTCAGAAAGTTACGCAAAACATGGGAGCATTAAACGCTGTCTATGAATTGGAATTACAAGACACTAATAAGCACTTAAAAGCAATGAACACTTTTTATGGCAACTTAACCACTGCAATGGAAAATATGTCTGATGCCAGCAAGGATACTCAACAGTTTAAGCAAGAATTGTCTAAATTGACAACCAATTTATCTTCTTTGAACAACGTTTACGGAAGTATGTTGTCAGCAATGAAAGGTAATTAAAACTTAAACTTAAACCAGAATCCTATAAGCACATAATAACATGGCAGGAATGAAAGAAACGCCCCGTCAGAAGATGATTGGGATGATGTATTTGGTCTTAACCGCTCTACTTGCTTTGCAGGTGAGTGATGCCCTTTTACAGAAATTTGTATTATTGAACAACAGTTTAGAGACGGCGAATGCTTCGTCTGTTCAAAAAAATATCGCTACTATTGAAGGAATGAAAGATATGTTGGAACGTTCCGCTAACAAAGGTAACGATGCTCAATATATTACTCAAGCTCAAGAAGTTCACAAATTAGCTGATGCAATGGTTGGAGAGCTAGACAACTTGAAAAGTCAAATTATTGATAAAACGGGTGGTTATGATAAAGAAACAGGAGCATTAGTTGGAATGAAAGAAACTGAACCAGTTTATGAACTCATGATTGGAGGAAAAAAACAGGGTTTAGCTTATAACTTAAAAACTCAGTTAGATACTTACGTTGGCAAAATTTCTAAATACGGCGACAAAGGAATGAAAATCGAACCTTTGGCATTGTCTGGAAGTGAAGACCCTGCGGTTTCAAAAGATGCCAATAACAAGAACAAAGATTTTGCAGAGTTAAACTTTGCTGAAACCCCTGTTCCTGCGGCTCTGGCAACTTTGAGTCAGAAACAATCAGAAGTTCGTCGTCATGAAAGTACAATTTTAGCTGCATTAGCAAGTAAAATTGGTTTGAGAGATATCAAGTTTGATAAAATCTTAGCCATGGTTTCTGCCAATTCAAATACGGTAGTAGCGGGTATGGATTATGAAGCTGAGATGTTCATTGCCGCTTATTCATCGGGAATTACACCCCGTATGAGTTTTAATGGTTCATCTGTTCCCGTGAAAGATGGAAAAGGACAAATTAAATTTAAAGCACAAGGTGGGCAATATGATGGTCGTGGACTTTCAAGAAAAACTTATACCGCAACAATTTCTTTCAACGGTCCAAGTGGTCCTGAAACTAGAACAATTGATAAAGAATATTTTGTTCTGAAACCAACCTATAATATTGAATCAGGAACATTGCCTCCTTTATATTTGGCTTGTGCCAATAAATTGAGTATTGTAAGTGCTGGTTTGGGTGCCTTGTGGCAACCAAATATTACGGCAAACGGTGCTGATGTTATTGCAGGTGGTGGACCAGGAAAGATTACGGTTGTTCCAAACTCGGCTTCGGTTGAATTGAATATTAATAATGGTGGTATTTTATTAGGCGTTGAAAAATTTAGAGTTCGTAGAATCCCCAAGCCAGAAATTAAAATCTTTGGAAATGGTGGAGAATTAGATGAAAAACGTGGGGCAAACGCTTCTGGTTTAAGAAGTATTGATGCCCGTGCCATTGCCGAAGAATCTTTCAAAGCGACTAATCCCGATGATGCAAATTATCGTGTAACTGAAGTATATATTGCTCTGGCAAGGGGTCAGAAGAAAATTGGCGATTTGACTTTGTCTGGTGGAGGAAGTATTAGCTCCTTAGCCGCAAATGCACAAGCTGGAGACCGCTATTACATAGAAGTAAAAACTGTCCAAAGAAAGAATTTTCGTGGAACTATTGAAACTATTCCAATTGGAAACGTAGTTAAAAATATTCCATTGAATTAAAATATTCTTAGAAGTAACTCGTTATCAAAATATGAAAAAATAAGTTTACAAATACTTGAAAATCAATCAGTTGTTAAACTTATCATTCCATCTTTTATGAAAAATCTTAATAAAATTGCAATCGTAGCTCTCTTGTCATTGACTACTTGCACGTGGGTATCAGCCCAAGAAAAAGACAACAAAGGTAAAAATCCCGATTCGGTTCGTCCCATTGACGAATCTAATATCATGTGGAAAAAACGTTTGTGGAGACGTATGGATTTAAACGAAAAACAAAACCAACCGTTCTTTTCAAAAGGTAACGAAATTACAAAATACTTAATGGAGTGGGTGCAAAGCGGTGTTTTGCAACCTTACAGAAATGACTCTTTGAAAACCAAGATTACCAAAGAAGATTTTTTGAAAAACTTAATTGTGGAGGCTTCTGGTGGAGATAATGCTCTTTCCGATGCTGAAAAAGCGGCTGGATTTGGTACTGAAACTACTGGTGGAGCAACTTTAGCAGGCGGAGACGATGGATGGGGAGACCCTAAACCAAAAGGTACTACTGGGACAACTCCAGCGGTAAATGATGGTTTCAACACGCCAAAGCCAGTAACAGTGGGCGGAGATTTATATTTTGCCAAAGAATTATCTATTTTAGAGATTCGTGAAGATGCCATTTTTGATAAGCAACGTTCACGTTTGTACTTTGATATTCAATCAATTACAATTATCATTCCTGCCAATAAGACAACGGCTGGTTTTGATAAAAGTGTTGCATCTTTCAAATACAAAGATTTGGATAAATTGTTCCGTAGTAATCCAAACTGCGTTTGGTATAATGAGCAAAATGAAGCACAACACAAAAATATGGCGGATGCCTTTGATTTACGTTTGCATCATGCTCGTTTAGTCAAGAAAGGTAACTCGAAAGATGATGATTTGGATACTATTTATGGTGGTTCAAAACAGGGTTTGATCATGTCTCAACAGTTGGAATATCAATTGATGGAAGAAGAACATAACCTTTGGGAATATTAATTCAGTGAACAGTCGGACGGCGTACCGTTATCAGTAAACTTTATCAAAAAGAGACGATACCAGAGTATCGTCTCTTTTTGTTTCTCTATACTTTTTCATTAATGACTGAAAGTTGTTCTCTGATTTTTGTGGCTCTTATTTTGCCCATAAGAGTTTCTAATTCTTCGGGAGTAGCTTTATAAATGTTACTAACCGTACCAAAATGTTTTAATAATTTTGCCGCTGTCAATTTTCCAATACCTTCAATGCTTTCTAATTGACTGATAATGAAGTTTTTAGAACGTTTATCTCGGTGTTTAGTGATACCGAATCTGTGGGCTTCGTCTCTCAATCTTTGGATAAGTTTTAGCGATTCTGATTTTTTATCAATGTATAAGGGAATACTGTCTTCGGGAAAATAAATTTCTTCCAAACGCTTAGCAATGCCAATGATGGGGATTTTTCCGTATAAACCCAATGCTTTCAAGGCGGTTGTTGCGGCACTCAATTGACCTTTGCCACCATCGACAATTATCAAATCTGGCAAGGAGGCTTCTTCTGCCAAAAGTCTGGTGTATCGGCGAGTTATTACTTCATTCATGGTCGCAAAATCATCGGGACCTACGACTGTTTTGGGCGTAAAATGTCGATAATCTTTTTTGGAAGGCATACCATTTTTGAAACAAACCATTGCCGAAACAGGGTTTGTACCTTGAATATTGGAATTATCAAAACATTCGATGTGGCGGGGGACGGTTTTTATTTGCAAATCATTCTTTAAAGTCAATAAAATTCGCATTTTTGAATCTCCTGCACTTTCTTCGGATGCTTTACTATCGGCTTTTTCTTTGCGGAAATACAAGACGTTTTTCAGAGACATATCTAACAATTTTCGCTTATCGCCAATCTGCGGAATAGTGTTTTCTACGCCTTTTAGTTCTACCGAAAGGGGGATATTAGTAATCACTTCTTTTGCCTCACTTTCGTATTTATCCCGCATTTCCCAAACCATCATCGTCAGAATATCCTCTTCGGTTTCATCCAATTTTTTCTTTACTTCCAATGATTGAGATTGGGTGATAAATCCGTTCTGAACCTTCATGAAATTGAAGTAAATTGCCTCTTCATCCGATACAATTGAGAAGACATCAACATCTTTGATATTGGGATTAACAACGGTAGATTTACTTTGAAAATTAACCAAATATGCCAGTTTTTCCTTAAATTCTTGGGCTTCTTCAAAGGCTAATTTACTGGCGGCTTCATTCATTTTGTCTTCAAAATATTGCTTAGGAAGCCCCATATTACCTTTTAGAATACTTTTGGCTTGGTCAATTTCAACTAAGTAGTCAGGTTCAGTTTGCAAACCCTCACAAGGGCCTTTGCAATTGCCGATATGGTATTCTAAGCATACTTTAAACTTACGTTCTTCAATATTTTTTTCGGAAAGATTAAGGTTACAAGTTCTAAATTTATAGAGCTGTTTGAAGACATCCAAAATAGAATACATCACCTTTAAATTGGCAAATGGACCAAAGAATGTTCCCAATTTTTTATCAACACGGCGGATGGTAATAATTTTCGGAAAATGCTCATTGGTGATACAAATGAAGGGGTACATTTTATCATCCCGCAAGAGAATATTGAACTTGGGCTGATGCTTTTTGATGAGGGTATTTTCCAATAACAGGGCATCAAATTCAGTATTGACGATGGTAAATTCGAGGTTACGAATCTGAGAAACCAAGCGTTTGGTCTTGCGGTCATGCTGATTGGATTTAGCAAAATAACTACTTACCCGATTTTTGAGATTTTTAGCCTTTCCTACGTAAATAATTGTTCCTTCTTCATCAAAATACCGATACACCCCAGGCAATTCTGGGACTTTGGCTAAGGCTTTTTTATAATCAAAATCGCTCATGAAATTGTATTAAAATTGGACTGCTGAATTAAATAAAGTCCAGCTATTATAAAAATGATTCTCTCGAAAAAATTTCATTTACTCCTCTCCTCCCCTACTCAAAACTGCCTGTAAAATTGAGGCTCCCGATTTTACAATCTTCTGATTATCAATAGCTTTATCAGAAAAAAATTCAATATTACCCTTTTCGGAAAGCCCAATTTTAACGGGTATTTGCTTAAATGAATTTCCTTTTATTTGCACGAAAATAAAACCTCCTTCCCCACGCCTTACGATGGCAGTCTCTGGTAAGGTGCGTGCAGTACGATTGCCCGTAAGAATTTGGGTATTTACATATTGACCAACGATTAATTTCTCTTCATCTTTTTCACTATTTAGATGAGCGTGAATGTTGATACTTTTGGTATCAGTATCTACATTTTTACCCACTAAAAAAATCGTTGCTGTCATATCATTGTTTAGAAATTGAGGGCTTTCAATAACGATTTGCTGCCCAATTTTAATTTTATTAATGTCTTTTTCAAAGACTTTCAACTCCAAATGTTTATGAGCATTACCCGTAATTTCAAACAGAACATCGCTCGGTAAAACGTTTTTTCCAATGGATAAATTGGCAGTTTTGATGAAGCCATCAATGGGAGCAACAACATTCACCGTAGCATTAATATTTCCTTTTTTGAGATTATCTATCTGACAACCAATCATTTGCAATTTCAATTCAAGCCCTTTGATGGATGCCCTCGCAAAAGAAACATCGGCTTCGGCTTGTTGGAGTTTTTTCTTTGCCCCCACGTCTTCCTGAGATAAAACGGTTTGTCGGTCAAGTTCTTGTTCGGATAATTTCAGACGACTCAACATTTGTAAATAATCTTGTTGCATCTGCACATAATCCATGCTATAAATCACGGCTAACACTCCTCCCTTACGTACCAATGAGCCTGGTAATGTACTGGTAGTTTTCACGTAACCATTAATCGGCACACTTACCGAAGCCATATTCATGGGTGGCACATCCACTACTCCATTAGCTTTAACATCCTCTGAAAGCATCGTTTGGTCAAAATCCCCTAAAACTATGTGAGCATTTTTCACTTGTTCAGATGTGAGTGTAACGACATCGGCAAGGATTTCTTTGGTTGCTTCTTGTTTAGGAATTGATTTTGAACAAGAGATAAAAAAAAGCATCATCACGATTACTGATAATGGCATACCTACCACTACACAACTATTAATTATTAATTGTTCATTATTAACTAACTTATTCATTTCCTAAAATCGTTTCAATATTGATAATAATTTGATTAAATCCTTGCAATTCAGATAAATAGGCTTCTTTTATCTGCCAGGCTTGGGTAATATTTTGGGCAAATTCCACGTATTCAATCTCGCCAACTTGGTAGTTTTTGGTGGCAGTTTTGATGATTAAATCGGCTTGCGGAAGTGCCGATCTTTCGTAATATTCCAAAGAATTTTTACTTTTTTCATACTGGACTTTTAAAATATTTAACTGATTTTCTAATTGATTTTCAGCAAGTTGAACCTGTTGATTACTGATCTGTTCATTGATTTTAGCAGAAGATATTCGGGCTTGCTGAGCCTTCTTGAAAATAGGAACATTTACCCCCAATTGTACTACGTTTTGATTATAATTTTGCTCAATACTTTGATTGATAATCCCCACCCTTAAATCTGGTTTCAAGCGTTCTTTTTCCAGATTAATTTGTAATTTACTGACTTCATTTTGCTGTTTTAAAATCGTCAAAAAAGGATTCGATAAAACATTTAACTCATTGATAATCAAGGTTTTTTTATTAGGAATATTCTCATATAATCTAATATTTTCAGAAGTGTTCATTAAAAATTTCATTTGCTGAATCAATACTTTTTCATCGGCTTGATACATCTGAATTCGGTTTTGAATTTCACGCAGACGGGTTTCGGAAGATACTTTTTCTAAGAGATTACTCTCACCCATTTTATATCGAACCGAAGCCGCCCGAAAAGCCGTAGTATAAAGGCTGTCTTGTTGAGCCAAGAGTATGATTATTTGGGCATTATTTAACCATTGGTAATAAACACTTTTTACCTCGGCAATGAGTTGATTTTTGGTATAGCTTGCTCGTTTTTCCGCCGTCAGAACGTTACCTTTCAAAAGGTTCTGATTGGCTTTGTAAAGACTTGGCAATGCAAAATTTTGTCCAAAACTTAGGGTAATATCATTACTATTATAAACCTGCGTCCGCCCGTATTGAACCTCCATATTGGTCTTGGGCAATTCACGTGCAGTACCTATAAGTACCTGATTGTTAGTGATTTCTAAGGATGAAATTTTGAGATTTTGGTTATTTTGAATAGCTTTCTCAATACAAGTATATAAGGTAAAAGGGATTGGGTTATTATTATATTGAATAGGGTTAAGCGTTTGTGATTTTACTTCATTTCCTAAAAATAACATCCCCAAAAGAAACATTATAACTGTCCAACCTTGTCCTCCTTTTTGCCCTTTCTCACTTTCTCCTTTCTTCCCTTTAAAAGCCAAATAAATCACGGGCAAAACCACCAAAGTTAGAAGCGTTGCGGTGATTAGACCACCAATTACCACCGTTGCCAAAGGGCGTTGAACCTCTGCCCCTGCCGAATTGCTGAGAGCCATCGGTAGAAAACCCAAAGAAGCCACCAAAGCGGTCATCATCACGGGGCGAAAGCGATTTTTTGTGCCTTCCAAAATTCGCTGTTTTATATCGCTAACTCCTTGATTTTCAAGAAGATTAAACTGGGCAATCAAGACAATTCCGTTGAGGACTGCCACCCCAAAAAGAGCGATAAACCCAATGCCCGCCGATACTGAAAAAGGCATATTCCGCAACCACAAAGCCAACACTCCACCAATAGCAGAAAGCGGAATGGCCACAAAAACCATCAGGGCTTCAGATAGTGAATTGAAGGTAAAATAAAGTAGCACAAGAATCAGAATTAATGCCACGGGTACTGCCAAAGACAAACGGCTTTTAGCAGCTTGGAGGTTCTCGAAAGCACCGCCATATCCGATGGAATAGCCTACTGGAAACTTCACTTTTTCAGCGATAACTCCTTGAATTTCAGATACTAAACTCTCAACATCTCGATTACGTGCATTGATACCTATTGAGATTCTTCGGCGAGCATTTTCTCGGGCAATCTCGGAAGGAGCATCTTGATAATTAATGTCAGCAACTTCTGAAAACGGAACTTTTCCACCAATCGGCAAGTCCAAATACAAGTCTCTAATTTGTTGAATATCTTTACGATAAGCGGAATCTAAACGAACCACTAAATCAAACCGTTTTTCGCCCTCATATACTACGCCCGTCTGTTCGCCCGCAAAGGCAGATTTCAATAAAAAATTTAACTCATTGATTTTCAGACCATACTGAGCTATTTTTTGCCGATTATACACCACCACCATTTGGGAAGTACCTTCAATTTGCTGTACTTTCAAGTCCGCAATGCCATCAATTTTCTTGATTTTACGAGCTACTTCTTGGGCTTTTTCGTATAAAATATCAAGGTCTTCGCCATAGATTTTGATGGCAACATCCGATTTTACTCCCGCAATTAATTCATTAAAACGCATTTGAATGGGTTGCGTAAATTCAAAACTAATCCCAGATAAATCACTTAGTTTTTCATCCATTTTCTGCGAAAGTTCCTCCATGGTTTCCGCTTTTTTCCATTGTGAAGGGTCTTTCAAATCAATGATTAAATCACATGAATTTAAACCCATGGGATCGGTTGGAATCTCTGACGAACCAATTCTGGAAACCACTTGTAAAATTTCATCGGGAAAGGCACGAAGCAAGATTTTCTGAGCCTCATTATTCATTTGGATGCTCTGCGAAAGTGAAGCGTTACTATGCAAAAGTGTCTCCACCGCAAAGTCTCCTTCGTTTAATTGAGGGATAAATTCACCACCTAAGTTACTGAAAATGAACAAACTACCGATAAAAAGTAAAACTGATATACCAATCACAATCAAACTATTTACTCGTAAAACTCTACGAATAATTTTATCATAAATTGAATATAAAAAACCCATAATCTTATCAGCAACATTCTCTTTATGATTAATATTTTTTGTCAAAATCCAAGCCGACATCATTGGAACGTAGGTCAAAGACAAAATTAAAGCGGCAAAAATGGCAAAACCCACCGTCTGAGCCATCGGGCGAAACATTTTACCCTCAATTCCCGATAAAGCTAAAATGGGCAGATAGACTATTAAAATAATAATCTCCCCAAAAGCCGCTGATTTCCTAATACTTACGGTCGCTTTATAAACCAAGTCCATACTGGTAGTGTGGTCAGTGGAGACAATAACCACGGCTGAGAGCGGTTCACTGCCCAACTGCTTACTGTTCACTGATAACTGAAAAATCACCGCCTCCACAATAATCACTGCTCCGTCCACAATGAGCCCGAAGTCAATTGCTCCCAAAGACATCAAGTTAGCAGAAACTCCAAAAAGTTGCATCATGGCGAATGAAAACAGCAAACACAATGGAATAACAGAGGCCACAATTAAGCCCGCTCGCCAATTACCCAACAGTAAAACCAAAACAAAAATTACAATCAATCCACCCTCAATCAAATTTCGTTGGACTGTACCTATTGCTTTGTTAATCAGCTTACTACGGTCAATAAACGACTCTATTTTAACTCCTTCTGGTAATGATTTTTGGATTTCTTCGATGCGTTTTTTTACGTCAATTACCACCTTTTGGGCAGACTCTCCTTTCAATAAAAGTACAATTCCACCCACGGCTTCTCCTTCTCCGTTACGAGTCATTGCCCCGTAACGCACAGCGTGTCCGAATTGTACCGTTGCCACATCCCGCACCAGAACAGGCACACCTCCACGATTGGTAACTACCACGTTTTCAATATCTTGCAGATTTTTAATCATCCCTTCCGAACGAATAAAATATGCATCCGTTCCTCTTTCGATATAGCTTCCGCCCGAGTTAGAATTACTTTCCTGCAAAGCTTTGAAGACTTCGGCAATTCCCAGATTCATACTCCGTAATCGCTCTGGATTGATGGCTACTTCATACTGCTTTAGATTTCCACCATAAGAACTTATTTCCACAACTCCCTTAATGCCAAGTAATTGACGTTTTACAATCCAGTCTTGCATGGTTCGTAAGTCGGTCAGAGAATACTTAGATTTTTGGGCATTAGCGACCGTGAGCGTATATTGGTAAAATTCACCCAGACCCGTGGTAATGGGTGCCATCTCTGGACGACCTGCTCCTGCCACCAAGTTGGGTTCAGCCTCACGAAGTTTTTCAGAAACCTGTTGCCGAGCCTTTTCAGTAGAAATATCATCGTCAAAAACAACCGTAATGACCGACAATCCCATACGAGAAAATGAGCGAATTTCTTTGGTATTTGGAACAGTTCGCAGACTCATTTCCAGCGGATAAGTAATGAATTTTTCTACCTCCGTAGCCGCCAAAGCGGGTGATTGGGTAAGGATTTGAACCTGATTTGAAGTAATATCAGGCAAGGCATCAATGGTCAATTGGGTAAGTGAATAACTGCCCCAAGCCACTAAACCCAAAGTTAAAGCAATGATTATCAGTCTATTATATATACTGAACCGAATGATTTTATCTATCATTTTTTGTTTTCTATACGACAATCGTACAGTTCAATGTCCAAAAACTTAGTTTGCGGTTTTATTAACAGATAAGAAAAGAGTTTCTTTCCTAATTAATGTTAAATCCATGAATTTTTGAATGAAGATAAATTCCGTTTACCATTCATCCTTAACCGTTTACCAAAAATTTAGGTGGGTTCAACAAAGTACGAGAAATAGAAAAATGATAAAAGTTTTGCCAAGCAAAATTTGGCTCAGAGAAAGGCTTGAAATTAGTCTCAAAAGAAGGAATGGTTGACTTAAAATTAGGTTCACAGTAAGTCAAAACCGTATGATGCGAATCAAAATTAGGAAGATTATGGTGTGAATGTTTGGCAGTTTTGGTATGATTCGAAGCCGTAGAATAGTGCATTATTAAAAAATCCACAAAGCTAAAGTCTTGATTTTCAGTAGTTTTATGTTCTTGGTAGTGTTGAACCAACTCGCCAATTTTAGCCAATTCCATAGCATCAATCCGTGGAAAGAGGCTTCCCAATAGGATTTGAATGCTTAATGTTATGGCAATGATTTTTTTCATGGGGCAAAGTTACTGAATTAGTGAATGTGGAATTAATATTTATGAATTTTAGAAAGATTCTAAACAAAAAATCCCTCCAGATAACTCAGAGGGATTCTCAATTTAATTCAATATCAAGGTAACTTCTTCAGTTTTGATTTTCATTTTCTTAGTTCCCAAAATAGCTCTCACGGCTTCTGCGATGCCTTCGGGGTCAAAACCACATTCGTGATGGAGTTCAATTTGCTCTCCATGTTCTACTACTCTATCGGGTATTCCGAGGCGTTTGATTTGGGCTGAATAATCGTTATCCAACATAAATTCTGCGACTGCCGAACCAAACCCACCTTGAATACAACCATCCTCTATGGTAATTATTTTGTCAAAGTTTTGAAAAATTTCGTGTAACATTACTTCATCAAGAGGTTTTACAAAACGCATATCGTAATGTGCTGGATTAATGCCTTCCTTTTCAAGCATTTCAGAAGCCGTTACTACATAATTTCCAATATGTCCAATCGTTAAAATTGCTACTTTTTCACCATCTTTTATCTTACGTCCTTGCCCAATTTGCATTTTCTCGAAAGGCGTTTTCCAGTTTGGCATTACACCCTCTCCACGTGGGTAACGGATTGAAATACAATGCTTTAAATCCTTGAAATCATCCTGAGAAACGGTAAACATAATGTCTCTAAGTTCCTTTTCGTTCATCGGTGCAAAAACAATCATGTTGGGAATACACCTCATGTACGCAAGGTCATACGCCCCGTGATGCGTGGGTCCGTCTGCACCCGCAAAACCTGCTCTATCCAAACAAAAAATTACGGGTAATTCCTGAATCGCTACATCGTGAATTACTTGGTCATACGCCCGTTGCATGAAGGTTGAGTAGATATTACAAAAAACTGTCAAACCTTGCGTTGCCATTCCTGCCGAAAACGTTACTGCGTGTTGTTCAGCAATGCCGACATCAAAAGCACGGTCAGGCATGGCTTTCATCATGATATTCAGCGAACTTCCCGAAGGCATGGCGGGCGTTACGCCCACAATTTTGGAATTTTGTTCCGCTAATTCTACAATAGTATTTCCGAAAACATCCTGATACTTAGGAGGTTGTGGCATTAAATAAATCTTTTTCTTGATTTCGCCCGTAATTTTATCAAACTTACCAGGAGCGTGCCAAAGGGTTTGGTCTTTTTCGGCAAGGGCATAACCTTTTCCTTTTGTGGTGATGCAATGGAGGATTTTAGGTCCTGGAATGTCTTTCAAGTCATTCAAAACCGTGGCTAAATATTCTACATCATGTCCATCAATTGGACCAAAATATCTTAGGTTCAAGGACTCAAAAAGATTACTTTGTTTTAATAAAGTTGCCTTTAAGCCATTCTCAATTTTTGAAACAATCTCTTGGGCAGATTTGCCAAATTTGGACATTTTACCCAACAAATTCCAAACATCATCTTTCACACGGTTGTAGGTATGTGAAGTGGTAATATCCGTCAAATATTCCTTCAATGCCCCCACATTTGGGTCGATTGCCATACAATTATCATTCAAGATAATAATCATATTGTTTGGAATTGCTCCTGCGTGGTTCATTGCTTCAAAAGCCATTCCTGCCGTCATGGAGCCATCACCAATCACGGCAATATGCTGACGGTCTTTTTCCCCCTTATACTGCGACGCCACCGACATTCCCAAAGCTGCCGAAATGGAAGTGGAAGAATGACCGACCCCAAAGGCATCATACACACTTTCTTTACGTTTCGGAAAGCCCGAAATACCCCCATATAAGCGATTTGTATCAAAATTTTCACGACGACCCGTCAAGATTTTATGTCCGTAGGCTTGATGTCCCACATCCCAAATTAGTTGGTCATCGGGCGTGTTGAACACATAATGCAAAGCTACTGAAAGTTCCACTACGCCCAGAGAAGCCCCAAAATGTCCTCCAAAAACAGATACATCATCAATAATATATTGGCGAAGTTCATCGCAGATTTGAGTCAATTCCGAACGTTCTCTCTTCCTCAAATCTTCGGGGGTATTTATTTGAGCCAATATTTTTCCTGGGGTAATCTTCATGGGGCGATGTTGTGTTATCGTTACTTTCAGTATAGAATTAACTATCCTAATTTTGAAATGTTTTTAATTCCTTACAATATGGAAAGAATCTAAATCATTTTCGCAAATTTACGGATTTTTTTTGAGGAAATTGGGCTGATACCAGATTCTCAAAACTGACACCTTGAAAACACGGAAATCTTCCTAAAAAAAAAGGAAGAATCTCGTAAGATAATCTATTTTTCAACTACTTCTGCGATTGCCAATCTCGCCTCTTCCACAATTTCCTCAGGCAATTTGTCAAATCTTTCGATGGGAGGAAGCACCGTCCAAATAAGATGCTGAAAACTTACCAAGGGGAAATAACCTTTTGGATTAAGTTTATTGACGTTTTCAATGGCGATAGGAACAACTAAGGCGTTGGGAGATTTTTTCAGTAAAATTGCTACCCCGCCAACCGCAAAGGGTTTCATGATACCTGTCCTTGAGCGTGTACCTTCGGGAAAAATACAGGCTGAAAAATTGGTTTCCTCTATCAGTTTACCTAATTTGGCAATTTCTACAACGGCTTGTTTTCCATCTGTACGGTCAATAAGGGCTGCACCACCATTGCGTAAATTATAGGAAATGGAGGGAATTCCTTTGGCTAATTCTATTTTGGAAACGAAAATGGGAAAATGTTGGCGTAAGAACCAAATCATACCAATAATATCAAATAAAGATTGGTGATTGGCAACAAAAATAATGGGCTTATCCGTTGGGAGTTTTGTTTTTTCTACGAAAGAAAGATTTGTACCCAAAATCTTTACGCCGTACAATAAAAAGAAATTAAGGGCATGGACAGATTTCTGATGAATCAGTTGTCCAAATAAATTAAAACAAATTGCTTGAATGGGATGAAATATCAGTAGGATTAAGAAGAAATAAATGAGGTAAATACTACTGAGGAAATAGTCTAAGGCTTTTTTCATTTTAGAGGTAATGTTTCTGAGTTTTCACATTTCTTTATGCAAAATGTAAAGCATCTTCTTTCATGGCTTCGTAAGCGGACAGTAATTTATCTATTACTTCCATTTTACTATTTATTGAGGCTTTTGTACTTATCTTATATGCTTCTCTTTCGTTACCTGATAATGTCCGTACATAATCGTGTAGTTGAGAAGCAATTTGCAATTTTTCTTCTTTGGTTTCAGCTTGGCTAATCTGATTTTGATATGTTTTGATTTTATTATTTATAATCTTCAAGTTCATTATTAATTCTTACGATTAAACTTTGGTAATATATAGCTTTTTTTACGAGAAAGTTAAATTCTCCATCACTATCTTCTGGAAGGTATGAAATAATTTTATCTTCTAATTCCACCACCGTTTTTTCTAAAAGCAATCACAACTCAATTAATTCTCGTTGGTGTTTTTCCATATATAATTTCTAAAAAAATCAATTTTACAAGTCAATATCTTCCAAATACAATTCCAAAGCATCTAAAATATTTTCTTTAACTTCTGAAATACTTGTTCCCTGTGTCAATACAGAAGGAATTTTCTTGATTGAACCAATCAAAAAATCACTTCTTTGGGTTATTAATAATGTAAGTTTCATAATTTGAAAAACTGATTCCTACTCTAAACTTTATGAGGGTCGATAATTTTTAAACCCTTCACATTACTAAAATCTCTAACATTATTTGTTATTAAAGTAAGATTATCTATGAGGGCAGTACTGGCAATAATTGCGTCTCCTAATTTAAATTTGCGGTGCTTTCTTCTTAATTCAATAGTTCTTTTAGTTACGACTTTGTCCAATGGAATAACTATCGCCAATTTTATAAACTCTTCAATTAAATCCATTTTTTCAGGTATTTCATGATATGTCAGTACTTCTATTTCAGTTATAACAGAAATTAAAAACTCTGAATTGATGACATTGGTAACGAATTCTTTACCAGTATCAGGCAGTCTATCTGAAAACAAATGTGAAATAATATTAGAATCAATTAAATATCTCTGCTCCATTCACTTCGTATTTTTTCGATATGCTTATCTAATTTATTTCCTTCTTGCTTGGTTAAAATTCCGAAAAAATCTGAAGGTTTCTTTTTTGAACTAATTAATGCTGGTTCTATTTTTACCTCTTCATCTACATAAAAAAGGACGTGAACCTTTTTGCCAATATAATCACTCGGCAACGAAACTGACATACTAAAATTAGTATCGCTTGGTGTTACTTCTGTTTGAATCATTTGAATATTGTTATATTTTCCTCTACTTCTGCGAAGCCTTAAACAATTTCTGTTTCTCTTCTTTAGTCAAACTTTCGTAGCCTGAGCGTGATATTTTATCCAAAATTTCATCTACTTCATCATCGTCTGGATAACCTGTGCCTATACTTGCAGGAGAATTGGTATAAGCCGTTTCCTTTTGACGATGTGTTACTTTAATGGTTGGTTGTTCGGTACGCTTGAAGATGTTTTGGAAAAACTCGACTGTTGCATCAATTGGACTGCCCCAGTCTCTACCCGCTTGAAGTTGTTTCACGTATAAATATCCCAATAATGCACCACCCAAATGAACGATTTCACCACCTGCATTTGTACCAATTGTGCCTGCCAATGATACCAAGAAGAAAAATGCGGCAATATATTTTATTTTTACTGGACCAATCAGAAATAAGAAAAAGGTGTAATCTGGAACCAACGTGGCGGCGGCAAACATGATTGCCATCACACTTCCCGATGCTCCGATGATAACCACATCAGCATGAGGTTTGTAAAATGGCACTACATTAAAGGCAATTAAAGCCAATAATCCGCCAAACAATGCTCCTAAAATATAAATGTTTACTAACCTTTTGCTTCCTAAAAACTCCTGAATAATTGCCCCGTACCAATAGAGCATCAACATATTAAAGAAGAGGTGAAAAGGCGAAACCGAATGAATAAATGCGTAAGTGAGGATTGTCCAAGGATGAAAAAGAAATACGTTCAATACTGGTTTTAAGCTGATGTATGAACGAATGGTCTCGAACCAAGCATCCGAACCAAATGATACATTAACCCCAATCCATAATACTAACATGACGACATAAACCGCCACATTCAACCAGATTAGTTGAATTAAACCGTTGTTTCGCTTAGAAAAAGCATCTTTGAAGTCATCTAAAATCCCACTCATTATTTTGTTGTTCGATATTGTTTTTTCGATGTTTGGTTTAAGAAGCATCAAATTCTTGTACTAAGATAACGATTTGATTTACAAAATGTTACCATCTTCTAATATTAAAATTATCACTACTCCTTGTGATGCACGAAGCAATCTTAGTACTTGATGAAATGAAGTTTGACGTTCTTCGCTCTTATGCTGACAGATTGCTTCGTACCTCGCAATGACAGAAATAGGCCATTTCAATAGAAACTCTCCCTTTCTTTACCCCAAATTTTTATCAAGATAAAAGCAAAAATCATACCGCCAATGTGGGCAAAATGGGCTACGTTATCACCTGGCATTTTGTTTAATCCAGAGTAGATTTCGTATATCGCATAGAAAGTTACAAAATATTTCGCTTTGATTGGAAAAGGAAAAAATAAAAGCATTAGTTCAGTATTTGGGAATAATAATCCAAAACCCGCCATAATACCAAAAACTGCCCCCGAAGCCCCAATCATGGGGGTATTTAAAACGGCTTTCATACTCTCTTCTACCACAAATACGGATTCTTTGAGTGAAATATTGTTTGCGTTTGCTACTAATTTATAAACGGATGAGGGAATGCCTTCTGAATAAAATTTCTGGATTATGCTTTGAAATTGACTTAAATCTGGATGCTGAATGTAGGCTTCCGAAGCCATTTGCAGGGCGTGAAAATCATAATATTTCAATCCCATATACAGTAAACCTGCACCAATGCCCGTAATGAAATAGAATATCAAAAACCGTTTTCCACCCCAGAACATTTCTAAGATTGGTCCTAAGAAAAATAGCCCAAACATATTACCTAAAATATGGCTAAAATCGGCATGGACAAACATATACGTTACCAACTGAATCGGATTGAATAGTTCAGAAGTAAAATAATGCAGCCCGAAAAGCGACACAATCATGCGGTCGTATTGTGGATTAATAGATTGTGCAATAAATACAGCAATATTAATAAAAATTATTGCCCTAATCATGGGCGTAATGGTGGGTGTTCTCATTTTTTATTCTTCATAAGCCCAATCAATTCGGGTCTTCATGTCTTTGATTAAAAGTCCGTTAGCTTTGAAATATGTTCTAATTTCGTCGATTTTATCGTATTGTCTCGCTTCTTTATGTTCTCTATATAGATTCAACATTCCTTCGGCAAAGGCATTAATTGAGGTACTTTGTTCTTCAATGATTCCCAAAACATCTTCCAATATCAAGACAAATTTTTCTTTCAAAAGGTTGAATTTTCCTTCGCCAATTTGGGCAAATTGTACTTGCCCCATGTATAATTGGTTGATTTTTTTCACGAGATTGAATAAACCTGCAATGGTTACGGCGGTGTTCAAATCATCATTCAATCCATCATAACATCCTTGAATTCCTTTCTCAATTTCTGCAATTTGGGCTTCATCAATCGCTACGGAATCATCGGCAACGTATTCCAATTTTTTAATGATTCTCAATCCGTTGATGAGACGTTTGTAGCCTTTTTGGGCGGCTTTGAGGGCATCATTTGAGAAATCAAGGGTGCTTCTGTACTGAGATTGTAACATGAAAAAACGTACCGTCATGGGGCTATACGCTTGCTCTAACAAAGGATGCGTACCCGCTACCAACTCGGCAGGAAGGAAAGAATTTCCGAGCGATTTAGACATTTTTTGTCCGTTCACGGTCAGCATATTTGAGTGCATCCAATAGTGTACTGGCTCACGACCATTTGCTCCTTTGGCTTGGGCAATTTCACATTCGTGATGAGGGAATTTCAAGTCCATCCCACCGCCGTGAATATCAAAACTATCGCCTAAGTATTTGGTACTCATGCAAGTACATTCCAAATGCCAACCTGGGAAGCCCTCGCCCCAAGGCGAATTCCAACGCATAATGTGTTCGGGAGAGGCTTTTTTCCAAAGAGCAAAATCGAGAGGACTCCGTTTCTCACCTACGCCATCCAACTCACGAGATTCTGATAATAAATCTTCTAAAATTCGACCCGATAATTTACCATAATTGCCTCCTTCTTTGTTATATTGAGCAATATCAAAATATACAGAACCATTAGATTCGTAGGCTAATCCTTTGTTAATTAGTAAAGTAGTCGTTTCGATTTGTTCAACGATATGACCCGTTGCCGAAGGTTCAATGCTTGGCGGAAGGAAATTGAATTGGAGTAAAACCTTATGGAAATCGTTGGTATAGCGTTGGACAATCTCCATGGGTTCGAGTTTCTCTAACTTCGCCATTTTCCCGATTTTGTCTTCGCCTTCATCACCATCACCCACTAAATGACCCACATCGGTAATATTACGGACGTAACGAACTTTATAACCAATATGCGAAAGATAGCGATACAGCACATCAAAAGTCATAAACGTGCGGACATTGCCCAAGTGGACGTAGTTATAAACCGTAGGTCCACAAACGTACATACCCACGTGTGGGGCGTTGAGGGGCGTAAACAATTCTTTTTCTCGGCTGAGGGTATTGTATATTTTTAATGGTTGCATTCGGTTTATTCTGTTTGATTAAATTTATTGGTAATGAAATTGAGAAAATTCTCTGCTAATTCAATTATTTCAATAACATCTTCTTCGGTAAAATTTCCAGTAATATCATATTGGGCTGTTTGACGCTCATCAAGTAGTTTTTTAACAGTGGAAGCTATTTCTCTGGGGACTTCTCCCGATTTAACATAATGTTCATAAAAGAGCATCGACGCTCCATTATGAGACTTTGTATAAACTTCTTTTTCTGTTAATAAACCTCTTACAAGCCATAAACACGTGTAATAACAATGATTTACAGCACCACGATAGAAACCGCTATTAGAAAGATTTTTTGCACAATTCAACTCATCTTTGGCGTTTCTAAAATATAATTCTAAGTCATTACTCATACACTACTTGTCCATCTTTTTTAATATTTCTATAAAATAAATTATTAGTTTTTTCAAATTGAAATTGAGGAATCACTTGGGCTGAAATCATGGTTAAAAATGAAATTGACAAATCATACAATTTATCACCAATCGTCAAAATTTCTCTACTCGCTCTCACTTCGTCATCATTGAGCAACACCAAAAAATCAATATCAGATTCCTCATTAAAATCCCCACGGGCATACGAGCCGTAGAGAATTATCTTCGACAGGCGGTCACCGTAATGGTTTTTCATGGTTTCCGTAAAATCTTTTATGACAAGTGCTTTATCAACCATTGGAGTTATTTTTTGGGTTCTTTTGTAAAATTACTAAAAGTATGGTGGATTGGGAGGATTTTAGGTTTAAATGATAATAGAATAACCTCGAAAATCTGAATTTATAACTACTTAGTTACTTAGTTACTAACCAAGTAACTAAGTAAAATGCAAGTGCCTATTAATTCAAAATCCCCTATCTTTGCTAAAATAATCCAACCAATCATGACCATTTTAGAAGTAGCTGACCATAAAAATCTTCAAAAAGAGTTTCTTTCACTGCCCGTAAAATTATACGAACACGATGAAAATTGGATTCGTCCGCTTGACCAAGATATTGAAAATACTTTCGCCCCTAAGAAAAATAAATACTTCAAACATGGTGAGGCAATTCGTTGGATTTTGCAGGATTCGGAAGGAAAAACCATTGGGCGGGTTGCCGCTTTTATTAATCATGAAACTGCCCTAAAAGAAGACCAACCTACGGGCGGCATGGGCTTTTTTGAATGTATTGAAGATAAATCTGCCGCTTTTTTATTATTTGAAACTTGCAAGAATTGGTTGATTTCCAAAAGAATGGAGGCAATGGATGGACCTATTAATTTTGGCGAAAGAGACTCTTTTTGGGGCTTGATGATAAAAGGCTGGCAATATGAACCAACCTATAAAATGCCTTGGACGAAGCAATATTACATCAAATTCTTTGAGGATTATGGTTTTAAAGATTATTTCCAACAGTACGTTTATACTTCGCCTATCCGTGCGGCTACGGTAGCACAGAGTGTTGAAGACAAGGCTCAACGGATTTATAATAATCCAGAATATACATTTAGAAAAATTGAGAAAAGCAAATTAGACAAATATGGAGAAGATTTTCGCCATATTTTTAATGAAGGTTGGGCAAAATTTCCTGGCGTAAAAGAAATGACCAAAGACCAAGCCCAAAGTTTGGTAAA
>JBBRMR010000042.1:0-42019 GCA_038230735.1 Cytophagales bacterium
CCGTCCACATTGAGCCAATAAGTATGGTCGGCGGCTAACTCGAGCTTAAAATCGGTGAGTTTGGGGAAATTATAAGTTTTATAATCTGTAACATTAAACTGTGTCCAGTAAACTTTAGTAGCAAATTTCACTTCCTCGCCCACGTAGGTAAGCGTACCTGGCGATGTGCCTAAATTTGCGTTCTGAATTTTATATCTTTTTGACATACCCCTAATTTACTATTTTAAACTGCACCCGTCTGTTTTTTGCCTTGTTTTCGTCCGTATCATTAGCGACTAAGGGTTGCGTTTCACCATAACCTTTGGGAATCATTCTTTCGGTTTTGATGCCTTTATTGGCTAAATAATCCACAACAGATTTTGCTCTTTTATCGGATAGTTTGAGGTTATAATCATCATTACCAACATCGTCAGTATGGGCTGAAATTTCACATTTCACATTTGGGCTGTCTTCCAACATTTTAATTAAACGGTCTAATTCCTCGAATGAATCAGGTTTAAGCTCGGCTTTGGCAGTTTCAAATGTAATGTCATTTAACTGAACAACCATATCTTTTTTCAAAGCTGACAATGGGATTCGCTTGGTTCGGTCTTTGTAGGCATCGGAGGAATCGGGCTTAAATCCTCGGGCAAAAAAGCCGTACCCCGCCGCACCCGCCGAGAACTTATAGGCAACATTCATTTTCAAATCTGCCTTTGCCAAATCGCCTTCAACCGTAACAACTACTGGCGTTTTGGTTTCGGTTTCTATGATTCTGACCTTTGGTTCTTTCAAAATGGCTTTGGTTTCTTTATCTAATAATTGAAATTGAAAGGGTAATTTTGTGGGTACTAATCCTATGTTTTGCGTAATTTCCGTATTCTCTTTGGCTTGGGTCAAGTCCACTGTACCATTATAAGGCAAGTATTCTGGATAATTTACCATAAAATTATATTTCGTTCCCACTCGCAACACCACGATGTATTTTCCATCATCACCAATGGCAGAAATGTTGGGTCTTTCCTTTAAGTTGTTTGATTTGATGGTCAATTTTGTTTTGATGGGTTTTTTCGTAATGGCATCCTGAATCACGCCAGAAATGGTCAACAGCTTGTATTTTCGGTATTTATCGGGAATAGTTACGGTATAAATATCGCCCGTATGTTGGTAATACATCAAGTCGCCAGTGGCGGACACGGAGGCAAATTGGTCGGCTTCTTCGGTGTTGATATATTCCAAATTTTCGGGGGCAGACCATGAACCGTCATCTTCTTGAATGGATTGATAGAGGTCAAAACTCCCCACACCATCTTTACGGATTGAACTAAAAATCAAGGTTCGTCCATCCGCCATGATTCTTGGCGATTTTTCACAATCCATATTCACGGGTGCGGGCAATTTTTCAGATACTCCCCACGAGCCATCTTCTTGTTTATTAGACATCCAAATCGTATAACAAGTCTCTTTATCCTTACGCTTTGAAAAATTATCACGAATAAAAAATAGGCGTTTTCCATCGGCAGAAATCGAAGGAAAGCCTTCGTAACGTTCTGTGTTGATGTTATCGCCCAGCGATTTTGGCACAGTCCAATCCTTACCATCCCAGTTGGAAGAATATAAATCCATATCACCTTTACCAGTATCGAAAGAGGCAAAGAAGTAGAGTGTTTTTCCGTCATAACTAATGGAAGGTCCACCGATTAAGTCATTATCTTTACCTTGTGAATTGATGGGTAAAATAGGCTTTGGGGCAAGCCATTTTTTCTTATCATTCTTAGTCGAATAATACAATTCCCATTTGCCATTTGGTCCTCGGTCAGTCTCGAAAATGAGCAAATTATTGTCGGCACTGATGGATGGTGCATACTCGGTAAACTGTTCAGTATTTACTGGAGCCCCCAACGAACGACGGACTTGAGCAAGGTTGATGTGGAAAATTCCTAAGAGGAAGATTATTAGTGGTATTATTTTTTTCATAAAAATTACCGTTGTGATATGTATGTGAATATAGGATACTAAGTTAATTAAATCTTTTAGAGTTTTTGAATAAACAAATGGTAAAATACGTTCAATTAATAGTTTAAGGCTTTTTATAAACGTTTTACTTAGTGTTGTGTTATATTTGTAACGTAATTTATCCTTATTTTTGATGAAAAAAATCGTAATAATATCATTGTGTTTGTGCTCAAATATCGTATTTGGACAATTTACAGAAAACATTTCCTTTACTGAACTCCCCCAAGATTTTCAATTATTTCCTCGTGATGCCAATAAAAATGCTACTATTCCCATAAAAGGAACAGTTATAAATCGTTGGAAAACGGTTTCGGTAGTTGTTTTCCGTGAAGGAAAGATTTATACCTATCAGAAAGCTAAGACGAATTCTCCTGCCAATAATTTTACCCTAAATCCAACTATTAAAGCCGAAAAAGCAGAATACAGTATTAGAATTTATGCCTCTGACAATGACAAAGATTCCACTTTTATTATCGAAAAAAAGAACATTATAGCGGGTGATTTTTATGTAATTTATGGCGATTCAAATGCTGATACCCAAGGAGTCGTAACCTATTATCCTTCCAACAAATATATTCGTACTTTCGGAACGTATAACCATGATAGCCAGAGCGTTGGTTATTTGGGGAAAGATACTTTATGGTCAGTAAATCAGAACTATTTCTTGCCCAGAGTGGGGGCGTGGGGGACTTTTCTGCAAGAAATAATTGTCAGCAAATATGATGTCCCCGTGTGCGTTATCACGGGCGGAGGTCCAGGAATGTACATAGATTTGCTTGCCGACCGTGCCACTAATCCTTTTGTTACAGGGGGTTTGTATAATACAATGGCTTATCGAGTAAAAAAATCGGGGTTGATTGACCATATCAAAGGTTTTTTCTTTTGGCATGGGGTGTATGAATTATTTAGCAAAACCGATGCCATAGCGTATGATAAAAAACTGAGAAAATTGATGGGCTTTTTTCAGCAAGATTTTCCCAATACCAAGCAATTTTATGTTTTTCAAAATGATATGGTGAGTGCTAAGTTTAACGAATCGGGTGCTGATATTCGGGAATCTCAGCGTAATATGGCAAGTTTATTTCCAAAAACTACGGCTTTTGCGGCTATGGGTCTGAAGGGTTCAGACGGAGTTCACTATTCGATTGAGGGGTATAAAAAATTAGCGGAGGAAATGCTCCAAATGTTAGAACCACAGTTTTATGGAAAACCATCAAATGCAAATAACTTTTCACCCAATATTGATAAAGTTTTCTATACGGATGCCACACACAAGAGCATAAAATTGGTTTTTCAGGAAGGGCAAAATATTGTTTTGGGTAATGACACAACCGTGAAAGCAAACGGAAATAATTTGAATTTATCTTTGAAAAAATATTTCTTTGCGGATAAAAATTATTCACAAAATATTGACATTCAGACTATTACGGTTAATGGTAATAGTGTTTTACTTCAAGCCAATAATCCAATAAATGCCAAAACTATTTCATATTTACCGCCTTATCATGCTCAATATTCCAATGATTTTCAAGTCTTTATAGGTCCTTTTATCAAGAACTCTATGGATGCAAGAGGGCTTTCTTTTGCGGGGGTAAAAATTCAAGAACCTGTTCAAAGTATCAATAATTTAACTGCAAAAAGCACTACAACTGATATAAAACTGACCTGGAATAAACCTAATATTCCCCCGAACGCTCAGATAGTTTTGGAACGAAAAGCAGAAAAAGAAACTGACTTCAAGAAAATTATTGTGCTGAAAAATGACGTTGCTGACTTTCAAGATTCTTACTTACCGAGTGGGGCTTCTTTCAATTATCGTCTGAAAATATTGGCGGATTCATCGGAATCTGACTACACCCAAATTACGGCAAGCACCTTAGTAGCCTTGGGAAAACCGAACTTAAAAGTAACTATTTTGTATAATGACAGAGTACAATTGGACTGGATTCTTCCTGTGGGAACAGAGGATTACAGGGTCTCTTGGAAGCCCATTGCAACTAATACATATTCTATTTTTACACTTTCCAAACCTACTAATAGCTTGATTTTCGGCGACTTAAAACTTACCGAAAAATATGTTTTTAAAATTCAATCCTTTCGTAGCCCAAATGAAATAACGTCTGATTCCGTGATTGTTACCATGCCTTCTTTATTGACAAAACCAGAATTATCAAGTACAGTTTTGTTTTATAATTCCTTAAAAATCAATTGGAAAGTTATTCAAGAAGCACTTTTTTATATTTTAGAAAGAAAAACGGGTACGGATGACTTCAAGCGAATTGCTATGCTTGACGGGAAAATTACGGAATGGTTGGAGAAAGATTTGAAAGAAAATACGACTTATACTTACCGTTTAAAGGCTTTTAGCGATAAAACCGAATCTTTGGAAAGTACCATTTCTGCAAGCACTTCTGCCGTTTTAGTAATGCCTGAAATTACAGCCGACCAAGTAACGCATGAAAGTATCAGGTTAAAATGGAAAGTAATTCCCAACGCCACAAAATATGTGTTGGAACGCCAAACAGAGGGGGAAGTTACTTTTACAAAGATTTTAGAAACAAATACACTTTTGGAAAACATTGATATAAAATTAAAAAGTAATCAGAAGTATAGCTATCGCTTGAAGGCATTTAGCGATGTTTCTGAATCGGCTTATGGTTTAATTGAGGTGAAAACTTTGACTATTTTAGCAAATCAAAATGAGGAAAATGGAATTTTTACAGTGTTCCCAAATCCTGCAAAAGATAAATTAAGTATCTCATTTTTAGAACTTTTTACGGGGGATATTTCTATTACGGATTTATTGGGGAAAAATTTTTTGGAAGTAAAAATAATGAGACAAAAATCTGTTATGATGGATGTTTCTGGTTTGCAGAAGGGGATTTATTTTATGTTAATAAAAGGAAATAAGTCAGTTTATAGTCGTAAGGTTTTAATTGAGTAACTGTAACGAGGCGGTTCGACAACACTGTGCGTAGTGCAAAATTAATCATTACTGACAAGGCTGTTGAACCGCCGTATTAAATTACCCAATCAATGCCCTTTTTCAGAAGCTCCAAAGTCTTTTCTTCTTCTGAACCTGCCTCGGCTTTGTAGTCATAAACCCAATTGGCTACGGGGGGCATCGACATCAAGATTGATTCCGTTCTGCCGTTAGTTTCCAGTCCAAATTTTGTTCCTCGGTCGTGGACTAAATTGAATTCTACGTATCTTCCTCGGCGTAATAATTGGAAGTTTTTTTGTTTTTCGGTAAAAGGTAAATCCTTGTTTTTTTTCATAAAATGGGTATAAATTGGAGCAAAGGATTCTCCAATGTCTTTTACGAAAGCAAATAATTGTTCTTTATTTCGGGTTTCATCAACTTTCTGATAATCAAAAAATATGCCGCCAATGCCACGGGTTTCGTTGCGGTGAGTATTGAAAAAATAATCATCCGCCCAAATTTTGAATTTGGAATAATATGCCTTGTCATGCTTATCACAAGCATTTTTCAGGATTTGATGAAACCATTTGGCATCTTCTTCCACCACATAATGAGGGGTTAAATCTATGCCACCACCAAACCAAAAAGCTCCGTTAGACATCTCAAAATATCTTACATTCATGTGAATAATGGGGACACAGGGGCTTTGGGGATGTATGACGATGGACACGCCCGTGGCAAAAAAATCAACCTTCTCGGTCAAGCCCATGGATGCCAACATTTTTTCGTGTAAATCTCCATAAACTGCCGAGAACATCACGCCCCCTTTTTCAATAACCTTCCCGTTTTGAATCACCCGACTTCTACCACCGCCGCCGCCATCACGTTCCCAATTGTCTTCGTGAAATTTGGCTTTGCCGTCCGCTTTTTCTAAGGCATGACAAATTTGGTCTTGCAAATCTTGAAAATATGTAGCTATTTGGTCTTTGGTCATAACAATTACTGTTTTTTTGAGGTATCAGGTTTTGCCTCCGCTGGGGCAGAATTTACGGGTGCGGCTATCGAATCTGAACCTACAAATGTGCTGTCATAATAAAGTGTATCACTTCTGGGAATGTAGGCTGATGTGCAGTTAAATTCCTTGGCAATTCGCTTGGAATCCAGTTTTTCAAAAGGAATTGGATGGTAGGCTTCCAATGATGGGTCGTTCACAATTTTGGTCATGTATCGCCCAAAAAGAGGGAGAGCCGTCTTTGAGCCTTCGCCATACGCACCGCTTCGGAAGTGAATGGAACGGTCGTCCCCTCCTACCCAAGTCCCCGTAACCAAATTGCTGGTAAGTCCCATGTACCAACCGTCTGAATGGTTGGAAGTTGTACCCGTTTTTCCCGCAAAACGAGATTTATATTTATCTTTTCCTTCAAATAAATCCTTGAACGACCATAAATTCTGAGACGTTCCACCTTGTTCTTCCAAACCTCCTTCCAGCATGTAACGCATTAGTTGAGCGGATTCTTTACGAATTGCCACGTGGCGTTCAGGTTCAAAAGTGTGAAGGGTGTTTCCATTTCTATCTTGAATTTCTACTACCAACATCGGTTCGGTATAAACACCTTCGTTCAAAAAACAACCATAAGCTCCTACCATTTCAAAGAGCGTAACATCATTTGAACCCAAACCAATGGAAGCCACCGCCGCCAGAGGGCTTTTTATACCCATTTTGTGGGCGTAATACACCACCGAATCGGGTCCAACTTCATCGGTTAGTTTGGCGGCACAGGAGTTGATTGAACGAGCCATTGCCCTTCTTAGCGACATGGTTGAATAGCTAAATCGTCCATCTGCGTTATGTGGTCGCCAAATTTTTTCTTCTCCATTTTCTTCGTATTTTATCTCAAAAGGTTCATCCTTTATTTTTGAACACGGCGACATATCTCGGGGTCCATCAATGGCGGTGGTATAAACAAATGGCTTGAAGGTAGAACCTGGCTGACGGCGACCTTGACTCACGTGGTCATACTTAAAATATTGAAAGTCAAGTCCTCCGACCCACGCTTTGATGTGTCCCGTGAAAGGGTTCATGCTCATCATACCCGACTGTAAGAATCTTTTATAATAGACAATTGAATCATAAGCACTCATCGTCATTTGCTCTTCGCCCATTCCATTACGTGAAAATACCCACATTTTCCGCTTCACATTTTTCATGTAATGATTAATAGAATCAAGATTATTATCGTATTTTTTTACTAAACCTCTATAATAATCCGTCCGCTTCGCCACGGTATCAATAAACCCAGGAATTTCTTTTCCTACTTCGTCCGTCCACGGATTTTTGCCTGACCAGTGGTTATCAAAAGTTTTTTGCAGAGCCTTCATACCTTCCTGCACGGAAGTTTCAGCGTGCGACTGCATCCGAGAGTCGATTGTGGTCATTATTTTCAAGCCATCACGGTATAAATCTAAATCAACTTCACTGGTATCAGCCCATTTTTCAAGGGCTTTTGCCAAGGCAGATTTATAGTAATTACTCGTGCCATCATAAGGAGTCTCTTCATTGATTTTCAAGTCGATAGGTAATTTTATCAAGGAATCGTATTGAATTTTTCCGAGGTAATCTGACTTTACCATTCTGGATAAAACGGTATTGCGTCTGCTTAATGATTTTTCGTAATTTCGGCGTGGATTATACGTATTGGTGGCTTTTTGCATCCCCACCAACACGGCAGATTCTTGAACATTCAGACTGTCGGGCGAAGTGTTGAAATAGGTTTTTGCCGCTACTTTTATACCATAAGCATTACTACCATAATCAACCGTGTTAAGATACCACAAAATGATTTCCTCTTTGGTGTAATATCGTTCCAATTTTATGGCAGTTATCCATTCTTTGGTTTTGATAACTAAGGTTTTAAGCCCTGGAACATATCCGAACAAACCTTTTTTAGCAACCCCTTCTTTCTTACGAGTTTTGAAAAGATTTTTAGCTAATTGTTGGGTAATTGTACTTCCACCGCCACGCTCGCTTGCTCCTGTGAGAATACCTGCGACTACACCAAAAATTGCTCTGAAATCAATCCCTGAATGTTGATAAAAACGAGAATCCTCGGTTGAAACTAAGGCTTGGGTTAGATAAGGAGAAAGATCTTTGTAGTTTTTAACGGGCGTTCTATTTTCCAAGAAAAATTTTCCCATTAAGACCCCATCAGCAGAATAAATTTCGGAAGATTGCGATAATTTGGGATTTTGTAATTCTCCCACCGAAGGCATTTCACCCGTGAGCCAAAGGAAATTTGTTTGTATCGCAAAAATGTAAAAAGCTCCTGCAAAAACCGTCCAAGCAAAGATTTTCCAAAGTCTTTTGATTCTTCTATAATACAGTGAGTCCTTATCTATTCGCTGTTCAACGACACTTGAAACTTTTGCTTTTGTATCCCAATAACTATCTTTTACAATGTCGAGTCGTTTATAAAGGTTTGTTACTTTTTGCTCACCCAAAATCAGTACTAACAATTTATCTAATTGTACCCAAAGCCAGTGCAACATCGAACGAATTGCCGTATCAATTGTATCTCCCAAATTTTGAATGAGTTGTTTTATCTTATTCATTATGTAATGTTTATCGGTCTTTTTATAAATGACAATTTACGAAATAAGTTAGAGAAGTTAAAAATAATATTCCAAAGCCTTTTTCATCTCCGCTTTTGAAACAGAAACGTCATACGTACATTTTCCAGCTCCTTCCAACAGTGAAAATCTGATTTCTTTGCCTTTGTTTTTTTTATCCTGAGCCGTGAGAGTAATTATTTCATCTAAATCCGAATCCAAAATAGTTGCTTTCCCATAAACAGCGTAAATAAATTCTTCGATGTTTGCTAAGGTCTTTTGGTCAATCATACCACGTTTGTAGGAAATAAAAGCCTCGCAAATCATTCCTGCAGCAATGGCTTCTCCGTGGAGTAAATGAAGTTTTGGTTTACTTAAAAAATACGTCTCAATGGCGTGTCCGAGGGTATGCCCAAAATTTAGTATTTTTCTAAGACCTTTTTCCGTTGGATCGGCTTCCACAATTTGTTGTTTAATGGCAACGGAATGGGCAATTAAACCATTAAAATCTTGTTCTTCAAAATCTTTTCTGCGGATAATATTCCATTTATCAGCATCCATAATCAGGCAATGTTTAATGATTTCAGCAAAGCCCGACCGCTTTTCTGCGAAAGATAAAGTGTTCAAAAATTCAGCATTAATCAATACTGTTTTAGGGATTTGAAAAACGCCAATATGGTTTTTAAATCCTTGAAAATCAATGCCTAACTTCCCTCCCACGCTGGCATCTACTTGTGAAAGTAAAGTTGTAGGAATCTGAATAAAATCAATGCCTCTTTTATACGTTGCGGCACAAAAACCACCCATATCTCCAATAACTCCACCACCCAAATTTATCATCAAAGCATGACGGTCTAATTCATGATTAGTCATGTTCTCCCAAATAGTTTGGCAGGTGCCTAAATGCTTTTGTTGTTCGCCCGATTTTATTTTTACTAAATTGTGTTTTGGCAAGATAGACTTGACGGCGGGATAGCAATAACGAAAGGTATTTTCATCCACCAAAACCTGGATATTGGTATATGGATTGGCGTTCAAGAAGGCTGATAAACTTTCAGCAATGGGGGCAATTATAACGGACATTTTTTGCAATTAATAATGAATAACTCCCCAAATTTACCCAATTTTCATGGAATTACTTTGAAGAAATGGGTAAAATTGGTGAAGTGGGGTAGAATTGTTTAGGGAAGGGGAAGATGATTTATTTTTTCATGTTGAAATTCTTTTTACTTTTGTTTTATAAATTAGAAAATAATCAGACAAACAGTTGATTTGCAACAAGTTATTATTCAAGCTATCAAAAGATAAAGTATATTCTCTGTGATGCTTTTTTCATTTCATTGAAAATCATTTTAACTTTGTAAAAACATCAATCATGCAGACAACTTATTTGCTAAACACTCAAGAACTTAATATGACTTTTATCAAGTCATTGAAAAGCCTATTGCCTAATCAAGATGTTGAAATAAGAGTTTCAACATTGTCTAAAAATAAAAGTATTCAAGACAAAGAATGGCTTAAGGCCACTTCCAAAAACCCTTCTTTTGACTTTTTACAAGACGAAGCAGAAGATATTTATTCACTAAATGACGGAACACCCATAGTTGATGAAAAATAAAATAGTTTTAGTTCCTTTTCCTTTCGATGACTCATCAGATTCGAAAGTTCGTCCTGCACTTTGCTTGACTGATTCTATTCCAATCTATGACCATATCGTAATTAGCTTCATTACCAGTCAATTGCCCAAAGCGAACGAACCAACAGATTTACCGATTTTCATTACTGATAAAGACTTCAAACAAACAGGATTAAAAGTTGATTCAGCTATTCGTTTGCATCGTTTGGTAACAATTCCTAAATACCTCATTCAAAGGCAATTAGGGATTTTGCCAAATTCTTACCAAGCTATTTTAGAGCAAAAATTAAAGGATTTATTTGAATTATAGGTGGTTATACAATAAAAAAATAGGCAATCCATCATCCGGATTGCCTATTTTTGTTTTATTATCCTCTCCTAATTACCCTGAATCTGCAAAACTTTGGTTGCTGGTTGGTTTAAAATCCCTCGCAAATCCAAACTTTTTGCCGCACCGTTTACATTCAGCATAACCGTATGCGTTGGAGCAATTTGTACAGGTTCGGTGGCGAGTGGTACGTGTCCGCATGACCAAATCCCAGCTGTTCCCCAGTTACCTGTCATCAACGAAATATTCAATAAACATTGGCAAATAGCTGAAACGTCTATCATTTTTTGGGGACTGTTGGTAATGGCGGGTAATGAGGAGATTATCCTGATTTTATAGCCCGTTCCCAACGCCACAGAATTTGGAATAGTTGCCGTGATTGTTCCTGAATTAGTGCCAGTAAACGTTCCTAAAGATGTAGGAGAAATAAAACTGCCCAAAGCATCCGATAATTGTGCTGTGAAAATATTGCCGCTCGTGAATGTCCCCGTAACGGTGAAAGGAATACTGAAAGTAGTATTTTTACACCAAGAGGCGGGCGTTGTGCCAGCCACTACAATATTATCTTGTACGGTGAAATCTCTGATACCCACAACCGACCATTTATTATTCACATCTTTTGCCCGAATTGACAATTTATGAATCCCATTGGCAAGACTTCCTAAATTGATATTTACATTTTGCGTAATGGGCGAATCTGCCGTTACGGTCAAAGCCATAGCCGAACCATAGCCAGGGTCTGCATCAATAAAATATTCCATCGCTAAAATATTAGGAATACTTCCTGTTGAAATATTTTCTTTGTAAAATGGTCTTACGCCTACAATAGTCCATTTATTATCCACATCTTTGACCCTTGTCGAAAGCATATGAAAACCGTCAGCAACGGCTCCCAAAGCAACCGTGAAACTTTTAGTAAGCGGTGAACTCGCTGTAACCGTTACGGCAGTACCCAAACCATAACCTGGGTCAGCATCAATAAAATATTCTAAGGCTGTGATATTTGGAATACTTGCCGTTGGGATGGTTTCCTTATAAAAAGGACGTACTCCCACCACCGACCAAAGCGAATTGACATCCCTTGCCCGAATAGACAAAAAATGAAACCCATCCGTTACGCCACCACCTAGGGTAACAGTAAAATTTGCCGTTGTGGGCGTACCAGCCGTAACAAGCACATCTACGCCCGAACCATAACCAGGGTCGGCATCAATAAAGTATTCGATTTTATTGATGTTTTGGGCGAATCCTCCTAAACCCCAAAGGAATATGAGGACTACGAAATATATTTTTTTCATGTTTGAAATCTAATTATATTTGTAAAAAAATATAAAATATGGTACATACACTTAATTTTCAGGAAGTTATCACGAAGGGTATTCAAGGATTACCCCAAAAGTATCTTAGCGAGGTAGCTGATTTCGTTGTTTTTATGCGTAGTAAAGCTTTTGATGGCTCTGATTCTTACGATTTTGACGTTATTAATCATGAACTTAGCCTTATGGATGCTCGTGAATTAAAGCATTTGGAAGACGAGTTTAAGGATTACGACCAACAATTTCCGAAAGAATGACCCGCTACACAACCGATACTATGGCGTTAGTCTCTTATTTAGGCAAAAGGAAAATGCCACCACACGTCAAACAAATTTTTCAATTAGCCGATGTTAGCTTGTGCGAAATCATTGTTCCTTCCGTTGTATTTTTTGAAATAAGCTATCTCGCCGAAAAAGAAAGAATTGATGTTTTGCCACAAGACGTTTTAGACCATCTATCTAAATATTCCGCTTATTCAAAACAAGATTTGAGTTTTGAAATCATTTCAGAAGCCTTCAAAATAACTGACATTCCCGAACTCCACGACCGATTGATTGGTGGTACTGCCAAATTTTTAGACCTTGAATTGATCACCAATGACCCTATCATTATTGCCTCTGCATTTGTGCAAACTTTTTGGTAAATCCTAATTATTCCCCCGCACCGTAACACTCACATTCAAAGGCACAGAAGTATTACCCGCACCACTGACGGTGTAATTAGTAATAACGGGATAAGCTGGCATACCCGAAAGCACATAGGGTGAAGCCCCACCAAAAGCCCCCGCATTTGTACCACCCGTGCCAATACCCGCCGCAGGTGAACCTGTTGCCAATTGAAATTTAGAATCCTCTGTACCAATTGTGGCCCATGGATTAAGAACTAAAAAAGTGATGTCTCCATTTGCGGAACTTATATTGCCACTACCCGATGGCGTTGCAGCTTGCCCTAAGCAAATATTATTAGAAATGGTATTACCCGAACTAATACCTTCTACAAATAGTATTGTACTTGTTAAACCTCTTGCATCAAAAATATTATTACTAACAGTGCAACCACGTAAATTTGCTGCACTACTTCCTGACCAATAAGTCCAAAATGTATTATTATTAATGACTGAATTAGTCAACGCATTTACTTTAAGGACTCCAATATTATTTGTAATGGTACAGTTATACCCATATTGATTGTTAACTACAGTAGAATTAGTTCCAAGAATACCACCAAAAGAGGCTCTTCCAACCAAACATTTAGAAATAGTCCCATTATTTCCTCTTGAACTTACTCCTCCTATCAAATTTGAACTTGCCCCAAATACAATATTTCCTATTTGACAGCGAGTTACCGTCACATTTACATCATTGATGTACATAATATCACTAAATACAACGCCAGTCAACACGCTATTAGCCGAGCCATTGTTAAAAGTTGCCCCAGTGATTTTTGAGGTTCGAGTCTCGAAAGACATATTGCTATTTTTGTCTGAATAATAACCAGTGCCAATAATGGTAAGGCGTTTTCTAATATCTACTGAACCATAATCAGTTTCGCTCGGCTCTAAATAAATAATGTCTCCAGCCATAGCATTATCGTGGGCGGCTTGTAATGTGGTGTAAACATTTACGCCTGAGACACCAGGATTATTGTTGCAACGATGAATGGTTTGGGCGTTGATGTTAAAGGCTATAAAAGCCAAGAAGAAGAGGGTAAAGACAGAACGTTGCCCGATTAATTTTTCATGATTTTTGTTTTTTATTTGTTAATTATTGGTTCTAAATTCTCTACAACACCCCCCGCCTCCGCCTCGAAATCGGCAGTATCATTTTATTACTCAGCACTACATAATCTATCCCGATTTCGGTGATAAATTTTCGGTTTACTAAATGCTTACGGCTGATTCTGACGAAAGATTCGGACGCTATTCGGGTCTCCACGGTTAGAAGGGTGCGGGCGAGCATTTTTTGCTTGCCAGAAATGAGGTGGATGTGCGTGTAATTAACTTCGCCCTCGCAATATAGGACTTCGTTGATACATAATTTTACGTTTCGAGCCAAATTGCAGGCTTCTCCGAGGTAAGTCAGGTTGGTTGTTTTCAACGAATTTGGAATGGGTTGTCTCATGGCTATTTTTTAAAATTTAGAATGGTAAGCGGCACTTATAAATATTTTTTGTGATTTTTGAGTTGATATATCTAAAATCTATTCCCAAAAACTAATTTCTCTAATGTTCTTCCTTATCCCAACCACTAATAATCCATTTGTTGTTATCAATAAAGACCTTATTTTGGTTCAACATATCAATTAAAATTTGAAATTCTGACTGAGGTAATTTGCCGAAAACGTGCGAGGTTTGAGTTTCGTCGATGGCGGTTAAGTATCCTTCTTTGCCCTCCATATCCCAACCGATGGTGTATTTAATGATTCGTTTCATATACTATTCTGGTTTGATTTAGGTTCTCCAAAATTAGGACGTATGTAGAGAGGAGGAAATACTGCCAAAACAGTATTTTTATGTTTTAATCTACTGTCTATCAAGTAGTTTTGAAGTTTTGTAAGAATTTATTTGTATTTTCGTTTCAAATTATAGCCCTAATGAAACTCATTCTTGCAACCACGCTTTTGCTTTTTTTCATAAGCCCCACTCACGCCCAGAAGCCCTCAAAATTGGACAGTCTGAAAAATGTATTGGCACATTTGCCAGCGGAAGGAAAGTCTTTTGCGGGGGATACGCTGCGGGTTCGGGTTTTGTGTGAGATGGGGGAGGAATATTATAACTTCAAAAACGATTCTACTATTATAGTAGCAAAAAATGCTATTAAGATTGCAGACAAAATAAATTTTAAGTCTAATTTATTGAAATTATATAAGCTGTCAGGACGATTCTATTTGAGTAAGTCTCTACCAACAAAGTCTTCAGAGTTTTTTTTTAAAGGCATAGCATTAGCCGAAGAATTAAAATCAAATAATGATTTATTATATTTTGTTGAATTGGTTGGAATAAATTATTTAGATTTAGGAGATTATAAAAATGCGTTAAAGTATTTTAGATTACACTCAAATATGTGCACTAAATTAAACAAAACGGAACAGTATTTTATGAGTTTAATAAATATTGGGATTGTATATTTTAATGAAAAAGAATTTCAGAAATCTTTATATTATTTTCAGAAATGTGAACAAGAAAGCCAAAAAGCGAACAATCTTAAAATACAAAATGCAGCATCAATAAATGTTGCGAAAGTATTTGTTGAAACAGGTAAATTAAATGAAGCTCTGACACTTTATAAATCTTCGTTAAAAATAGACGATGGATATGTAGATAAAATCTCTTTTGTTGCAAATGAAATTGCCAAAATATATTTGACTAAAAAAAAATATGGTGAGGCTCTTTATTACGGACTGATTGCTTTAAATAACACAAAGAAAACCTCTCCAAATACATTAAAAGAAATTTCTTTGACACTTTCAAGAATTTATCAGAAAATAGGTTTTCTGAAAGAATCTTTTGAACACTATAAAATGTACACAAAAATTACAATTGAGCAAGATTCTGTAAAAAACACTCAATTAGTAAAATTTTTAAATTTAGATTATAAAAATGAGAAGCAGTTAATGAAAATAAATGATTTGAATAATAACGTAAAGCAGAAAGAATCAAGAAATAAACTACTCCTATCAAGTATTGTTGGAATGATATTTTTTCTTCTATTATTTGTGTACTTTAATAATTCTTTGAAAAAACAAAACACAAAAATTGAAAATCAGAAAAAGCAAATTGAGGCTTTAAATTTGAATCTTGAAGAAAAAGTAAAGATTCGCACAGTTGAACTTTTAGAGGTCAACAATGAATTAATTAAGAAGAATTTTGAAATTACAGAAGCCCTATTTAAAGGTCAAAGCCAAGAAAGAAAAAGATTAGCATCTGAATTACATGATAATTTAGGGAGTACTCTTTCAGCCATAAAATGGAGATTGGAAGCATTAAATAGTAATGAGTTATCTTCAAAAGAAAAGAAAATCTATGAGGGTATAAAAGATATGATGAAAAATGCTTATTCAGAAGTTCGTAATATTTCTCATAATTTATTACCCACCGAATTAGAAAATAATGATATTGCTGGAGCCATTCAAAAACTTATTAATAATATAAATGACAATGAAAAGATTATCTTCAATTTTATTGCAGATGGACAATTTGGGAATTTAGATAGACAAAATACTCTTGCATTATATAGTCAATGTTTAGAACTTAGCAATAATATTATTAAACATTCTAAAGCAACGATGGCGAATATTCTATTAAAAAACATTAACGATAAAATTATATTGACTATTCAAGATAATGGAATTGGGATGGATTCAATAAATTACAAAGGCTTTGGCCTTTCTCAAATTGATGAAAGAGTCAAAGAACTCAATGGTAATTTAACCATCAGCAAAAATATAATATGGAACACAACCATAGAAATTTCTTATGGTTTGCGTACACCTTCTAAGATTTTTATACCTATAAATGAATAGCCGAATCCTGAAATTGTAGGGTTAAAAGCATCGTCAGGAAGCCAGGTCACTACACCTCGTTTTTCAAAATCTTTTTTGATTAACTCAATCCTTTCCGTATACTTTTCATTAATAGCTAAATCCTGGATCACTGTTAATGGACTTCCCATTTTCTCTCCAATCCTTGCTGCAATTTGGTCATAAAGTTTTGAGTTAGAGCTACTTAATTTAGTTTTATCTATACACCCCAAACATACTTTACAGGTAATTTTAAGCAATCCATCATTTACTGAAAGTTGATATAATTGAGAAAGAAAATCAATTATTTCTAATTTTTCTTCATCATTGCATATCTTGTATAATGTATTATTGGGATAATATATATCAGGTAAACCTTTAAGCCAATCAACCCTCATTTTATTTTTAATGGTTGAAAAAATAGCATTTTTTAGGATAATCTTCGAAATATCCATAGCCAAATTTATTTTAGGAAAATATTTATCATCATATCTACCCTCTAACAAGGAAGATTCTAAAAATAAATCATCATTTGCAGAAAATATTTTGAAACAGTAAGGATATTTTTCAAAGGGATTACGATAAAATTCTTGCCAATCATACCCTCTTTTCTTCAATTCTTTTTCTATAAAATCTGGGTCACTTTTCCCTAAATTATATAATTCAGCTAAAATTTTTGAACGTTTTTCTCCAAAGCTAACACCAGATTCATTAGGATCTTCAGCAAAGGAAATCCCTTTCAAAGAAGTTTTGTAAGTAAATAGTGGAGAAGCATTCCTGAAAATACTTCTTGATACATCAAACTTTAAATGTAAATACCGAATAATAAAAAATACTAAAAAATAGTTTTCTCTTTGAAAATATAGTACTGCATTTTCGTTTCTATTACTTAGCTGATTTTCAATTTTTAATTGATACGGAATCTGTTTTATTTTTAAGACCTCATTAAGGGTTTTGATAAATTTCCCTATTTTGATTCCTTGCCCTTTTTCAAATGAGATATAAATCCTTAAAATGTTTTGAAAGTTTAGGTAGTTTTTAGAGAAAAACCACGTCCAATCTTTATCATTCTCGAAAGCCTTAAAATGAATATCAACGTAAGTAAGATTAGGGTCTTTGAAGGTATAATTAATAAGAAAATTCTGAGGGTTTATAAGTAGTGACTGACCTGCTTTATAGACTAAATATTTATTTTGTTGGGTTAGATAATTATCAATGCTTTTTTTGAAAACCCATCCCTTGTCGATATGGATTAATGATTTTTGCTTATCTGTAATTTTCAAATCAATAGATTCTTTGGCAGTATCATTATTGATAGTATTTGAATAATAGTCATAGATAACTTTCTGTAAACTCTTGCTTTCAGAAGGAACGATTTGTGTTAAAAACTCTTTGATTTCCATATTAGGGATATTTACAGCCTTTGGCAAAGAAAAAAGAATGGTCATTTAATTTTTCGTTGATGATGTCTTCACAGAGTTTATTTCTATCATCCATAAATCGTTTTACTACCATGATATCTTTCAAAAGAAAATCAGGAGAACTGTAAAAAAGATTTTGAGTTTTTACTAACGCCCAATAATTAATAAACCGTTGAATTTCTTGCTTTTTTGGAGATAAATAATGTGTGTTCCAATAGTCTTTCAAAAAACTCAATAAATAAGTAAATTTCTTGTCAAATATACTAACATCATACTGTTGGAATTTACTGTGAGACAGTATTGATTCAATCAATTTTGCAACATCCCACATGGGGTCTCCTTCACAAACTAATTCAAAGTCAATTATTTTTTTACTTCCGTCTTCTAAGAAAATAATGTTTTCAATACGCATATCTCCATGTATGATATGGCTTTTATTTTTCTTTGTTTGGTCTACAAAATTTATAAAAAATTCTTTAGTTTTTTTTTCAAATAAGAAATCAATGATTATTTCTTGCTTTTCTAATTCTTTTCCTGACAATTTCACTTTGTACAAAGTGTCATTCAGTGATATTCTATTGTTAAATGTACTTTTGAGAATATCTACAAATCTTTGATATGGAGTTCCGTTATTGAGAATTGTCTTTTTTGAAAAAAGCCTATTACTTCTTTTTTTCAGTATCGTCTCCTCATGAAGTTCTCTTAGTTCAGTCCCTAAGTTTTCAGCCTTAAATCTTAAATCTTTTAGAAGAGGAAGTACAAGTGTTTTACTTGTATTATGATAGAAAAAGTTATCAATAACAAATTTTTTATTGCTGAATTCTCTATAAAAGCAGGCTTCAATATCAATCATCCAACTTTGTTCTGTAATACTTAGTTTAGGCTGTTTGAATAGATAAATTGGATTTACGTAGACAACCTTAACAAAATTATTTTTGGGATTCTCTAAAAATAATGATGAAAATTCTAAAGAATCTAAATTTCTTTTTAAATCCTTTAGAATTTTGTTATTTACATTAGAAGGTAGTCCAAGTATAAAATGATAGATAGACGCAGGAGTAATAATCATGCTGTTGTATAATTTGGATGATTACTTGTTGTAAAAGTTGAACCGTTCAAATCATCTGCATAAATACCACCAATGCTCCCTTCGTTAAAATATCCAGAAGAATTTTTCTGATGAGCTAACCCATCTGCATATAAACTTACATCTATACAATCATTATAATCTACATTATCAGTTCCCTTAACTGCATTAGTTGCTTCAACGATAACATCATCTTTAAATAACATTGCGTACTCTTTCCCATCTTTTTTATAAAATAGAATACGATTGATGTCTAATTCGGATCCTTCTACGCCTGTTATTTGTCTTAAAACGCCATTAATTGTAATTGCTGCCATTGTTTTAAATAGTTTAATTGTTATTTATTTGATTTCACGATTGAATAATTGATTTCTGGATAAAAGCAAACTCCTTTGTCGAATGATTTTCTGATATATTTAAAATTATATGGTTCACTATCTATAATAAATGATACTTCGTCTTCTGGTTCAATATTGAAGGTATAAATCAAAGTTTTTTTGTGTTTGTCATATACTCCTATGATTACTTTTTTGCTAAAATATCCTAATTTAAGCACGCTAATACAAAATTTTTCAAAATGTCGTGTGTAATAATATCTTCTATATTTCCAAGGCAGACCTATACTTGGCTTGCCGAGCCACCAAACTTTTTCATTTGTGCTATCTGGCTTTTTGGGATTGCCCATATAATAATTATCTGAGTCGAGTATAAAATTTTCTTCCCTTGCTTCGGCATCATTAATTGCAATTTTTTCATCTTTATTTTTAATAGAAATAATTAGCTCAATATCTCTTAAATTATTGAAATATTTTTCACAATAGTTTTTTTCTTCTATTGAATTTTGAGAATTTATGAGTTTAAAAATCTTTTTAGATTTATCATACCCAATACATAACATAGCATGATTTTGAATATTCAAGACGAAAGGTCCGATACAATCAAAATGATTAATTAATTCATCTGAAGAAAATCCCTTATCATTATTATTTGGTCCAAATAGATTAAAATCAGTCTTTTTAAATTTAAGTGATTTTATCTTTTCTCCAGAAATATCAAAAGAACAATTATTTGGACTATTATTAATTGGTTTAAATAAAGAAACTCCTCTATTCGCAATAGATTTAAACATACTATCAGCGGTAACGCCATTGCAATAATTACTCATTCCTCCGAAATTATAAGTAGGTGAAAGAATTATAGGATCTTTGTCCTTAGAATATTTAATTAAATCTATTTTGGATAAATGCTTATTTGTGCCTTTATTTATGTCATAAGATATTAAACCATAAACCAAAGCCCACCCTAAACAAGTATAAGTATTCCCCTGATTACCAGGAGGGGGAAAATATGATCTAAGATTCACGGAATCTTTAGTTGAACACCCTTTTTTCTTTTTATAACTTATTTGAGGAAAAACGAATGTAGGTAATAGCAAAATAAAAATTATATATTTCAACATAGTGTTTAAATTTACTTTCTTAAAACCCCTCCACCAACCCATGCCGCAACCCCCACCGCATCAGCCCAATTGCCGTACTCACACCCACTTTTTTCATCAAATTGCGGCGGTGGGTTTCTACCGTTGTGCTACTGATGTGGAGGTGTTCGCCAATTTCTATGTTGCTGAGGTCTTCTACCACTAATCTTAAAATTTCTATCTCTCGTTTCGTTAGAGTCATAATATCCTCAATTCTGGCTTTGCCGTTGGGGCTTTGCACATCCTCTATTTCGGCTAATTTCTTGACTATCTTTTCACTAAAATATTTCTCTCCGCCAAACACCGTTCTGATGGCTTTGATGAGTTCGGGTTTCTCGGCACTTTTCATCACGTAGCCATGCACATCCGCCCGTAACGCTTCCCGTATATGATGGGCTTCTTCGCTCATGGTGAGCATGATAATGAAGGTAGAACAAGGTTTTTCTTTCAATTTTATCGCCATTTCGATTCCATTGAGCAAGGGCATGTAGATGTCCGCCAACACAACATCAACTTTATTATTTTCAATAAAAGAAAGGGCTTGCCAACCGTTATTTACTACACCCATGATTTCAAATTTATCAACAGTACCAAGCAACATACTCAGACTTTCTGCGATTAGATGGTGGTCATCGGCAATTAAAATTTTTATAGTCGGCATGATTTGAAAAATAACTTTGTACGAAGAAATTTATAAAATAAAATGCCAAAATACAATTTTTATTTTTTCGTGTTACAAATTTGCGTTAGATTATTGAAAGATAAAATACTGTTCAGACAGTATTTGTCAATCTAAAAATACTGTCTGAACAGTAGAAAATTAGAGAATTATTTAGTTATTTCAGATATTTCAAAATGGCTTCTTAGCCAAAGGTTCTTTTAAATTGCATTCATCAGAACGGGTATAAAGCAAAAAAGGGTCAAGAGGAAATTAACGCTCTTGACCCTTTTTTTGAGAGTAATGAATATCAAACAAAAAACATTATGTTGAATACTTATTACTCATTTACTCAATATTCATTACTATCCGTTTCCAGTACTCAATTTAGCCGTTGCTGAATTAAATTTGATTTTCCTGTTCCATAATATTCAAGGTCTTTGGCAATTACCTCTGAGTTGATAGTTATCATGTGGTTGGCATCAATAATTACTTTATCACCCACTATACCATATCAAAAAGGTTAAATCAGAGTGTTTTGGTTTAATAATTTATATAATGAACTCAAAGAGTTAAAATTTTCATAAATATGATGAAAACACAATATAGTATTGTATTGACTGAGCACAAAATATGTAGTCGAATGTAAGATTTTATCTTTTCGGAATAATGAACTTTACCTCTTCAATAATGCCCTTTTCTTCCTTCGTGAAACGGTCAATTCAATTCCTCCTCTCAATAAAAGTATATTAGCATTTTCTTTTTGATTATAATTCTGAATATAGTCCCGATTGACACAAAACGCTCGATGAATTCTGACAAACGACTCATTTAATGAATTATTTACGTGAAAAAGTAAAGTCTTGGGCGATACTTTCACCTTACCACTTTGCAAATGAATAAGCGTATAATTAGTGGCTGCTTCTAAATAAAGAATATCTGAATAATGTATTTTTTCCGACTTCCGATTTCGGTTTGGAAGCATAAAATATGGGGTCTCTTGCATGGTCTAATTTGTTTAGATTTCTAAAACAAATTTCGGAAACTGTGCAGGGAAAGACTTGGTACATTGTGCCAAAAACTTAGTCTATTGTTCCATTTTAGGGAATTTGTTAGTCTATTGTTGCATAGACCTAATTTAAGACCACAAAAGGGTCAATCGAAAATAAATTCTCTCAATAAAATACCCTAACTGGGAAACCCATTGAAAAAACTCAATAGAGGGGTTAATTTTGAATTATTTTGGAAAATAATCTTAGTAAACTACAAAAGAGACCAGAGGACAGACCGCCATTTCTTTCAAGCATGACGATTGTCTAACATATAAGAATAAAAAAGCACGTGAGCAATCATCTGCATTACGGGTGAAGATTGGGCTTTTTCGGTTTTGTGTTTGGACGCTAAATCTCGCCAATAGGGCGGTAAACATTGCACTCTTTGGGTCATGCCATCGTCTGGTCCAGCGGTGCAGTATTTGGTATCTACGCCCACCGTGGCAATGCGAATAAAGCACATCGGACAAGGTTCTGCCGAACTAAAAACGGTTAATCCTTCCTTACAGACGTATTTGTTGCGATACTTTTTATTCTTCGGATTATCTTCAAATTCATTCAAAAGCGTCATTTCTCCGTGTAAATCAGACCGTAGTTGAGTCATTTGTGCGTTGTGAGCGGCGTGCAAAATCTTGCGAGTTTTGTTCTCATAAATCACTGCTCCAATGCCATATCCACCCATTTTTACGGATTTTAAGGCTTGCCAATTGGCGGCTCTGGCAAATTTATCATCGGGAAAATTCGGGTCGTTTTTATAAGTAATCAGATACTTTTCTACTTTCTGACAAATCATTTTTACATTATCAGTCCGTACAATTCCACAAGGCAAACTCATCAATTGTTTCATTAATTCACCTCTATTGGCAGGGGTAACAAACACAGAATCAGTAGTTTGTGATTTTGCGGAAAATGAAATAATGAAAAGTAAGAGAGCAATTAGTTTTTTCATGGTATTTTTGAGAATGATTTATTGACAAATATAAACAAATGCAAACATTTCTCGAACGTTCGGCACAGCATATTTATTCACAACATACTCACGCTCAATTATCTAAGGTCTGCGTGGTTGTTCCCTCTCGGCGTGCTTCTTTGTATTTTAAACAGGCACTTTCTCAGTTTTCAGACGTACCTTTTTTGTCTCCCGATGTCTTTGCGGTGGATGATTTTGTCTTGGAAATGACGGGGCTTCGACAGATTGATTCGGTAACTTTACTGTTTGAATTATATGATATTTTCAAAGAAATTGACCCCAATGTGGTTTTTGAAAAATTCATGACTTGGGCAACCACATTGTTGAATGATTTTGATAAAATTGACCAGTATTTGGTGGATGCCAAAGCCTTGTTTAGCTATATGTCGGAGGCGAAGGCGTTGGAACGTTGGCAGATGCAGTTGGGCGAATCCCAAAAAGACAGAAACCTGAAAACCGACCGCACCGACCGCTATTTTAAATTGTTTGAAAATATTTATTCGGTATATTTAAACTTGCGTAATCGTCTGAATGAGAAGGGTTTAGTATATCGAGGAATGGCTTATAGAGACTTGGCAGAGAATGTTGATAAGTATATTTTAGCCAAAGACCGACACATCAAATACTATTTTGTGGGCTTCAATGCGTTGAGTGATGCCGAGGAAAAAACCATCAGAACCTTGCTGAAACGTAATGATAACGGGAAATATTTTGCCGAAACGCTCTGGGATACTGATGATTATATTATTAAAAATAAAGACCAAAAAGCGGGTGATTGGTTAAGAAAATATAAAGAAGGAGATGAGAAAAATGGAATAACACCCCTTTTTAATAATGAATGGAATTGGCAAACGGATGAATTGATTACGGGCAAAAAGAATATTCAAATCATTGGAGTTGCCAACGCCAGCGTACAGGCGAAAGTTGCCAATCATGTACATCGAGTTTGGGAGGAAATAAAGAAAGCCAATAAAACTCCCAACGAACCCGATTGCGACCCATTCACCAGCATCTCGCAAATCGCCATCGTTTTGGGCGATGAAAATTTGCTGATGCCCGTGATGAATTCTTTGGATGAATCGGTAAAAGATTTTAATATCACGATGGGGCTTTCGCTGAAAAGTTCGATGCTTTATACTTTGATTGATTCGCTTTTTGAGTTGCAAAGAAATTTGGTGGAATTTAAAACGGAAGATGGCGGTTCGGTAAAAATTCCAAAGTTTTCCCATCGTCAGGTGGCGAAGGTGTTGAATCATCCGTTTTTGAGGCGTTGGGAATTGATGAAGTATGATGAAAACGTGAATCCTATCCGTACAACCCTTCGTGAAATCACCGAGCGGAATCGGGTTTTTTTGAGTTCAAAAGACTTCGCTGAACTATCCGATAATGATTCCTTATTTGCTGTAATATTTAAACATTGGAATAACAAACCCAAAAACGTTACCGCTTGTTTTTATCAGCTAATCGACCTACTGAGAGACGTTTACAAAGAAAATCAAGATGCCATTGAAACAGAATATTTGTATCAATTTTATCTGATTTTGCAAAGGATGGATGCCATTTTGGAAGAACGGGGAGAAGCTATTACGATGCGGAGTTTCAAGTCGTTTCTGTACGAATTTATTAAGCAAACCAAGATACCTTTTGAGTCGGAAACTGATGATTGTTTACAGATTATGGGAATGTTGGAAACCCGTACTTTGGATTTTGAACAAGTGATAATTTTGTCAGTAAATGAAGGAACACTTCCCCAAGGCAAGCGACAAAACACGCTAATTCCTTTTGATGCTTTGAGTGACCCCCAATTTAATTTACCGACCCACAACCACGCCGATTCCGTGATGGCATATCACTTTTTTAGGCTTTTGCAACGAGCAAAAGACATTGTTTTGGTTCACGTTTGCCCAGGTGATACGTATGGGGCGGGGGAAAAAAGTCGCTTTATTCTGCAAATTGAGCATGAATTAGCAAAAATGAACAAAAATATTACGCTCACTTATCCGTCCGTAAAATTCATTGCCCACGAAGATTCGGACGTGGTGGAAACCAAACTTGAAATCCATAAAACGGAAGATATTTTGGCATTTATTGAAAAGGATATTACTGAAAAAGGCATTTTCCCGTCTCAAATGAATCAGTATTTGGATTGTACCTTGAAATACTATTTCAGTAAAATTGCCAAAATTGCGGAAGAGGAAACGGTGGAGGAAAAAATTGGGGTTGATACCTTCGGAAATTGGATTCATAAAACCCTCGAAAACATCGACCAAGAGTTTGTAGAAAAGGGGGGAATCATTGAAAAGGAGGATTTGGAAGTAGTGTTAGAAAATATCCAATCTTACCTTAAAAAAGCCTTTGCCGAAACCAATCAGGGACTTCGGGCGGAGGAAGGGATGAATTATGTTTTGTATCAAGTGGGAGAAACGGTTGTCAAGAAATTTCTGAATCATCAACTCAAAAATGAGCTATTCCCGATTGAATTATTGACCGTTGAAAAGACCCTAAAAGTTGATGTTCCCGTAACGGTGAATGACAAAAATATCATCGTAAAAATTGCGGGACGAATTGACCGCATGGACAGAATCAACGGACATCAGGTGAGAGTGATTGACTACAAAACGGGTAAAGTAGAAGCTAACGACCTGAAAATCAGCAATGAAGATATTGCCGATACACTTTTGGTGGATAAAGACAAAGATAAATTCCGCCAATTGTGGTTGTATCGTTATATGGTTTTGAAAGAAATGATTTCGCCAAAAGGTTTAGAAATCAATGGCACAAAACTGAATCCCTACGAAAACGAAGTAAGTGGAGGCATTTACTCCTTCCGAAACATCGAAGCGGGACTTTTACAACAAAAAGTAGAGTTCAATGCGGGCGAATCCATTCACGATTTTATCCACGAATCAGAGCAACAAATTCAGCAATTCGTCCAAAATTTATTGAATCCCGAAACTACTTTTGAGAAGCGGGATGATGTTGAAAACTGCGTTTATTGTGATTATCGGCGGATTTGTGGGCGGTGATTTTTGATGTTTGATTTTCGATTTTTGATGTTTGGAATCAAAGATTTAGCTGAATTCCTCCTTGTAATGAATACATAGTTTGTTTGGTCGTATATGGAAGATTTTTCACCCAAGAATTAAGGCTTGTTTGCCCAATTGTTTCAAGGTTTAAACTCCATTTCTTGGCAAACTGCCAACGAAAACCAAGACCAATATTAGCCCCAAAAACAAACTCTGCTCCATTTTGAAGATGGTTTGCCTCGAAAAACACTCTTGGAATATTAGTTGGATTTGCAGAGGATAGACCAGCCCAAACATTTGTGGCTGTGTAACTATAACTCGTTTGTCTCTGAATATTCATACCACCAATGGCATAAAGTTGGTAAGAAAATCCATTTTTTCGTTTGTAAGATGATAAGTCATATTCTATATTAACATCTGTCTGAAAAGCCCTGATTGAATGTGGGGAATTATAAAAAACATTCGAAATTAGACTGGGCTTATTAGGTTGATTGACGTTCCAATCTTTGAAAAGATTGGCAGGAATATTTACATTTCCAAATGGTGTTATGTCAGTGTAAAATAGGTCTGAATTTATCTGTGTTAGGGTTAATGTTGAACCTCCAAGACTGGCACTTTGAGGTGGTAGTCGATAGTTAATGTCAATATTTCCTAAACCGTTAAGTTTAAAATCTAAGGCTAACCTTAATTTTTTAGATAATTTCCAAGCTATACCAATTTTTACCAATGCCCCCTTTGTAGTTGCATTGGTAAAATTATTGAAATAATAATAATCATTCATGTCCCAATTACTCCAAGAAATACCAACACCATAACTTAGAATTGGATGTTTTAGACTGAATTTCTTACCGATAATTTCTTCTATAACAGAATCTTCTTCCATTGTTTTTTCTTCCAAATAATTCTCATCAATCCTTCTCACCAAAACCTCATTCATTTTCTCAGATAAATCAGTAGAAACATAGCTTTTTGTCAAAAGTTCTATGGGCTGAATCTCATTAATTTCTTTATCAATAGCTGAGTCTGAATGGGTAATTATAGCATTTTTATTTTTTAAAATATACAGCGTAGAATCATTTTTAGAGGGTTTTATTGTCGTTGTTAGTGGCGTTTTTGCCGTTGTCTGTGTCTTCACAGACAACATTCCCGAAGTTATCTGTGGGGACACAGACAACGGCTTAGATGAGCTAATTTTAGTTATTAAAACCTCTCTTTGAGCAACATTTCGAACATTTTTAGGAGTAATTAAAACCTTAGATTTAGAACTTAAAACAATCAAATCATCATCAGACTTTGAAACATAATAAATTGAAATACCAATACCCGAAATTAATAAAAGCCCTAAAAATAAAGCCACCAAAACAGGAGTCAAAACTCGTTTATTTTGCTTTGAAATTTCCGTATGGATATGCGTCCAAGACTCGCTTGGGGGGATTTCTTCGTGATTTTCTAAGGCATTACGAAGTGTTTTATCAATATTATTTTCCATGATTCTGACTGAGTTGTTGATGTTTGAAATGTAGAATTGTTGAATAATATCCAATTCAACTATTACTTATTCTCTATTAATTATTACTTGGCTTCTCTCAATTCGTTTTTTCAAAATCCGCCTTGCATCCGCCAAATTAGATTTTGAAGTACCTTCTGAAATGTTCAATTGTTCCGCAATTTCACGATGTTTTAAGCCCTCAAAAGCGTATAAATTGAACACTAGGCGATAAGCGGGCGGTAATTCCTGTACCATCAACAGAATTTCTTGGTAAGACAAATGGCTCAAAATATCCTCATCACTTTCCAAATTCACCGCTTCGTCAGTCTCATTAATTTCTGACATTTTCCAGCGGATTCTACTCCTGTAATGGTCTAAGGCAGTATTTACCATAATTTGCCTTGCCCAGCCTTCAAAAGAATTTTCGGATTGATAGTGTTTAATTTGTTGAGAAATCTTGATAAAACCATCTTGTAAAATATCCTTCGCCTCCTCTCGGCTACCCGCATACCGCAGACAAACCGCAAACATTTTGGCGGAAATGGCTTGGTAAATGCCCTCAAAGGCATCAATATTGCCCTTTTGGTATGCTTGAATAGAATTTTTTAAATCGAAAGGCATAAAAATAATCAGCTAAATGAAGGTTACAATGATAAGACGAATCGGGAGGAAGAATGGTTGGGTGAAGATAGAAAATAGTTTGATTCAGAAACATAAAACTTTATAAATTGTTGTGTTAATGAGGGTTTTATAGATTAGAAATCAAATGTTCCTTTGTTCCTTCACCGCTTTACTTCCACAATATGAAACCAATAAAATCAACTCGCCAATTCCCAAATGATATGATGGATAAATTCCGTCAGATGGGCGACCCCGAAGCCGATAAAGTCATTGCTAATCTTTTTGAATCGGATGGTATTACCAGTGTGAGAGAAATGTTTAAATGGTTAAACGCCTCAGAATCAGCATCTTCGTTCGGAATCATTAATGATTTTATTGCAAACAATCAATTATTGCCCGATTTTGCGGATAAAAAATTGATGCAACAAGGCATGAAATTTTTTGCTAAAAATCAAACTGCTGTCGGCATCATGTTGGCGTGTTATTCGCTCCCGTATTGTTACGCAGGGGCAGACGGTGCAAAGGTGCTGGCAATGTCGCAAAGAATTCAAACCGATACATTAAAACGTCTGCAAGAAACGGGTGAGTTCCTTGAAATAGTTACGAAAGAAGAGAACTGGGAAAATGGCAAAGCTGTTCGTAAAATATTGAAAGTCAGACTGATGCACGCCGCCATTCGTTTTTTTACGGAGCAGCACGGCACGTGGGATTTGGCTTGGGGGAAACCCGTCAATCAAGAGGATATGGCGGGAACAAACGGGGCATTTTCATACATCGTAATCCGTGGAATGAGAAAGTCAGGAGAAGCTCCCAACGATGCCGATGCCGAAGCCTATTTACACCTTTGGAATGTCATTTCCGTCATTATGGGCGTTGATAAAGCCTTGATTCCTAATAATTTACGGGAAGCCTACACGATGGATAAATCCATTGCTACACGCCAATTTAGACCTTCCGAAGAAGGCAAAGCATTGACAAAAGCCTTGTTGAACACCATCGAAAATTTTATAGAAAATCCTTTGTTAAAAACCTTCCCCGCCGCCCAAATGCGATATTTGATGGGCGATTCAGTGGCGGATATCTTAGGAATTCCGAAAGTAGATTTTGAGAAAAAATTGATGTCTTTTGTTCCAATGTCCATTCTTTTCAAGCAAGCCCCGCCACAATTGTAACATGGATAGCCCTGTCCGTAGTAAGTCATGTATTCAACGGACAAGGCTGTCCGTGTTACAGTTTTGTTATCTAAAATTTTACCTATAAATTACATCTACATTCATAAAACCACCCCAAAAATGTGCGATACCTTCATTGCCCTGTCTTCCATTACTAAATATAAAACAATAATTTTTGGCAAAAACTCTGACCGTGAACCCAATGAAGCACAGGCAATTGTTCGTTTTCCAAGAAAAACTAATACCGAAAAAACGCTACAATGTACTTTTATAGAAATTCCACAAGTGGCTGAATCTTATGAAGTTATCTTATCAAAACCTTTCCAGATGTGGGGGTCAGAAATGGGCGTAAATGAGTTTGGCGTAACCATCGGCAATGAGGCTGTTTTTACAAAAGTAAAGATAGAAAAATCCAACAATGGACTCACTGGTATGGACTTGCTTAGGCTGGCTTTGGAGCGTTCACGCACTGCTCAAGAGGCTCTAAATTGCATTATAGATTTACTGAAAACTTACGGACAAGATGCTTGCGGAGGTTATGAAAACAAGGATTTTTTCTACCATAATTCCTTTTTAATTGCCGATAAAACAGAAGCGTGGATTTTGGAAACCGCTGGACGTGAGTGGGTTGCAAAAGAAATAAAAGACTATGGCAGTATTTCAAACGGGCTAACGATAGGAGAAGAATATGATTTAATTTCCGAAAATGCTATCAATTTTGCCCAAGAAAAGGGCTGGCATAAAGCGGGTAATTTCAATTTCCAAAAATCTTATTCCGACTCTCTGATGTCGTGGGCGAGTGGTTGTAAAATTCGTCAGAAAATTACATCTGACGGAGCATCAAATATTGGATTTACCGTAAAATCTGCCATTGAATTATTATTCTCGCATCATCTTCCAGACCAAGAGTTTGCTCCTCACAAAGCCACCACGAGTGATGTTTGTATGCACGCAACAAGTATGCTCAATCCGAGCCATACAGTTGGGTCGATGGTTGTTGAAATTAGAAAGGAAAAACCTGTAACTATTTGGCTAACAGGAACTTCCAATCCATGTTTATCAATTTATAAACCTTTTTTCTTAGGAGAAAAGGGCATCCTGAGCGGAACTTTCCAAGCCCCAGAAGCAAAATTTGATAGAAAAACGCTCTGGTGGATTGCTGAAAGGTTGCATCGTTTGGGCAATTTGAATTATCAGAAATTGAAAGAAATAATAAATCCTGAAAGAACACAATTGCAAGAAGATTTTTTGGAAGAAGAACAAAGATTAATCTCAGAAAATGCTTCATTAGAAATCCTCCAAGATTTCTCCAAAAACAGTTTTCAAATTGCTTTCAAAACCTTGATTGATTGGAACAATAAAGCCGCCAAATTAGCTTGGCGACCTACCTCTTGGAATCCGTTTTATTATTTTTCGAGAAGGAGATTGAATAGAAAGGTGGGGCTATAAACGTAGCACGGCACTTACGCAGCTCAAATCTTTGCCGTGTAGCTGTTTTCTTTCTATATTTGTAAAAAATAAAAAGACAATGGTTCAAACAGTATATGATGAGGTTGCTACTTTTATGGCATCCATGAATCCTGTGAAGGTTATCGCTTTCAAACCATCGAAAGTGAATCAGAATAGACTTGATTTTTTGTTAGACAAACAAAAAGAAAAAGAGCTTTCAAATGCTGAATTAAGCGAATTAGAGCATTTTTTAATGCTTAATAGAATAATTGGACTTGCCAAAGCACGTGCGTTGAATTTGATTAACGCATGAGAAAAGGTATTCCATCAAAATTAAAGAATGAAATTGCTTTAAGAGCAAATCAGAAATGTGAATACTGCCTTTTGCCCGAGAAAATTTCATTTTACAGTTTTCATATAGATCATATTAGGAGTTTGAAACATAGTGGTTCTTCTGAACTTGATAATTTAGCCTATTGTTGTCCAGACTGTAATCATTTCAAAGGAACGGATATAGCAAGTTTTAATAAAAATGAAGAACCTATTCGTTTCTTTAATCCTCGCATTGACGAGTGGAGTATGCGTTTTGAAATATTAGATAGTATGATTTTGGGTAAAGCAGAAATTGGAACTGCTACCGAACAAATTTTTAAATTTAACGATATAGATAGGTTGATTTTCAGAATTGAACTGATAAAACTATGTCAATTTTATTCTTAAAAGATATTACTCCCATTCGTCATTTTATCAAAAAATAAAAGAACGATTATCTTCAACAAAAATATCTCATTTTAAACTTTAAAATCATGCTCAAAAAAATACTAATCGGTCTGGCAGTTATAGCCACAATTTTATTGATTGCCTTTTTCGTCTTGAAATCAAAAACCAAAAGTGCAAGCCCCGAAGTAATGCAAACGTATTCGGTGGGTGCTGCCAAAGTGAATTTGTTTTACTGCGAGCCTTCCAAAAAAGGTCGTGAAATTTTCGGAGGAATCATTAAATACGGTGAGGTTTGGCGTACTGGGGCAAATGAACCCACTACTTTTGAAACGGATAAAAATCTTGTGATTGATGATAAAAAGTTAGCCGCAGGAAAGTATTCATTGTGGACAATTCCTAATCAAGATAGCTGGACAGTTATTTTCAATAAAGAAATCCCATATTGGGGAGATAATACCGATGGAAAAGCCGCCAGAAATGCCAAAGAAGACTTTATTCAAGTAATTGTTCCCGTTGAGAAATTGACGGCTTCGCAAGAAAAACTGTCAATTGACGCTCAAAATAATGCCCTCCATATCAGTTGGGATATGACAAAAGTGTCCGTTCCAATTGCGGTGGAATAATATTCTTTTACTATTTTGTGAAAAATCCTGTAAGAACATTTCTACAGGATTTTTTTATGGGCAAAATATCGTAATTTTGCCCTTTATTAAGAATTAAGCCAATACAATATAATGTTAAATGTATCAAATATTTCTCTCCGTTTCGGAAAACGGGTACTTTTTGAAGATGTAAATATCAAGTTTATCGAAGGCAACTGTTATGGTCTTATCGGGGCAAATGGTGCTGGAAAATCTACTTTCTTGAAAATTCTTTCGGGCGAAATTGATTCGCAAACGGGTTCAATTTCAATGAACCCTGGGGAAAGGATGTCTATCCTAAAACAAAATCATTTTGAATACGAAGAAGTGCCTGTGCTTCAAGCCGTTATTATGGGTAATAAGCGTCTTTATGACATCATGATTGAGAAAGATGCTTTGTATTTAAAGGAAGATTTTACCGAAGAAGATGGCAACCGTGCTGGCGACCTTGAAGCTGAATTTGCTGAAATGAATGGCTACGAAGCCGAGTCTGAGGCGGGTTCGCTTTTGAGCGGTTTGGGCATCAAAGAAGATTTGCACTATACCTTGATGAAAGACGTTTCGGGCGGGGATAAAGTGAAAATTCTCTTGGCACAAGCCTTGTTGGGAGCTCCTGATATATTATTATTGGATGAACCTACCAACAACTTAGATATCGAATCTATCCTGTGGTTAGAGAATTTTTTGATTAATTTCAAAAATACCGTGATTGTAGTTTCTCACGATAGACACTTTTTGGATAACGTTTGTACGCACATTGCCGATTTGGACTTTGGCAAGATTCAGCTTTATGGCGGTACGTACACTTTTTGGTACGAATCTTCGCAATTAGCGGCTCGCCAGCGTTCAGACCAAAACAAGAAATCTGATGAAAAGCGGAAGGAATTAGAAGAATTTATCCGAAGATTCTCCGCCAACGTTTCCAAGTCGAAACAGGCAACTTCTCGCCAAAAAATGTTGGATAAATTGCAAGTTGATGACATCAAACCATCATCACGCCGTTATCCATTCTTGAACTTCAAACCAGAGCGTGAAGCAGGTGACCAATTGCTTTCAGTAGAAGGTTTATCAGCTAAAAATCAAGAAGGTGAATATTTGTTCAAAAACTTAAATTTCACTCTTTCTAAGGGCGACAAATTGGCAGTTCTTTCTCGTGACTCATTGGCTGTCAGTGCTTTATTCGATATTCTCATGGGTGAACGTAAAGCGGACGGAGGAACTTTTCAGTGGGGAGTGACGACTACGCAGGCATATTTACCGAATGATAACGCCAAATATTTTGATGATGGCTCCATGAATTTAGTAGATTGGTTACGTCAATATTCAGTTGAAAAAGACGAATCATTTATTCGTGGATTTTTGGGAAGAATGTTGTTTTCGGGTGATGAAGCCTTGAAAAAATGTACCGTTATTTCAGGGGGAGAAAAACAGCGTTGTATGTTCTCACGGATGATGCTGTCGGGGGCAAATGTTGCCATTTTTGACGAACCCACCAATCACTTAGACCTGGAATCAATCACGGCATTGAACAATGGAATGGTCGATTTCGCAGGAACGATGTTATTTACCTGCCATGACCATCAATTAACTGAAACCGTAGCCAACAGAATTTTAGAATTAGGACCAAAAGGTTATTTGGATAAGTTGATGAATTTTGACGATTATATTACGGACGAACGAGTGAAGACTCAGAAAACAGCGATTTACGTCTAATAGATATGAGTTACGAATTATGAGATATGAAATTTTATGCTATCTCATAATTCATAACTCTTTTAAACTCATGGAAATATTCACGAAATACATTGACTCGCCTTTGGGAGAACTGGAAATCTCGGCAACGGAAGAATATTTGACTTCCGTTTTGTTTGTGAATGCTCAGAAAAAGCCAAGTCCACGTAAAGCTATTTCGGAATATATTCCTGCTGTAATTGAGGAATATATCAGGCAAATAACTGAATATTTTGAAGGAAATCGTACAGAATTTGATTTAAAAATCAACCACGAAGGCACTGATTTTCAGAAAGTTGTGTGGAAAGAATTAGAGAATATTCCTTTTGGTAAGACCATTTCGTATTTGGAACTTTCTCGCAGAATTGGCAACGAAAAAGCCATCCGAGCGGTGGGTACGACCAATGGGAATAACAAGTTCAACATCATCGTACCATGCCATCGAGTAATTGGTTCAAACGGTTCATTAGTGGGATATGGGGGAGATTTGTGGAGGAAAAAATGGCTTTTGGAACACGAAGCTAAGACCACTGGAAATTATCAAATAAATTTGTTTTAGGCAAAATCTTACAGGTTTAAAAAAACCTATAAGGGTTATCGCTAAGTCAAAGCACAACTAAAAATCATAAATAATATCATTTTACCGAAATAAAAATATCCACTTCGGCATCGGTCATATTCATAGATTTATTACCATATACCTCAAAATCAGCTACATAGCTTCTTTCAATTTCTGAATTCCAGATTTCTCCCCACTTTCTTTGTACGCAATCGGGAAATTTTCCCTTAGCAGTAAATTTTTGGTATTCACTCGTTGGGATTTCTTTGCTAACTAATCCATTGGCAATGTTATCTAAGGAGGAGACCTGATAACCGATGATGTTGGTATAGTCGCCATTATGGTCTGATTCGTAATCAGTATAAATGGAATAAATATCATCTGAAACCTTATTAGGTATCTTTTTAGTCGTGTTTTCGCCAATAAACTTACTCCAAAGTTTGCCTAAATCATTGGCAGCTTTTTGATTATTTGTCCTAATACTAATACCGACAATTTTGAAGGATTGCTGATTATTTGTCATCTGTTTTTATTCCAAAGTTAAGAGAGACGAATGACAACAGTATGTCAGTAGGATTCAGAAAAATCAATGAATCGTTATTCCTTTAATTCTTCTGTATAAATCCACAGCAAAAAGGTCCGACATCCCCGCAATAAAATCCACAACTGACTGAATGTTAGCGTATAAATTGTCATGCTGGGTGCTAAATTGCTTCGGTACTAACTGAATTAATTTCTTGGATTTATCTCTACTTGGGTGCAAAACTGCCGTAACAAATTCGTCCAACAAATCACCAATGACATTATATCCCGCAATTTCAATTTCGATAACTGATTTGTGATTATAAATATCCCGAATCGAAATTTCATCCACTTTTTTCAAGCAATTAGTAGTATGGTTATCTAAAATATCAATCAAAGACTTGTTCAATTGTCCCGATAAAATGGCATCTTCGTATTGCATAAAAATCTCCGTACATTTCTGAGTCAAGAGGTTTATCAACATGGCACGCAGAAACGATAGCTTTTCATTATTATCAATAATTCTTGGTAACTTATTATTTTTCAAGTAGTTATATGTCTTTTCATCATTTTTCCAAAAAGGTAAAAGCAAATCCATCACCTGCTGAACCGTCAAAATTCTGAGGCGATGGGCATCTTCCAAATCAATGATTCTGTAACAAATATCATCGGCGGCTTCCATCAAATACACGAAAGGATGGCGAGCAAAAGTATTGGTTTCATCGTCCAAAACGGTAATGTCCAATTCAGTGGCTACTTTTCGGTAAGTTTCAATTTCTGAATCAAAAAATCCTGATTTCTTCGTACCGATTAATCCCGCCTTTTTATTGAAACCATGACTTGAATCCGTTGGATATTTCACAATGGAAGCAAGGGTGGCGTAAGTCAATTGATGTCCATTTTGGGGATTGGTCAAAATCCTGAAAGCATTAGCATTTCCTTCAAATTTCCGAAAGTCATTCAACTGATTTTCAGATAGTTCCGCTTCCAACGTATCCCGAGTTTCGTCCATTAGATTATCAAAATAATTACGAATTGCCGACTCGCCTGAATGTCCAAAAGGGGGATTCCCGATGTCGTGTGCCAAGCAAGAAGTGGCGATAACGGTGGGTAAATCGTAGCGGTAAAACTCGTGAAAATTGGCATCTTCTTCGGGGTATTTTTTGGAAATATTTACGCCAATTGCTTTCCCCAAAGACCGCCCAACCGAGGCAACTTCCAAACTGTGCGTTAAGCGATTATGCACGAAAATAGGACCTGGGACAGGAAAAACCTGCGTCTTATTTTGCATCCTTCTAAAAGGCGAAGAAAAGATAAGTCGGTCATAATCACGCAAGTAGGCATTGCGGATGGGGTCAATGTTTTCACCTTCGTAACGATGTTCCGCCCCGAGCCTTTTGCTGGTATAAAGAGAATTCCAATTCATATTTTGTGATTTTTGTAATTCAAAATGAGTGTATTTGACTATTTCAACAAAATTTGGGGCAAATTAATATAAAAATGTGGTTGTTTCTTTTTGACACGATGAAAATGGTAAATTCCTGATAATTAAAATTGTAGTCCCCTACCTCCATCAAACTTTAACAAAAGATTAACATCTTCATCAATAATACTTTGAGTGTTTTATGGTTCTAATGGCTAAACAAGAAATTTAACCAATCAAGAACATGAAAAAATATAGAATGGCGGTAATAATAGTGATATCCACTATTTCATCGGCAATGGCTCAATATGGTAATCAAGGATACGCCAATAATGATGATAGATATTATTATGACAATGATTTTGATTGGCATTGGGATATTAGAGTACGGATTAGTGATGGTATTCAGCGGGGATTAATTACCCAGTATGAGTCCAATTTGTTATTTCGCCGTTTGGAGGATTTGGAACGAAAAGAATACGCTTATCAATCGGATGGTTTTTATAATAGTTATGAACAACAGGAAATCTGGAATAATGTCATATATCTTAACCGTCAGGTGGGAGTAGAATTATCTGATTATGACCGTAATTTCTACGGATTTGATGTTTATGGGTATGACCGACGGGGGTATTCAAGACAGTATTATCAAGGTGGTTACGATTTTTTTAGATTTGATAAAAGAGGTTTTGGTAGTGCCCGATTAGGTTACGTTCCACGCCCAAATTATGACGGTTGGTGCAGAAATCACGATAACCGAATTGCCAACAGATACTATACCGAAAGAAGAGAATATTCCAATAGAGGAAATTTTCAACGAGGTAATGAAAGAGAGGATAAAAACCGTAGAGGAGGATACAATAATCAATATCCTAATAATTCTAATCAAGGAGAGAACAATAGAAATTGGGGTGATAGAAATGATAGAAATTCTCAAGTTGAAGGAAATCGTATAGAACAACCTAAGAATGGAGGGAGTTATTCACAAGGCAATCGTCAAGACCAACCCAATAATGGGAATAATAGAAACGGTGGCTATACACAAGGCAATCGGATTGACCAACCCATTCCGCAACCCAATACTGGTGGAGATGGAAATGATGGTAACTCACCAAGGAATCGACAAGACCGACCCGTTGCACTGCCCAATGTTGGTGGAGATGATAACCCAAGAAATGGAAAGAATGATTGGAATATGAATAGAGGAGGAGTAAACAAAGAACGCCCTTCTGGAAGAAGAGAAAATGATTAACCTAAAAAGCCAGCAAAAACATTTTTGCTGGCTTTTTTACGAGTAGAAAACGATAATGAATTAAATTTTTAAATGTGATAACTTACTGTAAAGCAGCAAATTATCTTAAAATTCATCATTATTTCACTGACAATTGTCCACGAATCTCACCATTTGGAGCGGCAGCAGAGTGAATATTAACGTAATATAAACCAGCTTTTAAATCAGCTTCTTGCTCTGCAGTCAAAGCAGATGTTGAGAAACTGAATGGGCTTACAAAAGTTTTACCTAAATCAAAAACTACTGGACCTGCCACACCAGCTGCACCCTTGTGGATATGCCAGATGGTTGGCGTTAATCCTAAATAGCTAACTTGAACAGTCAAAATTTTGGTTGAATTATTGAATTTACCCGATACCGAACCTTGGGCAGCACTTGGTGTTAAAGCCAATTGACCACGAATCTCACCACCAGGATTTTTTGAAGAGTGAATGTTTACATAATTATTTCCTGCTAATAAATTAGTCTCTTGGTCAGTTGCCAATGCGAGGGGCGTTTTGTAAACAAGTGGAGAGGCAACTACATCTCCAAAGCTAAAAACCACTCCACCATTAGTCCCAGCCGCTGCATTGTGAATATGCCAAATTGTTGGCGTAACTCCTTCGTAAGCAACATTCAAATTCAAAATTTTGGAAACAGTGCTGTAGTTTCCAGTAACTGTTCCTTTGGCAGTTGTTGTAACGGCTGGTACTTCGTTTGTACCTGCGAGGGTAGCATTAACTAAACGCAAATCTGCTGCGGGGGCTAATGTACTGGTAACGGTTTGTTCTGGATTTGCTTCTTCAGATTTACAGGCAGAAACCACACCAAGGGCAATAAAGAGAGCAAAGAGTTGAATCTTTTTCATAATGTTGTTTTTATTAATTATAGTGAATATTACTGATATGATTTTGTTTAAATCATTGCATATACGAGAAAAACCACGAAATGGTTGCTATTGTTATAAATAAAATCTCAAATATTTTCTCTGCGTATTCCCTCAATCTCTAAAATTAAATCTTGACCATACGCTGAGGCAGGTGTTTGATAGCCTATTTTTAGATTTCCTTCCAACACTTTTTTCGTGATATTTAGTGCCGTTAAAGCCGTAAGGGTATAACCTTCCATCCCAAATATTCTGGCTTCTACGGATTGTCCTTTGGCGTTGGTAGCTTTACCCCAAATGCGGGTCTGAGCATTATTTTGGGTACTTTCATCGGGTCCGACCAATGATTTGCTTACTCGTTTTCTGATAATATTTTGTACCCAAGAACTCCTCAATAACCAACCCAAATAATTGCCCATCCGTGCAAACATTACACCCGATTTAGGCATACCCGTAAAGGTCTCAATATTAGGAATTTGGGTAGTATAAAACGCCGTAGAAACATCACCCCATGGTATCGCCATGCAGTGCGTTTTATGGTTATTTTCAAAAGAAACGTCAATCGTTTTATGGGCAACTGGTACGGCTTTTAGCTTACCATTTTCTCTGATGAACCCATCTTTCCCCAGACTTTCCACCATCGTTTGAGCCGTGCCGTGCGAGATTCCGCCATTGATATTGGTGAAAGCTAATTGTAAATGCGTGGCATCGGGCAGGCGATTTTTGAGGTATAAAGCCATGCAATCAGTAGGCACAACATCAAACCCCACGCCCGACATCATCATTATTTTGGCTTCAACGGCTTGTTGATGCAAAGCAATTCCTTGCTCAAAAACTTCAATTTCGCCCGTGATGTCCAAGTAATGTACGCCCGTCCGCAAACAAGCCGATTGCATTTGTTTAGCGGTTTTGGAAAAGGGTCCCGCACAATGCAGAACTACGGTAAATTCCTTCAAAACAGTTTCTAATTGAACGGCGTTATCCAAATCTGCCATGCGATATTCCAAGTCATGAAAATTGGCTAATGCTTTAATAGTCATTTCATTACGACCTGAAAGTACGGGTGTAATGCCAAGTTTAACAGCGTGTTTAATGACCAAACCTGCCGTGTAGCCAGTTGCACCGTAAAGGAGAAATTTCATTATTTTTTTGGTTTTAGGAAGTTCTTAATCCCAGATTGGGGTAATTCAACTAATAAAGCACCTCTTTTTGTCTGAATTGGGATTCATCAGATTTAGGGATTTTTGGGATTAAAAATGGACTCAATCCCTAAATCTAATAAATCCAAATTCAGAAATTATAGGTATGATATTTTTTAGATGCTTCTTTACCCATACCCAATCCCTACTCCTCAATCACCGCATCCTCAAAAAACTCCTTGTGAAAATTCAAGAGAAATACCTCATGCGTTGCACGTGTAATGGCGGTATATAGCCAGCGAATAAAGTCCTCATTTATCAATTCATCCGTTAAATATCCTTGGTCAATAAAAACCGCACTCCATTGTCCCCCTTGCGATTTGTGGGTTGTGAGGGCGTAGGCAAATTTTACTTGAAGAGCGTTCAAATAGGGGTCTTTGCGAATGGCTTCGTTGCGTTCTTTTTTATTGACGATGTGGGCATAATCTTGGGCAACGGATTCATAAAGGGCTTTGTTTTCCTCTCTTGACATGGCGGGAGTATTTGAATAAAGCGTATCCATTAATACTTTGGCTTCAATATGCGGATGTTCGTCATAATCTAAAAGCCTTAAAGTCAGTGTAGTAAATCTAAAACCGTGCATTTCTTGTACGCCACGCATTTTCATAATTTCTACAAAATCGCCATTTGCCAAAAATCCAGCGGGTGAATCTTCCCCGAGCCAATGATAATTATTTTTCACAATCATCAATAAATCACTGGTAGCAAGTTCGTCTTCCTGTCCAAAAATCCGTTGCCGAATATAACGATTATATTGAACGGCAGTTTTGTTTGAACGAGTTAGAATAATGGTATTTTCACGGTCAAATTTTCGGTAGGCATAATTCAAACCATCCTCCAATTTTTCGCCCGTCATTTTGAAAAAATCTCTAAAACCTTCGGTCGTAAAACTGATTTTATTGCTTTCAGATTTCAATAAATCCCGTAAATTGGTAGCATTGTACAAAATTCCCGACAAAGCATCCTGACGCATAACTTCGGTGAGTTCCTGTTCCAAAACCCCCAAATGAAATTGCCCTTCGAGGTACTTTTTTTGTAAGGCGGGTGAGTCCAATTTGCCCACGGGAGGCAACTGGGCGGTATCTCCCACAAAAATTATCTTATTGCCATTATAGTCAGATTCGGGATTGGTGAAGACAAATTCCATCAAATCGGTCAATAATCCCGCCGAGCCAAAGTCGGCATCATCCGAAATCATGGAGGCTTCGTCAATGATAAAAACCGTATCAGTTGCGTAATTATTTTGGCGTTGAAATTCTAAGTTTCCCGTAAACTGATTTGCCACCTGCCGATAGATTTTCTTATGAATCGTCAAGGCTTTTTTATTGGAATAATTACCCATCACCTTCGCCGCCCGTCCCGTGGGAGCAAGCAAGACCGATTTTAGTCCAAATTTGGGTAAAACCTTGATAATGGTACTGATAACGGTAGTTTTCCCCGTACCCGCATACCCCCGAAGCAAAAAACAAAGCGGACCGAAATCATCTTTATTAGTCATAAAATTATCCATTTGTCGGAATAATTCTACCTGCCCAGAGGTCGGTTCAAAGGGGAATTTTTGACGAAGGAGGAAGGAAGGATTGGGTTGATCGGTTGGCATTTATTCAATTTTATAGGAGTTCTTCTATGAAATTTCTGTAATCATAATCGTTGATATTGAAATTATCGAATCCTGATTTTTGGGCTTTTAAAAAATTCTCAATAGCTCTTTTCCTGAACTTAATGATACTTTTATGATTCAATTTGAAAATTTCGATTGTTTTTTCTGCTCTTTGAATGTAAGTGTTTCCATTGGCTTTATTTACCAAAATTTCTGCCGTTTCAGTATCAAAGAAAAAATAATCAGTTGCTTTATATTCTTCATCGTCAGGTCTAATAATCAAATCGCTATATTGAGCTAATTTAGATTTATTGCATCCACCACAAGCTAAGTAAAGATTTGTCCATTCAAAAGCTAAGAATCGGAATCCGATATCACTGATAGGTTTGAAATGGTCAATCTGAACATCAGATTTAGCTCTTTCATCTAATGGATATTTATCACAGTATGAACAATGTTCTGCTGTCAACATTGACAAAGCCATATAAATTTCATCGTGGCAACCATGCCAGTGATGTTCATGCTTAGGATTCTGGTTTTTATTGAATAAATATTTTTCCGTCCATTCTTCGGCTTTATCTACTAATAAGTAATTGTTTCTAATTAAACGTCGTTTTGAATTCTGTGAAATGCTTAGGTTCGTTGAAATCAATGTTAAGTTTTTTTCCAATTTGATTCATAATTGTTTCGACAGCCTCATTTAGTATATCAAATGATAGATAGTC
>JBBRMR010000043.1:0-40799 GCA_038230735.1 Cytophagales bacterium
GGCAAAATAAATCCTTCTATATTTTATTTGAATGAAATTGCTGAGGCGTTGGAAATACCTGTAAGTCAGGTACTAAATTTTGAATAAAATGCCTTTTTTGGCAAAATATCAAACATTTTTCTTCTAAATTAGTGTTTTATTAATGCTTCATAGAATAGCCCATTATGCAACTTGGGAAGCGTATAAGCATAATTTTGAATACATAGTATGATGGGAGACTTTGTACTGAATGCCAATGTGTTTAATTAAATTTGCAAAACCACTAAAAAAATAACATTATGCCTGAGATATTCAGATTTCTTGGAATGAGGTTTTTCTATTTTAGTAATGACCATTTACCGATTCATATACACGTTAAGAATTCTGATGGAACAGCTAAATTTGAAGTCAAGCCTGTTCATTTGGTTGAAAGTAAAGGTATGAAAAGCAAAGATTTGAAAATTGCAGAAGAGGTCATTGCAGAAAATGAAGATTTAATTGTAAAACATTGGAAGGATTATTTCAAAAATGATTCTGACACAAACGAATAAATTTATGGAAAATCGTGCAGTCAATATTTGGTTCGATGCTCAACGAGTATTTGCAGAATTACATGATGGGCGTGTGGTTGGCTTGCCCTTGTCGTGGTTTCCAAGATTAGAAAAAGCGAATGATAAACAAAGAAAGGATTTTGAATTTTGGAATGATGGAGCGTGGATTCATTGGGAAGAACTTGATGAAGATTTATCTGCCGATGGGTTTTTGACGTTTAATCTAAAACTAAAAGCAGTTTAAAATATCAAACAAAATCCCCTTAATTCGGTTGAATTGAGGGGATTTTTCGTTTATAACAATTCCTAATCATCCAAACTCTGATAAATCACTTGTCTGAAAAGATTATTGAGATTATCGCCTTTGGTGGCTTGGGTTTGTTTCATGATTACGCCAATGATTTTTTCTTTGGGGTCGCCAAAATAGTTGGTGTTGAAATATCCGCCCCACGTGAAGGTGCCTTCGCTACCGATGCCACCTTTGGCTTCTCCGCTTGCCCGTAAAACGCTATACGCTAAACCGAAAAAACTATCGCCTTTCTCACCACTAAAAAGGTTATCGGATTGATTGGAAAGTATGGCATCAATCGTGGTTCTGCTCAAATATCGTTTGCCGTTCATTTCGCCACCGTTGATGTACATTTGCAAAAAAGTAGCATAGTCTTTGGCAGTACTCGAAAGCCCCGCACCGCCCGAGAAAAAGGTTTTTGCTCCTTTTATCGGATAATCGGGGTCATAGAAAGTAGTAGGATAACGTTCAAAACCACCATCTTTGCTACTTTTCTGAATGGAAACTAAACGGCTTGCTTTGGCATCGGGCATGTAAAAATAAGTATCTGACATTCCCATGGGGTCAAGTATTCTTTTGCGTAAAAATTCATCAAAGGGCATTCCCGAAATTACTTCAATAAAATATCCCATTACGTCTAATCCTTCGGAATAAACGTATTTTTCGCCTGGATTATGATGCAAAGGAAGTTTAGCTAATTTCTTGACGGATTCCCCAACTTTAATGGATTCAGTCGTGAATAAATCAGTAATTCCTGCCTTTTTGTACATGGCTTTAAACTTTTCATCGCCATCAATTACGCCATAACCCAAACCCGAAGTATGGCTCAATAAATGCCTAATCGTGATTTCGTTTTTGGCGGGTTCAGTCGTGTAAGTCGTATCTCTGAAAGTGAAAGATTTCAACAAAGTCGGATTCTTGAATTCTGGAATATATTTAGAAATTGGGTCGTCTAATTGAAATTTTCCTTCTTCCCAAAGCATCATCACGGCAGTTGAAGTAATGGCTTTGCTCATAGAAGCAATTCTGAAAATATCATCCTTTTTCAAAGCTCTATTGCTCTGATTATCAGCCATTCCAAAGGCTTTATGATAGATAATTTTCCCGTTCCGTACCACGATTGCCGCCACGCCTGGGACTTCTTTATTATTGACGGCATTCTGAAAGACATTATCCATTCGAGCAATTCGCTCACTTGATATTCCTACACTTTCGGGTGTGCCGTCAGTAGGAGAGGGGGAATTTTTGAGGGATTTGGTTTGTGAAAATCCTGAAAAGGACATCAATATTAGTAAAAGATAAAGTTTATTCTTCATGGTTTTTGTTTAAAATATGTTTAAATTAAAAGAGTTATTAGGCTTGTAATATACTCTTTTTACGCAAAAAAGCCATTCAAATATTGCTTGAATGGCTTTTGGTGTGATAGTGTTTAGAGAAATCAGTCGGGGATGAAAGTAAAATCAACAAAACCAGCGATGTAGGTGGTGGGTTCAGAAGTTGGATATTTTGGTGCGGCTCCCATTGTACTACTTGCAAAGCCATACGCCAAAAGAACAACACTTCCTTTCACAATAGGGTAAGAAAAGTTTGAACCCGTTTTAGGAGATGCATAATTCCAATTATTAGCCAAATAAGTAATATAATATTGCTTATTAGCTTCCAATGGCTGAGGCGTTATATCTCCCCAAGTTTGTATGTTTCCAGAAGTTAATTCAACTGTTTTTTGACTTATCAAGGTCTTGGTAGCAACATCCCAAATGGCAAGACGATATACCCCTGGACTTGGCGTGCGGACACCTAATTTAGTAATTTTCCCCACTTTGGACACTTGAAATCTCTGCCCATATTCATAATAACTGCTATTGACAGTCTTTGCACCAAATTTAACAGTACTGTCGGCAAAAAAACTTGCAAGTGGAGTTTCTGATGCAACAACGGCATCATCTTTTTTACAAGCATTTAATAGCAATCCTAAAAAGAGAAAAGGAATCAATAATTTTTTCATAACGTTTGTTTTTAAAAGTAATTTTAACTGATTAAATATTTGATTATGAACAAGTTGCATGGTTATTCATGCACAAAGATGAATGATAAATAATTATGAAGTCGGTTTGATAATCTAAAATCAACTCATTATTTAGTATTTGGTGATTTCATCTTTATTCATCGTTTTAGTCGTAAAAAAGATACTATGAGGAAACATAGAATCCAATAATAGTTTCTTTTTATCGTTTTGGGTACGATAGAATTCTTTAAATTTGTCCATCAAAAATCCTTATCCATGAAAATTAAAAACTTTGCTTACACTATATTATTAATTATTTCTTGCCAAATTTTGAGCGGATGCCTATGGGCAAGGCGTTGCCCCGAACGCTCATGTAGTGTATCATCCGAGCATCGTCATGAAGGCGGAGTTTATCGCCCAAGATCGGCTTTTTCTTGGGTAACAGCCAAGAAGCACTGGCCTTGGAAAGCCTTTGGCAACGGTAAAAAGAAGAAATATGATGGTAAAAAAGATAAGAAAACGGGCAAAACTAAGTTCAAGTATTTACTGCCAGGAGAGAAACAGTAGCATTAGTAGAGAGGAGGAAAGGAGGCAGGAGAAAGGGGGGAAATCGACAAATATTATTCATATTTCATAACTCATAATTCATCACTATTTTCATGTCCAACAACGATATTTTTAAAAAACTTAGAGTAGCCCTCAGTCTTCGCAATGATGACATTATTGAAATTATGGCTTTGGTGGGCTTCAAAGCCTCAAAAGCTGAAATTGGTGATATTTTTAGAGCAGAAGACCATCCAAATTTCAAAAAATGTGGCGACCAATTTTTGCGTAATTTTTTGAATGGATTAGTGATACATATGAGAGGACCGAGGGAAGAGGCAATTGATAATTAAAAGTTAATTTCTCTAATGAAAAACTTCCCGAAAGTAAAAAAAACTTTCGGGAAGTGAAAAACTTTCGAGAAGTCGAACATCGAACATCAAAAACCGAACATCAAAACTACCGAATATACCGCTCAAAAAACTCATAAATCCGCAACATTCTATCAATTCGCTGACGAACATTTCCTGTCCGTGAAAGCTCATGCGTTGCTCCTGGCATACGGACATATTCCACTTCTTTACCCAATATTTTCAAGGATTTATACATCATTTCCGACTGAATAGGTCCCGTTCGCAAGTCATTTTCACCGTGTTTTATCAACAATGGCGTTCTGATTTTATCTACATAAGAATAGGGCGATTCACGGTCTAAAATCTCCTTTGATTTGGCATCCCACGGCAAGCCAAAATAGTTGGGTGTGAGTCGCCAAGCGTTACCTTCACCCATGAAAGTGGTCAATTCATACACGCCTCTTTGGGCAAAAGCCGCCTTGAAACGGTGGTCATGTCCCACAATCCAAGCCGTCAAATACCCCGCATACGAGCCACCAGTAATCACCTGACGGGCAGTGTCCACCCATGCTTGTTTGGCGGCATCAGTGGCGGCGGCTAAAACGTCTTCGGCTGGTCCCGTTCCCCAATCTTGATAATTGGCAAACTGAAAATCTTTTCCATACCCCCCTGATCCTCTTGGGTTTGCATATACAATGCCGTAACCCTGCGAACACATATACTGAAACTCATGCCACATCGAAGCCTCGCCTGGTCCCCACATGGCAGTTGGTCCGCCGTGCATATTCAGGAGCAGAGGGTACTTTTTACCCGTCTCAAAATTAGCAGGTTTCATCATCCAATATTCCACCGTTAGCCCCTTTGAGTTCGTGTAAGTTTTCTTCTCTGGAAAAGACAAGGCTTTATTTTTCAAATAGTTATCATTGTGCGAAGACAGTTTTACGGGGTTTTTCATCATCAAATCTGCCGAGTATAATTCAGAAGGGTTTTTGACTTCGGTTTTGGCATAAACAATGCGGTCTTTGGCAATGTCAAAAGTGGAAGTTCCTGATTCCAAATCTGACAATCTTTCTACTTTTTTAGTCTGAATATCAAGGCGATATATTGGAATTGCTCCGTTGGAATTGGCGGCAAAATAAACTGATTTTGAATCGTCCGACCATTCAAAATTATTTACGGCACGGTCAAAAACGATGGGGGTAATATTGCTTCCGTTGGCATTGGCAATCATGGTTTGGTTGAAGCCTAACCACTCAATTCTCGACATCGTAAATACCATCATTTTACCATCGGGTGAAAGCATAATGTTATTATAAGAAATTCCCTTCTCCCCTACTAACTGTCGTAAATCTGACCCATCAGTATTCATACTGACAATTACTGTATTTTGTTCACGGTCAGGATGTTGCAATGAATCTCGTCCGCAAGTGGCGTAAATTTTCTTACTATCCGCCGACCACGCAGCTCCGTTGAACGACCAAAAACTACGACTAATTTGCATTGGTTTTGCCCCTTCTTTGGCATCCATCACAAAGAGTAAATTGAACTTAATTTCGGGTTCGGTGGTGGCTTCTCCTTGGAAGTTTAGACGGCTAAAAACTTTGGCTTTTTTGTCTTCAACGTCTTTATCCAAATACGCCCTAATTTCCTCCAAAGTGCCATCGGGATTTGCCTTGATTTTCTTATCGGTTTTCAAGAAATCATTGCTCTTGAAACCCGCTTTTTCCATCGACCACGAAGGCAATTTCTTCGTAGGATTCAACACAGAATCTTTTAATAATTCAGAAAAGGTAACATTGGCGGTGAACAAAATCTTTGAGCCATCGGGTGAATATTGGGGATTATTAGCTCCGTATTTCAAATCCGTTAATTGGATAGCTTCACCCCCATCCAATGGCATGATGAAAATTTGAGATTTGCCTTTCACGTTTCGGGCGAAGGTAATTTGCTTAGAATCAGCACTCCACGAAGCCCCACCAACGCTTTCCATCCCTCGAGTCAATTGTTTAACCCCTTGAAAATCAGTAAGCCATAGATGACTTCGATAATCAAAATCTAATTTATCAGTCTCATTGGATTCGTTAGTTCGGAGGGCATAAATGGCACGTTTCCCATCGGGCGAAATAGCCACATTGACAACGGTTTTCAACTTGGTCATATCCGTGACCAAAATTTTTTCTTTTCCCGTCTGAGCGAGCAAAAGGTTTGTAATTAGGCAAAAAAGGAGAATCAGTTTTTTCATGGTTGATGAGTAAAATGTTTGGAAATGTGATTATTCAAATTTAAGGATAAAATGGACAGGTTGGTGATATTGGTGGGTAGATGAATGGAAAATAACTATATTGATAGGGAAATTCTATAATTTCTAATTTTGATTTTGATATTTTGATAATAAAATCAAATTTTTCAAATAAAACCCAATAAATAGATAAATTATCTATTTTATCTTTCATAAACCTCCTATTTTAACCTAAATATAGATAAAAAATAGATTTGCCAAGCGTAAAAATAGTATTATCTTTGTAGGCACATTTACCTTTTAATATTTTATGTTTTCAGAGAGAATAAAGTCGAAATCTTCAGGATTGTTGTTGTACGGTATTACGCCGCCCAAGTCGCAGGTTGAGCCACAAAGAGTTATTGAAATTGCCGAAAAAACCCTTGCTCGTTTGCACGGTTTGGACATTGATGCCTTGGTGGTTTATGACGTTCAGGACGAATCTGCCCGCACTACCGAAGAAAGACCTTTCCCTTTCCTATCTGCCCACGATCCTTTTGAATTTGCCAAAAACCATCTTCATTCGCTCGAAATCCCTAAAATTATTTATCGTCCCGCCAGTAAATTTACGCAAGACGAACTCAACATTTGGGTAAAGGATGTGATTACGCATAACTTTTCGCCCGTGTTCGTAGGCGTTCCCTCTCCCGATTTTGTGCCTATTACCACGCTTCCACAAGCGTATAATGTATGGCGTAAGCATGAGGAGACTTCCGTAATTGGAGCGGTGATGATTCCAGAACGCCATGCCGTTTTGAATGATGAAGACCAACGGATTTTGGATAAAATGGCTTCGGGCGTGAGTTATTTTATTTCTCAGTGCGTATTTAATGTTGATTATGCCAAACGAGTAATTGATGATTTAGCAAAAACTTGTGCCGAGAAAAATATCGAATTACCAACCATCATTTTTACGCTAACTGCCTGTGGTTCAATCAAAACGCTTCATTTTATGGAGTGGTTGGGGATTCACATTCCCGAAGAATTAAAAGAAGAATTCAGAAATTCTGAAAACATCTTAGAACGTTCCGTAGAGGTTTGCATTAATATTGCCGCTGAGCTGATTGAGCATTGTTCTGCCAAAGGTGTTCCCTTCGGTTTCAACATCGAAAGCGTTGCTATCAGAAAAGACGAAATAGAAGCATCCATTTCCATTGTGAATACGATTGGGGAAATGTTGAGGGCAAAGGGAATTCGTTTTTAAATACGAAAACTGACGTTGGGGTTATCAAACTTAAATTCTCGGATTTGAGAATCCAAATGTGGTAGTTTTGAGAAACTGCCACCACTGCAATTAAATTTAGAGATGCTGTTTCAGTAGTAGAAACATCTTTTCTGGGTTTATAAGAATATATTAGTTGCAATATCTCATAACTAAACTAAGGTTTCTCATAACTTGTAGTATCCACCTTAATCTTACCATCTTTATCACGGAAAACTTTGATGTATGCGTGTTGTCTGAAACCATCTTTATATATATCTTTTGACTTGTTATTTTCTGATTTAGATGGCGTTGTTGCATTGACAGGTTTGGAAGAATTAGTTTGAGTTACCGTAAAAATCTTTGATTTTTCCTCCGTTTTTTCTACTTTTTTATCCACATTCTTCGCTAACTGTATGGGGGCTTTCTGCGTTGTGTCCATCCTAATTCTTCCTTCACTATCGGTATAAACTTTCACGTATTGGTATTGACGGAAACCACTCACATGGTTATCGGTTTGTACTTCTTCCACCACAGATTTCATCACCTTTTGAGTATCCTTCACAGTAGTTTCATGAATTGGTTTTACAGGCTCAACGGGGGTAATAGTGATGTGTTTATCGGGAGAATAAACCTTATGATTTTGAGGAGCAACTGAATAGGCTTCCTGTGGGGTTGGAGGCGTAACTATCGAAGAATCAAGACGATAACGTCCATCACCATCTTTGATTACTCGAATATACTTATGTTGGCGAAAGCCCATTTTATCGCCTTCTTCCTGTCTTTTTCTTAGACTATCAGCAATCACGAATGACTCTGTAACGGGTTTTGGTTGTACACTTCGGGGCATCGGAATTTGTGCAATTACAACAGTATCTAATTTTATTTTTACACCATTTCTTCCACTAATTACGACGGCTTCATATTGATTAAATTCACGATTAAATTCACCCTTTATTCCTGCATAAAAAGCAGAAATGCTATATTCGGGTTTATCCATCGACAAAATTCGCATCTGCACTTCGGCTTCGCCCGAACCTAAAAGTTCCAAATCCTTAGCTGCCACAAACGAAAGGTCAATCATTCTGTTGTAAGCAAAAGGTCCACGGTCGTTGATTTTGACTACTGCGGTGCGGTTATTTGTGGTATTGATTACCTCCACTATGGTATTGAAGGGTAAATCTCGATGGGCTGCCGTGTATTCGGCTCGGTCATAGACTTCTCCACTTGATGTGGTTCTGCCATGAAACTTGTCTGCGTAATAAGATGCTCTCCCATAAAACTTTTCCCCCACCTGTGCCTGCAAATTTACAAAGACTAACAATAATAAAGTAATGAGTAATAATGGTTTGGCTAAATTCATAAAGTCGGATTTTTTTTACAACAAGGAAATTCTATTAGGTATCAATAAACAATAAAAAATCTGATAGCGGTTCACCGCCCGATTGTTTAATAATAACTAGAATGTAAAGGTACAAAAATGGAGTAAGTTTACAAAAGATAGGAGATTTAGGTAATTTGAGGGTTTTTACAAATAAAAAGGAGTTGTCCAACAAAGACAACCCCTTTTTACTGCAACGCACAAGGCTGTCGAACCCTCGAACTGCCGTACTATTACTACGCTCTTTCGCTCATTCCTACATACGCACGTTCAGTTGCTCCTACATATACCTGACGTGGGCGACCAATTGGCTCTTTGTTGGCTTTCATTTCTTTCCATTGTGCTATCCAACCTGGCAAACGCCCGATGGCGAACATTACCGTAAACATATCCGTTGGAATGCCCAAAGCACGGTAGATAATTCCTGAATAAAAGTCCACATTTGGATATAGCTTGCGTGAGATAAAATACTCATCACTCAAAGCAGCGGTTTCTAATTCGGCGGCAATTCTCAAAATTGGGTCATTGATTCCCAAGGCTGCCAACACATCATCAGCGGCTTTTTTAATGATTCTGGCTCTTGGGTCAAAGTTTTTGTAAACTCGGTGTCCAAAACCCATCAACCTAAAACCTGAATTTTTATCCTTTGCCATAGCAATAAACTTTGAAGTATCTCCACCGTCAGCTTTGATTTCTTCCAACATTTCAATTACTTCTTGGTTTGCTCCACCGTGGAGTGGTCCAGAAAGGGCATTGATTCCTGCCGAAATCGAAGCGTATAAACTTGCTTGTGAAGAACCTACCAAACGAACCGTTGACGTTGAACAATTTTGTTCGTGGTCGGCGTGGAGGATTAATAATTTATTCAATGCCGCTGCCACAACTGGATTTACATGATAGGGTGCAACAGGTAAAGAAAACATCATATTCAAGAAATTGGAACAATAATCCAATGAGTTATTTGGGTAATTAACGGGATGTCCCTGTGCTTTTTTGTGAGACCAAGTTGCCATTGAAGGCATTTTTGCCATCAAACGGATAATGTTCAATTCGTCAGTACCACCTTTTTCACCCGTATAAAAAGCGGACATCGCACAAACCATTGCCGACAAAACACCCATTGGATGAGCATTGACGGGGAAACCCTCGAAAATTTTACGCATATCCTCATTAACGATGGTGTGCATTCTGATTTCGTATTCAAAATCGGTGAATTGTTCTTTCGTGGGTAATTCACCGTAAATCAAAAGATAAGCAACTTCCAAGAAAGACGATTTTTCGGCTAATTCTTCGATTGAATATCCTCTGTAACGAAGGATTCCTAACTCACCGTCCAAGAACGTAATGGCACTTTTGGTTGCCCCTGTGTTCTTATAACCTGAGTCAATGGTGATATGACCAGTCTCATCACGGAGCTTGGCAATATCAATTGCTTTTTCATCCTCAGTTCCCGTAATTACGGGAAACTGATACTTTTTGTCACCTAACGATAATTCTGCAAATTCTGACATAACCTATATAATATTTGGCTTTATCTTTAAAAGATATATTTTTATTTTGTTGATACGAAGATAAAAGGAAATTGTTATTCTCTGTATATCAGTAGATATTTCTTAACAAAGTTTAGATTTTTGTTAAAAAAATACTATAATTAAAGAGTATCTCCCTATATTCTCATAATGGTTACGCAAGATAATCACGAAAAGTTAAATGGATGTTAAATTTTAAATTTATCGTTACATTTGAAACAAAATAATTAAGGAATCTATTTTAATTAAATGGACGTTCCAAATACGTTTACCTTTTTCACAGTACGATTAATCAAACAAAACATGAAATTAACGAATAATAAAATTTTAATCACGGGTGGTGCAAGTGGCATTGGGCTTGGCTTAACCGAACGATTTATCAAAGAGAATAATACAGTAATCGTTTGTGGAAGACGTGAATCAGTTTTGCAAGAAGTGACAGATAAATTTCCATCGGTCATTACCAAAGTATGTGATTTAACGAATGAAGCGGAAAGAATTGAGCTTTATAATTGGGTTGCTGAAAACCATAGCGATTTGACGGTGCTGGTAAACAATGCAGGTATTCAGAATTGGACGAATATTTCTGATGAGGATTTTTATGAAAAGGCAAATCAAGAAATCACGACTAATGTATTAGCCCCTGTTCATTTATCATCGCTTTTTGCAAAACTGGATTCCTTAGAAACAATAATCAACGTAACCTCTGGATTAGCATTTGTACAGCTTTCAAAAGTACCTGTTTATTGTGCCACAAAGGCATTTTTCCGCTCATTTACACTTTCTTTAAGACATCAATTAAAAGCAAAAAATATTGAAGTTATTGAGATGATACCGCCCGCTTTGAACACTGACCTCGGAGGAAAAGGTTTGCACGATGGACAACCAGCCGTGAGCGATTTTGTGGAGGCTGTTTTTCAACAAATGCAAGAAGGCAAAACCGAACTTACTTTTGGTTTTAGTGAAGTGATGGCAAAAGCCACTCCTGATGTTATTCAAGCAACTTTTAATAGGATGAATCCCTAAAATAAAGCATCTAAAAACTGATAAAAGCCAATTGAAGTACATAAAATTGTGTACTTCAATTGGCTTTTGTCGTACATTGAGTTTGCAAAAAACAATACCTTAACATTCACTTAATACAATGCAAATCATTAGTTTAAAGTGTTTTTATAACTTAGTAAATCCTTACGAAGGTTAAAAAACACAGCACGTATGAAAATTGCAAAACAATATAAAACGGTTATAATTTCAGATATACATTTAGGGTCAGAGGGGTCTAAGGCAAAAGAAGTTACGGCTTTTTTGAAATCTATCACTTGTGAAAAACTCATTCTCAACGGGGATGTTATTGATGGGTGGCAACTGAAAAAAGGAGGTTCTTGGAAGAAAAAACATACCGCTTTTTTCAGAACTATTCTTAAAATGATTGAAAATCAGGATACGAAAGTGGTGTATTTACGGGGAAATCACGATGATTTTCTTGACCAAATTATTCCTTTTTCTTTTGGAAAATCGTTCAGTATTCAGCGAGATTGCATTATTTCATCGGGCAAAAAGCACTTTTTTGTTACGCACGGTGATATTTTTGATTCAGTTACCTCTCATTTTAAATGGTTGGCTTATTTAGGAGATATTGGCTATACATTTCTGTTAGCCTTCAATAAATTATACAATCAATATCGGGCTTGGCGGGGCTTTCCTTATTATTCATTTTCGCAAATGATTAAACAAAAGGTCAAAGATGCCGTAAACTATGTGTCTGATTTTGAAGAAAAATTAGTAGCTCTTGCCAAAGCAAACAATTGCGATGGCATCATCTGTGGGCATATTCATAAACCTGATATTCGACAAATTGGCAATATCACTTACATGAATTCAGGAGATTGGGTAGAGTCTATGACTGCCCTCGTGGAGGATTATGAGGGAAATTGGGAGTTATTTCACTACGTAAATGAATATAGTTTTGAATTATCGGATGATGATTTTGAACAACTGGAGAATTCTCAAACAATGGTTACTGCCAAGGGATTTGCCATGAGTATTATCTCTTAAAATAATTTGCTCAACAATTCAATCCAATAATTCTTACGCCAATTAATACCAAAAAGAAGGTTTTGAGAAAAGAAGCGACTTCATTAATCACTCCTTTTCTCAAAACCAGTTTGGAAGTTCTAAAAACGATTCTTTTAATGTTTATTGCCTGTGCCATCCAAAGCATAAGCACCCATGTCTTTGCTTGGTTTGGTAATTTCCGTAGCTCCATAATTAGCACTTACTGGAACGCCATCTAAGGGCGAAAAGCCAGTATATCCTTTGCCAGCCGCAGGAGATGAAGTAGTCAATCTAAAATCCCAATTACCTTGTGTTGTAATATCACGCAACAATTTGGTTGTTTGAGGCAAAGGAAAATTCTTGAACTGTGGATTGTTTTTCCCCACCACACTTGAACCATCATAAACTGAGCCTAATTTATAAGTTGCAGGCAAAAAAGTTGGAGCAGGAATATCAGTTGACTGAGGTTTTGTTAGGAAAGGAATTGGATAAATCTGATTGGCACTCGAAAGTGAATCTACGTAGGTATAATTGTAACCGTATTTGATATTCATAGTATCGGCAATTACCAAAGTATTTCCAGCATAATTGGCTGAACCCACAATTCTCAAGCCAAATTTACAATTGACCATCAAGTTGTTATAAGCTACACCTTTTGAACCTTCTTCAAAATTCAAAGAGCCACCCCGACCTGCGGAAGCACGACGGTATCCGCAATCAATCATCGTATTATTATACATAAAAATATTGGTCTGAGGATTCTTTCCACCATTATTTGACGCTTTTGGTCCATTAGTTGCCGTGCCAATAAAGACGTTGTAAGCAACATTTCCCGCACATCCTGATTTTATATTCAAACCTTCGCCACCCGTGAAACCGCACTTTTCAAAGGTATTACGCATTACGTGCAATTTACCACCAAAAGTACGAATTGGGTCATCAACGGCTCCGTAAATCCAAGAGTCTTCAAATACAAAAACGCCATCTGGATTGCTGTAACAAATAGGATAAGTGTCTTTTCCATTAGCAATAAATGATACTGGAGAAACAGCAGCTTTACCCGAACCAAATTCGATATGTGTCCATTTTACTACTAACAATGGCGACGTGGTTTCTCCTAAAATTCCACCCCAAAGTCCTTGGTAAGCTGGGTCTTTCAGAGGGTCGGCACCGATGGCATCCGTTTTTTGAGTTCCTTTAAAAGTGAAATAAATTTGCTTTGCCTGCGTGCCTAATGCCAATAAAGTCCCTTTCACGACAAAATTATAATTGCCCGTAAAAATTACTTTTACACCTGGTTGAATCAATAAAGTGTCTTTTTCATTGATAAAAACATCTCCATTGACCATGTACGTCGAGTCGCTTTTCATGGTGCCTTTTATTGAACCTGAAATCGGGGCTTTGTTATCGACTGACTTTCCGATGCTTAATAAAGGGGCTGATACGGTTACTTCTTCAGTTTTTCCACAAGAGAATAAACCAAAGGTTAAGATTGAAATAAAAATAAATGATAGTTTTTTCATGTTGTTTGGGTACACAATTTTGTTTGATTTATGCTTGATTTGTAATGGGTTCTACTGTAGTTTATAGCGAATTCCAACCAAAAAACTTTGGTTAAAAACATCTTTCTGAACCAGAATTCTATCGCTTTCCGTTTGCTCTGGATTGCCTTTTTGGGTATTATCTTTTAGTATTTCTACGATGATTGGATTGTTCAAAAGATTGGTTACTTTCACAAAAACTGATACATTTTTTCCAAATCTTTTCTCAGTAGAAAAATCTAATTGAGAAGTTGCTTTTTGCCAGTAATCCAAGTCTTTATACGCCGAGACGATGTTGATTCTTGCTCCCGTATAAACCCATGAAAGCTGGGCATCAAAGCCCAAATTGACGTTTTTATAAATTAACGACAGGTTTCCAATATGGTCAGATTGCCCTTGAAGCGGTCGAGTTTGTGTGGGTGATGTTGGGTACTCGGCTGTAACGGGTGGGGCATTTTGAATATTCCCATTTTTATCCCGATAATAAACTCTTTTTGTAGTCGTAATGGCGGAGTGCGTGTAGGTATAGTTTCCTGAGATTCCCCAATTTTTGAAGTATTTCGAGAAAACCAATTCTAAACCGTAATTAGTAGCTGTACCAAAATTTTGAGGGGTGTATTTTGAGGAATTATTACCAATTTGCTCAAACCCATATTCAATCGGATTAACGATATTTTTATAGAAAGTACCAATCAGAAGTTGTTCACTACCCTTTGGGAAAAACTCATAACGAAAATCAATATTATCGGCAATAGTATGTTTGATGTTGTAATTCCCACCTTCATCAAAATAATCTCCTGAAATAACCGAAGGAATAAATTCAAAATATCCTGGGCGACTTATGCCTTTAAAATACGATAATCTGAGGTTTTGTCGGTCATCTAAAGCGTATTTAAAATGCACACTTGGCAAAATATCTAAATATTCTATTTTCCCATTTTTACCCGTTACCGTTACTGGCAATTGCGAAGCATAAGACTGAGAAGTATTTTCTGCCCGAACTCCTCCTACTATCTGTAATTTATTGCTTATCAATACTTTACCTTGTACATAACCCGCTGCAATATTCTCTATAGCAGTGTAATTATTACCGTTGGTAGTATCGGCGTAGGCATTTGAAATAGGTCTAAAAATGAAAGCTGTTTTGTCAATGCCTTGAAAAACTTGACGAACACCACCTTCCAAAACTGTATTCAAACTATAATCGGTATAATAATTACTTCGCTGTTTATTGCGGTACATTCCACCGACAGACAGCTCAATATTTTTCTTTAAATCATAGGTTAAATTCAAATAGCCAGTTTTATCAATGTCGCTATTTTGAGTCCATTTATGCGTAACTGGGTCGATGTATTTCGTATTGTCCGTTACATTTCCATTCACATCTTTTACCGTTCTGAATGTTACCGACATATCTGTCCAATCGGGCGTTTTGGAACTGGCATTTGAATAAACTGCCGACCAATTCAACTTCAATTTATCGGTCAAACGGTGGTCGCCTTGCAGAGTTGTATTATAAATATTTTGTCTCGTAAAGCGTGAACGGTCGTTGATACTTTGATCGCCTACGCCAAAATTGACAGTTTCAATATGGCGATGCAAATTTTCATCTAATTGCAAAAAGAGGTTGTATAAACTAACTTTATGATATTTGTTGAAGGCATAATCCAATTTTAAATGAACACCCGCACGAGTTTGAAGCGTATTATATTCACGATTTTCAATACGGTCAAAAAGGGGAGTATTTGGTAGAGGGTCGGGGCTTGGCTGACCGTTGGCATTATAATAAATAGAGTTGCTACCCCGATACGTTTTTTGATAACTTCCTGCGAAAACAAAGCCTAATTTTTTATCAAAAATTCTATTACCAACCGTTAATCCAAAAAGAGAATTCAAGGGCATCGAAACATCTTTGTATTGAAGTATTTTACTCGAAAAATCGGTAGGGTTAGCCACGTACTGATTACCTCTGATTTGGGCGGGTGATTGAAAAGCAATTCCCTTTGAATCATAACCAGAGAAGGGACGATTGGAAAATAAGTTACTATAACCCGTTGAAGCTGTGGCAGATAACACTAAACGGTCGGGAGCAGATTTCATCACCATATTCATTGCTCCACCGATGGCATCGCCTTCCATATTGGGCGTAAGGGCTTTGACAACTTCCAATCTTTCCAACATTTCGGCAGGAAAAATATCCATCGGTACGTAGCGATTTTTGTTATCGGAACTCGGAATTTTTATCCCATTCACGAGTGTATAATTGTAGCGTTTGTCCATACCCCGAATGATGGCGTATTGTCCATCGCCCGAAGAATTTCTAACTACCGAAACACCCGAAATCCTTTGTAAAACGTTTCCTACTGTAATATCGGGTAATAATTGAATGGATTTTGCACCAATAATATTCAAGACATTATCCGATTTCTGTTCCGATTTCCGAACGCTATTATCCGTCTCACGGTCGGCTTGCCCAGCGACTATTATTTCATTTAATTCATTCAAATCTTCGGTTAATGAAAAATTTTCTACTAACATTCCTGTTGTAATAGTTACGTTTTTTTGCAAGGATTTATAGCCCACAAAACGCACCAAAACATTATAATTTCCTGATGGGATATTCTTGATTTCGTAGCTTCCATCAAGTCCAACGTTTGTGCCAAATTTGGTATTAACCAACATAACCGTTGCCCCTACTAATGGTTCATTGGTTTTATTATCCATCACTAAACCCTTGATAGTCAGAGAGAAAGCTGAGGTTATGGATAAAATAATGATGGATAAAATAGTAAAAATATGTTTCATGGGTTTGGTAATTTTAGTGTTAGTTTCCTTCCACCATCAATTGTTCAATCTGAAATAATGACTTTGAATCTGGATTTACGGTAATTTTTACAGCGTGCATATTGGCATCGCCTGGTACTTGTAGGCGAGTGAAATTATCAATACATTTTTTCTCTTTTTCCTTTCCTTTTTCATACATCGGTTTATCCACCAAAAACACGTGTGAGTCGCCATTGATGAGCAAAACGGGTTTTTTGAAGTCAATAGTGAGTTCTTTGAGTCTCTTGATGAAATGTTTGAAAGCATTGGCATCGCCAGCGTCTTTATCAGCGTTGAACATATCAGCATGTTCAAAGATGACAATACCCGAAAGATTCTTGGATTTTGCGTTTTGGAAGATTTCTTCGAGCCAGGATAAATCGGCTTTATCTCGCTCAAAAAATTCGTAATTATTACTTTTAGATTCGGGCGTGAAGTTATTATTTGTCCCAACGATATGAATGGTAGCGAATGCAATACTTTGATTTTCCCAACGAGTATTTTCTACAAATTTTGAATACTGTGGATTCGAACCTTGACTGATTAAAGGCATTTTTTCAATACCAAAACTATTAGATTTATCCTTGTAGAAAGTGCTTCTTAATACATCCAATCGTTCTTCGGGAACAAAACTTCCTGCCTCTTTTTTGCCGCAATCCGTCCATTCATTATCACCAGGAGTATATATTAGTGGTTTTTTGAATAATGAGAATGAGTTCAGTATTTTGTCATAAACCTCTTGCGAACAAGGTTGAGAACTTGCTTTAATGTCGCCTACGAAAACATTGAAAATCTGATTTTGTAGATTAATTTCTTTGATAACATTGTCATATCGAGCGTAATCTGCTGGTAAATTATAGGGCATATCACCCAAAGCCACGAAGGTAAAAGGCTTTTGTTGGGCTGAAATTTGAGCTAAAGGTGAGGTTAAAAGCAATAAGGAAAGTATAACGGTACGTTGCATCAATTTAAGGGTTAATTAATTTACAGTATTTTAAAATACAAAATTAATCCCTTAAATGTGCTGCGGTCTTTATCTAAAAATAGTCTTTTGATTATGGAATTGTTACGAAAAGTATTCAATATTAAGTGTAGATTAAGATTGAACAATCACGGGGGAATAGTCTTAATTTCCCGAAAAAATTATTATTGTCAAGAGACAAACATGGATGTCATAAACCAAGTAAAGTTTCTTTGAAAAGCAGTTAAATATTTTGTGGCATTTTTCATTTTATGATTTTTATATTTTTCACAAATTTAGGATTATCATGTAAACTGATGATTAAGAGGACTTTATGAAATTGTTTCTATTTATAAAGAAGTGTAAATTTCAAGAGAAAAATGCTCCAATATGCCAGAGAACTCCAGACGGATCAATCACAAAACATTCTTCACCCCAATCATACGATTTTATGGGCAATATTTTTGCCTCTTTATAGGTATCAGTAAGGTTCAAAGCCACGAGTTCCTTCCAATATTGAGCAACATCTTCAACCTCCAAAAAGACCATAGTATTATCAATCCAATCCTGCACGTAGGCATTTTGCAAGTAAAACGATAAATTTCCAGTTTTGAAAACTGACATATTATCCCCCAACAAAGTTTCTTCAAAACCCCAATCACGATAAAAATTGCGTGATGTTTCAAAGTTTTTTGCTCCTATAAATGGGCGAATTGATTTGGCGTTGTGTTCCATTGTTTTTTGATTTTTGTAAGTATTATTATTTGTGTGTTCATCTCCCATAAAAACGTTGATTCAATTTCTGATTCAGAAAGAAAACCAACGTTTTGCTGAGTTTTTTAATAAAGCATCGAATTTTTCATCTTTAAAATTCAAAGTTAATAGACTTTAAGCATACCTACGCCGACAAATGAACTCAAAATTTGAGATTGCGAATCTTCAAATATTAATTCTCTATTTCATGATTGCAATAATACCTCTTTCAAATCAATTACCACTCTTCACACGTCCCTTTTCAACTTCCAAACCTGTTTGACGTTGGCGGGCAGAAGCTACTTTGTTATTGCCAAAACGATACGTAAACGTCATGCGTGCCGTGCGGCTTTCCCATTTATTCGCTATCTGAACATCAATATCATTAAAGGCAAAAGTTCCTCTGAATTGGTTCGTCCAAAATATATCATTTACGTTTAATTTGATGATGGCTTTATCCTTCAAAACCTTTTTCTGAATGCCAAATGATATTTGTCCCATAGGTTTTCCTACTAATTGTCCCTCTATAAACGGAGACTGATAAAAACCACTTAGTTCCAATGAAAACTTCTTGGGCAAAGTAAATTGATGAGTCATATTCAATTGATAAGTAGTGGCACGGGCATCCAAAGGTTGATAAATGGTGGTGGAAATCCCCTGAGCATCAATAGTAGTTTTGGGAATGTCGCCTACGTAATGATTGTTGTATAGGTTAAAATATGTATTACTAAACCACCACTTTGTGATAGGTACGGGGACAGAAAAGGAAATCCCCATATTATCGACATATCCAATATTTATTCTTGTAACATTGGTAAGTTTTATGGCATTATTTTGTTGTAAAACTTCGGTCATTACACCGTTTGTTCTACTATAATTGACGGTTGTCGTAATAGCATCCATGAAGGTGTGCGAAAATTCAACAGCATCCGTAAACTGGGGCAATAAAAGTTCATTGCCTCGCTGAAAAGTATAAGGGTCGAGGAAGTATAAAAATGGGTTCAAATCTTCATAACTTGGACGGTCAATTCTGCGACTGTACGACATTCCTACCTGATGTTTTGCGGATAATTTTTGACGTAAAAACACGCTTGGAAAAGCATTAGTGTAGTTTCTGTCTAATAGTTCCTTGCCTAACAATGTTCCCTTTCCGATGGTATTTTCAACTCGAAGTCCCAACTGAATACTTAATTTTTTAATGGTTTTTGAATAGTTCAAATACCCAGCATTAATGTTTTCTTTATATATGAAATCACGAGTACGGGTAGGGTCAACGTTATGCGTTTGTAAGTCGCCGGTGAGGAATTCAAAACGCATATCATTGTTAGAATTCACGTAACTTGATTTCAAACCAGCCTCAAATTTAGAGGTTTTATTTATCGGAAAAGTTAAGTCAGCTTTTAGGGCATAAATATCAATTTTTGAAACCGTCATCCCGTCTTCATTTCTGGTTTGACGCAGGATATTCGAGAGGTCATATTTTGAAGTACGATATTCCATATTATTGTTTGTATTATACCGTGCATAGTCGGCATCAATCGTCCACTCTCTACCTGTAGAATCAATTACGTGTTTGAAATTAACATTGGTCGAATAGTTGCCCCAAGTATTGTTAATATTTCCTTTGGTGATTGAAGTGCTGTCCATATTCCCCAAAGAATTTTTGATAACCGCCTGATTATCAAGTAATTCTTTGAAATTTCCATTCATACCGTTGACTAAAATACCAATCGTATTTTTAGAATCAATAAAGTAATCTGCTCCTATTTTGTATGAAAAAGAGCTATTTTGTTTGTCAGAATCCGCAATTTGGTCGAAACCAGAAAGTGTTTTCCCGTTTTCTACAAACTTACGTCTGATGTCATTTATTTGGAAATTCTTACGATTATTTCCTGAAAAATTCCCAAATACGTTAAGTTTTCCCTGACGATAATTCAGATTTAAACTCCCATTTTCTTTGGGTAATGAACGAAAAAAACCGTAGCCAAAACCCACCGTAGCCGAGCCATTTAAACCCATATTCTGGTTCTTTTTAGTCTTGATATTGATTACGCCCGCATTGCCAGCGGCATCATATTTAGCGGGAGGATTGGTCATAATTTCGATTTTATCCAAAGATGACGATTGCATATTTCTCAATAAATTCGCCAAATCACCTGCCGACATATACGTTGGTTTACCGTCCATCATCACCATCACATTTTGCTTGCCTTTTAGGGAAATATTACCATCTTTATCCACCGTTATGCCAGGAGCTTTTTCCAATACTTCCAAAGCCGTACTGCCTGCCGATACGATGGAATTTTCAACGTTCACAACGGTTTTATCTAATTGTTGTTCAATGAAAGGTTTCTTAGCAACCACTTGAACCTCAGATAATTGCTTTGAATCTTCCAACAAAATAAGGTTTTGAATTTTAACATTAGGATTCTCCGAATTAAGGGAGAATTGGGGTGTATAAAATTTCTTATAACCCATCTGCGAGATATTCACGAGATAATCTCCCGAAGGAATTTTCTCGAATTCAAACGACCCATTTTGGTCAGATAATGCCCCTTTTACGAGGGTCGAATCTTTGGCTTTTAGCAAAGTAACATTGGCAAATTCCACGATTTTTTTTTTGTCGTCAATTATCTGACCACTGATTTTTCCCTGTGCTTTCATGTCAAAATTTAAAAGACTTAGGAGGGCGACGAAAGTAAAAAATAGAGTTTTCATAATTTAGAGTGTTTTTTAAATGAATACTTGATTTCGAGAGTTGAGATTAGACAACTTTCAAAAAGTTGCCAAATCTGACATTTCCGTTTTATGAATCCAAAATTATTACGAATACCTACTACCTTGCATAACAAACTACTCAATTGGTTCTCTCAAAGGATGAATGGTTGAGAATTCCCAGAAAGTTTTGTGGATAGTTTTGGAATTGGTATTTGTAGATGAGATGCAGGTGTTGGGGGAAAGGTTGCAGATGGGTGTAAAAAAACCATCATTTTTTGGGATGATGGGTTTTGGGAAAGACGCAGTCAGACGATAGTCAGACGGATTATATCTTGCAATGTTGAATTATGGAAAATGGTATATATTGTTGTCTGAAATCGTGTGATTGCGTTTTATCTCACCACGACTGTCAGATAGAGAACAATGACAATTATTACTCATAAAGCCCTCTCAGCGTATTTGGGTTGATAATTTTATAAGATTCTTCATAAAATCTTTCCTCTGAAATACCGATTAAATCAAAGGCAAATTGCTGATTTATCAGTGTCCCATTTCTCATTTTTAAGTAATCTTGAAAAGAACTAAACTCCCAATCTTCCATCTTTAAACATAAATTTGCCATCATGGCGTTCTGGTGAATATAGTGAAAACAAGTAAAGGCATAATTCCCAACCAAATCAAAGACTTCCAAATTTTTAGCCTGAGTCTTTTGACGAAATAAAGAACCCGTCCTTTGGTATTTTTTATTAAATTCATTGGCATACCCACTACAAAGCAATCTGAAACCATTTGCTAATTGGGTGCTTGGAAGATGTCCGAGTATAACAGTTTCAGCCGATTTTTCATTTGTATTAATTAAGAAATGGAAATGATTGGGCATAAGGCTATAACAGACTATATCTGCAAAGGGGAATATCAACTTTCTCACTTTTTTTAGAAAAAGCAAATAATCGTTTCTATCGTGAAAAATTTCTTCTTGATTATTACCTTGATTGTAAATGTGATAAAGTTGATTTGGTAATATTTTCATATTGGTAGTGGTTATGATAAGTAGTTTAAAAAGAATCTGTTTATACTATATTCCAACGCAGTCAGACGTTAGTCAGATGGTATTTAACGGAAATGTTAGATTTACATGAAATTTTCCTGAGTTTCTCCGTCTGACTATCGTCTGACTGCGTTGGTAAAAAAAACGCAGTCAGACGATAGTCAGATGGAATTTAACAGAAAATGCTGGATTTCACGAACTTTTACTAAGTTTCTCCGTCTGACTATCGTCTGACTGCGTTTTCTCACCAACGCAGTCAGACGATTTCAGACGTAATTTAACAAAAAATGCTGGATTTGCACGAAATTTCACTAATTTTCTCCGTCTGACTATCTTCTGACTGCGTTCAAGGGTATCAATGAGCCTCCAACCAATTCGCTCCAACCCCAATCCCAGTATCCATTTTCACAGGAAAATCAATGGCGGTAATCATCAATTCATGTACTTTTTCTTTCAATAATTCTACTTCCGATTTGTGAGCATCGAAAACTAATTCGTCATGTACCGTCAAAATCATGCGTGATTGCAGCTTGTTTTCTTTGATATAATCGTTGATTTTTATCATCGCCACCTTTATCATATCCGCTGCCGAACCTTGAATGGGTGCATTCACGGCATTTCTTTCGGCAAAACCTCGCTCTACCATATTTTGTGAATTGATGTCACGCAAATATCTGCGTCTGCCCATGATGGTTTCTACATAATGATTATCACGAGCATTAATCACGGCATCATTCATGTATTTTTTGATGGACGGAAATTCACGCCAGTAACTATCAATCAACTCTTTGGCTTCAGTACGGCTCACCCCAATTTGCTCTGCCAAACCAAAGGCAGACACCCCATAAATAATCCCAAAATTGACCGTTTTAGCCTTTCTACGCATTTCAGAAGTAACTTCATCAAGGCTCACATTGAATACTTTTGCGGCGGTAGTGGCATGAATATCTCGCCCTTGATTAAAGGCTTCAATCATGGATTCGTCTTTGGCAAAAGCCGCCATAATCCGTAATTCTATTTGTGAATAATCGGCAGAAAGGATTACAAAATCATCATTTTTTGGAATAAATGCCTTCCTGATTTCACGCCCACGAGGAGTACGAATCGGGATATTTTGCAGGTTTGGACTCGTACTTGAAAGTCGCCCCGTGGAAGTAACCGCTTGATTGAATGAAGTATGTACTCTGCCCGTTCTTTTTGAAATCAACAATGGCAAAGCATCTACATACGTTGATTTTAATTTTTGTAATTCTCTGAAATCCAAAATCTTACGAGCAATTTCGTGCTGAGATTCTAATTTAGAAAGTACCTCCTCACCCGTCATGTATTGCCCCGTTTTGGTCTTTTTGGCTTTGGGGTCGAGTTTCATTTTATCGAATAAAATTTCTCCTAATTGTTTGGGCGAACCGATGTTAAATTCTTGTCCTGCCAACTCAAAAACCTTGGTTTGTACTTCCAACATATCTTTCTCCAAAACCTTCGACATTGCCGCCAAAAAATCAACGTCTAATTTCACGCCTTCCAATTCAATATCTGCTAAAACTTGCGTCAGAGGCATTTCTACGGTCTCAAACAAATGAACAGCACTCGGATTTTGAGCCAATAAGGGATTCAATTTACCCTTTAATTGCAGCGTAATATCCGCATCTTCCGCGGCATAATCTTTTACTCGTTCCACGTCCACATCCCGCATATTGCCTTGTTTTACGCCTTTTTTACCGATTAATTCTTCGATAGAAACAGGAGTATAATTCAAGAAATCTTCCGCCAAAATATCCATTCCATGCCGTTTTTCGGGTTCGATGATATAATGAGCTAACATGGTATCGTACATTTTCCCCTTCATATTTACGCCATGATGACTCAAAACCATCAAGTCATATTTGATATTTTGAGCTATTTTTTCAATATTTTCGTTTTCAAAAACCACCTTAAATTCATCCACAATTGCTTGAGCAACCGCTTTGTCCTCAGGCACAGGCACGTAATACGCCTCACCCGCACGATAGGCAAACGACATTCCAATCAAATCCGCTTCCACCGCATCAATCGAAGTAGTTTCCGTATCAAAACACAGTGAATCTTGCAAACTCAAAAAATGAATTAAACTCTTACGAAGTTCGGGCGTGTCTATGAGGTGATATTCGTGAACGGTGGTGTGAATTGTGGCTTTATATTGCTCAATATTTGAAGCTTGAGTCTGAGAATCATAATCATTAGCAGTGAAAAGCTGTAATTTCTTTTCAGGAACTAAACTGCCAAACAAGTCCATTTGACCAGTTGAAACAACCACTTTCTTAGGGGCAGAAAATGAAACGCTATTATTGCCTGATAACTGATTACTGTTTACTGATAACTGTTCACTTTCTTCTCCCAAAAGCCTCCTCCGCAAAGTTCTAAACTCCAATTCATCTAAAAGTGGTGATAATAATTCCCTATTCACTTCCGAAAGTTGTAAATCTAACTCATCAAAATCAACGGGAACGCTTAGATGGATGGTGGCTAATTCTTTGGATAAAAGCCCTTGTTCGGCAAAATTTCGCACATTTTCTTGTTGCTTCCCTTTCAATTTATCCACATTGGCAATCAAATTTTCTACCGAACCGTATTCTTCCACTAACTTGGTGGCAGTCTTTTCGCCAATGCCAGGAATGCCAGGAATATTGTCCGAGGCATCGCCCATCATTCCCAAAATATCAATCACTTTCATCACATCATCAATGCCCCATTTCGCACAAATTTCCTCTACGCCCAATACCTCCACGCCTTTGCCCATGTAAGCAGGCTTGTACATTTTGATACGCTCCTCGACCAACTGCCCGTAATCCTTATCGGGAGTCATCATATATACCACCATGTCGTCATGCTCACGCACGGCACTTTTGGCAATCGTCCCGATAACGTCATCGGCTTCATAGCCAGGCATAATAAGCATCGGAATATTCATAGCGGCACAAAGACGCTTGATATAAGGAATGGCAATAGTAATATCTTCGGGTTGTTTTTCCCGCTGAGCCTTATACGCCTCAAACTGAATATGGCGAAAAGTGGGTTCGGGGGTATCAAAAGCCACGCCGATATGCGTAGGTTTTTCTTTGGCAAGGACTTCCAAAAGTGTATTCGCAAAACCAAATACGGCACTGGTATTCATGCCCTTAGAGGATATTCTGGGCGTTTTCTGAAAAGCAAAATGAGCACGATAAATCAATGCCATGGCATCAAGAAGGAATAATTTTTTCATATAATTTGTTAAGTATTATGAGCGTCTGTGGAGTTTACCTTGGAAGATTTTTCCAAAAATACCAAAATCTCTTGGTACTCTTTCCAATATATGCCGAAAGGTGGTTAATATTGTAAAGTAAATAAAGAAATTATGAACGAAAAATTGATAGTCAAAAATTTTGGACCGATTCGGGAAGCTGAATTGGATTTGAAAAAAGTAACCGTTTTCATCGGTCCGCAAGGCAGTGGAAAATCTACTTTGGCGAAGTTGGTGGCGATATGTAAGGATGGAGCATTTTTAACAGATAGCCATTTGGGGAAGCCCAATATTAGTTATTTTGAAAAATATCAAGCCGAATATTTTATCAACCCAAATACTAATATTGATTTTGTTACCCAAAAATATTCTTTCAATTATAAACAAGCTGAAAATAATTTCATCTTGAAAGATTCAAGTGAAATGACTGGAGAGTTATTTGGGCAATTACAAGCAACAAGTTTTCATTCAACTTTTGAATCTACAAAAAATGGTTATAAAAGCTATCTTGAAATTCAAAAAAGAGGATATGGGAATTATAGAATTATTTATCCTATGGTTGAAGGTATAGTTAGGCAAATGATTGAACAATTAACCTCAAAAACAAAATATCTTCCAACAGACCGCTTATTAGTATCTTCAATTTCAGATTCAATATTAGGGTTATTGAGTGCAGAGGTAGCTTTACAAAAAAGTACAATTGATTTTGGAAGAGATTTTGAGATTGCACGTTCAAAAATTCCAAAGTTATTTATTGATTATCTTAATATAACTTACAAGTATGAAAATGGAAGAAATTTAGTTTTTCATAATGAAACCGATTCCATTCCATTATCGGCAAGTGCAAGTGGTTATCAATCTGTTATTCCGCTCCATTTAACTATTGAGCATTTTGCGAAAGAAGAAAATACTCTTTTTATTGTAGAAGAGCCAGAACTAAATCTTTTCCCAACAACTCAAAAACAACTCGTTGGATATTTGGTTGATAAATGTACTCAGAATGGCAATGAACTATTAATGACTACACACAGCCCATACGTTCTAAGTGCCATAAATAACCTAATTTTCGCTTACAAAGTTGCCCATGAAGTACCCGAAATGGCGGATGAAGTAGCAAAAATTATTCCCCGTGAACAATGGCTGAATCCTGATGATGTGGCAGCGTATTATGTGGGAGATGGTACGGTTAAGTCAATTATGGCAGAGAAATTTGGATTGATTGGTGAGAATGAATTGGATGCCATTTCAGAAGATATTGCGGGAGAAAGAGATGATTTATTTAAAATTTTAAAAAGCAAAAAGCGTGAAACAGTCGATTGAAAAGGCATTCCCTCAAATTATTCAAAACACCTGCCTTGAAATCTTAACTGACACTAAATTTGCAATTTATGATTCAGAAAGTGGACGTTGTTTTATCCAAAAGGAAAATGAAGGCATTATTCATTTTACCGTCAAGAATCCCAATCAAAAAGAGATAGGGTTTTTGGCGATTGATAAATGTGTTTTTATGGATGATGATGATTTAAAAAGATGTGATTGTGCGGTGTTTGACCAGAAAACTATCTGTTTTATCGAAATCAAAGAAACGGTAAGAAGGAGGTCTGAAAATAGTAGAAAAGCACGATTACAATTATTGAAAACCATCGAAGAATTTATCAGTAAAATTGATTTCACCAATAAAAAAATAGAGGCTTATGTCGTGGTCGGATTAGAATTTACTGAAACGCCTGCCCGAAAAGCCCAAGATTTAGTATCAACATTAGAATTTGAAAGTTTGGGAGTTACCCTATTCCAAGAAGGAAACGAAAAGAAATTTAAGTGAAAGACATTCACTCATTAACAAATTACATCACAAACAAATGAATCTAATAAAAGTATCAGCGGGCGTAGTCAATCAAACGCCATTGGCTTGGAAAAGTAATAAGAAAAATATTATTGACTGTATCGAAGAAGCTAAAAATCAGGATGTTAGCCTTTTGTGCTTGCCCGAATTATGTATTACGGGCTACGGTTGCGAGGATATGTATTACGCACCTTCTACGTGCGACACTGCCCTACAAATGTTGGGCGACATCGTTTCGCATACGTCCAGCATTGCCGTTTGCGTGGGTTTGCCCATTCGCCTCAACAACCATGTTTTCAATGCTGCTTGTCTGATTGTCAATAAGCAAATCAGGGGTTTTGTTTGTAAGAAAACCTTAGCCAATAACGGAATTCACTACGAAACTCGTTGGTTTCAAGCTTGGACTTCGGGCGAAAAAACCGAGTTGAGAATCGGCGAATTTACCTATCCCGTGGGCGATTTGATTTTTGATGTCGGAGGTGTAAAACTCGGTTTTGAAATCTGCGAAGATGCGTGGATTGCCAACCGTCCAGGCAGAGATTTATACGCTCAGGGTTGTGATGTCATTATGAACCCAACGGCTTCGCACTTTTCTTTCTTCAAAACCCAAACTCGTGAACGCCTCATTCAAGACGGTTCTCGTGCTTTTGGGGTGGCGTATATTTATGCCAATTTGTTGGGAAATGAATCAGGTAGAGCCATTTTTGATGGAGATGCGATGGTAGCACAGGCGGGAGAAATGCTGGTTTCGGGAACTCGTTTTTCTTACCGAGATTATTATTTGACCAATGCTGTCATTGATTTAGACAAAATCCGTTTGGAACAAACCCAAAACCGTCTGACTTTCAAATCATCGGCATCAGTACAAGTTTTGTTTGATTATCCAGAGATTCTGCCGTACAAAAATGTTTTTGCCCTTGAACATTGGGAAGCCAACGGTTTCCAAAAGGAGGAGGAATTTGCCCGAGCCATTTCCTTAGCATTGTTCGATTATCTCAGAAAATCTCGCTCAAATGGCTGGGTAATTTCGCTTTCGGGTGGAGCAGATTCTTCGGCAATTACGGCACTTTGTTATTTGGCTATTGAGCTGTGCGTTAGTGAGTTAGGTTTAGAAGGTTTTAAAAAGAAATTTGCCTATATTAAGTCAATTCAAGCGTGTAGTAATGTTAAAGAAATATCAGCGGCTTTAATTACTAACGTCTATCAAGGCACGCAAAATAGTTCTGTGGCAACTCGTCATTCCGCTACCTCTTTGGCGACAGATTTGAATACTACTTTTTATGACATCGACATCAACGGATTGGTAGAAACCTATAAAGGATTGATTCAAGGGGCAATTGGGCGAGAATTATCTTGGGAAACCGATGATATTGCCCTCCAAAATATTCAAGCTCGTGTCAGAAGCCCAAGTGCGTGGTTATTGGCAAATATCAATAATTCCCTATTACTTTCGACCTCCAACCGTTCGGAAGCCTCCGTAGGTTATGCCACAATGGATGGTGATACTTCGGGTTCAATTTCACCAATTGCAGGAATTGACAAGCATTGGTTACGCCATTGGTTGCGTTGGTTAGAGAATGTTGGTTTGGGTAAAGAACTAAAAATTCTAGGACTTCACGCCATGAATAATCTGCAACCTACCGCTGAATTAAGACCTTTAGAAGCCAAGCAAATTGACGAAGAAGATCTGATGCCTTACGATTTATTGAACGCCATCGAAACGGTAGCAATTAGAGATAAAAAGTTGCCAAAAGACTGTTTGCAGATTATGGAAATGGAATTTGAGGGTATTTATACTCGTGAAAAAATCGTAACATCCATCGAAAGATTCTTCAAACTCTTTGCCCGAAATCAATGGAAAAGAGAAAGATACGCCCCCGCATTCCACGTGGATGACCGCAACCTCGACCCCAAAACATGGTTAAGATTCCCGATACTTTCGGGAGGTTTTGAACATGAATTAGCTGAGATGAGAGAGTATGTTGAGAGTGATGGAAAGGGGAAACGGAAGGGTAGGATTGGGTTTTAGGAAATAATAAAAATGAAAAAAAGGTAGTTTAGAATGGCTCAATCAGCATTTTGAGCTACCTTTATTTTTACCAAAAAATAATTTTAAAAGCCTCAATTATGAAAGTAGTCTCTCCCAAACAAACCCAACAATTAGACGCTTTTACGATTAAAAATGAACCCATTTCATCCATTGATTTGATGGAACGGGCGGCCCAGGCTTTCACCAATTGGCTCATTACGCATTATACGCCTTCACAAAAGAAAATCAAAATCGTTTGTGGCTTGGGGAATAATGGCGGTGATGGTTTAGCAATTGCTCGACAACTTATCAATTTGAACTATGATATTGAAGTATTCGTACTGAAATATTCTGACAAAATGACCGAGGATTTTCAAGCAAATTTTAATAGCTTGAAAAGTATTACGGTAATCCAATTTATTGATAATCAATTAACTAAGATAAATTTTCAAGACGATGATTTAATTATTGATGCCATTTTAGGCTCAGGTTTAAGTCGTCCAACGGAAGGATTAATCAGAGATATTATTCTACAAATAAATGACTCGAAAATCGGAGTTATTTCAGTAGATATTGCTTCGGGATTGTTTGCAGATTCGCCTAATACTGAACAAGATGTTATCATAAAACCTCTTTTTACGCCTACTTTTCAGATGCCAAAATTGGCTTTTATGTTACCTAAAAATGCAGAATTTGTGGGTAGTTTCTATGTCTTGGATATTGGTTTACATAAAGATTTTATTGATAAAATTGAGACTAAATATTTTTATACCAATGATGCCACAGATTTGATTAAAAAACGTCCAAAATTTTCGCATAAGGGTACATTTGGTCATGCTTTATTCATTGGCGGAATGCACGGCATGATGGGGGCGGCGGTGCTTGCTTCAAGGGCTTGTATGCGGTCGGGTATAGGAAAATTGACGGCTCATGTACCTCGTTGTGGCACTGACATTATGCAAATTTCGCTTCCCGAAGCCCTCATTTGGGAGAGTATGGACAAGTCATTTATCAATACCGAATTTTGGCACGAAGAAACGCTAAAAATGTTTTCCGCCATCGGTATTGGACCCGCTTTGGGCGTGGATAGCAAAACGCTGATAAGTCTGCAAAAACTCTTTGCCGCCTGCGAAAATGCTACCATTCCGATGGTCTTAGATGCTGACGTTTTTAATAATCTTGCCACTAATAAAGGCAGAGCCGTTATCAAGAAAATTCCTAAAAATAGCGTTCTCACGCCCCATCCAAAAGAGTTTGAAAAACTATTGGGCAAACCGTGGAAAGATGATTTTGAAAAATTATCATTACTCTCTCAATTTGCTATAAATCAGGAGATTATTGTTTGTTTGAAAGGAGCAAATACTGCCATTGCTCTACCCGATGGCACGATTCATTTCAATTCCACAGGCAATGCGGGCATGGCAAAAGCGGGTACTGGCGATGTACTTACGGGGATAATTTTAGCATTGTTAGCCCAAGGATATTCGCCCCAAGATGCCGCAATTTTGGGCGTTTATGAACACGGCTTGGCAGGAGATAGAGTGGCAGAAAAGCGGGGACAATTCTCAATATTAGCGAGTGATTTAGTGGAGGAAATTCGGTTTTGATATTATTCTCCCTAAATTTGTCAAATTGTCTTTCCTTTAAATAAGTGAACCCTGAACATTCGCTTTTATTTTTTATGTCTAACAAAATCAATACCATAATTTTCGATTTAGGCGGAGTTCTTATCGATTGGAATCCGTTGTATGTTTTTAACGATTTAATTTCCGATGATGCTCGCCGTCAGGAGTTTTTTGACACCGTTTGCCCTTCGCATTGGAACGAACAACAGGATGCAGGAACGCCTTTGGCACAAGCAACCGCCGAAAGAATTGCGATGTTTCCAGCTTGGGAAAATGAAATTCGGGCGTACTATGGAAGATGGGTAGAGATGTTGGGTGAAGCCAATCATGGCACGGTTGAAATCTTAAAAAACCTCATCAATTCGCCTGATTACAGGGTTTATGCCCTCACTAACTGGTCAGCGGAGACTTTTCCCGTTGCCAAAGCCATAGACCGTTTCCACTTTTTGCATTGGTTTGAAGGCATTTTGGTTTCGGGCGAAGAGAGTTTATTGAAACCCCAACCCGAAATCTACGAAGCCATTTTATCCCGCTTCGATATTGACCGAACCAAGGCGGTTTTCATTGATGATAATTACAAAAATGTGGTGGGTTCAGAGGCGGTAGGGTTGAAAGCCATTCATTTCACTACGCCTGAATTATTGGCAAGTGAATTAAGACAGTTATCAGTAATCATTTAACTTTATCAATTATGACAAATTCAGTATAAATAGTTTTACTGATAATTATTCACTGATAACTGTTTACTAATAATTGTTTATTGATAAAGAAAAATTATGCTCTTAGCCATCGACATCGGCAATACTGACATCGTTTTTGGAATCCATGACTCCGTTTCTTGGATTCATCAATTCCGTATTTCCTCCTCTCTCTCAAACCGTGCGGCTGATTATGAGGCTCAATTACGGATTCGTTTTTTAGAGAATAACCTCAAAATCAGCGACATAACTAAAGCTATCATCAGTTGCGTAGTCCCCGACCAAAAGTCCGTTTTGAAAGAAATGGTACAAGAAATGTTCGGACTCGACCCTGTGATGGTGGACGTGGAGATATACGATAAATTAAAAATGGAAATTTTGAGTCCCTACGAAATCGGGACGGATTTGGTCTGCAACGCTACTTACGCTTTTTATACGTATAGACGTACCTGTGTAATTGTCGATTTTGGTACGGCTTTAACTTTTACCGTTGTTTCAGGCGAAGGCAAAATCATGGGCGTTTCCATTGCACCAGGGCTAAAAACCGCCGTAAAATCATTGTTCTCCAACACTGCCCAATTGCCCGAAGTACCCTTAGAAATGCCCGATTCTGCCATTGGTAAAAATACAGTTCACGCCATCCAAGCGGGGATTTTATGGGGATATGTGGGCATGGTGCGAGAAATGATTTTTCAGATAAAAAAGGAAGTCGGGCAGGACTGTTTAGTGTTGGCAACGGGCGGACTTTCTTCTATCTTAACACCTCTCCAACATGATTTTGATGAGGTAGATAAAATGCTGACTTTGAATGGATTAAAGATTATTTCTGAGTTAGTTTAAATTAAATTTCATAAGTCAATAACAATGTACGAAAGTAACTATCTCTCTAAGAATATTCGTATCTGCTTTAATGACATTCAAGATATTTCGCACAGGTTAGTTGCAAAAAATTAACAATAGTAATAATCACTAAATCCACATGAACCTAAAAGTTGATTTCTATTTCAGAAAATCTAAAAAATGGCAGTTATAATTAGACCAATTGAGAATAATAATTCTTGATTGTGGACTAAAAATCGTAAATTCGTAGAGACAGTTTTAATATAAAATGAGCAAGAAATTAATACGGTTTGATTGGGCAATAAAAGACTTTTGAGAAATAAAGCCAATTTTGTTGTACTCGAAGGTTTTTTAAGTGAGCTCTTATTTGACAATATAAAAATTGAGCAAATTCTTAAAAGTGAGTCAAACCAAGAAACGGATGATGATAAATTCAAACGAATAGATATTTTAACTCAAAATTCAAAAAACGAACTCATAATTATTGAAATTCAAAGCAGTTATGAAATTGACTATTTTCATAGAATGGCTTTTGGCGTATCAAAAAGTATTTCTGAAACCTTAAAACTTGGACAGAAATATTCAGAAATCAAAAAAGTAATTTCCATAAACATCGTTTACTTTGATCTTGGATAAGGGCAGGACTACATTTATAAAGGGAAAACTGATTTTAGAGAATTGCATCAAAATGACTTATTAGGACTTTCGGACAAGCAAAAAACAACATTTTTGAAAGAAGAAGTAACTAATATTTTTCCAGAATATTATCTTATAAAAGTTAATCAATTCAACGATATTGCAAAAGACACGTTGGACGAATGGGTTTATTTCCTCAAAAATAGTGAAGTGAAAGATGAATTTAAAGCAAAAGGCTTAAAAGAAGCAGGTGAAGTTTTGGACATTATGCGTTTACCAAAAGGTGACGAATATGGATATAATCGGTATTTGGACAGTTTGCATTTGAAAGCAAGTGAAATATTTACATTACAGACGGAAGCTGCATTTAAAGTACGTGAAGAAGAAAAAATTGGAATTGCTTTAAAGGCAATTAAAAATGGTGCGGACGATAATTTTATACATTTAATAATTGGATTAGCGATTGAGAAAATTAATGAATTAAGAAAATAATGCAATAAAGTAAATTTTACATCTTCTTTATTTATAGTCTTGACTATTATTACTCATATTTCAGACTTTCGGATATAAGCTTATTCTTATTCACCCCCCATGAACCCAAAAGTTAATTTCTATTTCGGAAAATCCAAAAAATGGCAGTTGGAATTAGACCAATTGAGAATAATTATTCTTGATTGTGGACTGACCGAAGAATTGAAGTGGGGCGTTCCTTGTTATACTTTTCAGCAAAATAACATCCTCTTAATCCACGAGTTTAAAGCGTATTGTGCGATACTGTTTATGAATGGTGCTTTGCTGAATGATGCCCACCAAATTTTAATCCAACAAACGGAGAATGTGCAAGCCGCAAGGCAGATTCGGTTCACGAATGTTCAAGAAATCATTGAGATAAAAGCCATCTTGAAAGCCTATATTTATGAAGCTATTGAGGTAGAAAAGGCGGGTTTGAAAGTTGAATTAAAAAAAACCACTGAATTTCCGATACCCGAAGAATTTCGACAAAAGTTAGATGATTTTTCAGACTTAGAAAAGGCTTTCAAAGCCTTAACCCCAGGCAGGCAGAGAGGATATTTACTTCATTTTTCTCAACCCAAACAAGTCAAAACTCGTGAAGCAAGAATTGAAAAGTGTATTCCACTGATTTTTGATGGAAAAGGCTGGAATGAGGGGTAAATCATTTCTCTGAAAACTCCATTTTCACACTGCCATCGGCATTTTTTATTACCTTCAAATATTTCTTTTCCTTCTCGGCAAATTTTGGGAAAGTAGGAAAAGTGGAAGTGATTTCCGTTTTTGTTTTTACGGAAGAATTATTGTTAGATATTTGATTATCAGGCTCTTTTCCTTCCGAAATTATTTTAATAGATACATCGCCCGTTCCAGAACCAACCATTCCTAAATCTTTGGCAGCGGCATAAGAAAGGTCGATTAAACGGTTTTTGAGGTGTGGACCTCGGTCGTTTACTCGCACGATTGTTTTCAAGCCGTTAGTTTTGTTGGTGATTTCCAGAAGTGTTCCGAAGGGATGAAATCGGTGAGCAGCAGTGTGTTCTTTGGCTCGGTAGGTCTGACCACTTGAAGTACGTCTGCCTTCAAATTTGTGGGCGTAAAATGATGCTTTTCCCGTGGCGACGTTTTCGTCTGGTAATGAATGTACAAGGAAATTAATGGCAAAACAAAGCGTAACGCATAAACTTTTTAGAATCATAATTGGTGGGAAATCAAAATAATTTTGACCATCCTTTTGTGAAAAAATAATGCAATTTTTGACATTCAAAATACCCAAAATTGCTTACCCAAAATGAGTTTATCTGTACTGATGATGTGAGTAAAATAACAGTCATTGAACAAAATGTGTACTACCTATTTTTCTTACATAGTTACAAAACTACCCACAAATGACAGAAATTCCAAATGTTAGATTTTCCAAACAAACCCACTATGCATCATGTTGCCTTGGAAATACCACGTTAGAAGTAAAACTAAACACGACAAAATCCTTTTTATGAAATCTTTTTACTTAACTGTTCTAACGTTTCTCACTTGCTTTTATTCCCTCTTTTCACAAACCCTTAATGTCCCTTTCACGGAGTCTTTCACAGCTGGACTCAACGGTTGGCGGGTAAATGGCGTGAATGCCCACGACTGGCAATGGTATAATAATGTTGGTTTTAATGATTTGGGGGGACTCCGCATGAAACTTCCCGTGGATAGTAATTATATTGCTTCTCCCAAAATTGCTCTGCAAGCAGGTAAAATTTATACCGCTTTTTTTAAGGCTCGCATGGCACAAGGCACGGGTACTCGATTGGTCAGCATTGGGGTAAATACGGTTAGATCATTGAAAGGTACATCGGTATTTTTTTCTGAATACTTACCTTACAGTTCTTACAATATCCTGCCCTTTAAAGATTTTAATCTAACCTTCACCGTTCCAAGCTCTGGAAACTATTATTTGACTTTAAATTTCACTGAAAACGGCTATATTTATACTTATTTGGACGAAATTGGCGTGGAAGAAACCCAGTTCCCGAACGTGAGTATGACCGCCCCCACCAACGGGGGAAGCATGAACGAAAGTTACGCCGATAGTACAAAAGTCTTACTTGCTGCCACGGCTTCGGATGTTGATGGAACGGTTGCGAAGGTAGAATTTTATGCCAATGGTATGAAAATAGGGGAAGATTTAACCGCACCGTATCAGTATTTATGGAAAGATGTTTTGCCCAAGGATTACATTTTTACGGCAAAGGCTTTTGACGAACAAGATAATTCAACTGTTTCATTACCAAATAATTACAGAGTAAATTTTAGAGACGGAACGCTCAAAAAATATGTGCATTGGGATTTTAATTTAACTAATACCGTTGGCAAGGGGTTGGAATACTGGACACTGTCGGGTGGAGATTGGAAACTCAGAAGTCCTCAATTTCATGGCACGGATGGGCTTGAAGATTTTAGTTCCTACGCCAAAAACTATGCGGCTTCACCTGGGGTATATTTACAAACTGGGCAGACTTATCATGTAGAATTTGTTGGCAACGGGGGGAATGATATCCTAAAATTATTTTTGAATAAAAAACAAGCCCTGAACGATAGCATTCCGATTGATACCGTGATGATAAAATTTGGTGAAAATTACAATGTTATTCATCAAAAAACCTTTACAATTCCTCAGAATGGCACTTATCATTTAATAATCCATTGCCCAAAAATCCAAAATTATACGCAGATTAAATTTGATAATATCAGGATTGTTGGGAATGGATTAAACATTGCTCCTCTGTCTAAAATAACCTCGCCAAATGCAAATTTAACGGCTGCTGAAAATTCTGTAACGACCTTAAAGTCTTCGGCTATTGATGTGGACGGGAGCATCCAAAAAGTAGAGTATTATGCCAACGAAACCAAGGTCGGCGAGTCCTCCGTTCCGCCCAATTATGAGGCTATTTGGCAAAATATCCCATTGGTGAATTTTAAGCTAACCGTCCGCCCGATTGATAATGAAAATGCTCAGGCAAATTCCTTGATTACCACCATCAAAGTTGATACCAATCAGTTTGCCGCTTCCAGCCTTCTGGGGGGTATTGATGATGATGATATTCGGGGAATTATGTATCAGAAAAATGGGACAATCGTGATCGCTGCCAACATGGGGAATATTGCTGGACTGAACATCCCAACGAAACTTTTAAATGGAGCAACGGCTGATTCAACGGGTGTGATTTTAAGGGTTGCCAGTGATGGTAAAAGTATTCTTTCCATGACTCGGTTGTGTACAAAAATAGCCGATATTTCAAAGGACAATAACGATAATATATACGTAGCGGCCTGGAAATCAGGTATTTTTAAACTAAACGTAATGGCTGATAGTATTCGATGGCGAAAAATATTTGCTAAACCCGTTCATCGGATTGATGCCGGACCATCAGGCAAAAATATTACCATGTCTGCCATTGAAACCGATATTAATGATGGTACCATTACACAAACTGATAGCTATCTTAACGATGAAAACGGGAATCTGTTGTTTCAATATCCTGGCGTTTCTCAATACGGGGCTGATGTAGCCATTGATGAGGCTTCTCAAACTATTATCAGAATTGGGTTCAAAAATTTCAATACTTATGACAAAATCGGAGGTACTCAAACGCTGCCCGTTTTTGTGCCTGTGGTGCGTGCTGATACCTATAATGGTATTGAAAAATACGTATTGTATGATTGGTCATCGGATACTACTTCCATTCGTTGGATAAATCGGTCTGATAACAATATGGCAGATGCTCGTTTGAACCGTTGCATCATCGGCAAGGACGGAAAGTTATACCTCATGGGACAGATTTATGGTGGTAATCATTGTTTCCGATATGATCCTTTTGACATTAGGAAAAGAGCTATCTTAGTGGGTGGAGATTATTACTTTTCCCTCTCAAATACCAATACCGAATCTCATGTATTTGTCGGACGATATGACCCCGCAACGGGCATCGAAGACCGTGGACAAACTTTTACGGCAAGGCTTCCTTCGGGCAAGGGTAATAGTGTATTTATCGACCAAGGAGGGATTGACGTAGATTCTTCGGGCAGAATTTATATTACGGGGGCATCTGCTTATGGACTTCCGCAAACCTTGGACTATATGCCCGGCGAATATACGGGCGGGGCATTTGTCTTGATTTTGAACTCAAATATGAACCTTAGAGAGTCCTGCATTCGGCTAAATTTGGGTTCGGGGCGAGCCATAGCGGTTCAAAACAGTAAACGTTGGGCGTTTGGAGGTTCAACGAGTGATGTAGTTAAACAATATTTTGTAAACCCCATACAGACTATCAATGCCAGCACCACTCCCAAAAAATGGGATGCGTGGTTTGGGGTTGCGGATGCCTCAAAATGCCCTAATGGCTATGTTTTGGGGAAAAATTATTCAGGAAATCCGTTTAAATACGAAACCAATCAAGCCATTATTTCTTCGCAAACGGTGGAAAATAATAATAATTTAAAAAAATATAACGCCAAAAATTTCGTGGAATTGAAGGCAGGTTTTGATATTAGAAATGTGCCAACTTTTGAAGTGGTGAATGGGGGATGTAGTAATTAGTTACGTTGAAAGCAAATGTTGCGTTTTACCAGTGAAAAATAGTTCTATTCTTGAGAGGAATTGCAAGTTAAAACCAAGCGATAAACCAACAAAGCCTTAATTGAATCAACAATTAAGGCTTTGAAAACCAATAAGATAGATATTTTATGCCACTAATCGTTTCAACATCATCATTTGCCCCGAGTGATAAATATCGTGATGGATTACGCCGTGAAGTAGGGTATAAAAAGTGTATTTTCTGCCTGGTACGATGGCTTCTAATTTAGCATTTGTATAAGTATCAACCACTTCTAACAATTCCGTTTGAGCCTCTTCGTAATTCTGCAAAATCTCTTCCCATCCCTTTTCGTCAAGTTCATTTATTACCGACCAATCTGCTTCTGAATTAAGAATAATATCAAAAGAATCTCCTCCTGTGAGTTTTTCAAGGGCAAAAATCCGCCAATTGGTGATGTGGACAATGTATTCAGCGATATTTTTGCTTTTGGGCGTAACTCTTTTAATAGCATCTTGGGCGGTCATATCCACTAAAATTTCTTTGATACTTGGTCCGTGCCAAACCTCTCCTTCGTATAAATGGCGAAGAGCAGCTTTTATTTGTTTTGATTCTTGCATTGCTTTTTTTCTTGCAAATTTAGTGAATAAAAATCCATCAATTTGTTTTTTTCGATAACTATTAAACCTTTCTTCTTCTCAACTAATCCAACGACAAATTTTAACATAAAATCCAAATTTATTATGAAAAAGGTATTTTTTTCTTTGGTATGGGTGGCAGGGATGTCCGCTTATACATCTGCCCAAACGGCAACTCCCGTGATAAAGGAACAGCAGGAAAATCAGCACGATAGAATTCAAAATGGCGTAAAAACTGGCTCATTAACCCGCAGAGAAGCCGCCAGAATGCGTAATCGAGAAAAAGAAACGCATCAAGACATCAAAGAAGCCAAAGCGGATGGCGTGGTTACGCACAAAGAAAGAGCCGATATTAAACACGACCAAGCCCAAAATAGCAAAGCTATTTATCGTCAAAAACATGATGGGCAATATCGGAAACCAAGAATTTAGTGGTGATTTGCTTGGAGATTGAATGATGTAATAAAATCTCTTAGGAGTAATATTTCAAGAGATTTTTTGTTCTAACCCCAAAATCGGCAAAATTGCAATATGAACGACATCATCCTACCCATTATTTACCAAGACGAATATTTAGTTGCCATCAACAAACCGCACAATTTGTTGGTGCATCGCTCGCCCATTGCGGCGGAGGAAAGTATTTTTGCTTTACAAATCTTGCGTAACCAATTGGGCTGTTGGGTGAGTCCCTGCCACAGAATAGACCGTAAAACTTCGGGAATTTTGTTGTTTGCTTTGTCGAAAGAAGTGGATAAATTAGTTAAAAAACAGTTCGAGGAACATACCGTTCAGAAGAAATATTTAGCTTTGGTCAGAGGATATTTACCCGATGAAGGTATGACGGATAGACCGCTTGCCAGAGAAAATGGCGACCTCCAAAATGCCATTACGTATTATCGTTGTTTGCAAAAAGTGGAATTGGATATTGAAGTAAGCAAATACCCAAAATCAAGGTACTCATTGGCAGAGATTTCGCCCGAAACAGGGCGAATGCACCAAATTAGAAGGCATTTTGCCCAAATGAGACATTATATAATTGGTGATAAAACCCACGGAGAATGTAAGCATAACAAGATGTTTGAACAACGTTTCGGGCTAAATACGATGCTACTTCACGCTTCAGAATTGACGTTTATTCATCCCATTACGCATGAAAAGATTGAACTAAAAGCGGATTTGAATGAGGAGTTTTTGAGAATTTTGGGAGAAATTGGTATTAGTCATTAGTTACTGAATAGTATCACAAGCAACGATTTATTTTTCCAAACACATTTTTTCCCACGGTATAGGTTGCCATCGTGGTTTTTCCATCTTCCGATTTCATTACCAAAGTAAGTGTATCATTCGCCAAAGTAGCCTCGTATAATACAGGTTTTAGTTTGGGTTCGTAATTGACAGGAATCACGCCCATTTCTTGGGTATAAGTTCCTTTTTCGGAAAATTTATTACTGGACAAAACAACTTTTTTAGGAATTATGCCCGTACCACAATCAAAATTTATATTCACTTCTTTGTCAGAAGCCACCAAGGCAATACCTCGCCCTCCCCAATTGCCCAAAAGTGGCACATCTGGACTAAGCGTCTGAAATTTAGCACATGAAAATAAAAGTGTTGTTGCGATGAGGAATAATTGGATAGTTTTCATGACATTATATTGTTTTCCTTAAAGACAAATATTTTGTATAAATAGTTGTAAATCAGGATTTTATATTTTCATCGAACTTCTTTGCCTTTAACGGTCATTTCCCAATCGCCGAAACTACCGCCTAATACAAAAGAGCCGAATCTAAATTTATCAATAATTTCAGTGCCTTCCGAAACTGAATCATAAAACTCTTTATCCACTGGCATCTCAAAATCAATGGCATTGACGGCATCTTTGATATGCTTTCTAATACTCAACGAAAAATGAGCTTGTTTCAGCCGAAGTTTCAGAATATACTTAGGGGCTTTCGATGAACCACCCGTTTTCAAAGCACTAAGTTGTTCGACTAAGAGAGCATTTTCCTTTTTCAATTGTTTTACTTCTGCATTATCTCCGCAAGAGGTTAGGAATATTGAGAACGCAATGAGTGTTAAAATTTTTGTTTTCATTTTATGTATAGTAAAATCATAAATATCTAATAATCA
>JBBRMR010000044.1:0-40654 GCA_038230735.1 Cytophagales bacterium
TTGCAAGTCGGAAGGCTTGCCATCGGTAAAAAGAAAAAGCAAAGGTTTCCAATCCCCTTTCTGCGTTGGCGAGCCTTTGATAATATCCGCTTGAACCTTCTGGTGCAACAATTCCAAGGCTTTTCCCGTATGCGTTGGTCCGCTTTGTGGGCAAGTTATTTCGGGTAATTGAAACATTGCCAATTCGGTAAGTTGGCATACTTCTTTCACTTCACGGTCGAAAGTAATGATACTCAACCACAGCGAATCCAAAGCCTGAGCGTCTGTTCGTAGTGTATTAATCATGCCACTCAACGCATTATTGAGTGCCTGAATGGGTTCGCCGAACATTGAGCCAGAGGTATCTAATAAAAAATAAACGGCCAGTCTTCTCATGGTCAATTAAACAACAATATTTAGTTCGGCGGGTGGTGGAGGCAATTCTTTGAGACTACCAATTTCTTTGCCACTGTCTTCAACCTTAGTGGAAGTAACCCCAATGGAAGCCGTTACCCACTGAAAGAATTTTGCAATACTCTGACTATCAGCAGTATCTAAACTCACTACATTTTCAGTAATTTGTTTAAGAATTTTAGTATCTGCCCCGCTTCCTGCCGCACAAGCAATGGTAAATGCCGTTTTGCGTGTTTTGAACTCGGCTAATCCTCTTTGCCAATCATCAGTCGGGATTCCATCGGTCATAATAAATACCAAAGGTTTCCAGTCGCCTTTTTGTTCGGTAGTAGTTTTGGCAACTTCGGTATCTATTTTATTAGCTACCAATTTCAGGGCTTCACCCAAAGCCGTTACGCCCGATGCTTTGATATCAACCATCTGAAAAGAGGCTAAATCGGTCAAAGGGATTATTTGTTTAGCCACACTATCAAAGGTTATCACGCTGATAAATGCTGTTTCAATAGCTTGCGGATTTTGGCGTAATGAGCTAATCATTACTTGCACACCATTTTTTACTGCCTCAATGGGTTCGCCACTCATGGAGCCAGAGGTGTCTAACAATAGGTAAACGGGTAGTCTTCTCATGGTTTTTTAGTATATATTGTACGTTGGAGTTTTTGGAATTCCATCCTTGATTTTACAAATAACTTTTCATTATTTTTTGAATAGTTTGTCCCAAAAATTGATCATCCGTTGGGTCGCCGATGGCATCAAATTTCCATTCATTATTACGCTTATACAATTTGCCCATAATGATTGCTGTTTTGCCCACATAACTGGGTTCAGCGGAAATATTATAAGTGGCAAACACAGAATTGACTTTGGTGGGAGTTCCCTCAAACATTCTGATAATTGAATACGGAATCTGAGAAAAGTCTTCTTTCCCAACGTTATTCAAAAAGAAGAAAATCTTGGATACTTGGGGGCTAATTTTGGTTAAATCAACCGTAATAATCTCATTATCTAAACCATCATCACCTCCTTTATCACCTTGCAAATCGTCACCCGTATGGCGTAAAGCATTGTCAATACTATTTAATTTACCTTTTTGTAAACCAAACTTCTGTAAAATACTAAGATTATAAAGCGGTGAATAAATATAGTCATAGAGATTATTATTGTCATCAACCAAAATGCAGCTCAAATCTAAATCTACATTTTCGATTGATTTTCCAAAGCCAAATAATCCTTTCTTCTCAATTCCGCCCCAATTTACGCCTACGCAAAAATTGGTGAGCGTGTTACCATTGTCTTTTCTGAGGTCAATTTTCTGACCTTTTGATAAATTGATTGCCATTGTATTTATTTTTATGGTTTAATTGTATTTATTTAAGAAGTCTTCCAATCCCCCTTTCATACCCGAACCCACTGCTTCAAATTTCCATTCGTTATTTCTTTTATAGATTCTGCCAAACTCCACAGCGGTTTCGATAGAGAAATCCTCTTCTAATTCATATTTCAAAATATCGGCATTAGTGTTTGTGTCAAATATTCTAATAAATGAGTTACGCACTTGTCCAAAATTTTGCTTTCTACTCTCCGCTTCATGGATCGTTACCACAATACATATTTCGGAGGCATTGGCATCAATTTTTGATAAATCTACTTTCACTTGTTCATCATCGCCATCACCATCGCCCGTCAGATTATCGCCCGTATGTTCAACGGCTCCATTGGGAGTTTTCAGATTATTATAAAAAACAAAATGACTATCACTCAATATTTTTTTATTTTCGCCCAAAACAAAAATGGAAGCATCCAAATCGAAGCCCGTACCCGTTGAGGAGGAGTTGGTATCCCAACCCAAACCGATGGTAAATTTTGGGGCATTAATGGATTCTCTTTGCCCTTTTTGTAAGTTAATTGCCATGTTTTAAATTGTTAAATGTGAGTTTGTTTTTTTGAATTCGATTTTTAAGAAAATACAATTAAGTTATACTGATAACTGCAAAGAGTTGATATATTTTTTGAGTCCAACCTTTTCTGAAATTTTTAGCAATTAATAAGCAGAAATAGGTGATAAAGAATGTTATGGTTAATCCTATGATGACAAGAAGCCACGATGAAATATTTAATTTCAACAGTACAATTATCTGAAAAAGTATGAGAGGAATTGGTAGCGATAGTGAATATGAAGAAAGAATCGCATCTCTCTCAAAATAAAGAATACTATCAGGATTTGCTTTTATTTTAAGAAAATTAATCAATAGTTCTGTTATTGACTTATCCGTAGAAATAGTATTTGCTTTTAAGTCAAAAGTAGAGGCAATCTTCTTTTCAATATTAGTTTTCAATTCTTCTGAAAGTGATGTTCCAGCTAATGTTCTTATTTGAGGAGATTGATAATTTAGAATTTTATTGAACAAGATTATTTGAATTTGAGAAGAAAAAAATCCTATTATGAAAGCAAACAATATGCTAACGAATGCTAATCCTGTGTTTTGAGAAAGATTATTGATAGTAAATATTTTATCATTTGGGTCATACTCCAATAAACCTATCCCGCAGAAACCAATCATAAGTCCTGGAATTACATAAATAATAAAATCTTTCAGTGAAGGGATTTTCTCAAACATTATAGTTAGGTGTTTTCTATGAAGTATTTATTTTATGATTTGTCCTTTGAAATATTTACTCAAAAAGAAAGATAAATCCTCTTTGTAGCCAATTCCCGATGCTTCAAATTTCCATTTGTTGTCTTTTCTATAAAGTCTTCCAAATTCAACGCCCGTTTCAATAGAAAAATCTTCTCCTAATTCATATTTAGCTATTTCAGAACCGTTGCCATTATCCACAATTCTGATGTAAGAATTACGCACTTGACCAAAATTTTGTTTACGGTCAATACTATCGTGAATGGTAACGACAAACAAAATTTCATTGACTGAAGCATTTACTTTTGATAAATCCACTTCAATGGATTCATCATCGCCATCGGCACTGTTGCCACCCGTGGGGTCATCACCCGTATGATGCAAGGCAGCATCGGGAGAATCAGTATTACCATAAAAAACAAAATACTCATCAGAGGGGATTAGTCTGTTGCCATCAATCATAAATGCTGAAGCATCCAAATCGAAATCATGTCCTGTTCCCTCATTGGGATTCCAGCCTAAGCCAACCGTTATTTTTGATAAACCAATATCAATTTTTTGTCCTTTTTGTAAATTAATTGCCATATTACGCTAACTAACGGTAGTTGTTTTTAAATATTTTTTTTGTACGAAAGCTAACAGAAATTGAACTTTATTGATTTATGGGTAAATATAGTTAAATATTGTTTTTATCCGAAAAATAGGTTAAAAATTTACTCAGACCTTTTTGGAATAATTGACCAAAAAAATTAACCCATCGAATATCAATGGGCTAATATGGTACTTAACCAAAACTAAAATAAAATCTGTATATTGAGTTATGAGATTTGAGTTATGAATTATGAGATATTGTTAGAGATTTTCATGTTTCATAACTCATAATTCATATTTTTTTATAATCCTCTCACCGTCAAATTCCCCGAACTCACTTTCATATTCACAGGAATTCCGCCGCCGTTGAGCTTGCCTTTTACGTAGGCTTTATCAATTTCTCCGTCAAAATTTTTCAGTCCTTCGATGTTTACTTTTTGGGCGGAACAGTCCAGATTCATGCCTTTGTTCAACGGCATCTTTACGGTCATACCCCCCGATGAAACGCTGAGATTTAAGGACTTACCCAATTCCATGATTTCAACATCCATACTTCCTGCACTGGTGGCGGCATCTAATGTCCCATAAATTTCACGAAGGGCAATTGAACCACCCGAAGTTTTTACTACTGATTCACCCCGCAATTCGGTGGCTTTGATGCTTCCGCCCGAGGTGATGGCTTTGGTATTTCCTTTCAGATTATCCAAACTGATACTGCCACCCGATGTTCTGAGATCAATAGTTCCGTCTAAATCAGCGGCAGAAATGCTTCCTCCTGAGGTAGAGAGGTCAATTTCTCCCGAACAATTGTCGGCAGAAATACTACCGCCCGATGTTTTTAAGGCAATTTTATTTTTACATTTTACTACCGAAATACTCCCTCCCGATGTTCTGCCAACGGCATTTCCCGTAATGCCCTTTACACTGATACTGCCGCCACTGGTGTTTAAATCAGTCGTGATATTTTCAGGCACAAAGGCTTTAAAACCAATACTGAGCGATTTTTTGCCCCAATTGTTGGTTTTGTTTTTGGCAAAAGCTACAATAATATTTCCATCTTGCGAAACGCTCAATTCATAATTTTGCAGACGTTCTTCGAGGTCTTCTTTGCTAAGTTCATCATTGCCATTGTTTCCCCGTATATACACTTCAATGCGGGCTTCGGCATCAGTCGTACCCGTTACAGATAGGCTTCCGCCCGAGGTATTCATTTTCAAGTTTTTGATAGCATTTGCCGTAAAGGTTTTCACCATGTAGGGCTTTTCATCTTTTTGAGCCAAGCCCGCAAAAGAGATCAATAAAAAGAAAAGAATTGCGTTGAGCGTTTTCATGTTATTAAATTTTAAGGTTCACGGGGAGCAGTTTTTGTTTGTGTTATAAAGATGCTGATTTTGTGAGAAAAGTTGCATGGAGTGGTGTCAGATTCTCAAATCTGACACGTAGGGTTCTCAAACCCTTAATTTATTGGATTTGAGAATCCAAAAGTGTCAGATTTGAGAATCTGACACCACGTTAAACCACTCTTCCATCCAATAACTCAATCGTCCGTGTTCCCATTGCTGCATTTTTTTCAGAATGCGTTACTTGCACAATCGTTACGCCTTCTTGGTTGAGGGTTCTGAATAATTCCATGATTTCTTCGCCTTGTTTGGAGTTTAGATTGCCCGTGGGTTCATCCGCTAAAATTAAATCTGGTTTAGTAATAATGGCTCGGGCAATGCCTACTAATTGTTGCTGTCCGCCCGATAATTGATTGGGGAAAAGGTCTTTTTTGCCCACAATATTAAATCTATCCAACACATCGGCAACCATGGCTTTGCGTTCAGACGAATTGATACCATGATAAAGCAAGGGCGTTTCAATATTTTCATAAACCGTCAATTCATCAATCAGATGATAGGCTTGAAAAACGAATCCAATGTGTTTTTTGTATAATTCTGCCCTTTGTTTTTCTTTGAGATTGAGTATGCTTTCTCCCAAAAACTCGTAAGTGCCTTCATCGGGTGCGTCCATCATTCCCAAAATATGCAGTAGGGTGGACTTGCCCGAACCCGACGGTCCCATGATGGAAATGAACTCGCCTTTTTGAATATCAATACTGACATCACGCAAGACAAAAGTGCGATTGGCACCCGAATTGTACCAGCGGAAAATGTTTTTGAGTTGTAACATAAAATTGGGTGAACGGTTAAGGGTGAACGGTACACGGGAAAGAGTTTGAGGTAGTAGTTGGCTTTTTTGCCTCGTTTACCCTTTACCGTTCACCGTGTACAAAAAAATTATTCAGTTCTAAGACTCTTCACAGGATTCGCCACCGCCGCTTTTATGGCTTGATAACTTACTGTTAATAAGGCGATTGCAACAGATATGACTCCTGCCAAAACAAAAATCCACCAAGAAATTTCTACTTGATAGGCAAAATCTTGCAACCATTTATTCATAAAATAATAGGCAATGGGTGAAGCAATGATAATGCCTACAATCACTAACCGCAATAAGTCTTTTGACAGTAATTGAACGATTTGCGTAACGGATGCACCCAATACTTTTCTGATACCAATCTCTTTGGTTCTTTGCTCTGCCGTGAAAGTTGCTAAGCCAAAAAGCCCCAAGCAAGCGATAAAAATTGCTAAAATAGCAAAACTGATAAAAATCTTTCCAATTCTCTGTTCACTACGATACATACTATCAAAGGCTTCATCTAAGAACTGATAATTTAGGGGCGTTACTCCAACTCTCGCTTTCCATTTTTTATCTATCGCTGCGATAGTTTGCTTAACATCATTAGTCTTCAAACGTATAGAAATCATACCGTGAGGATTTGTAGATAAGCACATTGACATCGCTCCTACATTTTCTCGTAACGATTCATAATTGAAGTTTTTTATTACTCCAATTATGGTAAATGTTTTCATTATCTTAGCCTGTATATCTGTGTACATAAAGACCTTTTTGCCAACAGGGTTTTTGTACCCGAAAATTTTAGCGGCAGACTCATTGATAACCAATGCCGAAGAATCGGTAAACATACTTTTGTCAAAATCTCTTCCTTTCAACAGTTGCATCCCCAATGTTTTGGTATAATCATGACCTACTTCCCAAAACTGCATATTAATTCCTTTTTCAGCATTTAATTCTCCTTCGGGAAAAAAAGTAGAACTATTTCGATAAGATGGGGTGGGTAAAAAATTACTGATAGAAGCGGATTTGACTTCATTTAATTGTAATAATTCATTTTTGAAAGATGCTAATCCGTTGTTTAATAAATTGGTATCATGGATGACTAATACCTGTTCTCTATTAAAACCTAAATTTTTATTTTGAATAAAATTGAGTTGCCTGTAAATAACTATTGTACAAATAATTAAAAATACCGAGGCAAAAAATTGAAAAACTACCAATCCACTGCGGAGATAACCCCCTTTATTACTGGCAGTTAGCTTTCCTTTCAGAACGCTAATCGGTTTGAAAGCTGATAATATTAAAGCTGGATAAATCCCCGCTAACAATCCTATAAGCGTTGATGATAATATTAAGACTGGAAGTAAGAATGGTTTCTGTTCAAACGAAAGGTTCATTTGTTTAGCCGCCAAATCATTGAAATAAGGAAGAAGCAAATAGGCAATGCCAAATCCTAAAACGAAGGCAATTAAACTTAATAAAATGGATTCGGAAAGGAATTGTCCTACTAAATAGGAGCGAACTGTTCCCAACACTTTACGAATACCCACTTCCTTAGCCCGATTAACTGAACGAGCAGTACTCAAATTCATAAAATTGACACAAGCAATCAATAAAATGAATAATGCTATAGCTGAAAAAATATAAACATATTGAATATTAGAGTTGGCAGAAATCTCAGCTACTTTATTTGAATATAAATGAATTTGCGTGAGAGGCATTAGATCAAAACGCATATAATTTCCAGATTTTTCAAAATCTTTAATCGTTTTGATGCCTAAAATTTGAAAAATCTCGGGCTGTAGGTATTTTTTCTGTACTTCACTAAATTTTGCTTTTAATTGTGTAAAATTGACTCCTTTTCTGAATAATAAATAAGTATTATAATTATTATTAACCCATACATTCCTTTTACTATCTTCATAATTCAACATACTCATGTAGATATTTCGTCTGATATGAGAATTTTCTGGAATATCTTTAATTACACCTGTGATTTTATATAATTCAGTGTTATTAATTGTTAAAAATTTGCCTAAAACTTGAGAGGTGTTAAAATATTTTTTGGCAATACTTTCTGTAATAACTACGCTATTGGGTTGTTTAAGTGCTTCTTTGGGATTTCCGTAAAGCATAGGGAATATAAAAACTTCAAATAGTGTTGAATCAGCAAAAGCTACATCACCCTCAGCTAACGTTTCAATTCCCTTTTTGATAACCACAGAATTTTCTCTGATACGAACATAGTTTTCAATAAATGGATAGTCTTGTAGTAATGCAGGTCCAGCAGGTGCGGGAGAAACTGCATAATTTTTTTCTGAACCTCCGAACTTAATATCCATATCTAATCGGCAAATTCTATCCGCTTTTTCGTTAAAACGGTCATAACTAATTTCATCAAAAACATAAAGTGATATTAACAAACAAGTTGCCATTCCCACAGCAAGTCCTACAATATTAATGAACGAATAAACCTTATTTCTAAGAAGGTTTCGGAGGGCAATTTTGAGATAGTTCTGTATCATGGCATTTCTGATTTGGATTTGCTTTATTATACAGAAAGATTATGCCATAAACTTAAAATATTGATTATTAATAGTTTACAGGAAGTTATAGAATATAAAAGTGTCCGTTTTTGATACAGTTTTGTTCGATTATGGACGGATTAAAAAAATTATCCATCAACTATTCAACCTAAAAGAATCATCATTGAACCACCCGCCGAAACTACCTTTACGCCATTTTCAGGGCTTTTGAGCGATAAAAATAAAGGCATATAACTGTTAAGTTCAACAACTCAAATTTCAATAATTATAGCAACAGCAAAGAAATTTTACAACAAATATGCCATCATCATTTCATCCAAAAACCGTCCTTCAATCACTAAATGCGTATATTTTCGAAGAACCCCTTCCTGTTGAAAACCCAATTTTTCATAGAGTTTTTGAGCTTGCAAATTCTCTGAACCAACACTCAATTCGAGTCTTTGGATGCCCACTTTTTGGGCTAAGCCAATAATTTCTTGCATCATTTTACCGCCAAAACCTTTTCCGCCAAAATAAGGGTGAATCGCTAATCCGCCAATGTAGGCAATATGCGAGCAACGATGTTTGAGACGAATGAGCTTGAACATTCCCAAGGGCGAGTTATTTTCTTCAAAAATATATTTTACGCCATCGGCTAATAAATCTTGATAAATGGGCTTGAATTGCTCCAAATCCATGTTTTCATACAATAAATGTGGATTTACCAAGGGGTGCATATAGAGGTCATACACGAATTGAAGGTCGTTTTGGGTGGCTTTACGAATCATGGAGCGTTTTTTTGGACAGAATAAAGAAGCCCTCGTTTGAGATGAAGACTTCCGTGAATTTACCCAAAAATGAATATAATCAAAACTAATCAAACATCATTTTTACAGAAAATTATCGTAAATTATCGCCCTATTCAATCTCATCAACAAATTATGAACAACCAAAATCAAAATGCCCACGAGGTACTTCTCGCTGAAAGAAAACAACGCCTTGAAACCATTAAATTGGGTGGTGGACTCAAAAACATCCAAAAACAACACGAAAGGGGTAAATTAATTGCCCGAGAAAGAATCAATTATCTGATTGATGATGATTCTGAATTCTTAGAAATTGGGGCTTTTGTGGGCTATGAAATGTACCCTGAACACGGTGGCTGTCCTGCGGGTGGAACGGTGGGCGGCTTGGGCTATGTGTCTGGCAGACTGTGTGTTATCGTGGCAAATGACCAAACCGTGAAGGCTGGTGCCTACTTTCCGATAACGGGGAAAAAGAATCTTCGTTTTCAGGAAATAGCGATGCAAAACCATTTACCCATCATTTATTTGGTGGATAGTGCTGGGGTTTTTCTGCCGATGCAAGACGAAATTTTTCCCGACCGTGACCATTTTGGAAGGGTTTTTTACAATAATTCTTTAATGAGTGCGATGGGTATTACTCAAATTTCCGCCGTTTTGGGCAGTTGTGTAGCGGGTGGTGCCTATTTGCCCATCATGTCTGATGAGACGTTGATGGTTGAAGGACAAAGTTCCATCTTTTTAGCAGGACCTTATTTGGTAAAAGCGGCAGTTGGCGAGGATATTGATGCCGAAACTTTGGGCGGAGCCGTTACACACACGGAAATCTCAGGTATTGCCGATTATAAATTCAAGACTGAGCAAGAATGTTTAGACCAAATAAAACGTACCATTGGCAAAATGGGCAAAGCTTCCGATGCGGGTTTTGACCGTATGGAGGCATATTTGCCCATAAAAAATCCTGATGAACTATTGAATTTCTTTCCAGAAGTCAGAACAAAGCCTTACAATATGCTCGAAGTCATTGAGCGATTGGTAGACAGTTCGCAGTTTGATGAATTCAAGAAAGATTACGGTAAAACTATCATCTGCGGCTACGCACGGATAGACGGTTGGGCGGTCGGGATTGTGGCAAATCAGCGTCAAATCGTAAAAACGAAAAAGGGAGAAGTACAAATCGGGGGTGTAATTTACAACGATTCAGCCGATAAATCTGCCCGTTTTATCATGAATTGTAACCAGAAAAAGATTCCTTTGGTTTTCCTCCAGGACGTGACGGGTTTCATGGTGGGCAGTCGTTCGGAACATTCTGGAATAACCAAAGACGGAGCAAAAATGGTGAATGCCGTTTCTAATTCCATCGTCCCCAAATTCACGATTATCTTAGGAAATTCTTACGGGGCGGGCAATTATGCGATGTGCGGCAAGGCGTATAATCCTAATTTTATTTACGCTTGGCACTCCGCAAAAATTGCCGTAATGGGTGGAGAACAAGCCGCCAAAACGCTTTTACAAACACAAGTCGCTTCGATGAAAGCCAAAGGGAAAGTATTGAACAAAGAGGAAGAAAATGAGATTTTGAAAGAAATAATGGACAGATATAATACTCAAACTACGCCTTATTACGCCGCCGCTCGGCTTTGGGTGGATGAAATCATTGACCCCGCCGATACCCGAAAAGTGATTTCAAAAGGTATTGAGGCAGCCAATCATGCACCAATAACGAAGGATTTTAAGGTGGGGGTTTTTCAGGTTTAACACTCGCTTTGATAATACGTGATGAGAGAATGGTGTTCTTTTGAGGAGAAATCATAGAGTGGGTTAATTTTTGTGTACTTGTTGCACGAACAGGAATCCAACATCGGGGTATGATTTTAAAGAACCTCAAATATCGGAAAACGCCCTTTGAATGTCATCATCACATTAGACCGACTTTCACTAACGGAAAGCTAAATCCTTATTTTCGACCATTCTAAATGTAAAGTTTGGAAAAGAGAATAAACGGAAGTGCAGGGGGGAAGATATATATGGTTTGGGAGTAATATCTGTCGCCGTTATTTATCTTTTTACAAACAACACAGATAATCGTCTTTGGAGACACAATGACACCGTCAAGTCATAACCAAAAATGTTTATTTTCGTAGAGACAAGGCACTGCCTTGTCTAATTACCGTCCGATTGTGGACGAAAACGGACAATGATTAGACAAGGCAGTGCCTTGTCTCTACTTTAACCCGATAGCTATGTTAGAAGTAGGGGACGCATATTCAGACGATAATTAGAAAACAAACTAATCATCCCAAACCCTTTCCCCCACAGCGTTTTTTTTAGTAAATTCGTAAAGATTAAAAAGAGTCATGATTATTCACCCACTCGCTCAATCTAACATTCATTGAACCATTCATCAAACCTTAAAAAATGACACGTAAACTCTTCGCTTTGAGTTTTGGAATTTTACTGTTCCAAAACGCATCATTACAGGCTCAACAGCCTGCCAGTCAATACAATAGCAACAGTCGCTTTGAGCAATTGGGTAATACTTTACCTACGCCCAACTCCTACCGTGCGGCTTCGGGAGCTCCTGGAAAAGACTATTGGCAAAACCGTGCCGACTACGATATTAAGGCAGAATTGGACGACCAAAACCAATCCATGACGGCTTCGGAAGTGATTACTTACAAAAACTTTTCACCCGATGAATTGCGTTATTTGTGGTTGCAATTAGACCAAAATAACTTCAAAAAAGACGGAATTGCCCAATTGACTTCCACTTCTTCGCTCACCGACAGAGGAACTTCTTTCGGACGTTTAGATGCTTCGGCAAATATTTTGAAGAAAAAAGAATACGGCTACAACATCATTTCGGTAAAAGATAAAATGGGCAATCCCTTAAAATTTACCATCAACGAAACCATGATGCGGGTTGATTTGCCAACAACTTTGAAAACGGGCGGTAGCTTCTCATTTTCAGTAGAATGGTCTTTTAATATCACCGATGCCATCGCTACTCGTGCCAGAAGTGGTTACGAATTTTTTCCAAAAGATGGTAATTATTTGTACGAACTTGCCCAGTGGTTTCCCCGTATGTGCGTCTATGATGATGTGAACGGTTGGCAACACAAACAGTTTTTGGGTCAGGGAGAATTTACGGTTCCTTTTGGGGATTATAAAGTAGCCATCACCGCCCCAAATGACTTTGTAGTTTTAGCTACGGGTGAATTGCAAAATGCCGCTCAGGTGCTTTCTGCGGCACAAATCAAGCGTTTGGAAACGGCAAAAACTGCCACTCGCCCCGTGATGATTGTTACGCAAGACGAAGCAACGGCTTCTGAAAAAGCGAAGCCTTCGGGCAAGAAAACTTGGAATTTTGCGGCTCAAAATGTGCGTGATTTTGCTTTTGCGGGGTCAAGAAAATTCCTTTGGGATGCCATGCAAGTAGAAGTGGAAGGTAAAAAAGTGTGGGCAATGTCAGCATTTCCAAAAGAAGCTAATCCACTGTGGGGACAGTATTCAACGATGTTGGTAGCTCATACTTTGAAGATTTATTCAAAGCACACCATCGCTTACCCCTATCCCGTTGCCCAGTCGATTCATGGTCCTGTGGGTGGTATGGAATACCCGATGATTTCGTTTAATGGAGCAAGACCCGAAACTGATGGTACTTATTCGGAAGGAACTAAAAACTTTTTGATTGGCGTGGTTATTCACGAAGTTGGGCATAATTTCTTCCCGATGATTGTTAATTCAGACGAAAGACAATGGTCGTGGATGGACGAAGGTTTGAATACTTTTTGTGAGGAACTCGCTGAAAGAGAGTGGGATAGAGATTTTGAAACCAACGGAACTCCCCAAAATATTGTAGGGTATATGCGTACTGATAAGGCTCAACAGATGCCCATTATGTCGAGTTCGGATAATATCATGGCTTTTGGACCAAATGCTTATACCAAGCCTTCCGCCGCTCTAACGGTATTGCGTGAAACCGTGATGGGGCGTGAATTATTTGACCATGCTTTCAAGGAATACGCTCGCCGTTGGGCTTTCAAACACCCAACGCCACAAGATTTTTTCCGCACGATGGAAGATGCTTCGGGCGTGGATTTAGACTGGTTTTGGAAGGGTTGGTTCTATGGCGTTGAACCCGTGGATTTATCCATCGAAAACGTAGAATGGTTCGGGATTGATAATCTTGCACCCGACAAGAAAAATGCCAATGCCAAAGCAGATGCCGAAGCTAAACGCCAGACAATCAGCAATATCCGTAATAAAAAGGATATTCCTAAAACGGTGGTAGAAGAAAATCCAGACATGAAGGATTTTTATAATACTTACGATAAATTTGCCACTACCGAAGCCGACAAAAAGCGTTTCGACCAAACGATGGCAGGCTTAGGCGAAGACGAAAAGAAATTGGTGGATTCTAACAAAAATTTCTACGTGCTGAACCTCAAAAACGTAGGCGGTTTACCAAGTCCCGTCATCATCAAAATGAATTATGAAGACGGCACGGACGAAGTAATAAGAATCCCCGCAGAAATCTGGCGATTGAACGATAAGGAAATCAAAAAAGTGATTCCAACTGATAAAAAAGTAGTGAAATGGACCTTAGACCCTTTCTACGAAACGGCAGATATTGACACCAAAACCAATACCTTCCCCCGTGAGCCAGAAGAGCCAACTCGTTTCCAAGTATTCAAGCAAAACCGCCCAGCGGGTTCAAACCCAATGCAACAGCAATCAAAGCCAAATGCGGTGCAGGGGGCTAAGAATTAGGGAATTTTATTTTTTAAATAACTTTATCCATAGAATACATTTATAAGTGTATTCTATGGATTTTTTTTTATCTTTGATTAATGAAATTTGAAATTGTTGAACTACTTGATTTTTCTGGATATAAAGCTGGAATTTATACTGTGATTCTAAACGAAGGATCTCAATCTCTTTTTGATAATTTTATTCAAGAAAACCGACCTAAATTTTCGGCAGAGATTGATGATATTTTATTAAAAATTGAGACAATTGGTCATGTAACAGGTGCAAGGGAACATCTTTTCAAAATAAATGAAGGAACTCTTGGTGATGGAATCTGTGCTTTATACGATAATCCTGACAAGAAAATTAGGCTTTATTGTATTAGATATGGTAGCACCACAATTATTCTTGGAGGAGGTGGTTATAAAGATGTCCGAGCATTGCAAGATGACCCCAAATTAAAACATGAAAATTATCTATTAAGGGAAATCTCAAGACTTATAACCGAATCCATCAAAGACGGTGATATAACTTGGGCTTCCGATGGAAAAAGACTAATTGGAAATTTAACGATACAAGACGATGAAGACAATGAATGAAGCCAGAAAATATACAAGCCCAATAATCCAAGAGGCTTTAAGAAATATTGACCCAACTCGTCGTGAGATGGTTAGAAGAAGAATGATGATTTCTGCAAGAATAGATGATGCTTTGAAGTCAAAAGGCTGGACTCAAAAACAGTTAGCTGACATGATGGAAAAACGTCCCTCAGAAGTAACAAAGTGGCTTTCTGGAAATCATAATTTTACCCTTGAAACGATTGCTTTAATTGAAAAAAATTTAGGGATAACCTTAATTACTGTTTCAGAGGAAGTAATAATTTAGCAATGTGTTGAACTTGATACGGTGCAGAGAGCGAAGAATCAAGAAATTTTTTAGGAATAGAAAAGGCGAAAACTTTTAGGGATTTTCGCCTTTTTCTGTGGAGCTTTTAGCTGATAAATTCTTAATCAGTTGACGAGTTATAATTTTTAAATCATATTTCGTTTTGCTTCTTTGATATCTATTCTTGCATGATGACCATGCTTTTCAAGTAGATAAAGTAAATTTGCTCCATTCATAAGTGTTAAAGGTTTTCCTTTAACAAATTCATACGCATCAGGACCGTAATCTGCGGTGGTTACAAGAATTCCTTTAATAGCTCCTTCATTCATCACTGTACCATATAAGTCTCTAACTGATGATACTCCAACAGTATTAGTGTACCTTTTTGCTTGAATTACAATTTTTCCTCCTCTGATTGGGTCAGGGTCAAATGCAATTGCATCAACACCCCCATCTCTACTTGCTTGTGTTACCCTTACTTCTCCACCATTTGAACTGAATTCTTTTGCAAAGACCTCTCTAATTAAGTGTTCGAAGTCTTCCCAATCCATTGAAGCCAAATTTGTTGAACTATCCAATGAATGAGCAACATCATAATGACTTGTAAATCTCTTATCTGTACGATTTATCTGTAAGATTGGTTGTATTGGAGTTAGCCCACTTAATTTACTACTTCCAACGCCTTTAAAGTTTTTAAAGCAAGTTTTAGCATCAACGTTTTCTAACTTAATTTCAATAAATTCTTTTTTCTTTACTTGAATAGAAAGAATACAATTATTATCTCGCTTGCCTGTTGCTTTATTTAAAGAATTTACCCAACCATTGAAAGATATAGCTTCAATCGCATTAATAACATCAGCTTCAAAAAGCTCGTGAATAGTTCGTAAAGTTATATTATACATTGTATTGTCAAACATTTTAAGTAGCTGACTTTCAGATATATAATACTCTTTTAACTCATTTTTTATAAATTTTACTTCATTTAATGTTGGTAGCTGTTCAATGGCAGGAAGTGAATATTCAACTATTAATATTTTAGTGTCTAGATTATATTCAAGTTCAAAACCTTTTGGAAAACTGTCTGGATATTCAGAATTATTCAAAACTAATTCACAATACTCTAATATTGCGTTACTATCAAGTTTATTATAATCAGTTCTAAGTTTATCAATTTTGGCATTCTCAATATTCTGATTTTTCAAAAAAACATCTTTTGATTTTTCCCATTTTCTTATATCCGATAAATTCTCTGATTTTATATCCTCTAATTTCCTCTCATACTTTTTTACCATTGATTGATATTCGTCAAACTCACTTTGGTTAATCCTTTCTATGGTTTCACATTCAGTTTTCCAATTAGACATTGCATTTTCAAATAGAGTATCTGAAACGTATATTTTTTTATCTTTTCTTGACTTAAAGAGCATATCAAAAAATAAAATTTTAGGCTCAAATTTAGACTTGTTGGGTTCATCTGGTTTTGAATTAGCTATTGGCTGAATTGGTTTTGAAACAACACCTAAAAGTTTATTTAGATTTGTTTCTGGATTTGGAATATCAAATTTCGATTTATCTTTTAACCGTTCCCAATTTATAGCATCATCTATTTCCAATGCTTGTAAAAGAATATTATCAATTTCTTGAAGTTTAAATATTGCTTCCCGAGTTCTTTCATCCGCATCCCATTTTTCTTCAAGTATTGCAACATGAGCATTAACTTTATTCCGTAAAATTTCATAATTATCTGATGTAAGAACTTTATAATCATTCAAGCCTTTATGCATAATTTCCGCTATAAACTTAATTTTATAAGTTCGTGTTCCAGTGCGTTCTTGTCTGTAATTGATTTTAATTAAGTCGTTATTCATGTTTATTTTATGGTTAATAATACTTTCTAAAATTTGATGTATCATAATAATTGGAAAGACAAATATGAAAAGAATGATATAAATCTCGTATATTAAACAGCCTATAAAATGAGGCTTTCAACATTCCTCACTACAATAATACAAACAAATTCCCAACCCAATCAATAAAGTTATCAAACGGTATAAATTTCTATATTGGGCTTTCTTTTTAGCTGTGAATATAGATTTAACAAATAACACTATTTAAGAAATTTCCAAACATTCCGTGAATCAATTCACGAATAAATACAATAATTCGTGAATTGATTCACGAATTATTGTATTTTTGTGTTTATACCCAAAAAATTATGATAGAGAGAAGTATAGAGCTATTGATTAAAGACAAACTTTTTAAGGGGAAAGCTATCTTGGTTTTTGGTCCGAGACAGGTTGGCAAAACTACGCTTATCCGAAAAATTGTGTCAGATTTAGCGGTTCCCGTCAGGTGGTTTAATGGCGATGAACCTGATATGCGTTTGGCACTTTCCAACACGACTTCCACACAATTCAAAGCCTTGATTGGGGATGTCAAAGTCGTGGTTATTGATGAAGCCCAACGGATTGAAAATATTGGTCTTACCCTCAAATTGGCAACTGATAATTTTCCCGATGTGCAGGTAATCGCTACAGGTTCGTCAGCTTTTGAATTAGCCAATAAAATCAATGAACCCCTGACAGGGCGAAAATTTGAGTTCTTTCTTTATCCCTTTTCGTTTGAAGAACTCTCACTTAATCAAGGGCTTATCGAAGAGAAAAGGATGTTGGAAAACAGGCTAATTTTTGGCTCATATCCAGAGGTAGTGAATAATTCGGGTAACGACAAAGAAGGTCTTATCTTATTGACAGACAGCTATTTGTATAAAGATTTATTGATGTATGAAGGTATAAAAAAATCGTCTTTACTTCATAAATTATTGGTGACATTGGCTTTGCAGTTGGGTAGTGAAATATCGTATCAAAATCTGGGTCAGGTGTTGGGCGTGGATAAAAATACGGTTGAAAAATACATTGATTTATTGGAACAGGTTTTTGTAGTTTTTAGGTTGAACGCTTTTAGTCGCAACATCAGAAATGAATTGAAGAAAACTAAAAAAGTTTTTTTTTATGATAATGGCGTGAGAAATGCCATCATCGGTAACTTTTTACCTCTCGCAGGTCGTACAGACGTGGGGGCATTATGGGAGAATTATTTGATTGCCGAGCGAGTTAAATACTTTAAATATCATAATCTGCACGGAGGCAGATATTTTTGGAGAACAACTCAACAACAAGAAATTGATTATTTAGAAGAAAGAGACGGAATGATTGATACTTACGAGTTTAAATGGAGCGAAAAAAAGACTCCAAGATTACCTAAATCTTTCCAAGAAGGCTATCCTGAATCAACTTTCAAGGTGATAAATCAGCGTAATTATTATGAATTTTTGACTTAAAGCTACGGAATTATCTACTATTTGACACAGTGGAAATTCGACTTTTCAAAATTTGTATATATTTGATTATCAATCCATTATCAATAGCAAGGGATTTAAATCCCTCGCTATTGATAACGGAAACACAATTTGCGTCAAATAGTAGATAATTCCGCAAAGCTAATTAACAAAACCCTTTCCAAATTCATAGCCAAATTCACCAAACCAAATACGCCATCATCACCTCATCCAAAAACCGTACTTCGCTCATTAAATGCGTATATTTCCGAAGGACTCCCTTCTTTTCAAAACCCAATTATTTATAAAATTTTTGGGCTTGTATATTCTCTGAACCAACGCTTAGTTCGAGCCTTATGATGCCTATTTCTTTGGCTAAATCAATAATTTCATGCATCATTTTCTTGCCAAATCCTTTTCAGTCAAAATCAGGATGAATCGCTAATCCGCCTATGTAAGCAATATGCGAGCTACGATGTTTGAGGCGAATGAGTTTGAACATTCCCACGGGCGAGGTATTTTCTTCAAAAATATACTTTACGCCATCGTTTAATAAATCCTGATAAATGGGTCTGAATTGCTCCAAATTCATATTTTTATACAACAAATGGTTATCAAACCTATAAATATTTTAAAGACGTTGCACCAATCAACTATTCAAGTTGAAAAGCATAATAAACCGCTTGTCCTTTGCCCGTACTGGTGATATTATGGAGGACATTGGAAGGCAGAAAAAATAAATCACCCGCCGTGCCTTCATAAAACGAATCTCCAATTTGCTCTTTGGCATTACCTTGCACTAACAAAATAATTTCCTCGGCAGAATGTTTGTGGAGTTCATGGCTTTTCAATCCTTGATTAAGACTTGTAACGTGCATTTCAATGCGTTTACATGAGGCGGTAGGTCGGTTGAAAAAATCTCTTCTGCCGCCTTTATCGTTTGGTTTAAAGGCAACATCATTCCAATCAATCATCATTGAACCACCCGCCAAAACTGCCCTTACGCTATCTTTGGCGGCTTTTGAGCGATAAATGCAAACGTAATAACTGGCAGGAATACTGTCCAAATTATTAATCATTTGCTCATCACCAGGCATAATAAGCAATACACTCCCCGCCCCCAAAACCTTACTTTTGCCATTAATCATTACTGATAATTTCCCTTCTTTCACAATAATTAACTCTTCATCCGTCTTTTGCGTATGGGCAGGACGTAGCTGATGCCCCACCTTCAAAGTAGAATGATGAACCCGAAAACTTTCAAAATGCGTGGTGCTTCCTGCCTTGATAATGGGTGTATAAATACGATTATTATCCACCGTTTGGGGCATATCCTTAAAAACATAAACCTTCCCAGAAACGCTGTCTTGTTGAGCGAAAAGGCTTGTTGAATAGAGTAGGAAGAGGAATAGGAGGAGGATTTTCATGGGTTTTGGGGATAATTGTCTTGCTTTTTAAAAATTAGAAACATCCATTTATTATAAGAAACAAAATGCTAAAAAAACTACTATTCCCAAGTCATATTCCCCTCTTCCGCCCTTGATAATCAATCACTTGCACCGATTTGACGTTCGGTGAAAGCAAAATACTTCTTGACGATTGTGAAAGAAAAGAAGTGCCGTAGCCAATTTCAGTTCGACGTTTTTTGCCATTTTTTAATAGCTCAATCACCACGGCATCATTGGTTTGTAAGGATTTGGTTTGTAAGGATTTATTGACTTGAAAAACTTTTAAATCCGCCCTATTCTGACTCGCCATGATGATAGGTTGCCCCCTTGGATTCGTTACTCTAATCAAGGCTTTGGCATCGCCTCCCACGCAAAAAGCGGTTTGTGGAAGGGTTTGGGCTTTGAAATTTCCATTGCCGTCCCCTTTCAACATCAATCCATTGAAAGCATCAAAACGACCTACGGAAACTTCGTTACCAAAATCATTACCCACCATCAGCACATCAAGGTTGCCATCGGCATCAAAATCTTCTACCAACATTCCGAAAATGGGGGCAGTTTGGGCTTGTAAGGGAAGCGAGGTAGCTTTGAATTTTCCTTCACTCAAATTTTCTATATAACTGGTTTTTAAATAATTAGCTTTCATAATGAGGGCATCTTGCAAATCGTCCGCCGATAAAATATCTTTGATTCCACCAATGGCAAATTTATTATAATTATCAAATTTCTTACGCATGGTGTTCATCTGTTTTGCCAAATCATCCCGCCCGTGGAAAGTAACTTCCTTACGTTTTCCTTTATCGTCTTTATAAAAAACCGTTGGAATGGCATCATAAATTCCATCGTTGTTAAAATCCTTAGCATAGATTCTTACTGGGTATTCATCCGAGGCTTGGTTCAAAGTATTTACGCCCAAATTCCCTGCGATATAATCCACGTCGCCATCGTTGTCAAAATCCCCTGCGATTAGGCTATTCCAGAAACCTATTTTGTCGACAAGTCCTTGATTATCAGTTTTTTCTAATTTTTTTCCTTGGTTATTTTTCAAAATTGTTAAAGGCATCCATTCACCCGCCAACATCAAATCTTGCCAGCCGTCATTGTCATAATCCGTCCAAAGGGCATCGCAAATCAAGCCAATATTTTTCAAATCTGGGGCAAATTGGGCGGTGATGTCGGTAAAAATTCCTTTCTCATTTCTTAATACATAACTACTCACAGGCTTCGGATAAGCGTTTGCTTCCATCCGCCCACCCACGAAGAGGTCGAGGTCGCCATCGTGGTCAAAATCAACGGCTTTTACGCACGAACCGCTTTTCAAAAATGGTGGTAAAGCCTTGATATTTCGGGTAAAATGTCCTTTACCATCATTCTGATAAAATCTATCCTGATAGTCAGGTGAATCTTTGGGCAATTCATTGCTACCACTCACGATGTATAAATCAAGGTCATTATCTCGGTCGGCATCAAAGAGCAAAACGCCCGTGTCTTCGGCTAATTTGGTTGAGTCTTTTTCACCCAAAATCAAATCTGATTTAATGAATTTTCCCGCTCTATTCTGCACTAAAAATATTCCTTTATAATGAGCTGCCCCACCAATAAAAACATCTTCCAATCCATCACCATTGACATCACCCACCGCCACGGCTGGACCGAACTGCGAAAGCTTATGAGGCAACAATTTCTGAATATTAAAATCAATCATATCCGCCTCTTGGTGAATATAGTCAATCGATAATGAGTCAGTTATATCTTCAAAAATTGACGATTTAGGATTTATAATTAACGATTGTTGATTACTAATTGCCAATCTTTCATCTACAATTAAGACTTGATTACTGGCTACGTTTTCATAAATTTTGGTTTTTCCACTCGTCCACGTAACCGTTACTTTATCAATTTTAGTAACTTTACCCAAGCCAAAATGGGCAACATTTTCAATGGTTGAAAGGTAGCCACGATAGGGCGTATTTTCGTAAAATTGGGTATCGCCATTGTTGTAAGTAATCTCAACCATTGCCCCAATTCCGTTGATATTATTTTGCAAACCATTGAATTTTATTCGTAGATAATTACTTTCCTGGGGCTTCAATTGCATAGCATTATTACGATAAATCGAAGCCGAATCGTTGATATTATTGACGATATAATCCAAATCACCATCATTGTCCAAATCGGCATAAGCGGCACCATTCGAGAAACTGGGTGTGTCCATCCCCCATGCTTTGGTTACATTCTCAAATTGAGGCGATGAACCGTCTATTCCTGTTATATTTTTGAAAGCGTAATTAGCAATTTTTACCGAAGGAACACTTTGTAAAATAGACATTGGATCCATCAAATTACTGACTGAAGAGCGATACGCCATGAAATCTTGGTCGGTAATATCATGGGGGAAACCGTTGGTAATAATGATGTCCCTGAAACCATCATTGTCAAAGTCCGTAACCATCGGAGTCCAACTCCAATCCGTTTCTGCCACGCCCGAGAGTAGCCCCATTTCACTGAAAACGGGTTTTCCAGTCTTCGGATTAATGCCTTGATTGACTTGAAGGGTATTGCGTGGATATTGGTGGGTATAATGATACTGCTCGTTATTCTGATAAACTAAATAATTATTCGCCATCGTCATCATTTTTTTACGGTAAATATTGGCGGGCATCATATCCACTGCAAAAATATCCACTAAGCCATCATTGTTCAAATCCTCCACCTCGTTACCCATTGCCGAGTGCGAAGTATGCTTGAAATAAGCAGCGGCTTGATCAGTAAATTGTGGTAATGAACTGTCCCCATTCCCCTTATTAATGTACATTAAATCATTAGTCAGAAAATCATTGGTAACGTAAATATCTTTCCACCCATCCCGATTTATATCCGTAATATTGACCCCCAAACCATAACCTTCAATCAAAATTCCCGCTTCTTTGGAAATGTTAGTAAAATGTTTTTGTTCGCTATCATTCCGATATAACCTATCCGTCCGCTTGGAAGAACCATCCACAATTTTATCGTGATACTTATTCGGGAAACGGCTATCATCCATTTCATTTACTACCAGATAAAGGTCTAAATCACCGTCATTATCGTAGTCGAAAAATGCGGCATTAGTTGTATGCGTAGTGTCGGCGATACCATACTCCTGAGCCATTTCTTTAAAGGTTGGAACGCCATCTTTTCCTATGCCCTGATTGACATAGAGCATATTTGCCCGAAGAGCAGCCGTCTTTTTAACGGTTACACAGACGTAAATATCCAACAATTTATCATTATTAATATCCACCAAAGCCACCCCCGAACACCAACGACCTTCGCCCGTAGCTTTACTTTCTTTGGTAATATCTTCAAAGCGAAAACGCCCTTTGTTGAGGTACAATTTATTAGCTACCTGATTACCTGTAAAATACGCATCCACTAAACCATCGTTATTAAAATCACCCAAAGCCACCCCTCCACCATTGTTTATATACTCAAAATTGATAATATTCATGGTGTCCATTTCCGTAATGTGGTTGGAAAAAGTAATACCTGTTTCTTCAACGGAGAGTTTGGTAAAGAGGGTTTCTTCACTACAAGAAAATAAAAATGTAGCACAGAATGTGGATATAATTAAAGCGATGAGTTTATGAGTCATTTTGATTATCAATTCTAAGAATGATTATATTTTTTATTTTGGAAGGTATAAAATTAATAGGTATTTAGGGGAATTTTCGCAATTAGGGGTAGATTATTTCCATAAAAAAAGAGACGACAAATAAATGCCGTCTCTTTTTAAAATTTACGAATTGAAATCTATTTGTATGCTGGGTCTTGCGTAAGCGTTGGCACACCCGCTTTATCCGAACGGTCAATTGCCTCTTGTGGAATTGGATAGAATTCATGCTTTCCTTTCACAAAAGTTGAGCCTTTCAAGTAAACACGTTTGGTACCTTCCGTAGCAATATATTTGTTCAAAACATCGGCTGCAATACCCCAACGGATTAAGTCGAAGAACCGGTGACCTTCCATACCAAATTCCAAACGAGTCTCGAAGCGGACAGCATTACGAGCTGTTGCTGCATTTGTCCAAGGAGCGGTATAATTTTTAATGACATAATTAGCCGCTGGAACTGGAGCTCCTTTTGCATCAAAAACCAAAGTGTAGGCATCACGGGTTGCTCCCTGAGTTGCTCTTTGAACAAAACCAGCGGGATTTGCCGCCCGAGTTCTGATTTGATTGACTAAAGCACGGGCTTTTTCTAAATTACCCAATTCTACCTCACATTCAGCCAACCATAACAAAACCATTGAGTAACGAATGATGCGGTAATTATTACTCGTCAAATTACCCCATCCAGCAACACCCGTAAAGGCTTTTGAAGGAATGTGTTTTTTGGGCGAATAAGGTCCAGCATACGTTTGGTCACGGATAAAATCTAAATTGTGGATTTTATAGTCAATGAACAAAATACCTCTACGTCCAACAGTTTGGTCAAGGCGTGGGTCAAGTGGCACGGTAGATGGTACAAAAGGTGCTTCTAAGGCAATTCCTTGGTCATTTTTAACGTCCACATCATTAAAGGTATCCAACAATGGCAAACCGTTAGCATCCGTTTTAAAAGCATTCACTAAGTTTTGCGAAGGCTGATAAAACCCGCAACATCCCCAAGGTGAAGCATAAGGGTGAGCCAAACCGACACCAGCATCCGCTGCATCACTATTGGCAGAAGATGAAGCATACTGAATTTCGAAAATTGATTCAACATTATTTCGAGTGCTGGCATCGTGATTATCACGGAAACTATCCACTAATTTGAATTTACCACTGGCTACAATTTGGTCTAACAATGCCTTTGCCGCTTGCAATTTGGCGGTATTTGCTGCTCCCGTACTCAAATTGAAACCTTGGTACATATAAGCCTTCGCTAAAAAAGCCATCGCTGCCCATTTTGTGGGGCGACCGACCTGTGCTTGCTTGTCGGGCAAAACTGCCATTGCCGCTGCAAAATCAGCTTCAATCATGGGCCAAGCATCTTTATCGTTTGGAATTTTGGTACTTTCCAAATCGTTCAAATTATACGTTTTGTCGTCAATGAATGGAATACTTTTCCACATTTTCTTGGCTTCAAAGTGGAAAACTCCACGCAAGAAACGTGCCTCTGCTTCAATTTGCTTCCTACGGTCATCACCAATATCTTTTACTCCCTTTAGCGTATTGATGGCATCATTTGCCCGAGCAACCCCTTTGAACAATCCTCTCCATTTACTTCTAATGTGTCCGTTGGTAGCTTGAAAATCATAACGCTCAATGAAAGTTTGTTCGGGTTGATCACCCGCATCCGTTCCTTTGTAGGCATCATCCGACGGAAGTCCACCAAATACCCAGTTTTGGATTTCATTTTCCCAAGGAGCTTGTCCGTCCAAACCTTGTCCGTCAATCATCCCATAAGCACCTAACAAAACGCCTTCAACGCCGCTTGCTGTTTGTAAGGCATTGGGGCTATATTGACCTTGCGGACTCCGAGTCAAGAAATCATCGTTACAAGCCGTAACAATTCCTCCCGCCAACGCAAAAGCCAAACTTATCTTTATGATATTATTTGTTTTCATTTTTTTATTAAATTTTGTGAAAATTTTATTTTTACCTATTTTGTGTATTTATGAAATTTTGTAAATGTGCAAAAATTTTAGAATCCAAGATTTAAACCTACAATAAAGGTTCTTGATACTGGCATATATCCTCCATCGAAACCGATGGTGTTATCCGCACCCGTCTGGATTTCAGGATTTAAACCCGTGTATTTGGTAAAAGTTGCCAAGTTTTGAGCTTGCAAATAAATCTGAGCGTTATCCAACCCTACTTTTTTTCCAACATTCTTTGGAATATTGTAGGTTAATTGTACGTTTTTGATACGCAAATAAGAACCATTTTCGAGAAAATAAGTAGAAGGACGGCTACTAATCTGGTCGTTGGCATCCATTATTGGCGTTGTTCCGCCTTTGTTAGTTGGCTGCCAGGCTTCGTATAAAGCACGCTTAGAACGGTTGCCCTGGAAGGTATTGAAGTCAGAAAAATAACGGGTATAATTGAATACATCATTTCCCTGCGTACCGTTCAAGAATACAGTCAAGTCGAAGGCTTTGTAACCAAAGTTTAGATTCAAACCATAGACAAAATCTGGGTGTGGACTTCCGATAATAGTTCTATCATCGTCCGTAATTTTTCCATCGCCATTAACATCAGCAATTTTGAATTTACCCGCTTTGTTATAATCTCCATAAGGAGCCCAAGCTCTTGCTTCTTCGTCCGACTGAAATATACCTAACACCTTGTACCCAAAGAAAGAAGAAAGTGGTGATCCAGCTTGCGTAAGCGTAACGGCAGGTACTCTTGAGCCATAGCCAAAAAACTTGGTAGTTGTGCTGGCAGTAAGAAAATCTACGTTATTTTTATAGGACGAAATGTTTGCTCCTACGCTGTAACGGAAATCCCCAACGGTACTTTTATAATTTAAGCCAAAGTCAATTCCTTTATTAGTCATTTGTCCTACGTTCAACGCTGGAGCATTGGCATCACCCGCCGTGAAGGTAATTGGTACGGTGAATAACATATCTGAAGTAACACGATTCCAAATATCCAATTCAAAAGTCAATTTACTATTAAACAAAGCTCCGTCTAAACCAATATTTGTCGTAGTGGTTGTTTCCCATTTGGCTTTTGGATTTCCGAACGCTTGAGCATCATAACCAATAGAAGGAGTAGTTTGATTACCGTCAATTGGATAACCTGCGTGGAAGATATCGGAACGGTACGTGGTGTAAGAATTATAATCACCAATTTTTTGATTACCCGTTTGTCCGTAACCGAAACGAAGTTTCAAATCACTAAATACTGGCAACTGTTCTTTCATGAATTTCTCTTCCGACAAACGCCATCCCAGACTAAATGCAGGAAACAAGGCACTCCGAGATGCACTCAAAAAACGTGAAGAAGCATCATTACGAAGAATAAATTGAACCAAATATTTGCCATCGTAAGCATAGTTTAATTTACCAAATTGTGACCAAAGGGTGTAGTCATTAAAAGCACCACCACCATTCGATAATTTGGTTGGGTCTCCTAAGTTCAAATAACTGATAATTGGCGTTGTTTCAAAAGCATAGCCATTTCTACCCGCAGAGAAATATTCACCAAAACTTTTGATTGATTCAATACCTACATAAGTATCAAGTTTGTGAACGGCATTAAAGGTCTTGCTGTAAGCCAATGTGTTTTGCCATGTCCATTGATATTCGTATCTGCTGGTTGAAGTTGAACCATTATTGAAACTTCCTTCCACGTATTCAGGATTGGCACGACCCAAATAAGTACCACGGTCGCCCGTCAAGTCAATACCAAAACTGGTTTTTATCGTCAAATCTTTGATAATGTCAAATTCGGTATAAGCATTTCCAAAAACTCTCATACGATAATTATGATTATCTTTTTCACGGTCTAATGTTGCGTAAGGGTTGGAGTTATTACCCAAATTTTGACCACGACTACCCGCAAAATTTCCTGCAATATCATACACTGGTAAAAGTGGATGGTGCTTGTATGAACCCGAAACAGCATTTTGTTCCTCGTTGTTTCCAAAACCTCCTCTACGGTTGTCGAATGATGCCGTAAAGTTTTCCCCTACTCTTAAACGCTTGTTAATTGCCGAGAATTCCGTGTTGGCACGGAGCGTATAACGGTCATAACCAATAAATTTAACTACACCATCTTGGCTAAAATAACCCAATGAAAGGGCATAACGACCATTTTCTGTACCACCCGATGCACTCAATTGATAGTTCTGAATGGGAGCAGTTTGAGTCAATGTTTTCCACCAATCAGTATCCGCAGACTTTGTGATGGCATAAATATTATCGGGCGTTAATGAATATAACTTTGGGTCAACGGCGGCACTTCCTTCTGCCCCTCTACTTGGGAATACATAAGCAGGAATGGTTACTTCGCCATTTGGTCCATAAGAATACTGACCATGAGAAGGTGTTTTACCAGCGTATTTATCGGCCAAATACAGATAAGTACCCAAATCTTTGGCGTTCAAAGCCTGAACATCATTAGCCGTTTTTTGAGTACCATAATACGTGCTAAATGTAATCTTTGCTACACCTGCTTTTCCTTTTTTGGTTGTGATAATTACCACACCATTACCCGCCCGTGAACCATAAATTGAAGCCGAAGATGCATCTTTCAAAATCTGAATGGTCTCAATGTCATTAGGGTTTAAGTTACCCGAATTTTCGGTTGGCACACCGTCAATAACATACAAGGGGTCGTTGTTACCCGTAGTACCAAATCCACGAATACGTACCGTAGCGTTTCCACCTGGAGTGGCATCGTTTACAATACTCAAACCAGAAGCACGTCCTTGAAGTTGTTGAGCAAATGTAGTAGCTGGAACTGCCTGTAAGTCTCTGGCATTCACCGTAGTAACTGCACCAGTGATGTCTCGCTTAGATTGTGTACCATAACCCGTAACAACTACTTCTTCCAAAGCAGAAATGTCCTCAGTCATCGTTACACCAATGTTCGACTGTGAGCCTACTTTAACTTCTCGGGGAGTATATCCCACCGATGTAATGATAATTACATCGTTTGCACTTTTGACATTAATAGCAAATTCACCGTTGGCACCAGTAGATGTACCTGTCTGTGTACCTTTTACTAAAACTGATGCTCCAGGAATTCCCTGACCATCTACACCTGTAACTTTTCCCGTTACACGTTTGTCTTGGGCTAATGCCAGAAGGCTACTCAACAGGAGTACACCCAACAAAAGCATTCCTCTACACTTAGAGTAAATTTTTGTGTTCATAATAAACATTTGTGTTTTGAATTGAAAAAAAAATAATTAATTAATTGGTAAAATTTTAAAACTATACGGAAATACAACCAAAATAAATTAGTGGTCATAGTGAAACACACTTCATCTTTTACGGATAAATCTTGATTTAAAAAGATTGAGCGTGGTTTTAAGACTTAATCATCATACCCATGAAAAAGTATGAAATTGTTTAAAGAGCGTATCCAATTATAGCAGCTTAGGAGTGCAACAGCACTAATGGAGAATAAAGCAAAGGTTTAGAATTGTAATGGGTTTGTTTATAAATAGTAATTATAAATTCTTCTATCTGCTTTTATTCGAATAATTTTAACGTTATAAGTCAATTATATTATTCTTGATAACAATGTAATACTTTCCACTATGGTAATTGGTATTGAGTACAAGAATATATTCGTAAAGTTATGTTTCTTATATTTAAAAACAATATTTTATTTCAATAGTTTTATTTTTTCTTAAAAAAATAAAACAAACGCATTTTTTCTATTTAGCAATAAGTTAAGCCGCATTTTTCTTGAGTGAAATAGTATAAAATATCTGTATATTCGATTGAAAACAAGTACTTATGCTCAAATAATACTTTTAAAAATGCCCAATAGAATATTTAAAACAAGTATAGAATATTATTGTCTCTTAGCCAACAATTAATAACTTTACAAAATTATTATTCATTACCTCCCAAAAACAACCATCAAAAATGCAAAAAATTAAAGTAGGTGTCGTAGGCACAGGATTTATCGGACCAGCTCATATTGAGGCTCTTCGTCGTCTTCCAAATATTGAAGTTACCGCTCTATGCGAAGTAAATATTGAATTGGCAACCGCCAAAGCAACCCAATTGGGCATTGAACGTCCTTGTACTTTTGAGCAATTATTGGCAATGAAAGACATCGTGTGTGTACATATCTGTACGCCCAATTTCCTCCATTATTCACAGTCGAAAGCCGCTCTATTGGCTGGAAAGCACGTTATTTGCGAAAAACCATTGGCAAAAGATTTGCACGAAGCGGAGGAATTGGTTGCTATTGCCAAAGAAACGGGTTTGGTTAATGCGGTACATTTCAATTTGAGATATTATCCATTGGTTCGTCAGATGAAAACCATGCGTGAAAAAGGCGATTTGGGGGATGTTTATTCAATTATCGGCTCATATTTGCAAGATTGGCTTTTTTACAATACCGATTATAATTGGCGTTTAGAACCCGACAAATCAGGCGATTCTCGTGCCATTGCCGATATTGGCTCACACTTAATGGACGTTATCGAATACATTACAGGCTTGAAAACAGTAGAAGTGATGGCAGATTTCAATACCATTCATAAAACTCGTAAAAAGCCTTTGAAACCCATTGCAACCTATTCTGGCGAAGTATTTGGTCCAGAAGATTACGCTGATGTGCCTATCAATACGGAAGATACTGCAAACGTTTTATTACGTTTTGATAATGGGAATAAAGGATTAGTAACGGTTTCACAGGTTTCGGCAGGGCGTAAAAATCAGTTGAAATTAGAGATTTCGGGTTCAAACAAAACGTTTGCTTTCAATTCAGAAGCCCCCAACGAACTTTGGATTGGAAACCGTGACGGTTATAATCAGTCATTAATGCGTGACCCATCATTGGCATATCCAGAAGCAAGTGCTTTAATGAGTTTTCCCGGCGGACACAATGAAGGTTTCCCCGATACTTCAAAGCAACTTTTCAAGGAAGTTTATGCTGCCATAGTCGAGGGAAAAATGCCCGAGAACGCCCCCTTTCCAACTTTTGCGGATGGTTACAGAGAATTATTAATTTGCGAAAGAATTTTGGAAAGCCATAGGAGCCAGGGCTGGGTGAAAGTTTAATAGTTGTGATTTGGTGAGTTAGTGAGTTATTGCCCATAATTACTTATATTAAGATTCATAATTTGACCAGATTACAAAACACTTTCAAAAAATCACAACTCACAACTAAAAAATCACCACTAAAAATATGGAGCAACAGCGGCTTTCGCAGGAGGAATTTGCTGAGAAGATGTATCAACGAATTAAATCTTTTGGGTTAAGATGCATTCTAGTATGTGATATTCTATTTGGGAAAACTCCCTCTGCCAAAAATATTGGAGGATAACTTGTACGTTCATCCGCCTCAACAGTTGCTAATTATCGTGCTGTGAGAAGAGCCAGAAGTGATAAAGAGTTTTTTGCAAAATTAAGTATTGTCATAGAAGAATTGGATGAAAGTGTATTTTGGTTAGAATATTCCATTGATGCTAATTTTTTCCAAGAAGTAAAATTGAAAATCCTCATTGATGAAGGGTATGAATTACTGAAAATTTTAGCAAAATCAAGAAAAACGGTAGGAGACTTACTCCAAAAGAAATAATGAATTTAGGATTAAATGGAGAAAACTCACAACTCACTAAATCACAACTCACAAATAAAAAACGCATGAAAACAATAAAAGGACCCGCTATATTTTTAGCACAATTTTTAGATGACAAAGCACCCTTCAATACCCTTGATTCCATTACGGATTGGGTTTCGGGTTTAGGTTATAAAGGTATTCAAATCCCTACGTGGGATGCACGGGCGATTGACCTTGAAAAAGCCGCTACTTCTAAAACGTATTGTGATGAACTCACGGGAAAATTAGCCGATAAAGGTCTGCAAATCACGGAGTTATCAACTCACCTTCAAGGACAGTTGGTGGCAGTAAATCCTGCCTACGATGCTGGATTCGATGGTTTTGCTCCTGATTCAGTGAAAGGAAATCCCAAAGCTCGTACTGAGTGGGCGATTCAACAATTGAAATGGGCGGCACAAGCCTCTCAGAATCTTGGCTTGAAATCGCACGCTACTTTTTCGGGTTCTTTGCTTTGGCATACCATGTACCCTTGGCCCCAACGTCCACAAGGTTTGGTCGATATGGGTTTCACGGAATTAGCGAATCGTTGGCTGCCAATTTTGAACCATTTTGACGAGTGTGGAGTCGATGTTTGTTACGAAATTCATCCAGGCGAAGACCTTCACGATGGCGAAACGTATGAGATGTTTCTGGAAAAAGTAAACAATCATGCCCGGGCTTGCTTGTTGTACGATCCATCCCATTTTGTATTGCAATGCCTTGATTATCTGCAATATATAGATTTTTATCACGAAAGAATCCGTGCATTTCACGTGAAAGATGCAGAGTTTAATCCAACTGGAAAACAGGGGGTTTATGGAGGTTATCAGTCGTGGGTAAACCGTGCGGGACGTTTCCGTTCACTGGGCGATGGTCAAGTAGATTTTGCTTCTATTTTCTCTAAATTAACGCAATACGGTTTCGATGGTTGGGCAGTTTTAGAGTGGGAATGTGCTTTAAAAGACCCCGTTCAAGGAGCTGAAGAAGGTGCGCCATTCATTGCTTCGCACATCATTCAAGCAACGTCAAAAGTATTTGATGATTTTGCGGGTGGTGGTGCTGATTTAGAGTTGAATAAGAGGATTTTAGGTTTGTGATTTTTTGTAGAGACAAGGCAATGCCTTGTCTCTACATTTTCTACCAATATTTCCCTCTTTTTTTAGCCATAAGACAAACCCCTCTCCACAAAATCTGCACATGAGCCATCAATGCTCCCATAACTCCAAAGTGTTTCTTCAAAACCTCATAACGATCCAATAATGAGCGTTTTAATTGTTGGTTTGAAACACCACCCGTTAAATATTTAGCCACCACAAAATCCAAATACTGAATTTTTCTGGCTCGTTTCAAACACTCAATTTCCCAATCAACATCGGCACTTAGATTATTTTCTATATATAATGGAGCGATTGATTTTCGGACAATAAAGGCTTGATGACAAACCAACATTCCTAATTTCATGTCTTGCCATTTTAGATTTTTGGGCAAGTTATGAGGCGTTATTTCGGAACGTAAACCTTGGATTTTGCCTTCATTATTTACGAAATAAGTATCTCCGTAGAGGACATCGGTTTGTGGAGTTACGGATTGGGCAATCCGTGATACAGCCGTTGGGTCATTAATCTCATCTCCCGCATTCATAAACCACACAAAATCCCCTTTGGCGAGTTTCAGCCCTTTGTTCATGGCATCATAAAGCCCTTTGTCGGGTTCAGAAATCAGTTGATTTACTCGGTTTTTATAGGTTGAAGCAATCCGTAGAGTTCCATCTTTGGATTTTCCGTCCACGATGATATATTCAAAATTTTGGTCATTTTGTGCCAAAATACTTTGAATTGTCCGCTCTAAAAATTGCTCGGCGTTGTAGGTTATGGTGATGATAGAAATTAACATAGTTTATGAGTTTATGAGTCCATGAGTTCAGAGTGCTACTCATAAAATCATAGACTCATAAATTTTTTTATACTTTTCAGCAACCACTTCTTCTGAATAGTTCTCTAATACTTTTTTTCTCGAATTATCACAAAGTACTTGATAGTCAGGTTCTTGCAAAACGTATTGAATACCCTTTGCCAAGTCGTTGGCGGATTTATATTTAGCTAAATAACCAGTTTGCAAGTGGTCAATCATTTCAGGAATTCCGCCTATTTCAAAACCCACTACGGGCGTGCCGCAAGCCAATGATTCCATAATGGTATTCGGCAAATTATCTTCCAACGAAGGAATCACAAAAACCGATGCCGCTGAATATGCTTTGGTAATTGAATCTAAATCTGAAAGTTGTCCCAGTAGATTTACTTTAAACGGAAGTCTCTCAAAATCAGAGGCTTGTGCTTTCCCGAAAATCATAAGTTCGATATTCGATTTTCGTGATTCGATGTTTGGATTGGAGGAGGAACCGAACATTGAAAAACGAATATCCAGCATCGACAAGGCTTTTTCAAAATAAGTAAAACCTTTCCTCACATCATCCACTTTGGCGGCGGCGAAAAGGATATATTGTTTATCGGGCGATAAACCAAAATGCTTGCGGGCAAGGGTCTTATCAATCGGATAAAAGACCTTTGTATCAATGGGATTTGGAATGGAAAGAATCGTTTTTCCTTGCAATAAATTACTCTGACGGGCTTTTTGGACCAACCATTCACTACACGCCACCACCGTAAAATTAGAATTCTTGAAAATCTCCGCCTTCCGCTGCCAAACTTGATTGGAAAGGTCAGTATCGGATGGATTTTTCAAAAATGGCACACAATTTCCGCAAGATTTTAGATAATTTTCGCAATCGCCTGCATAATGACAGCCGCCCGTAAATGCCCACATATCGTGCAGCGTCCAGACGATGGGTTTGTTAGTTTTTATTAATTTTTCGAGAGAATCAAGCGAGAGAAAACCAAAATTTATCCAATGTAAATGTATCACATCACTTTGTTGAATAAGCGGATGTAAACTAACATCAATACCAACCGTAGCCTGAGAAAATGAAAAACGAACATCCTTTGATTTTTCGTAAAAAACAAATTGTAATCTATCCAAAGCAAAACGAGCCAAAGCCATTTTTTTCTGAAACCAAGTATTGGCAATGGATTGCGTAGTAATGTCTATCCCCTTTTTATCCTGCACCAATACATTTGATATTAAACCCTTGTGATTCAGGGTCTTATTCAGCCGAGAAGCCGCAATGGCAGCCCCGCCCTGAGTATCAAAAGTGCTTAGGATAGTGATTTTCATGGATTTTAGAAGATATTTAATGCCTTATTTTCCGCCTCCGCCAGTACGGTTATGGTATTAATAAACTTGTGATTGATGTAAGCAGAGGGCGTATTGGTCATCAATTTTTTCCCGTAAAAAGCGAGTTGAGCCTTCAATTTTTGGAAGAACGTCTTTTTGCCAAACAGAAAAGTATCGTGATGATAAAGGCGAGTAAGTTGTTGATTTATCTTGAAATTTTCAGTCATTAACAAAAATCTCAATGAGGTGGGCGTGTAGAGATTGATGTGTCCATAAGCCAAGAAATGAGCCAGTTTACGGTCTGCCCCAAAACGGTAATCTTTGGGAACTTCAAGCACTAAATTTTTGGTAACACGATGAATTTCACGGAGCAATAATCGTTCGTGTTCAACGTGTTCGAGAACGTGAGAGAGAATTACGAGGTCGAAGGATTTATCGGCAAAAGGTAATCTATAACCATCAAAAAGTTGAACTGATTTAAGCAATTCAATATTTTTAGCCTTAATCTGAGTAACGCCACTTTCTGAAATTTCCAAGGCGTGGAGTTCCATAGCAAAATTGTTTTCGCTCAACAGTTTCAAAATACTGCCATCACCCGCCCCAACTTCCAAAACCTTTTGATAAGATTTCCCAGCCGTAATATCCAGAATATTTTGAAACTTCTGTTTTGCTCCCAAACCCCGCCAAATCGCTGATTCTGAGGAGTATTGGTCGTTGTAGGCTTCTTGTAAATTTTGATTGACGGCTATTTGCATGAGTGAAATAATTATCGGTATCCAAAAATATTTAACTGTAAATCCATCAAATCATTATCACGATAACGATGATTAATGAGTGGTTTCTTCCGATTTTGGGCAGAATTAATGAAGTAACGAAAGCCATTTTTGACTAAAATATTCAAAATATCGCCCAATTCTTGACTTTGTTCTGGAAAAGCGTGGTATTCGATAAATATATTTTCAACATGACCTAAAGAATCAGTACAGTCTTTCAACACTGCCGTTTCAGCACCTTCAATATCCATTTTGAGCATGGCTATTTTGGGCGTATTTTCTAAAACATCTTTTAGCCTAAACGATTCTACTTTCACTTTTGCCCCTTCGCCATAAATAGAAGCTCCGTCTGAACCTTCAGAGGCAAATTCTATCCCTGCATCATCTACCCAAACGGCTTTATTTACGATTTCAATATCGGTAAATCCATTAGTGACAAGGTTAGATTTTAGTATCTCTGCTATTTTTCCATCTGCCTCAAAAGCGGTAATTTTTGCCTGTGAATACTGCCTTTTGAAGAAGGCACAACTTGTACCAATATTTGCTCCACAATCTAAAATAACGGGCTGATTTTCAGTAGTGTTAAATTGATAAAATCCTTCCACAAAAATCTCTTGAAATTGGAACAAAAACGACATACAATCAGGCACTTGGAAGATCATTCCTTGAAATTTTATTTGCCGAGGTTCATAGCGTTTTACATCGCCAAATTTCCAGAAAAGGCTCAATAATTCCCGACTTTCTGCGGTTCGGAAAGCGTGGTAAGGTTCTTTAAGTATGTATTTGAAAACAAACATTATTTACAGTATTGAAACGCTTTTTGATAATTTTCGATTACCACGTTAATATTGACTTCATCTCGGATAATTTGTCCAGAATTCATACCCATCAATTGGGTTTTTTTGGGATCAGACAAAAGTACGGTTAATTTTTGGAATAAGTCATCGGCATTCCCATCTTCAAAAATATAGCCATTGTAACCATCTCTGACTAATTTCTTTTCCGTTCCGTCCGCCACGGCACACACAATAGGTTTATCAAAACACATAGCATCATTAATGGAAAGTCCTCCCATACCCGCCAATACATATACCAGCGAGGCGTTGAAATACTGTCCCAAGGTCGTCATTTCATAAACGCCCCCCGTAGAAACTACCTGCTTTTCAATGCCTAAATCAATAGCTTGTTGTTTTAAATTTTGCTCCTCGGAACCCGTTCCCACAATGACTAATTCTGCCGTTGGAAACTTAATCAATAACCTCTTAAAAACGTCAATCAGCATATCTACCCGCTTCCATTTTACCAGTCTTCCCACGTGTAAAAGCCTCAGTGGATTTTCGGGCAAAACGGTATTTATGCCTTCAATTTTGGCTTTATCTGCTAAAATCAAATCAGTATCGGGTGAATTATAAATGATAAAAATTTTCTCTTTTGGTACACCATAACTCCCAAAAACCTCATAAGCCTCCTCGGTATAATCCACGTGGGCATCTACCAGATTAAAGGCTCTTTTATAAGTATATTTTAGTAGCGTATATTTTAATTTAAAGGCTAAACTGTTTGGTTTTAAATCAGTTTGCATGGTTTCGGAAGCCACACCTCCTTTGGCATAATAATCAAGTGCTTCCTTAAATTTAGGAATATTAAAAGGTATTTCTTTAAGAATCAACTTAATACCCATTTTTCTGATTTTCCAGAGCAACATCGGATTATAGACGAACGCCAGCATATAGGGCCAGATGGTAACAATAACATCAGGGCGTTCTGCTTCGATAGTTTCCAAGAAATTCTTGAAAAAAGGTTTTCCCCATAGCGTTTTATATTCTTCCAAAAAATGAACTTTAAACTCAATGCCTTCCAAGGTTTGATGCACCCCCGAACCGACAGTTTTTCCGCCAGTCTTAGGAGCAATCACCACAATTTCTTGCCCCTCAATTCGGTTCAAACGGTTGAGGACAAGGTTATAATAATGTGGCAAACCGCCAAAGGTAAAAAGTATTTTCATTTTTTGAATGTTACTGTCTGAAAGAGTAATTGTCTGAATTTGGATTCGTCAGATTAGTGGATTAATAGGATTATTTGTAATCGCAAATCTTGATATCTAAATTTGGATTCGTTAGATTGATGGATTTTGACTGACCTTTAATCCATTAATCCTTTAATCTGACTAATCCAAATTCAGATAATAAATTTTATCTAATCCCCAAATCCCAAATCTTTTTCACCGTTTTATTCAAATCCTCAGAAACTCCTAAAAGCAAAACTCCACCGCCAAACAAAACTACAATACAGCTTGATTTGAGGGCGATATTTAAGAAAATCATCCAAATATTTCCTTCAAAAATGGGCATTAAAAGCGTTAACCCGTAGGTGGAAATCCCTAAAATAATCACTTTAATTGTCCCTAATCCAAAGGGTTGTAAGCCCATTTTGTATTTGATAAAAAAGAATTTTACTAAGTTATACACAATCACGGAAACCAGCATTGCAACTGCTGCACCGTTATAGCTATAAAGTGGAATTAGGATAAGATTTACGGATAATAAAATGACAAAACGGATGATGTAAAAGACAAAATCGTACTTAAAATAAGGAGAATTTTTAAGAATTTCAGAATTCAAACCCGTTGCCATATCAAAGACACTGTATAACCCAACCATCAGCACGACAAACTTTCCTTTTTGATAAATTTCGGATTTTGGAATGATGCTAAAAATGGAATCAATATTGCACCAAACCCCCAAAAACAAGAATAGACCTATGATTAATAAATTTATGGCTGATTTTTGATAAATTTCTTCCACGTGTTTTAGGTCTTTATTTTGCCAAGATTCTGCCAAAAGTGGTTCACTAATGGAGGCAATGGCATTGCGTGGAATGGCAATTACTAAGCCAATACTGAGAGCAATGTTGAAAATGGCGGTGCGTTCCAGTCCTCCCGTGTAGGCAGGAAGCATGATTTTTTCAATGTGTGGCAAAACCGTTGCCGTTGCTCCGCCCATCATCGTCCAAAGTCCATATTGAACCATCTCTTTGAAGATGGGTTTGCGGACGAAAGAGAAATCTAATTTGAGGAATAATTGTCCTAAAATTTTGATATAAATAAACATAAATACTACCGCCAAGGCATTTACTATCACGATGCCCATTACCAACTGGTCGAAAGAAATATAGTGAAAGCCGAAGAGTAAAGCCAAGCACGAATTTGAGCCTTTCAAGAAAATTTCACGGATGATGGCGGGGACAACAATTCGCAAATTTACCCGACTGTACGAGTCTAAAATAGCTTGGTATAATAAACAAAAAGTAATGACAGGAAATATCCAAAAATAGCGAATCAGTAAAGGGGAATTATCAGTATAAATCCTTTTGAATGAGTCATTTAACAGAAAATAAACCAATAAAAAGGCCATGAAACCAATCAGTGGAGCAATGAGAATATACCCCAGAAATCCATTGTGTTGGCGTTTGGAATCCACGAATTGGTTAAAAAATCGGATACCTACATGAGGCGTACCCAAATGGGCAAATCCCGCAAAAACCAAGGGGAAACTCGTGAGGGCGGTATAAAGTCCCAATTGTTCGGGCGTGAGGAATTTGTTGTATAGAAACAGTACATTGAGCGTACCGATTGCCACGCCTACGTAGGTAACGACCGAATTTTTAAGACTTTGACGAATGATTATACCCATTTATTTTTTTCGATAAGTCGCTACAACTGTGATGCCTTGATTATTAAAAAATGGTAATCTTTTTACCGCAAAACGGGTGCTAATAGTAATGATTTTACTCAACACATTATCGCCCAAAATATTTTGTAACCACAGTTTATAAAGCATCCCTCGGTGCAAAGAACTCACAGGCTGATTGACAATTTCTACCACTTCCAAATCAAACATTTTGGCAACATAAGCAAGCGAATCCTTATCCCAAAGTAGCATGTGATGCGGAGGAAGATTTAGGGTGTGATAGGGGTCGTTTTTGAAATAATAAGAATCATTATTAGGTACGCCAATTGCCAATAAACCGCCTTTTTTCAAGCATCTGACCGTATCTTTCAAAAAATTTCCTACTTCGTTCACGTGTTCAAACAATTGAAAAGCACAGATTGAATCATAGCTTTCGGGATGGCTTTGAGCATGCTCTTTGATGGTTTGATTGAGGATAGTTACCCCCAATTTTTTTCCCTCTTCGATGGCATCTTCGTTGAAATCCAGACCCGTAGGAATGGCTTGTTTTTCGAGTAGTTTTTGCAAAAAGTACCCTCTTCCACAACCAATTTCCAATACTTTTTCTTGGGGTGCAATCATCTCAATTATTAGCTGATGTTCCCAACGCCACAGGTTGTAATATCCTTTATAGTATTTGGCTAAATCAGCATAAAACTGACCATCGCTTACGACAGAGAAAGGATAATAAAATTTCAATTTTGAGGTCTGACATTGATAAACTGCCAATTCCTCTATATTCTCGAAAAACCGAGAAACATCCGTATTTAACTCCTTGATGTATTTTGCTTTGACAGTTGGAATATCTAAAACGCTTTGCTTAATAACGTCTGTGCCACCCGTGAGGGGCGATTGAAGCTGGTTCATATCAGTTTTCTAAAATATCTTTTAAAGTTTGTACTCGTTTACTCATTTCGTAATTTTCTTCGATGTGCTTGCGGGCAGCTCTGCCCATTTGTCCACATAAAGTGGGATTTTGGGCTAATTGAATCATATAATCTGCCATAGTTTCCCAATCACCTTCTTCCACCAAAAAACCCGATTCTCCGTGAATTACGGCATCTTTTATACCCGCATGACGGGTACTGACGATGGGTAAACCCGTGGCGGAGGCTTCGAGGATTGATACGGGCGTTCCCTCAGAATCACCATTGGGAGCAAACATCGAATGTTGAACAAATACTCTTGCGGTTTTTAATAATTTTATAACGTCTTCGGGAAGTTTTGCCCCTTGAAAATCTATCAAATCAAATATTCCTAAATCTTTGGCTAATTGCTTGGATTCATCTAATAATTCACCTTCTCCAATCATTATTAATCTTGCATCTGGAATTTTATTAATTACTTTATTAAATGCTTTTATAGTTGATTGAGGAGATTTTTTAGGAGTAAATCTTCCAACGGTAATAAATATTTTCTCATTATTCTCAGGTATTCCAAGTGTAAATTTATCCGTATCTACAAAGCAAGAATTAAAAAAAACCTTATCTGGGTTTGCTCCAAAAGAAATCAATTTATCTCGCATATCTCTTGACACTGCAATCATTGCTTTTACATTAGGAAACATTTTTTTATAGGCTGGTAAAAATGTTTCTAAGGTAGTTTTTTCATTAGCATCAAAACCATGAAAATGAACAACTAAATCAGCATTTGCTTTTTTACAGGCATCAATTAACGTTGAACCCATTGGTCCATATTGAGCTAAAACGGTATCTATCTTATTATCAATCAGATATTTAGCTAAAAGATACGTGTAAATTGAATGGTATAACTTTGGAAAAACATTTCTAATCCCACCCCTTACAAAGAGAATACTTAAAGGGAAAGGTAAAAATGATTTATCCTCTTGATTTAAAGATGGATACCAGCCTTCATAAATCGTTATTTGGGGCTGTAATGCTTCAATTTGGTCACGTATGAAAGTTTCACTAAATCGAAATTTATTTGGATATGCAAAACAAAGATTCATATTGTTATTTCTTTTTAGCCACTAAAATAAACGTACAAGCATCTTTATCTCTGGTTTCTTGGGCGGTGGTTTTATCGAAAAATATAATTAAGGGTTGCATAATTAATGCCAAAACTGGACGGAGAAACTTGGGTAATTTGAACAA
>JBBRMR010000045.1:0-39973 GCA_038230735.1 Cytophagales bacterium
GGCTTTTTCTTTATAATTTCAAAAACTCCACTCGTCTATTATTCGCTTTTCCTTCTGGGGTTTTATTGTCGCCCACGGGCTGAGATTCGCCCTTGCCGTCTGATTCCATGCGGGAGGAGTTGATGCCAAAATCTGTACTTAATATCGCTTTCACGGCTTCTGCACGCTTTTTAGAAAGGCTCATATTAGAGTTATCATCGCCGTCTGCATCGGTATGTCCAATGATTTTTACTCGTACATCGGCATTATCTTGCAACACTTGGGCAATGGTTTTGAGGGTTCCGTAAGACTCTGGTTTTATCGTGGCAGAATTTACATCAAACGTAATACCTGTTGTAACAAATTTCCCTTCGGTAATCAATTTATTCCGAGTATCGGGAGCTCCCACGGCAAGACGAAGATTTGAAATCAAGTAGCGGTCTTCGGGTTTATGAAATTCTGCCACGGCAAAAATTATAGCATTATAAGCCGTTTCAGCCGACATGGCACGGGGCAAATCCCAAACTTTCTCTTCGTTCATATACACCCGTAAACGTTGTTTTTGTCGCCAAATGGAGATTTTTGCGTAATTATTCACCTTCGCAAAAAACTGACTCGTATTGGTCTCATTTTTTATCTCGGAGTGATTACTTTTCTCATAAATATCATACCCCGTTCGTCCCTGCGAACTACCCGCATTCATCGGATGAAAATTAACTTCAATTCCATTAACAGGTCCATTTTTAAACCGTCCCCATTTCGTAAAATCCTTGGTGGTTGGCAAATTAGTCATAATTACGTTGAAAGCGGTTGAGTAAAAACTGAATTCCGTATTAGTCAGAAGGTCGAATTCGAGCGTGAAATTTTCGGGTAAAGCCGTAATAAATTCGGGCAGAAATACACCATCTTTTGTAAGAGATAACCATTTTCCCTTCGTGCCTTCCACATTGACTAACTCGCCCGTAGAATTGGTATTCCATTTGTCTGGAAAATCCCCTAATTCATCCTGACTAAAATCTTCCTGCACAATCACTTTTTCGCCAGGCATAAAATCAAACTTGCTGTATGTTTGCAGAGAAGGCTTTTTTGTTTTCGTCCCGTTGTTTTCATCGGCAGAATCATTGCCTTTATTTTCAGCTTGTTGATTGGTATTTTGTTGGTTTACGATAGGTTTTTCTTCCTTCTTTTTCTTCTTAAAAAGATTGCCAATACCTTCTTCAATTTTATCAAATCCCTTATCAACCCCTTGATAAACCTTTTGATTTGCCCGATTCTCAACAGAACGTTCTGCCACTCTTCCAGGGTTGGTAATTATAATTTGAGCATTTATTTTGAACGCTGTCGAAAGCCAAATGAACCCGATTAATAGCTTGATTTTCATATATTTAGTATTTATTTTTCTCAAAAATAAGATAAATCACTCATATCAACGCTACCAGAAACTAAATATCAATCAAAACCAATAAGTGATAAAACTAAGACTTTATGTATCTTTGGTTTTAAGAATATAATCTTTACGCATGACAACCATACCGCTTCAAGCCAGCAAAAAAATATATTTTGCTTCCGATTTTCATTTGGGCTATCCCGATTTTGAAACGAGCCTCATCCGTGAACGAAAAATTGTCGCCTGGCTTGATAGTATCAAAATTGATGCACAGGTAATTTTTTTGGTAGGAGATATTTTTGATTTTTGGTTCGAATACAAAAATGTTGTACCAAAAGGTTACGTTCGATTATTAGGAAAATTAGCCGAACTATCAGATTCAGGCACAGAAATTATCATCTTCCCAGGCAATCATGACATCTGGATGTTCGATTATTTCACCAAAGAGATGGGCATAATAGTGCATAGAAATGCTCAGGAATATATTATTGAAACTCACAAGGTTACGCACCTCGCTCAACTCACAACTCATAACTCAAAAACCTTCTACATCGTCCACGGCGATGGATTAGGTCCAGGGGATTATGGGTATAAATATTTGAAAAAAGTGTTTGAAAGTAAACTCTCGCAATGGGCATTTGGCTGGTTACATCCACATTGGGGCATCTCCTTAGCCACGTGGTGGTCGGGCAGTAGAAAAGATGAAGAGAGAATCAAACGAGAATTACAATTCAGAGGACAAGGCGAATGGCTATGGAGTTTTGCCAAAGAACAGGAAGCCCTGAAACACCACGATTATTACATTTTTGGACATCGACATTTACTGTTAAATTTACCCGTTAGTGAAGATAGCCGTTACATAAATTTGGGTCAATGGGCGTACGATGATGAAAATAGTAATCATTTTGCGGTGTATGATGGGGACATATTGGAGGTAAAGAAGTATAACTAACAGAAAATCAATTTTTATAATCAAAACTAAAAACCCCACTGAGAATGAAAAACAAAAAACTCCTCCTTTGGTCATTGACTGTTGCCCTCAGTGGCTTTTTATTCGGACTTGATACCGCAGTAATCTCTGGGGCAGAACAAAGAATTCAGGCTCTTTGGGATTTGAGCGATACGTTACACGGTTTCGCCATTGCTATTGCCCTCTACGGAACAGTTTTCGGGGCAGCTTTTGGGGGTTGGTTTGCCGATAAATTAGGTAGAAAAAAAGCCTTATTTTGGCTTGGGGCTTTATTTTTTGTGTCTTCCATAGGTTCAGCGGTTGCACCAGATGTATATACTTTTATGTTTTTTCGTTTTATTGGCGGTTTGTGTATTGGAGCATCTTCGGTGGTTTCGCCTTTGTATATTTCAGAAATTGCTCCTGCCAAAAATCGTGGTTTTTTAGTGGCATTATTCCAGTTCAATATCGTTTTTGGAATCATGATTGCATACCTTTCCAACTACTTTTTCCAAATATTAGGTGGCGAAAGTGATTGGCGTTGGATGTTGGGAATTGTGGGAATTCCATCCTTGATTTTTACAGCTTTAACTTTACTGATTTCTGAAAGCCCAAGATGGTTAATTCTTCAAAAAAATGATGTTGAATCTGCTAAAAAAGTATTGAATGAAATTAATCCCGAAGAAGCGGATAAAACATTAGCGTCCATCCTAAATTCTCAGCAAAATAACGCCAAAATGGGCAAGATAATATTCTTCTCAAAACCTTACACTTTCCCAATTCTGTTAGCTTTTTTAATGGCGTTTTTCAACCAAGTCTCAGGAATTAATGCCATCATATATTATGCTCCAAGAGTTTTTGAAATGTCAGGTTTGGCTAAATCATCAGCTTTACTCTCTTCGGTAGGAATCGGGCTTACTAATTTGATTTTTACGATGTTAGGGGTTTCTTTGATTGATAAATTTGGAAGAAGAACCCTCATGTTTATTGGTTCAATTGGCTATATTATTTCTTTATCATTAATCGCCAAAGCATTTTATACGGAACGGTTTAACGGAATGACGTTCTTCGTTTTTGCTTTCATAGCTGCCCACGCCATCGGACAAGGAGCGGTAATTTGGGTATTTATTTCAGAGATTTTTCCGAATGAAGTTCGTGCTTCGGGACAAGCCTTGGGTAGTTTGACACACTGGGTTTTTGCGGCAATTATTACTAATATTTTCCCCTATTTTTCCAAACAATTTGGTGGAGCTCCCATCTTTATTTTCTTCATGATTATGATGGTTTGCCAATTATTATACGTCTGGTTTTTGATGCCCGAAACGAAGGGTGTGGCTTTGGAAGATATGGATGTGCGAGTTGGACATTGATGTTATTTTTTTATCTTTGTAGTAAAATCAGTTGTAAAAATGATAATTGCCAACCCAATATATGATACCGTTTTTAAGTTTCTAATGGAAGATCTTTCCGTAGCTAAAACGATAATTTCCGTAATTATTGGTGAGGATATTGTGGATTTGACCGTAAAACCACAAGAAGAAACTACCTTTTCTGAAAAATACTTTCTAACCGTTTTTAGATTAGATTTTAAAGCCATTATTAAAACAGCCGATGGAACAGAAAAGAAGGTGTTGATTGAACTTCAAAAAAGTAAGAATTCTTTTGATTTACAACGTTTTAGGCATTATTTGGGCAAAAATTATAGTAATCCAGATGATATTGACGGTTATAGATTATCATTACCAATCGTTCCTATTTACTTTTTAGGCTTTCCACTAAGCATTCCAAGTCCAGTTTTGAAAATTGGAAGAACTTACAAAGATTTATCATCGGGAGAGATTATAGACAAAAAAGATGAGTTTATCGAAAGCCTGAGTCATGATAGTTTTATTGTTCAAATTTCTAAATTAAAAGGAGAAATGAAAACTAAAATGGAGCGAATTTTGTCAATATTTAATCAAAAATGGATTTTTGATGAAGACAATAAATGGTTACTTCAATATGATGAAGATAATGAAGAACTTGATGAAGAAACTCGAAAGATTTTAAAACGGTTATCTATTGCTGCGGGAAGTCATGCAGTAAAAGAACAAATAAAGGCAGAAGAAACCTTTGACGATTCAATGGACAGAGCTTTGAGGATAAAGGAAGAGGTCATAGAACAAAAAGAAGCAGTCATAGAACAAAAAGAAGCAGTCATAGAACAAAAAGAAGCAGTCATAGAACAAAAAGAAGCAGTTATAGAGCAGAAAGAAGCAGTCATAGAACAAAAAGAAGCAGTCATAGAACAAAAAGAAGCAGTTATAGAGCAGAAAGATATTGAGCTAAAAGAGAAAGATTTAAAATTAGCGGAACAACAAATAGAATTGGAAGAATTACGCAAATTATTAACAGAAAAAGATTGACGTTTGTCAATCTTTTTCTGTTCTATTCAAACATCAAATATAAAGTAACTGTATGAGCGTTAAGTCGTTGAATATCACGGGCGTAAATGTTGTTATTGGTGGGCGTTACAAACATATTGGTTAGTCCATGAGAGAATCTGAGTTCGGGTGTGAATTTAAAATACTTGAAAAATTGTTCAAAGCCAATCCCATATTCTAAGGATATATCACCCGTTTTAGTATCTAATCTTCGGCTCGAGGCGGCATTTTTACGCACATTTGCTTCAATGCCAATCTTCACACCCGCATCCACAAACATTCTTGAATTACCCCTTCGTTGTGATTTATATTTCAATAAAAGTGGAATTTCTAACCAAGTAGATTCTCGTAATTCTGCTGGAAAATCAGGCGAATTATTGAATCGGTAATCAACTTCTCGTCCGTACAAAGCAATGTTCATTCCCGTTTTAAAATCAAATCTATCATTCAATTTAAAATTGACCAATCCACCCACTTGAAAGGCAAAATTACCTGGTGAAACTATCGTAACTGCAGAATCCGATGCCGTGCCAGCCCCAAAGTTTTTGCTATGATAAACGTTAAATCGTGATGAACCAAAGCCAAATAAAAAGCCAAAATGGACTATTTTATCATCATAAAATTCATCGTAAATCCTTTTGTATTCGTACCGTTGTGCCTTGCTCTCTTGCGAAATTCCTAACAAAAAAACGCCTAAAATCATCACAAAAGTGATTACTTTCTGCCGATATAAATGGTACTGATGCCAAAAGTAAGTGATAAACATTGAGTCTGCGTAAATCCTGCACGATGAAAAACGTTCATAAAATCGTTTCCTTCTGGAAATGCTTGTACTGAATCATACAAGTAAGTATAGGCGGAAGTGTCTTTAGAGACGATTTTGCCAACGGTTGGCAGGATATTTTTAAAATAAAAGTTATAAAGTTGCTTGAACGGAAACGCTTGCGGTTTTGAAAACTCTAAGACGATACAAGTCCCTCCAACTTTCATTACTCGGCACATATCGGTCAATCCTTTTTCAAGGTTTTCAAAGTTCCGTACTCCAAAACTAACGATAACAGCATCAAAAGTATTGTCTGAGAAGTTCAATTTCTCTGAATCGCCCTTTTGCATTTCAATGACAGATTCCATGCCAAGTTTCTTGATTTTTTCACGACCAAAACTCAACATTCCTTCCGAAATATCCACGCCCACAATTTTGTCGGGTTTCAACGCCAAAGCCTCAATCGCAAAGTCGCCCGTACCCGTGGCAACGTCCAAGATAATTTTGGGAGCAGCTTTTTTCAATAATTTGATGGCTTTTTTACGCCATAAAATGTCAATTCCACCACTCAACAAATGATTCAAAAAATCATATTTGGGCGATACATTATCGAACATCTGAGCTACTTGCTCTTTTTTGGATGCTTCTCGATTTTTATAAGGTACAACGGTCATGCTTTTTTTTGTATTTAGGGATTGGATAATTAGGGATTAGTAAGAAATCTTGACCCTACAACCCATCCACAATTTATTATACGTTCATAATATAACCCTTCTTTTGAAATTATTGTTTCTAATCTCAATATTATTGGAAGGTATTATCGTAAATATTCTTAAATTGGTGAAATACAAAATAAAGCATCCGATTTTATAATAACCAATCCCTAATAACCAAACCACACTATGCAAAACTTCGCATTGTATTTCATGGCATTTTTATACATCGCAGCGGGTGTATATCATTTCGTAAAACCCAAATTTTATCTGTACATGATGCCTCCCTATATCCCCGCCCATAAGTTGATGGTATCGTTAAGTGGTATGGCTGAAATTGTATTCGGTATTATGCTTTTATTCCCACAAACCCGTTCCATTCGTGCTTAGGGCATTATTTTGATGTTGATTGCCTTCTTTACTGTCCATACTTATATGCTTACAGAAGAGGCTAAATTCTTCAAAATCTCCAAAATATTTAGATGGCTCAGGATTCCTTTACAATTTTTATTCATTTGGTGGGCGTATCAGTATGTGTGAACAATTATAATATCTGAATTTGGATTCGTCAGATTAGTGGATTTTTAGGATTTTTTAAAAATGATTTAATCCAAAAGGGACTATTCTCAAACTGATAATAATCTCTTTAATCAAAAATAAAATACGATTATTAAATCCTAAAAATTCCAAAATCTGACGAATCCAAATTCAGATATTATCGGACATTATATTTTTATATGTTCTTTAACTGATTAGAATTCTCTTCCAATTGAAAAAACAACATTCTTCTCCTTTCGGTCATTTACCACATAACTAAACCTTACTACCAAATTATAGTACGTTACAAAATCAAGTCCAAAGCCGCCGCCAAACAAAGAACGATTGGCTAATTTGCTTTGATTTATCTCCGTAAAACGATTTTGAACGTAGCCATAATCCGCAAAAATACTGGGGTAAATATCTATTGGCACTTGATTGAATTGCCTGATTTTCAAGAATTTAAGGTTAATTTTAGAATTTATTAACTGGTATCTTAATGTGTTTCGGAATAATAAAAAATTACTTCCATCTATTACATACAATTCATATCCTCGTACTAAATCAGAAAAATAGCCTAATCCTCGTACATTATAAAAAGGTTGTCGTTCTGGAAAGGATATTTTGCCCCTTAAATTCAATCCATAGAAGATTTTTCTATTCAAAGGTTTATACCAAGAAGCCCCACCCGTAATTTCTAATTGGTCAATATCATCATTTGGCAAAATACCTAACTTACTGACTAACAATTCATAACGCTTTCCACGTAAGGGGTATGCGACATTATCTCTGAAATCATAATTAAAAGAATAACTTAACTGAAAATATTTTTGACTCGTCCGATTGTCTAAGAAATAATCAGAATTTAGTTTACGGATAGAATCACTAACAGAGTTGTTATTATACCGTAATTCAAGGGTATGATTATCGTAAAAATGATAACGTTTCTTTACATAAATTGCTCCCGAAAAACGTCTTCGTAAGATTTCATCAAGGTTTCTGATATAGTTTAAAGTATCATTCAAACTCATGAAAGCCAGCGTTTTATTGGTGATATACGATAAACTAAAACCCGCACCCGTTTTCATGGCTTTATCAATGTACGGTACTTTATATCCCACATCAATCCGTTGGGTAAAACCCGATTCGAGGCGGAGATTTATCCGTTCTGCACGTCCTCTAAAATTACTGTGAATCAAGTCTATCCCAAAAGTCGTTCTTTTGAAATCTGCCCCTCGCTGAAACCATTCGGCATAATTTCTATCCGCAATCTGAAAAATCGGATAGCCCAAAATATACCATTGTTCCAAGAGTTTTACGTTAATAACTATGTGATTATCAGTATTTTGAACATAATCCATTTCAACCGTAATAAAGAGATTCGTATTAACTAATTTCCTTCTGTTAAGGTCAATCCGTTTAGCTAAATCTTCTTTTTTAATAGAGTCCCCCACCACAAAATCCAGCTCCCGAAGAAGAATATTCTCTTTGGTTTTTTGATTACCAGTAATATTAATCTTCTGAATAATCAATAGCGAATCAGCCTTTTGAATTGGTTGATTTTGGGTGAAAAGTGAAAATAGAAAGATAAAAAGTAGCATATCGCAATTTAAGAATTTTTCTGATATGTAGCACGGGAATCCTTGCCCATGCGTGATTCGTACTACGTAGCACGGGAAAGGGTTCCCGTACTACGTTATCTTCAACTAATTATAATGATATTTTTTCTTCATAAATTAAAGAAAATTAGTAATATTGTGGGTTAGGTATTCCCTAAAACAAAATAGCCATTTTTATAATCAAAATCAATGATAAAACTCCGTTTAACTTTTGCCCAAATCATCAACATGAACGTTGGATTTTTTGGGATTCAGTATAGTTTTGGACTCCAACAAAGTGCCGTAAACCCTATTTATGATTTCTTGGGAGCAAGCCCCGACCAGATTCCCCTCTTAAATTTAGCTGGGCCGATGACGGGTCTTTTGATTCAACCCATCATTGGAGCTATGTCGGATAAAACTTGGTCTCCCCGTTTTGGCAGAAGAAAACCCTATTTTTTCATCGGTGCTTTGATGTGCAGTTTGGCACTTTTGGTTTATCCATTCAGCAGTTCGTTGTGGATGGCGGCTGGGCTTTTATGGATTTTGGATGTGGGTAATAATACCGCTATGGAACCATATAGAGCCTTTATTGCCGATAAATTGGATGCTTCACAACAGCCTACGGGTTTTCAGGCACAAAGTTTTTTTACGGGCTTGGGGCAGACCTTGGTTAATCTTTCACTTTTTATTTTTCCTTTAATTTTCTTAGGTAAAACGGGTTCATTACCTACGTGGGTATATGCGTCCTTCTTTTTGGGGGCAGTTTGTTCCATTGGTTCGGTTTGGTGGAGTATGAAAACAACGGCTGAAATTCCCCCAACGCACGAAGAATTGGAAGAAATGAAGGCAACGCCACTGAACATCTTTTCACCTTTTACTGATATTTCAAAAGCCATTAAAGATATGCCCTCGGTGATGTGGCAATTAGCTTTGGTCTATCTTTTTCAGTGGTATGCTCTTTTTTGTTACTGGCAAAATTCTTCCAAAAGTATCGCTCAATCGGTGTATAAAACTAAGGTTTATCAAGACAACCCTCTTTATAATGAGGCAGTTAGTTGGACGGGTTTGGTCAATGGTTGGTATAATATCGTGATGTTTTTAGTAGCGTTTAGTTTGGTGTATTTTGCCAAAAAATATTCGCCAAAAATGGTTCATGCTTTTTGTTTAGTGCTGGCAGGTTTAGGCTTCTTAGCTTTCCCCATGATTGAAAATAAATACCTATTGTTTCCTGCCATTACGGGCTTTGGAATTGGCTGGGCGAGTATGATGGGAATTCCGTACTTGATGGTGGTAAGTGCCATTCCCAAAGAACGTTACGGCGTGTATATGGGAATTATCAACATGATGATTGTGATTCCAATGTTGATTCAAACGCTTACTTTTGGCTATATTCTCAAAAATTTCTTGAATAATGACTCTGGCAAAGCCATCACTTTTGCGGGTGTACTTTTACTGATTGCCGCAGGAGCAACTTTATTAATGAAATCAGGAAAAATGGCTGATAACCAAGAAGTTGTGATGGGAGGAGGAGGGCACTAAGATTTCAAATATTAAACTTCTCGAATATTATTTACCTCCCGAAAGTGAGAAACTTTCGGGAAATTCTGTCTAATTAGCTTCTGAACCTCGAAATACGAACAACCACTTATCAAGCCTTTATCTCCCCAATAATTTCCGTGATACCTTCTCTCAAAGTAGTTACTTTAAAATTTGGAAAACGCTTCATAAACTTCGAGGAATCAAAAATATAATCTTGTTCCCATTGATAAAGTAATTCCACTATTTCTTTGACAAAAGGCACAAATAAACCCACTACTTTCACCATCAATTTGCCCATCGTGGAATATTTCAATTTTTCACCATAAATTTCAGAAGTCACTTCAATGAACTGCTTGGTATTCAGTCGGTTATCATCACAAGGCAAATGCCACGTTTGGTTATAAGCATCGGGTGTATTACCGAGCAATGCCGTTGCCCTGCCCGCATCAGGTGTATATATGAGGGTTCGTAAAGTGTAATCATTGAGGAGAACCTGAAGTCTTTTCTTATTTCTGATATTGTCAAAAATGATTGAATTTGTACCACTCAACGTATTACGAGGACCATAAAATTCGGGAGCTCGGCAAATCATGGCGTTCAGCGTTTTATTTTTGATTTCGTTAAGCACCATCATTGCAGTTTCTGCCCGAGCCTTTCCTTTCACACTCACGGCATTAAAAGGTGTCTCTTCGGTCATTATTCCTTTCACTTGTCCGTACATATATACGTTATCAAAAAATACCAATTTGGCATTGTGTTTTTTGCAAGCATCAATCACATTTTTCATGATAATAGGCCATTGCTCTCGCCAAATTTCAGCATTATAGGGCAATCCTGCTGTCATATATACAATTTCACTGTCTTTAACGGCATCGGCAGTTTGGTCAGCATCCAATAAGTCTGCTTTGAAAAGTACATCACTTTCATTTACTTTTTTAGGGTTTCGACTCACCAAACGAATATCTTTGGTGTATGATTTATGTAATTCTTTAGCTAATTCTGTGGCAATAATGCCATTTGCTCCGAGGATAGTTTGCATAAGTAAATAAGGTTTGATTTAATATTTATCCTGTAAAATTACTATTATTTGATCAATAACTAAGTAGAATTATTCGTAAATAAGAATATCTACAAAATTCTTAAGTATTTGATAATGAGTAGATTGCTTCAAATATTAAAAAATTGTTTTGTGATAAATTATTCCAAAATAAATAATTTATTGCTTATCTAAAAAATTCTCTTCTAATTGGCATATTTTTTGAACAGTTCTTTCTGACATCCTTACGTCAAATCCCAACCCATGAAAAAATATATACTCGTATTATTTACGGTAATTTCGTTTGCCTTGATGGCGGCGGGACCAACCACCCCACGTAAATCTTCCCAAAAACGCATTAAAGCGGATTCTTCGATTACGCAAATTATCGAAAGTTTCACCGCAAGATTTGCTCCTGACAAACGCACCGCAATATTTCAAATTGATGCTTTCAAACAAAATAATCAACTGATTCTGACGGGTCGCACGAATTTGTATGGGGCTAAAAGTTTTTTACTCGACCGTCTGAAAGTCGATAAAATTACGGTGATTGATGAAATAAAAACCCTGCCCGAACCTGAGTTAGAAGACAAAGTTTATGGCTTAGTGGAGGTGTCCGTTTGTAATATTCGCTATTCGCCCAAACACGCTGGCGAGTTGGCTTCACAGGCGTTGATGGGTACACCCTTGAGGATTTTGGAAAGAGAAGACAACGGTTGGGTACTTGTTCAAACGCCCGACCAATACATTTCATGGGTGGATAGAGGGGCAATTACGATGATGAATAAAGACCAAATGGAACGTTGGAAAAATGCCCCAAAAGTGATTTATACTCGGGCTTATGGTTCAGCATATTCGGAAGCTAATGAAGAATCAGCTACGGTTTCGGACATGGTGGCGGGTTGTATTTTAGAATTATTGGAAGAACAGAAAGATTTCTATAAAATACAATTTCCCGACCTCCGACAAGGCTATGTGTCTAAACGTGAGGCAAATAACTATAACCAATGGCTTGCAGGACTGAACGCCTCGGAAGAAAATTTAGTTAAAACCTCTAAGCGTTTAAAGGGCGTACCGTATCTCTGGGGTGGTACATCTTTCAAGGGAGTAGATTGCAGTGGCTTCACGAAAACAGTTTACTTCTTAAATGGAATTATACTTCCACGTGATGCTTCACAGCAAGTTTCTATGGGTGAAACTATTGATAAATCGGGTAATTGGAATGACTTAAAACCAGGAGATTTATTATTTTTTGGCGAAAAAAGAGAAGATGGTTCTGAACGTGTTGTTCACGTGGCAATGTGGTTGGGCAATGGTGAATATATTCACGCTTCCGATAAAGTGAGGGTGAGCAGTATGATTGCTACTTCTCCCAATTATGATGATTACAACGCTAAAAGATACCTTCGGGCAAAAAGAATTTTGAAAACAGGAATGGCTGGGGTTGGAGTTTTGAAGGAAAACGTTATTTTTTAAATCATAAGTAATTGATTTACAGGTAATTAATAAGCAAAACTATTATTCTATCATTCGTATTTAAACAAAAAATATGAGTTATGATTTCAAGCTCATAACTCATATTTCATAATTAGTTAGAACCTACGCTCCAAATATGCCTTTCACTTTACCCCAAAGACCAGAAGCGGCTTCTTTTGCTTCTTCTAATTTCTCAGCAGCAACTTCTTGCAAATCTTCCAATTTTTCGGCAGCCTCAGCTTTCAATTCGTCAGCTTTTGCTCCCATGTCACCACCCGTCAATTCAGTAAACTTAGCGGTAATGGCTTCTTTGGCATCATCAAATTTTTCAGTTACAGCATCTGATAAATCACTGATTGTTTCAGAAGCAGCAGCCTGCAAATCTTCTAATTTCTCTGTAGCAGCACTTGCCAATTCCTCGGCTTTTGCTGAGACATCCATCCCAGTCATTTCTTTGATTTTATCAGCGGCGGCATCCGCCAAACCACCTACTTTATCAGCAGTAGTATCTTTTAGATTGTCTAATTGATTGTCAGCTTGCTCTTGTACGTTTTCCATTTTGTTGGGTTTTTAGATTTGATTTAATGATTAGTTCACACTTACAAAGATGATATTTTTTCAGCAAAATGCCTAAGAATCAGAGGTTTTTATGTTTGAATTTGGTTCAATCGGATGGCGAAGTGAATATACCAAAGCTATTATTCCTAAAATTACACAGGGAATACTTAGCCTTTGCCCCATGTTCAATTGCATTCCATTTTCAAAAGAAACTTGATTTTCCTTTAAAAATTCATAGAAAAATCTCAGCGTAAAGAGCGTAATCATAAAAAAGCCAGTCATCAGTCCATGAGGCGTATTTTCTTTCTTTTTAGACCATATCCACATCAATAAAATAAAAATCACAATGCAAGAAAGCGATTCGTATAACTGGGCAGGATGTCGTGGCACAACGTCCAAATATTCATGTCCTAATGATGGGTCGTTAAAGAATCGGAAAGCCCAAGGCAGGTTTGTTGGTTTGCCAACAATTTCAGAGTTCATTAAATTACCAAAACGGATGAAAGCCCCTCCTAACGCCACTGTTGGCACAATTCTATCAGTTACATACCAATAATTCACTTTCCGTTTTTTGGCAAAAAGATAGATTGCCAGAAACATTAATGTTGTTCCGTGTGATGCCAAACCCGCAAAAGGAGGTGTAATCATACTAATAAAAAAATGCCACGGGTCACTTAATAATAATGGATATTCATAGAAAAAATAATGAGCCATTCGGGCACCAATAACGGTTGAAATCATGCAATAAAGTAATAGTTCATCGGCTTGTTCAACGGGGCGACCCTCTTTCTTGAAAATATAGCTAAGTACCTGATAACCAGCCAAAAATGCCCCTGCGAACATCAAACCGTACCAGCGAAGAGGAAAACCAAATATCGTAAAAATTTCGGGGGAAGTATGCCAATCAATGTATGCTAACATCAGAAGTTATGGATTTGTGAAATAATTTTTTTTGTAAAAATAGTGCTTTTTGTAACCATATAAGTACATTAGGTAGGATAGTTTTTTGGTAGGGACGAACGATTGTCGTACAATAGTGTTTGCCCGTTGACTACAAAGACAAATATGCTTCCAATCCTCCTTCCAAATTTTCAGCCTTTATGAATCCTCTTTTTGCCAAAATTTTGCAAGCAATTTCGCTTTGTAATCCTGTGTAACAAATAATGACGATTTCTTCGTTTTTCAAATGTTCAATGGTCTCTAAACTCAAAAGCAATTCATCCAAAGGAATCTGAATACCGCCCATGTCAAATTCTTCGATTTCATAAGGGGTACGAATATCAAGAATTGTGAGGTCTATAAGGTGTTTTTTGAATTCTGGAGCGAGCATTTTTCGATTATAATTTTAGTTTTATGAAAGGCTTCGGACTGGGCGTTCCCTTCAAACGAAGCCTTCCGTATTATCTACCAAAAAGCCCACAAAACGAATTTTGCAGGCTCAATACTGAACATCGAATAACCATTTTCGAACAACAAAATTACAGTTGATTATACGCCAAAAGCCCACCCATTACATTACGGACATTAGCGAAACCCTGCGATTCCATAAAGGATTTGGCTCTGCCCGACCTTGCCCCCGAGCGACAATGTACTATAACTTCTTGGTCTTTCCAGTCCGAGATTTCATCCAATCTCTCGGGTAATTCCCCCAAAGGAATCAACTTTGCTCCTAAATTTTCTTCGTCATACTCATATTCCTCACGCACGTCAAGGAAATTAAAGGTTTCGCCTTTATCAAGTCTGTCTTTTAGTTCTTCTACGGTTATGTCCATGTTTTCAAGTTAGTAATTACATTTTAACAATTTTTCTCACAAATGTATTCTTATCGTTTGAAAGTCGCAAAATATAAGTGCCAGTATTTAGATTTGAGATATTAATTTCTTGATTATGAGTTCTTTCTGATAAAATATTTCGTCCTGAAATATCGAATACTTCCGCATTTTTTAGGCTTGTGTCGTTCCATCGAATTATATCCGAAGTTGGGTTGGGAGAAATTACTAAATTACGGTCTTGAATTTCTTCTTCGGTTGCCAAAGTAATTTCTTTCGCAATGCCGCCCATCACGGGACGAATCATCAAACTGCCCTTAATCGGATTAAAACCACTCAACGAGGTAACATTACCAACATTTATCCATTCATTGGAAATGTTATAAAAATGATTCTTGGTAAATTGGGGTGAATTATTATCAATCCCCACCACAAGGGCTTCATCATCAGATAGTTGGGTATAACCTATATAGAAAGTATCTGCCACCGCTATGGGTTCAAAGGTATATTCGATGAATCCGTTTTTGGTATTTGGGTATTTGATTTTACTGCTCAAACCTCTCAAAATACGCCCTGGTTTTCCACGGTCATTTGCCATCACTTGCAAGGAAAGATTGGTATTTGCCAAACGTGCACTGTCTAATAAAGTCTGCAAATTTATCCTAATGGCTTGAACGGCATCCGCTTTATTATTGATAAACTGGATGGCAACTCGCCCAAATCCTTTTTTGAGATACGCCCCCGCTTCTGCCGTACCATCGTCATAAGCGTAATAATTATCTAATTCAACGATGCGACTGATGGTGTCGTTAGTATGAAAAATAATAGATTCTGATGCATTAACAAAATAAAATTGTTGTTTTAATAACACTTTTTGTTTTTTCCTGAATTCATTGATTAACATATCATCCTTATTGTCAGCAGAGATAATAGTAGTAGTCAAACTTGGGACGTATGGTTGAAGTTTTAAGGTGTAAAAATTGCGTTTTTGGAGTGTATCTTTGGTAATTAAATCCAGTACAAAATACTTTGCCAAAACACTGGGATTTTGATTCCCAAGATTAAATATAGAACTTCTAATGCTATCTGATAAATTTTTCTTTGGATTTTCTAAAAACTGATTCAAAGGCATTGAATTATAGTTTTGCAAAATACCACTAATTGAATTCTTGAAAGCAATATCATTGAAGAAGAAAAAAGATTTAGAATCATCAATTTTTCTTCTATTATTTTTTTCTTCGGGTTTATCATTTATGCCTAAATAAACATAATCAATATGCCAAACATCAAATTGTCCTGACTGTCTGCCGAAAGTTCGGAAACGGAATTGGAATTTGTCATGAATGTATTTTGATGAATTGATGGGGAGTAATATTTGAATAAATTTGTCATTGTTGATAATCTTGATGGTGTCTTTTCCGATGATATGTTTACCGTCTTTGGCGACAAAAGCGGTCTCCCATTTATCGCCATTTGTTAAAAACTGTACAATCAAAGAATCATTAGAATCTGGTACTTCCCCCAAACCCTGGCTTTGGTAAAAGAAGCTCAAATAAAGAGAATCTTTTATAGAAATGCCCGAAATATTAATTGGAAGTGAAGTCAAAGTATCCGTTGCCCCGTTGGCAAAAGTATCATTAAAATTGTAAGGAACACCATTTGATTTTAGACCATCAAAAGTAGCTACATTGAGCGTTGGGTTATTTTTTGCCGAATTATTATTGATAAAAACGCCTCCGCCTTTTACCCATTTTTGCGGGTTGGTTTGATTTACCGAAGTGGAAAAATCATCGAAAAAAGGTAACGTTAAAGCCGCAGTTTTGGCAGAAGACTTTTTGGAAACCTCAGTATTTCGCAAAGGCGTAATTTGAAATTGTGCCATGGAAGTTTGGCAAAAAATAGTGAGGAGTAGAAATAACGTAAAGTGTTTTAGAGTAAACATTTTGTCAGTTGATAGTTAATAATTGTCAATTAATTAGGTTGTGGTCCAGCTACCCAAATATCAATAACTTCGCCCGTATGAATCTTTCCGCCTGTGTCGCAATTCGGATTTTGACGAAAAACTGTTCCCGCAGGTTCAGGAGCCGACTCGTCATAAATAATCGTTCCAATTTGCAAGCCTGAGCCACTAATAATCAGCTTTGCTTCGTCCAAAGGTTTGCCTTCTACACAGGGAATTGCTATTTCAATATCACCAGTGCCATTACCCACGACCAATGTAACTTTTGAACCTTTTGCAATTAACGTACCAGCGTCCATTTTCGTACCTTCATACTTGACTTCTAATACTTCATTTTCACGAATATCGTCTTGGTACTCCAAATTTGGTTTTAGAAGTCCCGCTACTAAAAGCTGTTGTTCCGCACTTTTCACGGACATTTCGGTCAATTTAGGGAGCTTAATCATGGGAGCAGTTTCGGTATTTATCGTTAAATAAATTTTTCGTCCTTGCTTCACTTTTGAGTTCTCTAATGGATACTGTGAAAGCACCGTGAGGGGTTTTAAGCCAGCCATAAAAGTGCTGTCAGTTACTTCAAAATCAAGATTTCTATCGTCCAAAAGGTCTTCGGCTTCTTCCATCGTTAAGCCTTTCAAACTCGGAACGGTGATTGCCTCGCCGTGATTGGTACTCCACGGCAAATAGACAAAGAAAAAGCCAAAAAACAGAACCATTAATAATAAAGTAATGATGGCAGCGTGGGTATAAACGTCTTTTTTAGAATTAGTTGATATTTTCATTCTTCGGGATTTGATATTGAAACATTCGCAATTTACGATTTTAGATGTTATGCCCCAAATTGTCTTAAATATTGGGCAGCATTTGGTGGGCGAACCAAGAGTTCATGAGTATTTATTTTTTAGTTAAGCAACGGGTAAGTATTTCCTATAAAGTTTCTAAATAAAAATGGCTTTTGCCAAATATTTAGCTGTTAAATTAGTGATTTATTATCTGTGGTACTAATTTTAAAATCTCTGTGGATAAAACCTTGTAGGTTTCAAAATCCATAAGGTTTATTGGCTAAATCAAATATAGAATTGATAAACAGAACTGGTCTGAATTCACTTTTACCTAAAAAAATGCAATCAAACATCATCCTCTTAACGGACAGTTATAAAGTCAGCCATTACAAACAATATCCAGCGGGGACAACCCAAATTTACAGCTATTTCGAGAGTCGTGGGGGTGATTTTGAGAACCTTACGTTCTTTGGTTTGCAGTATTATTTAAAGGAATATTTGGTAGGACAAGTGGTTACGCAAGCCAAAATTGACCAAGCCGTAAAGCTGTTTGCTGCTCATTTTGGCAACGAAAATTTGTTCAATAAGGCGGGTTGGGAATATATTTTGAACACCCATAACGGTCATTTACCCGTGCGAATAAAGGCGGTGCCAGAAGGGATGGTTATCCCAACGCACAACGTAATTATGACCGTCGAAAACACCGACCCAAACTGTTTTTGGCTAACCAATTTCTTAGAAACTTTATTAGTACAAATGTGGTATCCCTGCACGGTAGCAACCATTAGTAGAGAAGTAAAATCCTTGATTACTAAATACTTAGAACAAACTGGCGACCCAAGCACTATTGATTTTAAACTGCATGATTTTGGTTTTAGAGGTGTAAGTAGCGTTGAAGGTGCGGGTATTGGCGGAGCAGCTCATTTGGTCAATTTTATGGGAACAGATACAGTAGTTGCCCTCACTTTTATTCAGGAATATTATGATACGGATGGTATGTTTGGATTCAGCATTCCCGCTGCCGAACATAGTACCATCACGAGTTGGGGACAAGACCATGAAGTAGATGCCTACCGCAATATGTTAGACCAATATCCCGAAGGTTTAGTGGCAGTGGTAAGCGATAGTTATGATGTGTATTATGCCTGTGAAAAACTGTGGGGAGAGGTATTGAAAGAAAAGATTTTGGGAAGAAATGGTACGTTGGTGGTTCGTCCAGACAGTGGCGTACCCAAGGATGTGGTGTTGAAATGCATTGAGATTTTGGGGGGTAAAATTGGGTTTAGTATCAATGATAAAGGCTACAAAGTGCTTAATCCGCACATCAGAGTTATTCAAGGCGATGGGGTGAATTATGAAAGTATTGGCGAGATTTTGGAAAATCTCAAAACATACGGTTGGAGTGCCGACAATGTGGGCTTCGGCATGGGCGGGGCATTATTGCAAAAAGTACACCGAGACACCCAAAAATTTGCTTTCAAATGTAGCTGTGCTACCGTGAATGGCGAAGACCGAGACGTATTTAAAGACCCCATAACCGACCACGGCAAAAAGAGCAAAAAAGGGCGTTTGAAATTGGTACACGAAAATGGACAATACCAAACAAAAGCCCTCCACGAAGACGGAGAAGATATTTTACAAACCGTTTTTGAGAATGGAGTTATTTTGAGGGAAATTGATTTTTTGGGGGTTAAAAGGAATGGATTTTAAAAATCAATCCTCTCACAACAGCACCCCAGGGTTCACCAGATTATTCTTAATGGCAAATATCACCAGACCTGCGGTATTTCTTGCCCCCGTTTTTTCCAGAAGATTATTACGATGCCCGTCCACCGTTCTAACACTGATAAAAAGTTTTTCGGCAATTTCCTGAGCCGTCAGTTCTTGACATATTAAGTTCATAACTTCTATCTCTCTGACAGTCAGAGTGATAGGAATGTTATCATGTACCGAAACGTGCGTTTTTTTATTGCTTAATCTTTTCTGAAAAGTCAGCATCAGAGTTTCGCTGAAATAAAATCCTTTCTCTACTACGCCCCTGATGGCATTCTCAACATCTTCGGGTTCGGCATTTTTGAACAAATAGGCATTCGCCCCTAATTCGATGAGGTGAACTACAAATTTTTCTTCGTTATGGACGGAAAGAATGATAACTTTTTGGTCGGGATATTTTTCGTGGATAGACTTCATGGTATCAATCCCATTGAGTTCGGGCATTGATAAATCCATCAAAATTACGTCAGTTTTTTGAGTTGTGGTTTCCAAAAATGTGAGGAGTTTGCGACCATTATCCGTTTCGCAGACTACCATCATACCCTCGAAACTGTTGATAATTGCTGCCATGCCACGGCGAAACAACATTTGGTCATCGGCAATAGCAATCGTAATCATTTTCATGGTGAATATTAGTTTTTAAGCGAGATATTTTGTTTGAAATTTAGAGATTTATGAATAGCAAAATACATACTGAGGGGGACGGGTGCTTATCCGTGGCTAATGCCTCCACCTTCTACGAATGCGAAGTCCTTTTTTATTAAGTATTAACAATTAGCTGAATCCCCATTCCTTTTTCAAGACTCGTTTCATATTCCAATTCACCATGAATCATACTCACTCGGCTTTCGATATTCTTTAATCCCAAACCTCTTTTAGTCAAATTCTTGAGGTCAAAGCCTTGTCCATTATCTCGGTAATTGATGATAAGCTGTTGATTATCAGTGGTAAAAATAATATCAACCTCCGTAGCGTTGGCGTGTTTGAGGGTATTGTTCAAAAGCTCTTGTAAGATGCGATATAGGCTCAATTCCAGACGATTATCCATCCGTTTCAAACCATCAATGCTCAAGTTAATCACCAATCTTGATACACTTTCCATCTTATCACAAAGCATCTCAATAGCATATTGCAACCCAAATTCATCTAAACCACTCGGTAACATATCATTTGAAATTCGCCTGACATTTTCGATGGTATTATCAATCAATTGCTTACTATCCACAATTAGATTTTGCGTATTTTCTGGATTAAAATCTTTATCAACATTCAGCTGCCCAACTTGCAAACGAAGCACCGAAAGAGCCGCCCCGATTTCATCGTGGAGGTCACGGGAAACCCTACGGCGTTCATCCTCCATCGCATCAATACTACTTTGGAAAAGGTCGAGTTGATGACGCACTTTCATCTTCTCTACGGAGGCTTTATTACGAAGCAATCTTTTCTGGTAGGATGTTACAAAAAACAATAACATTCCCGCCAGTAAGAACATCAAAAGCGTTCCGCCAAACAACAGAATATAAATGTCAGTTTGTGAAGGCATCCTTTATGTTAGTGATGGATTACTGAAAATTGGTTATCCGAAACCTACTAATTTCTACTAACCAGTTTTCAGTACCCAATTTCCCGTAATAAGTATGAAATTAGGAGAATATTCTGATTAAACAAAGAATTTAAGGTCAATTATATCTCCATTACTATTGAACGGTATTACTATCTTTTAGATTTCCAAAGCCCAATCGAAATGAGCGAATACATAATTACCATAAAAAAAGCGTGTAACGCCCAGACAATCATACCCATAGATTTACCTTGTGTGAGGATAAAATTACTAAAAGTAAAGAGGAAAAGGCAGCCCGAAAAATAGAAAAGAAAACCTGCATTTATCCAAAAAACAGGCGTATCAGAAGGGTCTTCATCTTGAAATTCATTAAAAGTTTTGTAGAGATAAAAGACCGTATAACTTACAATAATGATACACTCCAAGGTCTTGGCATAAGAATTAAACGTGAAGGGATTATGCCAAACAAAGGTATCTACTAAGGAAAAAATAACGAATGATATGAAAATTAATGGAATTATTTTAGTGGAAATTTTTTTTTTGAAAATCTCATAATAAAACCATGTAATAAATGAAAATTCGGTTAAAACGTAAAGATGAAACAAATATAAATTGGGGATTTTATAGAGTTGCATTGTTTTTGAAATCAACTCAAAAAAGACACTGTTACAAATAAAATAAAAAATAATTTTTAATTCGTTATTTAAAAAATTTCTCCTTAATATACCAACAAAAAAAGGAATCGGTACTACTACCGCTACGTATTGAACAAGAAAATCGGCAAGTGATTGAATTGGCATATTAGTCTAAAAATTAGGCAAAATTAGTTTTATTTAAGGTTCAAAATTCCTGTTTTGAACCTTAAACTTGCTTCAATTCAATGGACTATTAGGATCACAAGTTGGTGGGCATGGACTTGAAAAATCATATACATATTCATCCGCATTATCTCGCAACCCCGTTGTATCTACAGGTTTAACGGTACTGTCCGCTACCAAAAACATCTTCATCGCCCCTGTTTCGTCCAAACCAAAATAGCAAGTCATGTCTTCCATATCGCTGGAATCCATAATCTCACGCAATTCGGCTTTTTTTACGGCAAATCCGTTTATTTTACAGGTTTGTCTCCAACGTGCAACATCTCTTTTGGCAACGTCGATAGGGTATTTAAAATTTCCCATTTGTCAATTTTGTTTAAATGTGTTAAAAAATAAAACAACCCCAGCACTGTCCGCCAACAATACCGAGGTTCTTGCAAAGCTATTCATTTTTTGAGTTAAAAAAATGCGTAAAAATACCTGTTTTTAAAATATTATTGAACGGTCATAAAACAAGTATATTTACCTAATAACAATTTGAAAAACTGTTTTACCTTTGTATGTCATTAACACATCAAATGGAAGCCCTCGCATGGATTTACTCATGTGAGGGCTATTTTTTTGTAAATAGGCAATAATTAAACAGAGTATTTACTCATTTGGCGGAACATTAATTACTAATTTCTAATAGCGGCTTTTGCCCCACAATAAGATTGTTTCGGGAAGTTGGGTTGGTAATGATTTTTAAACTATCCGAAAGAAATTGCTTTAATGCCTGATTATATTCAACAGTAGCATTGAGGTAAGGAAAATGCCCTTTTTCGTGAAAGGTATGTACGTGGGCTTGGGGATACAATTGCTTTAATTTTATCCGTAATTCTGCTGGTACCAGGGGGTCGTTATCAGCCTCAAAAATCATAATTTTCGCTTGTTTCTGCTTGTCGGTATTCGGTTGGAATTTATCAATAACGCAATTATAACGAGCCACAAATTGGGCTTTACTCATTCTTCCGTAGGTATTCTCTACCAAAACTGCCTTTGCCAAAGGGTCATTTTGGGCGGCAGGAATTACGTTTTTATAAAGTCCTTGTCGCAAAAAATACATCATCAACCATTCGGGTACTACTTTGGCAATTACCACCAATTTTGAATTCTGTTTTTCAAGCAAATCATTGGGTGGAAATGTATTACCAAAAACCGCTTTTTTTATACGATTGGGATAAGTAGCTAATAAATATTGAGCAAAATATCCACCTAAAGAACTTCCCACTACATTCACTTCCTGAATGTTGTTTTTATCTAATAGGACAATGATTGCCTCACCCATTTCAGCTAAGTTTGAAATAGGCGGATAGGTTACGGAGACGATACGATAATCATCTTTAAAAGCATTAATTTGTTGCCACCAAAAATCATAATTTCCTGCCATTCCGTGCAGAAATAAAATAGATTCTTTTCCTTTACCCGTTACTAAATATCTCCATGTATTGCCTTCAAAATTAAGCGATTGGGTAGGAATTTTTCTGAAATTAGATAGTGAATTAAGCATCTTTTGGTCTTTGCCATCGTACAATTCAGAGACTGTATAATGAGGAGTTGGAACAAGATAGGAGGCGGCAAAAATAACTAATAAAACTATTAGGAACGTGCGTATTTTACTTTTCATACTTTACTCTTTTAATTTAAAATATGCGGTTAAACAAATGTCTTTTAATGGAAGTTCTATTCATTTAACGCTGTTATTAGCAATCAAATATATGGAATTTTCAGCAAGTATTATTGTGCTTTCTTTATAAAATTAGTTGTCATAACAATTAATTTTTCCGATTTTCCATTTTTATTTTCTAAAAAAAATGTAGCTTTGTAAATCATCGGTAAAGGGTAAACTGTAAAGGGTAAACGGTCTTTGGATTTCATAATTCTTCTTTATTTTCGTACAATCCGTTTACCGTTCACCTTTTACCGTTTACCGATAAATGAAAATATATACCAAAACTGGCGATAAAGGACAAACTTCCTTGGTGGGAGGCACAAGGGTTTCTAAAACTGAACTCAGAATTGAGGCTTATGGCACCGTGGATGAATTGAATTCTTACATCGGTTTGGTGCGTGACCAAGAGGTGAATATTGGCAGAAAAGAACTTTTGAAGGAAATTCAAGACCGACTTTTTACGATTGGCTCAATTTTAGCATCAGAACCTGAACAAACCAAAAAACGTATTCCAGACCTTCACGAGAGCGATATTGAATTGTTAGAAAAGGCAATGGACGATATGGACACGAACCTCGAACCGATGCGTTTTTTCATTCTGCCAGGTGGACATCAATCCATTTCGTTCGGACACCTTGCCCGAACCGTTTGCCGAAGAGCCGAAAGAGTTGTCATTCGTCTTTCCTTAGAAACAGAAGTCAGTGAATTGGTAGTCAGATACTTAAATAGACTTTCCGATTATCTTTTTGTCTTGTGCAGAATGATGGCAAAGGATTTGAACATAGAAGAAAACGCTTGGAAACCGAGAATATAATTACTAACAAAACCATGACAGATACCATTCAGATTGATATTCATCCGATTGAAAAATCGAGAATTGATGCGGTTGATTTTAACAACCTTGTTTTTGGGCGTTCTTTCGCCGACCATATGCTGTCCGTTGATTATAAAGATGGCGAATGGCAAACTCCGCAAATTGTGCCTTTTGGGCCCGTTTCATATTCGCCCGCCATGATGTCTTTGCATTATGGACAGGCGATTTTTGAAGGCATGAAGGCTTATAAGAATGCCGATGGAGAGATTTTTGTATTTCGCCCAGAAGAAAACTGGAAGCGTTTGAATAAGTCTGCCTTCAGAATGTGTATGCCCGAAGTTTCCGAAGAAATTTTTATGGAAGGACTATCGGAATTGCTCCGTTTGGATGCCGCTTGGATTCCTGCCAAAGAAGGCTGTTCAATGTATATTCGCCCTTTCATGTTTGCTACGGATGAATACGTGGGTGTGAGTCCCTCAAAAACTTATAAATTTATGATTTTCACTTGTCCAGTTGGGGCGTATTATACTAAGCCAATTAGGGTGCGGGTGGAAACACAATATATCCGTGCGGCACATGGTGGCGTAGGTTTCTCTAAGAATGCGGGAAATTACGGAGGGTCATTATATCCCACAAAATTAGCCGTTGATGCAGGTTACGACCAAATCATTTGGACGGATGCCGCTGAACATAAATACGTGGAAGAAGCGGGTACGATGAACCTAATGTTTGTAATTGACGGCGTTTTGGTAACTGCCCCAACGGGTGATACTATTTTGGATGGCGTTACTCGTAAATCAGTTTTACAAGTTGCCCGTGATTGGGGCATGAAAGTGGAAGAAAGGGCTTTATCCATCAAAGAATTAACAGAGGGCATCGTTTCTGGAAAAGTACAAGAAGTTTTTGGAGCGGGAACAGCCGCCGTGATTGCCCCAATTAGCACCGTTGGCTATGATGGCGTTGATTATGAATTGCCAGAACGTTCAGCGGACGCTTTTTCAAGAAAAGTATTTACTGAGATTGATAATATTAAAACGGGAAAAATAGCTGATACTCGTGGGTGGGTGATGAAGATTTAGAGGTTTCGATGTTCGGAAAATAGATTTCAAGATTATAAAAAAGACATAGGAAACTTTGTCTTTTTTTGTTTCTAAAAAATAGCCAACGTAAACACCGTTCCAAAACCCAATCTGGAATCAACCGATATTTCGCAATTAATGGCTTTGCCGAGGTCTCGAATGAGGTGTAAGCCCAAACCCGTTTTGATACCCACTACTTCATTATCATCGTATAAGGCTTTGAATTGTTCTTGGTTTGCCCCAGGTCCATTGTCGGAAATGGATAAATATTGCTTCCCACTTTCCTGCCAAGCCTTCCATTCAATGGTTGGATTATCAGTTTTTACCAAGGCTTTTATGGCATTGCCTGTGAGGTTACGCAGTATAGTTTTCAAGTAATCTTGGTCTGAATTTAAGTATAGATTTGCAGGATTTTGGAAAGAGATTTTCACCTTTTCCTGACTCTCGAAATGCCTCTGAGTGTCTTTAAATAAGGAATTTACGGATATTTTTTTCAAGTGGGGAGTGAAATTTTGCATCTGTCCTTTGCTCCAAAGTAAAATATCTTCCATCGAAGCCAACAGGTTTTCAGTTCCCGTCATGGTTTTATTTTGTAAACGCTTTTTGGTAGCTTCGTCTATCAATTCAGGCGTATCGTTTTGTATTTGCAAAAACTGAATTAAGTTTGCTACGGGGCTTCTTAAATCATGGTTCAAAATACCCAAAAACCTGACTTTGGCTTGGTTGGCTTCATCCAATTCCGTATTTAGGATTCGCAGTTTTTGATTGACTTTTTGGCTACTATTTCTTTGATAAAAAAGTAAACTTCCAATAATTGTTAGCATCAAAAGCCCCGCCACAAAATACCATTTTTGCTTTTCTTTGGCGGCAATGTTGAGATTGGCAATTTCAATTTCACTTTTCTTTAATTTTACTTCTTTCTCGGCTATTTCTAATTGTTTTTTACGGGCAACACTTTCAAATTGTTCCGTTTTTAAGTCGGCTTGAGTTTTTAAGAAATTCAATTTTACCAAATCCCTTTCTTTGTTACTCACGGTTAATTTTGCATTGTTGAGGGCTAATAAAAATTGTTGCTGTTTCAGGTTTTCAGCATCCAATAATTGTTGCGTTTTGTATTTTTCTTCTTTGGTATCAAACTCATACTGCACCTCTAATTTTGATATTTGCTTTCTGTTATTGTCATTGTCGATAGTTTCTTTTACCTCAAAATATTTCTTGAAATAAATGTATGCACTATCCATTTTACCTTGTTTTTCAAAGATTTCACTTATGTTTTTAAACACATTTTGTTGTAAGGTTTTCAAGCCTATTTCTGAAGCAATTTTCTTGGCATCATTAGAAAAAGAGAGGGCTTCATCTAATTTATTTTGTTTCAAGTAATATTCACCAATTCCGAAATTATTGTAAGCAATTCCCTTTTTATTCCCAATTTCTTCATTGATTTTCAAGGCTTTGGAATAATTTTCAAAGGATTCTTGGAATTTATTTTGTTCTGCAAACACGCTCGCCAAGTTTCCGTATTCGGTAGCAATGCCCGATTTATTATTAATTTCAATATCTTTGTTCAAACCTTTACCAAAATATTCTGCTGCCTTTTCATAATTTTTTGTATTAAAATAAACATTGCCCAAATTTGCCAAACTTGATGAAATTCCTTGGTCATATTTAGCCAAGATGTGCATATTTAGGGCATCTCCGAAGTGTTTAAGGGCTAAATCATATTTTTTTTGTTCGCTATAAATTATACCCATATTGCCATAAGCCATTGCCGCTTTTTGGGGTAATTTAGATTTTTCGGCAACTCTGATGGAATTTTGATATTGCGTTAATGCTTCGGGATATTTACCTTGCAAAAGGGCTACTGAACCCAAATTTGAATAATTCTGAATGGTGATGGGATAATATTTTATTTCTTCACTGATTTTTAAAGATTTCAAGAAATACATCTCGGCATTTTTAAAGTCACCCGTAGATAAATATTTTGCCCCGAGTGCTTTATAACCATCGGCAAGTCCCTTTTTGAAATTAAGTTTTTCGGATAAAGCAATTACTTCCTCCGCTGCCAATTACATATTTTTTGGATTGAATCCGTAGTTTGCAGTTACCAATTTCAATAGTAAAATTACTCGATTAGTATCTTGCTTGGGATAGTTTTGGAGTTGATTATTCAGGTCTTCAATCACCTTGTTGGCTTGTGAAAACGAAGAATGAAAAGAGAAGAAAAATAATAATAGTGAGAGTAATTTTGTTTTCATTGCAGTAAAATTAGGTTGTCTCTAAAACTTCTTCCGATGGGTAAAACAAAGTCATTTTGTAGCATTACATCATTTGAGAGGATTTTTGATACATAATGTTTCTGAATGGCGTAACTCCTGTGTATGCGAATGAAGGTGCTAAAATTGTTTTCCTTAATCAACAATCCCAAACTTGACAATACACAATAATGCTTGTTTTCAGTAACAATTTTGGTATAATCTTTCAGGGCTTCGAGGTATAGAACATCGTGTAATTTAATCTTTATTTGTTCCGTTCCTTCTTTAATATAAATCACATCGCCCCCAATATTGGCTTCAAAAAGACTTGCTTTTTGTTTCAGTTCCAAATAATCTTCAATGCGAGTAACGGTTTGACAAAAACGGTTGTATTTAATCGGTTTTACGATAAAATCAAGCGTATCTAATTCAAAACTTTCCACGGCAAATTCTGGATGAGCCGTAATAAAAATGCAGATTGGGACAGATTTAGCGATTTTTCTGAATTCAATTCCGCTCATTTCGGGCATATCAATATCCAAAAATAGCACATCTATTTGCTCCTTTTGTAATACAGAAATTGCCTCAATCGGGTCTTCAAAAACGCCTATAATATTAAAAATAGGATTTCTTTTTACGAAGGAAGTAACCGTCAATCGGTCAATTTCGTCATCGTCAATTATGATACAATTTATGTGTTTCATACCGCTTACTAAGTAATAGGTTTCACTCGTCTATTTTTTGGGTTGTTAGTCGATTAGTGATTTTTTAATCGTGGTTACAGCGGCAAATTTGAATATTATTTGATATTTCATAAAAATATCGAATAACGCTCAATTAAACAAATACCTCTTATGAAAAATATTGCTAACACACCCATCAACCCTTTTGTGGTGGTTAATCACAAACAAAAAATTCGGATTCCTATCCAAAATATTATCATGTTGGAAGGATTCAATAATTATACCCTCTTTCACCTCCAAAGTGGCAAACAACGGTTGTACGCCCGTACAATTCGTCACTTTGAAGCACAACTCCTACAAGAAAATTTTATTCGTATTCACCGTGGGTTTTTGGTGAATTCTTCTTGCATTCTCGGATATAATAAGGACGAGAATACCTTACAGATGAAAAATAATCTGCAAGCCAGCATTTCAAGGCGAAGAAGGAAGAATTTATCTGATTTTTATTCAGTTGAAAATTGAGTAGAACGTCGTGGAGGTTCAAAACTTCCACAACGTTGGTTTACAATTAAACTAAAACATTTTATCTCAAACAAAAAAATGAAAAATCTTTTCTCAATTATCTTGGTATTATTCTGTATATCAAATACTTACGCCCAAATCGGTGTGAAAGCCAACAATACCGCCCCCATCCCTTCGGCACAATTGGAAGTGCAAAGTACAACCAAAGCATTTTATCCGCCCCGCATGACCACAATGGAGCGGACAATGATGCCAAACGCTCCATTGAAGGGGGCAATGGTTTTTGATACTGATTTGAATGGGTTGTTTACTTACAACGGTTCTTCTTGGGTATCGGGAAGTGGGCTTACTTTACCTTATTCTGCGACTCAGAATATTTCAAGTAATATTTTTTCTCTTACCAATACAAGTACAACAACATCAAGCAGTACCATTTATTCGGAAACAAATGGCACTGATAACGATGTCGCTGGTGTTGGAGGTTTTGCCAATAATAATTCTCCCACTGGAAGAACGGCTGGTGTGAAGGGAGTAAATACCTCAACTAATACTTTTGGTTCAGGCGTATTTGGGCAGCACATTGGTTCAGGCATTGGGGTTGAAGGTACTTCATCGACGGGCATTGGGGGAAATTTCAGCTCTACCTTTGGCTATGCTTTGATAACGGGTACTGGAAATGTCGGCATTGGCACAAATACACCCAATGCACCTCTTCAATTTAACAATGCGGCATTAAACCGAAAAATAGTTTTATATGAAACTGCCAATAATAACCATCAATTTTATGGTTTGGGCATCAATGGTTTCACCTTTCGCTACCAAGTTGATGGCACTTCTGCCTCTCATGTTTTTTATGCTGCTACAGGTACAACTACCTCAAATGAATTAATGAGAATCACAGGCACTGGTAATGTCAATGTAGCAGGTGAGGTAAATCGAGCTCAAACGGCTGATGCCAACTTAGTACCAATAGCTTATGGAGGTGTTACAAATGCAAATGGATTAATAAATTCAACAATTTCTACCAGTAATGTTTCTTGTATAAGAACTGCTACTGGTGTTTACGAAATCACAATCACAGGCGAAGCATACAGTACAGCTTCTTACCCAACCTATGTTACACTCGCAACAGCAAATCTTTTTTTTGGATTCATCAGCATAGGTTCCAGTGGTGGAAAGTTGATTGTTTATATTGCCGATGCCTCAGGAACGCCAGCAAACGCATTTTTTCATTTTGTAATTTATGAAAAATAAAAATCTTTCCGAGGCTGATACGGCTTTCAGTCGAAAAAATACCATGAAAAATCTTTCGCTCTCGTTCATACTTTGCTTGTCATTTTTAACGGCACAAGCACAACAAATGTCTTTTAAATCTTCAAATGCCGCAACACATTCTTTGGTGGTGGCGGATAAATCCATTTATTCGGCAAATAATGCAACGGTTACATTTGATCCTGGGGTAATAGCTCCCCCCATTAGTGGAGCAGGAACACGGTTGATGTGGTTGCCTTCAAAAAGTGCCTTTCGGGTTGGCTCCGTGAATGGGATACAATGGAATGCTGCTAATATTGGTACATGGTCAATGGCATTGGGTGAATCTCTGATTGCCAGTGGTAATAATTCAACAGCATTTGGATCTTTAACAAACGCAAGTGGCTTTGCCTCAACTGCTATGGGAAATAGTACAACTGCCAGCGGATATGTTTCAACTGCTATGGGAAATAGTACAACTGCCAGCGGATATGTTTCAACGGCAATGGGAGAATCTACAACTGCCTTTGGATTTAATTCAACGGCAATGGGAGAATCTACAACTGCCAGTGGATCTGTTTCAACGGCAATGGGATATAATACAACTGCCAGTGGACCTACTTCAACAGCAATGGGAGCATTTACAATTGCCAGTGGGATTGTTTCAACGTCAATGGGAATTAGTACAACTGCACAAGCATACGGCTCCTTGGCAATCGGACGATATAATATTGTTTCAGGTTCTGTTAATAGTTGGATACCTACAGAACCAGTTTTTGTTATTGGGAATGGTACATTTGAAACCCCCAGCAATGCCCTTACCGTACTAAAAAACGGCAGAACCGCCATTGGTTTTGAAGCTCCAGAATCCATGCTTCATGTCAAAAAAGGCGATTCGGGCGTAGTATCTTTTTATGCACCTTCTAATCTTAATGTCGAAAGTAATACTAATAATTACATCAGTTTGCTCAATCCTAATGCCACTGAATCGGGAATTTTATTTGGCAATCCCACCAGTAGTGTTGATGGCGGCGTGATTTATAACAACACGGCAGCAACTCGTGGTTTGCAATTCCGCACCAATGGTAATATTACCCGAATGACATTGAGTAATACGGGCAATCTGACGGTTACAGGATCGGTTACGGCTTCGTGTGGATTATTGATTTGTTCGGATGCTCGCTACAAAAAGAACATCACGGGTTTAGACAATTCATTAGATAATATCTTGAAAATCAACGGTGTACGGTATAATTTACGCCAATCAGATTTCCCCGAAAAGAATTTTTCCGACAAAAATCAAATCGGTTTCATTGCCCAAGACCTTGAAAAAATCTTTCCAGAAATGGTTTTTACGGATGAAAAAGGCTACAAATCAGTGGATTATGGAAGGCTTACGCCTGTGTTGGTGGAGGCGGTGAAGGAGCTTTCAGCTAAGAATGAAGCCTTGAAAAATAAGAACGAAAAAATTGAAGCTCGTCTTGAAAAATTGGAGGCTTTATTATTGAAAACGGATGCTGATAAAATGGTTACCGAGAAATAAATGGAATGTTTCAAATAATATTTACAAAAGAATACTCAATAAACTCATTTAAAATAAATAAAATCATGAAAAATAAATATCTAATGCTTCTCATTTGTCTATTGCATTTAATGGTTCTAAACGCCTTTTCGCAAGATGTTGATTTGATTAAAAAACTGGATGGTTTCGACCAATATATGGCAGAAAACCTTAAAAATTGGAATATGCCTGGTGTGGGTGTTGGGATTGTGAAAAACGGCAAATTGGCTTTCGTGAAAGGCTACGGCTATCGTGATTACGAAAAGAAATTGCCCATCACCGCAAATACATTATTTCAGATCGCTTCTAACACAAAATTATTTACCGCCATGAGTGTTGGAATGTTGGTGAATGAAGGAAAATTGGAGTGGGACAAACCCATCAGAAACTACGTGCCTTCGATTCAATTCTACAATAATGAACTCAACAGCACCGTCACCGTGCGAGATATGCTTTCGCACAGAACGGGGATTTCCAGACACGATATGATTTGGTATAAATCCAATTTTAACCGTACTGAATTATTCGAGAAATTGAAATATTTGGAGCCAACCCAACCACTCCGACAAGGATATTTATACAACAATTTGATGTACGCCGCTTCTGGACACATCATTGATTTGATTGAAGGTAAAAAATGGGAGGCGTATCTCCAAGAAAAAATTTTCCAACCGCTTGATATGAAAAGTACGGTTTTCAATATTGCCGATATGCTGAAACAGCCCGATTATTTTGTGCCTTATAACGAAAAAAGAGATACTACAATTCTTTATAAAATCCCTTATTTGGAAGATACGGACGGAATGGGTCCCGCAGGTTCGATAATTTCAAACATCACGGATTTATCGCATTGGGTGATTGCACGGATGAATAACGGAAAGTTTAACGGGAAACAGGTAATTCCTGAAGCAGTGATTTCGGCTACGCTCGAACCCGCCATGGCGTATCATAATGCCAGTTTAGACCGAGGTTGGAACGAAGTGATGAACCCAATTTATGGAATGGGGTGTGATGTTATGGCTTATCGGGGACATCAAATTGTGATGCACGGGGGCGATTTGAACGGGATTCATTCGCAAATTTCTTATATGCCCCAAGACAGTATTGGCGTGATTGTTTTTGTGATTGGCGACCGTAATTTATCCTATAACGGACTTTCGTTCAGCATCTATGAACGCCTGCTTGGAATGTCGCTCACACCGTGGAGTGAGCGAGGTTTAAAGAATAAAATTGCCCAAAAAACTAACAATCGTGAGGGGCGAAGTAAAGCCTTAGTTGGGCAAGCAAAAGGCACAAAACCCTCCCATTCGTTGGAGGATTATTCGGGTGATTTTGAAAATAAAACCTACGGAATTGTAAATATTTCTAAAAAAGATAGTCAATTATCTTTCAAATTTAACAAGTTTAGTATGCCCCTAAATCACTTTCATTACGACCGTTTCGATACGCCAAATGATGAGGAGGACGGCTATTTTTCTTTGAATTATCAGACAAATCCGCAGGGAGAAGTGGATAGATTTAACGTTACGATGGAGGATAGCGGAGAATTGACTTTTCATAAAAAAGTGGATACCAGTCTGAGTACGGTTGAGACACTTTCAAAATACGCAGGTAAATATAAAATCGGTAATCAGATTATTAAAATCATGCTTAAAGACAAAAACCGTCTCTACGTTTCGGGCGTAACGGAGGCTGATTTGGAGCTACTTCCTTATAAATCCCGAATATTCAAAGTAAAAGATTTCTCAGAAAGCAATGTTGAATTTGTGCTTGAAAATGGCATTGTGAAGTCTTTGAAACAAAAAGACCCATCGGGAGAGTATGAAATAATGAAGGTGGTGGAGGGAAAATGAGATTGAACCCCAAAAAATTAAAACATTTTTTACTCAAAATAAAAAATTAAACACATGAAAAAGATTTATTCACTTCTTATAATCAGCTTAATTTCTTGGGAAATTCAAGCTCAAACTTCCCTTATTTATTCAGGAACAAATATTCTGAATATCAACGGTTCGCCCACCAAAACTGGAGCAATTGCCCAAAATTTTACGACAATTGCCCCAGGCTTTAACCTCCACGCTGGATTGGTGGGTAATGCCTCCAACGGGGGTGTAAATGTTGGACTATACGGCACAAATGTTAAAAATACGCTCGGAACCGCTACAAAATACATCGGTGTTTTTGGTGATAATTCCTTCAACAGTCTCAACATAGGAGGTACGGAAACGTATGGAGGGTATTTTGCTTCAAAAAATACGGGAGCAAGTTCCTCTATTTACGGTATAAAATCCGAAGCCAATGGTACCAATAATACCAGCCTAACGCTTGGTATTGAATCAATTGCCAGTAACAATTCCAGTACTACTCCAAACACCACCATTGGTGTTAGAGGAATCACCATTTCAGGACAATCAACGGTTACAAATATTTACAAAGACATCGCTAATCCAGGTGGTCTTTTCAGTAGTAGTGATGGGCAAGGCATTTATGCCACCACTTCTGGAACTTATAAATCTGGTACCGCTGCTATTTCTCAGGCAGTTACGGGTTATAGTAATGCTACCAATGCTTTCAACAATGTGGGAGTTGTTGGTTTTGCTGAGGGTACGGGAGCTTTCAAAACTGGGGTTTACGGGGTTACGGATGGTACGGCAGCAACCTTACTGTCGAGTGGCATAACTGGGGAAGATAAGGTTAATTCAACCAATAGTTATGCGGGGTATTTTATTGGTAAAGTTTGGGTTGATGGCGATCTTCGTTCTACTTCATTATCGGGGACGGGCTTACGGAATGTAATGGCAGATGCCGGCGGAAATTTAACGGCTTCATCTACCACAAAATACTATTCCACCCCCCACGTTGCCTTTGTGAGAGTGTCAAATGATGCTTCTGTTGTGAGTTATCTAAGTGGAACTGCCTATTTAAGTTTAGGAGGTGGCACTTTGAGAGTTCCGCTATACCTTCCCCACGGAGCGAAATTAACCAATGCCCGAATCTATTATAACGATAACGATGCTACTAATGATTTAACATTTGTAGTTTTACAATCCTCAGTAGCTGCCAATAGTGCGACTACACTTGCCACCGCTTCATCATCTGGAAATGTAGTCAGTAATCTTGCCATAAACTTGGCATTGTCAAACCCTATTGTGGATAATCAAAGCAATACCTATTATATTGATGTAATTCCCAAAACGGGCGGTTCGGTTTGGACAAATTCATCGAGTTTATCCGTAAGAAGTATTGTGATAACTTATACGGAGTAAGAATATGGTTTACTTTTTTATTTTACCCAAATCAATAATTAACATGAAATCAACGCTTACAATTATCCTTCTATTTATCATTAATTCAGCCTTTTCGCAAAATCAAGCCCCAACTGCCCAAGACATCAGAGGGGCAATTGAGGGAGAAATCTATTCTTTCAAAATTCCACCCGTGGAGGTTTCAAGGATTGAAAATAGAGCTGTTTGGAATGGTTCTGATTCTATTAAAGTCAGGCTTTATTTTCCCGATAACAAGAAAACCTCTCACCCCATCATTTATCAAATTCACGGAGGAGCGTTGGTAGCTGGCAACCTCAACACGCATGATAATATTTGCCGATTGATGGCGATGAAAACAGCTTCCATTGTGGTGGCGGTTGATTATAGAAAACCCCCAGAATCACCTTATCCCGCAAGTTTAAATGATTGCATTACGGTATTAAATTGGATTCAGAAAACTGCTCCTTCGTGGCATGGAGACCTCAACAATCTTACGCTTTTGGGAGATAGTGGTGGTGGACTTTTGATTACTTCTTTAACGGTAAAAGAAAAGGGTAAATTTCCATTCAAAAAAATTGTTCTCATTAATCCTGCGGTTGATTTGCGAACGCCAGGAGATGATATGTATGGTTTGGTTACTCAAATGTACTTAAATGGCAAATCTGCAAATGATTCTTTGGTGTCGCCCATTTTAGCGAGCGATGTTTCTTTTATGCCCCCAACCTTGATTATTACTTGCGAAAAAGATATACTGAAACCCCATGGCGTGGCATGGCACGATAAACTTCAACACGCCAATGTAAGCGTAAAGTTGGTTGATATTAAAAATGAAGACCATTTGGGAGGTTTATGGGCAGCCTGTCATCCGAAAGCAAAACAAGCAATTGATGAGGTAATAAAGTTTATATTGTTGTAAAAATTAGATACAGGATTTAGCTCTTCCAGAGGTTTTTAGAGAATTTATTCCCTAATCATTCATAAAAAAAAGACATGGGAAACTGTGTCTTTTTTGCATTAACAAAAAAAATATCCTTACATTAGTAAGACGAACCATAAAATGAACAAATGCGTATAATTTTGGTAGATGACCATCATCTTTTTGGTCAATCGCTTTACTCCTTACTCATCCAAATGCCCGATGTGCAGCACCTTACGGTTTTTAAACGTGGACAAGAAGTTTTAGATTTTTTGGAAAACAATGAGGCTGACATGGTGCTGTCCGACCTACAAATGCCCGAAATGAACGGCATTGAACTAACTACTCAAATCCATCAACATTTTCCCGAAGTGCGAGTATTGATTTTAACGGTTGATGATGAACCTCATAAAATTAGACAATGTATTGCCGCAGGTGCTTCGGGCTATCTTTTGAAAGATACCGACCGAGTAGAATTAGAAGAAGCTATCCGAAAACTGTACCAAAAGTTGCCTTATTATTCCGAAAAAGTATTAAAAATAATTACCACCACTCCAGAAAACAATAAACTGATTAACAAAGAGTTATCTCAAATATCAACTCGTGAAATGGAAGTTTTGAAACTGATTACAATGGAATTTTCTACTAATGAAATTGCGGATAAATTATTTGTAAGCGTAAATACGATTGAAAGCCACCGCAAGAGTTTGATGAAGAAATTGGACGTAAAAAACGTGGTTGGACTCATCAAGTTTGCCATGCGGCATAAACTGGTTGATTGATGGGAATACTGATTTGAATACGGCTGCCTCCCTCTTTTTCAGACAAAATACCCAATTTTCCTTTCAACGCCTCTACTCTTTCTCTAATATTTTTGAACCCATTTTCTTGCTGTTCTTCGTTGAGTCCCACGCCATTGTCTCGCATAAATAATTCAATCGTATCGCCATTTTTTCTAAAAGTCAATGCTGCATCGCTGGCTTCGGAGTGTTTCAGAATATTGTTGATTAGCTCCAAACAGATGGAATAGATATGAAAAGAGGCTTTTCGATTGATGATTACCTTATTTTCTTCCATTTCTTTTAAGCCTTTGGCGTTTAGCGTAAACTCTATTTTAGTAGAAAAATTAAGCCTTTCAAACATCTTTTCTAAAGCTGTCTGCAAACCATATTTTTCCAATTCTTCGGGTAATAGATTATGCGAAATCAAACGAACTTCATTGCAAGCCCCTTCTACCATCGACTGAATCTGGGCAAATATTTTTTGGTCGTGCGTAGGTAATTTTTGTCGGTTCAAAGTCAATAAACTTACTCGCACCGCTGATAATAATGAACCCACATTATCGTGCAATTCAGAGGCAACCCGCTTGCGTTCGATGGTTTGTCCTTTCAATAATGCCTCTTGGATTTCGTTGTTTTTATTGATTAATTCTTTGTTTTTATTCCGAAGAAATACGCTGTAACCCACCGCTAAAATACTGAGTGCTGAAACCAACAAAACAATCAATAACAGCGTCTTTTGTTTTTCATTCTCTAAGAGTAAATTCTTGGCTAATTCATTGATTTTCAATTGTTTAATCTCCTGATTTTTCTGTTGATTTACCGCCGTATTTTTAAGGTCTTTTTGTAAACCCACTTGCACTAATTCTAATCCTTTTTGTACTAATTTTTGCTTTTCGTTCTGAGCCAAAAGCAATTTTATTTGATTGGTTCGCTGAATGGCATCTGCCTGTTTTTGGGCTAAATTTTTATCATTATCAAATTTAATTTTCATTTGTTCCAACTCAAATCGTTTCTGAATATCACCCAAATCATTAATTTTCTGGGCTTTCTGCGAACTATCTTTTGAAATGATGGCTTGACGATAATATTTCAACGCTTGGTCATGGCGATTCAATAATTCTGAAATTTCAGACAGTTCAATCAAGGCTTGTAAACGTACTGCACTGCTTTTAGATTCTGCCGCATTTTGTAACATCAACTTGGCGTATTGTTCTGCTTTTATCAGCTCATTTTTCAATCGGTATAAGGTCACATAACTCGAATACAAAGATGCACGCCCCTGCAAGTAATTTTTTTTGGCAAAAATGGCATCCGATTCGTCAAAATATCTTTGGGCTTCATCGGCGTTTTTTTCTACTTCCAAAAAATAATCTCCCATCACTGATTTTGCGTAAGCAATTTGAATGTCGTTTTTCGATAATTCTGAATGTTTTATCACATTAAGGAACATGATTTTTGCCGTTTCTCTTCTCCCTAAAACCTGATTTGAAATGCCGCTAAGTCTATAACATTCAGCCAATTGCAATTCTAAACTTACGGGGAGATTTGGCATTTTCTCTAAGTAATCAATTGATTTTTGAATGTAGGGAACAACCTTTTCGTATTCTTTTATTTGGTAATAGATCTGCCCAAAACGGAGGTTTATTCGCCAAATTTCATCACAAGGTTTTGTGCCTTCTTCACATTTTCTGAGGGTGTTTAGATTGGCTTCTAATGATTTGGTGAAAAGGTTTTTCTTTAAATACAGATTTGATTGATAAAATAATGCTCGAATCTGGTTGGAATTATTGTTCATCGAAAGGGCTTTTTGGTAGAGTTTTTCGGCATAAAATAAACCCGAATCCGCCCAAAGGCGAGTCATAAGGGTATAATTTCGGCAAATTTTATTAAGGTAAAAAATATGTAAAGTATCATTTGCCAAAGACTTGGGTTGCTTTTCAACTTCTTTTAGTCGCAATTTAGCCTGTCCCATTTCGTCCGCATTAGGCATTTGGGCAAGGGTATTTATGGCAAAGAAAGTCAAAAAGGCGATGAGGAGAAATCGGTTCATTGAGGTTAAATTTTAAACTAAATTAAGCGATTTATGGATTAAGTTGGATATTTCTATGTAAAATTCACGGTTTTCCGTGATACGATTCACGGATTTCCGTAATTGACATGGGCGGATTATTGGTGGAACTTTGTGAAAAATTTTAGGAAGTATAGTTCCAAAGATCTTCCCCAAAGTTCCTTTTACTTTCGGGAAGTTTAAAACAACCCTTTTCCCAATTACCTCCATGAAAACTATCTTAACCCAAACTCAATTAAATTTTGTTGTTGTTAATCAAAAACAAAAAATTCGTATTCCCACCCGAAACATTATTATGCTCGAAGGACATAATAATTATACCCTTTTTTATCTCCAGAACGGCAAGCAAAGACTGTACGCCCGCACGCTTGGACATTTTCAGGAACTTCTTGATAGTGAGCAGTTTATCAGAATTCATCGAGGCTTTTTAGTCAATTCATCTTGCATCGTGAGCTACGATAAAACGGAGAGTAAATTACAAATGGAAAATAACCTCGAAGCTATAATTTCCAGACGATTACGCAAGAATCTATCAAGTATTTTTCTTAGTCAAAACTGATTTCATTATTTTCTCAATAATCAATTAAAACCTTTGATTTTCAAACATTTACATTATCCGAAATCATGAAAAATTTTAACCTTCTATTATTTTCAATACTGATTTCATTATCAGCTCAAGCACAAACCACCCTCAGTTATTCAGGAACAAGTATTTCAAATATAAATGGCTCTCCATCAAAAGTAGGTGTGATTGCACAAAATTTTACAACGGTTGCACCAGGGACAAATCTTCATATTGGACTTGCAGGAAATACCTCAAATGGGGCAATAAATATTGGTCTGTTTGGAACCACTGTTAAAAATACGGTTGGAACAGCCACAAAATATATCGGCGTTTTTGGTGATAATTCCTTCAATAGTCTTAACGTTGGCGGTACTGAAACTTACGGAGGCTATTTTACTTCTAAAAATTCGGGAGCAAGTTCACTCATTTATGGATCTAAATCCGAAGCAGCAGGTTCAAATAACACCACTGTCACGATTGGAGTTGAAGGAGTTGCCACTAATAACTCGAATACAATCACCAACTCAACCATTGGGGTTAGAGGTATCACTACTTCTGGAAGTTCAACAAGTTTTAATTTGTACAGTGTAACAAACCCTGGGGGCTATTTTTCAAGTAACGATGGACAAGGAATTTATGCAACTACAACGGGGAGCTACAATTTTGGTTCATCGGGTAATAAAGCTTCGCAAGCAGTAACTGGTTATAGCAATCAAGCCAATACGTATCTAAATGCAGGAGTAGTGGGACAAGGAGATGGATCAGGGTCTTTTAAAGCAGGTATTATGGGTTATGTAAATGGAACTGCGGGGACAGTTCAATCTTACGCAATTTATGGAAGTGATAATATCAGTACTTCAACTACTTATGCAGGTTATTTTA
>JBBRMR010000046.1:0-39322 GCA_038230735.1 Cytophagales bacterium
ACACTTCTGCCAACTTTGAGTATCAAGTGGCAGTTTGGTAATTAATCTATTTCTTTCTCCCCAAGTCATGATAGTATGGTTTTAGGAGGGAAAGTTAATCATAAATTCTTAGGTAATTATATTACTTAAACACTATAATATCAAGGGTATTAGTGGGCGGACTGGCTGGGGTGACTCTGATGCCTACATTTTGTGAAAAATTTGATAAGGCCATTGAAGTATCTAAGATTGGGAATACACATCGTTTCATGATTTTATACATTACGAGTTGAAAACTAAACGCTAAATATATCTTCAACTATTTTATTATCAATATATTATAATCAGTAAATAGGTCGGAATTACTTTGCATTAGGTGGTTTTAATATTTGTAAATACACTAATGGATTCATAATAAGTCCTTTATTATGAATCCATTAAAACAAAGAAAAAACAACCAATAAAATCCCCAAAATAACCAATCCAAGAGCAAGCATAATTTGTTTTTGGGGCGGTAAAATTTCTAATTTAGGAGATGAATATTGATTAAATTTTATGTCTACTTCCTGTCCAATCCTGAAATTATTATGCTTCGCTTCTGCTTCAAATGCTTCATTTTGTACCATAAAACTCACCGTAGGATAATAAACCGTTAGCGATTCGCCCAACTCATTCGTAAACTTCGACTCCCGAATATTCACGATTTTTCCCTTCGTGATTTGGCTTTGATGCTTGGATTTAGAATAATAAATAAAACAAGCCGAAATCCAACACAAGCCCCCGATGATTCCGACGATGATTTTCATGGCTATAGTTTTATTGGCAATCTGAATAAGAATAAGTTCGTGTTGAATTATTGCCCCCATTCAAGAGATCTTTCAGTATTATCTGTGTCGGAAAACCTTTGCTGTTAAATTGCTTAGTAAAAGTATAATTTTCTATAAGTGCAAGTTTGCCCGTGTATTTACCATTACTATCCATAGCCGAATAAAGTTTATCATCATTTGACCCTCCCGATGGTTCATTGAAATAGCCTCCATAATAAATGTAATATTGATTGGGAAGCGAAAGGTCAATCGACCAACCCTTCAAAGAACTTCTCCAATTTTTCTTCCCATCGTAGCTCGAAATTTCTTCCCGCTGAATCAAATTATTTTTTTCATCAAAAACTTCTGATTTGGTAAAATTACCTTGGGCATCACGGGTAATTTTGGCAGTAATATTATTAGAATCTTTCATACCAATAATTCTTTTGTTGGCATCGGTTGTTACCGTTATTTTGTATATGCTTTGGTTTTTATCATCAAAAACTTCAATGGTACTCAATGCTCCATTAACGTAACTATATTTTTCTGAACCCCCATTATACTTTGAACCAATTACCAAACCACTTGCATCATAGCTGAAAGTTGCACTTGATTGTTGTATTTTGCCATTAGTGTCCTTGTAAAAATTATCTTCTTGGGTTACAAACCCAGCGTTATTAAATGTATAAGTTTCATAATCGCCATCACCATAATCAATCTTTGAGATTTTGCATAAATCATTGATAATGGTAGTTGGAGTTGCTGCTGTTGGGGTTTCATCCTTTTTACAGGCATTGATATTTGCCAAAATGAAGAGAATAATTAAGGTTTTTGTGAAAATTGTAATTTTTTTCATGGGATTTGTTTTTTTGGGTTTAAATTAGACAATACAAAGTTCGTATCATTGTATGCTTCAAATCAATACCTAAAAACTGGTATTTTTCAACTATCATGAAAATATTTTTAACAATATTATTTTCTTGTTTAACGATGAGTTGTTTCGCTCAGTTGGAAATATCCTATTTGAAGGACGAGCAAAAAATCCTTAGAAAAGAGGATATTCTGAAAGTAAAATTTAGCCCACTACCCGACAATCAATTCAACATCGGTACTGACAGTTCTTATCATTGGTTAAAATTTGACATTAAATCCGCCACCACTCAAAAAATGTTCATTGAGATAAATTCTCCTTGGCTTGATTCTGTTTGGTACTATAATTCCAACATGGAATTGATAAAAAAAATGTCTTGGAAAACACCCTTGAAAGACCGCCCATTCCCCCATCAAAATTTTATTTTACCAATCACCGCCAATAAAAATGACATTTTTTACGCTAAAATTTATCGAAAATATTTGGTCATTATCGGCGGGGCAAGTGTGGAAAATGAAGAAAATTTTTATGAAAAAAAAATTTCCGAGAAGAGCTATTTTAGTATATTTTCGGGCATCATGGTATTGGCTACTATTTTTGCTTTATTTATGTATTTTAGTAATTACGAAAAACTTTATTTTTATTATGCCATTTATGCAGTTTCAAATTTGTTATTCGTCCAAACACTCTACGCTAATTATTTGCCCATTTATCAGAAGGGTTTTGTTGGAATCCCAGGTTTTCAGATTGATGAAGTTTTCGTTTGGGTTGTTCATTTTGCCCTTTTATTTTTCATCAAATGTTTCATTTTAGGTGGATGGCATTTTACTAAATTTATTTCTTTTTTATGGAAAATCACTTTAATAAGCCTATTTTTAATTTTACCGTTGAAAGCAATTTTCTTTTACCTACTCGTTCAAAATATTGAAGTTCCCTCATTTGTATTCACTCTGACTAATTTTCTATTCCTCTTCTTAGCAATCGTAAGCTATTTTTTGGTTATCTATGCCCTATCAAAAAAAATAAATCCAGCCGCCTCCATTATCTATTTGATTGGAATATGTCCATTATTCGTTTTTTCGATTTTCACTTATTTGCGAAATTTGACGTTGGTTCAACATTCAAGATGGCTCGAATACGAAACCCAAATTGTTTGTGTCTTATTCGAGATTTTGATTTTGATGTTAGGACTTGGTATTAGATACAAACTTCTTAAAAAAGAAAGTGAAGTTTTTCAATACAAACTCAGCCAAAGCAAAGTGGAAACTGCCCACGAAGTGCTGACCGCCCAAGAAGATGAACGTCAGCGCATTGCCAAAGATTTACACGATGACATTGGCGGCACTTTGAGCGTTTTGAAAGGCTTACTTTCTTTAAAAGGTATTGATAGTCAAGAGATTAGTTTAATAGATAAAGCGTCAAACGACCTCCGAAATATTTCTCACGATTTAATGCCTTCCGATTTTGAGCGTTTCGGTTTGATAAAATCTATCGAAAATCAGATTGATAAGATTAATCAAGCTAAACAAATACAGTTTGATTTTTTGGTTTCGGGAGAAATAAAAGCACAAAATCTGGAGCATGAATTAACCATTTATCGCATGGCAAACGAACTGATAAACAACGTGATAAGACACGCTAAAGCCACCGAAGCCACCTTACAACTATTGTATATGCCCGACAACCTTCACCTGATTGTGGAAGACACTGGGGTAGGATTTCACTCAAATCAGCAAGAAAATGAAGGAATCGGCATCAAAAATCTTTATTCGAGAGCAAAATATATTGAAGCGAAAATAAACATTGATTCGAGCGAAAAGGGAACAATTTTTGTCATCGAAATTCCCTATAAAAAACCATGAAAATACTCATCGCAGACGACCACCAACTTTTTAATGACGGTATTAAAAGCTTAATAATCAATGAGTTTAATATTGAAATAATTGGGCAAGTTTATGACGGAAACGCCGTAACCGCATTCGTAAAAAAACATTTACCCGACATCATTTTGCTTGATATAAATATGCCGTTAATGAATGGTATTGAAGTTGCCGAAATTTTACTGGAAAGTTATCCAAATTTGAAAATTATTGCCCTAACCATGTACGCCGAACCAAAGTATATCAAGGAGTTTCAGCGAATTGGGGTACAAGGATATTTGCTTAAAAATGCCTCAAAAGATGAATTATTAAAGACAATTGAATCCGTATTCTTGGGTAATAAGATGTACAATAACAAACTGATTATAAACAATTTACATTCAGAAGATTCATTCGTTAAATTACATAATCTGACCAAAAGAGAAGTTGAAGTAATCAAATTTTTGAAGGAAGGAATGACCAGCCAAGCCATTGCCGACAAACTTTTTTTGAGCGTTTTTACGGTGGATACGCATCGAAAAAATATTTTGTTTAAACTGAATTTAAAAAACACGGCTGATTTAATAAAATATGCGATGGAAAATGGAATTTGATTTAATAAAATATTTTTAAAAATTGCATTTATTTGATAATCAGTGTCTTATACTATTTTTGTTGATTTTAATTCTTTTTAATTCCTTTTATCATATAGTAATTTACCATAACAATCGGTAGTAGAGCAAAAGAAGAATAAGTAATGGATTAAACCTATTTTTAATTTAGTTTCCCATTCATTTTATTTGTTTAACGCAGCCAAAAAAAAACAGTAGGTTAAAACTTACTGATTTCTTTTTTAGTATAAGTTAAATATTTTAAGCCAAAACCGCCGTTAAACTAATTTCAGCATTTAATAAGCGTGAAATAGGGCATTTTTCTTTGGCAGCCAAAGCCGTTGTTTGAAATTGCTCTTCGGTGATATTTGGAATAGTTGCCGATAAATCTAAAGTGATTGTTGTGATTGTTCCATCTTCAAAAGTAACTTTTGCGATGGTATCAATGTTGTCTGCCGTGAAGCCTACCTCATTCAAAAGGAAGCTAAATTGCATGGAGAAACAACCCGCATGAGCCGCTCCGATTAACTCTTCTGGATTTGTACCAACTCCCTCCGCAAAACGAGTTTTGAATGATAATTGGGCATTATTCAAGGTTGTACTTTGGGTAGAAATAGTACCAACGCCTTCCATTCCCGTACCTTTTCAATTTGCCGATGCTTGTCTTGTAAATTTCATTTTCTTTTTTGTTAAGTTTAATTATAATACAAATTTCAGCATCAAATGTTACTAAAACTTTAACCTAAGTTAAAATAATTCACCTTCCCGAAATTCTTTTTCTAATTCTACTCAACGAAGGTCTTTGAATACCTAAATACGAAGAAATATGGTACAGCGGAATGGCATTTAATATATCTGGATGTTGGGTTACTAAATCTAAATAGCGTTGTTCGGGGGTTTGAAACAGTAAACTTTTGGTTCTGTTCAAAGCCACATTGGAAGCCTGTTCTGCAATGAGTCACCCCAGCCTTTCCCATTCGTGCGAAGCTCAATAGAGTGATGGCAGATGGTCGATGTGAATATACACCACCTTGGAATTAACCATAGATTGGGTGTAAAAATGACAAGGAATTTGGTTGATAAAACTGGCATAGGAAACCACAATTTGGTTGTTTGTATAAAAAAAAATATTTTTCATTACCCGTTTCTTCATCCAAATAGTAGGTTCTAAAAACACCATCCACCACAAAACCCAAATATTTGCAAACCTGCTGAAAATCATTGTAAAATTCACCTTTTTTATAATCCCGCACTTGCCAATACTGCTCTGAAAGCCCAAAAGACTCTTCACCCATCCCTACGAATCCCTTAAACGCATTTCTCAAAAGTGTAATTTCATTCATGGTTTTTAATGGTTATATGGGCTTGATAAACAACAAATTAGTCCCATTTCAAGTATTTACGCCAGTTATGCCGTTCTTTGAAACCCAAAACTTCTCGGATTTTACGATTTGAAAACAAGGCTTCATGTTCCCCCAATTCACGAGTAATTGGTACATTTGTAAAAAACCGTTCTGCCAAATCTTTGGTTGAAATAATTGCTCCATTATCATCGTTACCAGCGTTGAAGACCTGATAACCAAGATTATCTTTTTGCAAACATAAATCCACAATTTGCCCCAAATCTCGGGCATCTATGTAACAGAAAGCATTCCTACGTCTTGTTTCGGGGTTTTTGAAAAAATTTGGAAACAATTCAGCGTATTCATGCGGTTCAATCACATTTCCGATACGAAGGACATAGATATCAAAGCCCGACCGTCGCTGAAAGCTACAAGCCGTTTTCTCATTTACCACCTTTGATAATCCGTAACTATCCATCGGATTCACATCGTAATCCTCCTCCAAAGGCAGCGAATGTGGGTCGGTTTTACCATCCGAAAAGCAGATGCCGTAAGTGGTTTCTGAGGAAGCAATAATAATCTTTTTAATGCCCAATTTAACTGCCGCTTCAATCACATTATAAGTGCCAATGGTATTGACCCGAAAGGTTTCATTATCGGGTTTTATCAATATTCGTGGCACGGCAGCAAAGTGAACTACCGCATCGAATGGTTGTACACCATTGCCAGATTCTAATTCCTCCAAGTTCATATACGAACTCATGGCATTAAAAATTTGTCCAGAATCCGTAATATCAGCGTTTAGGTTATTTACTCCTGGGTAATTAAAAGGTATCAAGTCCACGTTCAATACCTTATGTCCTTGTTCGAGAAGATAGGGAATTACGTGCTTTCCTGCTTTTCCAGAGCCTCCTGTAAAAAATATTCGCTTTTGAGTCATTTTTTTTGTTGTTTGATGATGATTTTTGGACTTTTGAAAGTCTCATTTCTTATAAATATTCTTGGTAATAAATTGTATAATTATATACAAATAAACCACACTAAAAGGCAAAGCCATAATAATTAATAAGTTACTGATGGCATTTAGTAAATTCTTTGAACCCACCGCCGTAAGCCCGATTGCAGTAGCGGTAATGATGATTCCCCACAATAATTTATGTTGTTTGGAGGGGTTTTCACTACCATTATCCGAAAACATACTGACTACAAAAATGGCAGAATCAACCGAATTGATAATGGCAATTAAAACCAAAATGGCAGTAATCAGTATCGTGAATTCGCTGAAAGGAAAGAAGCGAAGAAAATTAAAAAGTGAGGTAAAAATAGAATCAAATTGCTGATGATAAATGCCTTGTTCAGCCATGATTTCAAAGACTTTATTGCCAAAAACAGCAAACCATACTACCGTTGCCAAAGTCGGAATTAGTATCGTGGCGACTAAAAATTGGCAAATCGTTCTTCCTTTGGAGATTCGGGCAATAAAAATACCTGTAAACGGCACCCAAGCCAACCAAAACGCCCAATAAAAAACCGTCCAATCTTTCAAAAAACTATCGCTCACTTTATATTTCCCAAGCGACAAACTCATTTGCGGAAAACCAATTAGGTAATCTCTAAAGGCTGTGAAAGTTTGGTTGAAAAAGTGGCTGTAATCCAAGAAAAAGGCAATAAACACAAGCAAAGAAAGTGAGATAATCATATCAAAATCGGCTAAAAATTTGATGGCTTTTTGAATACCCGTAAGTGCTGAAAGTGTAGCAATGATGCCCATAAACAAAATACACAACAGCAAATAATTTGTCCCTAAATTTAGGTTGAAATAGGAATTAACCCCACCGATAAACTGCCCCGTTCCTAAGCCCAATGAAGCCACTACGCCAACAATCGTGATGAGAATGATAAAAATATTGAAACTATCTTTCAGTATTTTGCTTTTGTTTTGCGGAATAATTGCCTCTAAGAATGAATGGGCTTTGTTATTGTAAAGGTTGTAAGCGACAATCAAACCAAACAAACTATAAAAACTCCACGGCGTAAGTCCCCAGTGAAAAAAGGTATATTGCAAAGCAGTACTCTGCAAATTTGTACTTTGAATGGGTGAATGATTCAGATAATAAAGAGGCTCCTGCACAGCTCTGAGCAACAAGCCCGAACCCATACCTGTACTATACAGCAAGGCAATCCAACTAAACCACGAGTATTCCGCTTTTCCGTTTCCCAAGCGTTGCTTACTAAATGGCAGGAAAATTAAAATGACCGATAACATTACAATCAAGAAACCTAACCATAAATAAAAAGAAGTAAAAGTGCTGAGTAAAAGTACATTTACTTGATTTAAGGTTTCGGTAAAAGTGTTGGGAATAAGTAACCCAATCATTAGAATGAGGATTCCAAAAATGAAACCTGCTATGATTGAACGGTTTTGGAGAATTAGGGTTGGGTTTTTGGTTTTCAATTTGAGAAATATTTTCTTAATTTATTTGGAATTTAACAAAGCAACTCTGGGCAATCTATCCTTTTTAATTCACAAAGAAAGAACTTTTATCGGACTTCTTGAAGTTTGATTTTGTAAATATTTCAAGCCTCAGACTATTAATCTTTTGATTATATTTGTAGAAAAAACAATTTATGGAAAATATCGTAAGTCTTTCTCAGCTTGATGTTGTAAACGGTGTTTATACCTATGCTGATTATCTAACTTGGAAATTTGAGCAAACCGTTGAACTTATTAAAGGAAAAATAATGCCGATGGCTGCCCCAAGTCGCAGACATCAAGGGATTTCTATGGTTTTGAGTGTGATGGTTTATACGGCATTAAAAGGGCACAAATGCAAGGCTTACGCCGCACCGTTTGATGTTAGATTATACGATAGGGTTAAATCTGAAAATGCGAATAAAGATGTCTATTCAGTAATACAACCTGATTTGTGTATTATTTGCGACTTAGAAAAATTGGATGAAAAAGGCTGTTTGGGAGCACCTGACTTAATTATTGAGATACTTTCGCCTGGTAATTCATCTAAAGAAATGAAAACTAAAAAAATGTTGTATGAAGAAAGTGGGGTTAAGGAATACCTAATTTTTGACCCCGAACATGAGAACGTTTTTCAGTTTTATTTGAATGAAAAAGGTTTTTATGACATCGAAAAAATTTATGTTGATGATGAAATCTTGACCAGTATTGTGTTCCCTGATTTGAGTATTGATTTGACTGAAATATTTAGTAGTAATTAAAACTGCATTGGCTCAATCAAAACCGTCTCTCAAACTTGTTGAGAGACGGTTTTTGTTTAAGCGGATATTACAAAAAGCATAATTAAGTTTTATTGAACATCGCTAATGAGGAGGAAGTACAATATTTTTAAATCGTTCTTTTGCCCGAGCAACTTTTTCAGGAAATAGGTTTTTACCTTTAAAACGAACAAAGGTTTCGTCTTTGATATAAACTACTTTTGGTAATTCATTTACGCTTTTTTTGTTTCAGAGAGCAAGTTGAAGAGCATTCGTATATTTAATCATTAAAACCCAACGATTTCAATAACTTGACTAATAACTGTTTTCTGACATTACCCTCTTCTGATTTATCGTAAATCTTGATGACATAGACCTTGATAGTGTCTTTTTCTTTGGTAACAAGATAATTAATCACTCTAAATCCACCACTTTTGCCCTTTGATTTACTCTCACTGGCTACTCTGACTTTATAAAGCCCAGCACCAAGAGAAACTCCTTGTATGGGATTTTCGATTAAGGATTCTTCAAATGCCAAAAGTTCTTCTCCGAGTGTTGGAAATTTCTTCAAAAATTTCTTGACATCTTTCTCAAATTCTTCGGTGTAAATTACCTTAATTTCCATTTAAAATTTCTTTAAGTGTTTTGTCCTTCTTTTCACCCGCTTCAATTGCCTTCACTTCTTTTAAACCTCTTTCAAGGCTTTTCATAAATAGATTAGTTTTCTCATTTTCCTCAGTCAATAAGTGGACAAATTCTTTTTTTGATTTGGGTGGTAATGTCTTAAAAACCTCCAATAATGCTGATGCTGTTGTCATATTTTTAGATTTATTTTCGTGCAAATATAATAAAAAATCTTTTGCATTGGCTTAAACAAAAACCGTCTCTCAAATTACTGAGTTGTGCCCTTGTTGGTCTTTTTTCGACCAACAACATGTGCGTAAGCAACACACCGAATATTAAGATTGAAGAGCAATTATTTTTATAAAATACTGAATATTAGAAAGATATACCTTTTTTCATAGCTGGCGAGTTGCTGACGCTCATGTTGTTGGAGAAAACTCCAACAACGGCTGGCTGAAACTTTTGCCAAAATTGAACACCAACAAAGGCACAAACGGCTGGCTGAAACTTTTGCCAAAATTGAACACCAACAAAGGCACAAAAAATATTCGCTCAAAATATTGAAGCTATACGACCAAACAGGTCTTTTGTCAGAAAACCAGACCAGTATCGAACCAAAAAAAACCTAAAATGATGAAAAATAGAAAAATAAATACATGATTTGCCTTAACTTAATGACATTGGCCGAGCGACTGCGGGTGTGGAGGGAAAAACACCAAAAACAGCTTGAATTGCTAAAAATCTATAACTTTTTTATCACTCCGTATTTTATGTATGCAACCAAAGAGCCTACAACTATACCAATATATCTCATTGGAAATTCATCATCTTTCATTGAAGATTCATCAGCGATAAATAACATGGCATAACAAATTAATATTATCAAAGCAACATATTTTTTGAAATTTGGTGCAACAAAAGCTCCAACAAGGACAGAAGCGTATCCACCAATTACCGTGTAAATTAAAAGTGTTGAATACTTCAACATAAAACCTGCTTCTTTATTCCAATCAAAATGGATAATTAAAACATCAATTAATTGTACTAAAATTTCAGACAAAATTACTGTCAAAATTACTAAAGGCAAAACCGCAATCCATCGAATAGTATTAAAAACTATTACACTTGCAGGAGGCGAGTTATGTAGTTCAACTTTTTGAGTTTGACTTATCCGTAAATAACTTATAAATGAAGCTACTCCAAATGAAATTAAAGCACCCCAATAACCAAATTGAAAATTTACCTCAACTTGCCCATCGGTTTTTGCATTCATTCGATTATTTATTACAAATTGCAAAATCAATAACGAAGCAAATCCAATAATCCCTGCCCCTGTCCCAACTTCTGCCTCATTTTTCTTCTTTATAAGAAAAACTCCAAGTCCAATAACTGCCGCAACAAGAGCAATAATTGCCCAAATACTCGCTGGATTTTTTTCTCTTATTAAATGTCGACTTTTTAGATTCGTCCCTGTTACAAGTTCAAAACCTGTCAAAGAACCAATCTTTTGATTTTGGCATTGAACAGTACAAAAAGTAAAAAAGAAAAAAACAATTGCAAGAGCAAATGAAGTAAGAATTAGGGGTCGTCTTTTTGCTATATTTTCAGAAGATGGTACTTGGACGTTAATTATTGTTACTTTTTGATCTGATTGTTCTCCTGATGATAGATTTTCCATATTGTTATTAAGTTTAATACTATTAAAATGCTAAGATTTTTCTGGAGTTGATAATAACGTAAATCGTCCAAAATCGCTAATTTGCAAGTAATGTAGATGCTGGAATTCCAAAATTTTGATAGAGTGTTTTTATCATTTTCAGAGTCAAAGGCTTTTTTCTGCTTAACACTTCTGAAACTCTTGATTTTGTACCAAAATATTTGACCAAATCTTTTTGGGTAAGATTATTTTCTTCCATTTTGTACTTGATAGCCTCAATTGGGTCGAGCTTTGGCATTGGATAATATTCTGCTTCGTATTTTTCAATTACTAATAAAAGTAATTCTAAAACATCTCCCTCCTTAGTATTGGGTTTTGCCGCCCAAACCACATTCAATTTCTTAAACGATTCTTTATAGTCAGTTTCGTTTTTTATTGGTTTGATTTCAAAATTTTCCATAAGATATTTAATAATTTTCTACTGTTTTAGCATCAATCTTGTCATACTCTTTGTGAGTACCAACAAATTTTATCCAACACGCTTTAAATTCGTAATTGAAGGAGACAATAAGCCTAAATTTATTTTTGGCAATGTTAAAAACGATTCTTTCGTTACCCACATAATCAGCACTTTTGAAATCTGCAATTACTTCTTGTGGAGTGTCATAATCGGCATTATTCATTTTTTCGTACCAACTCAATAAACCCGTTTTTGAGTCTAAATAAATCTCCCAAAATTCTTTTAAAGTGCTTCTTGCGACTATTCTCATAATGATACAAATATACCGAAAGTTCCAAATATTGGAACTTTTTGAGTTATTTTTTTTAAATTGTTACCAAAATCTTACCCAAAGCACAAAAAATAAGGGTTAAGATTTTACAATCCAAACCCTTAAATCAATTTTATTCGAATATTACCTCACCATAAAATCCCCTCCCAAAATCTCCTTCAAGCCCTCCGTAGAACGATTGAAAAGGTAAGCGAATGATTCTATGGTTTTTCCTTCAAAAAACTAATTGCTTTTCAAACCCAATTTAGACAAATCAGTTTTGCTTAAAACATAATTTGCTTCATCCAATTTCTTTCTTACAATTTGTTCTCCCGTTGGAGATTGCGTTGTTTTCTTAGCTGTTTTCATGTTTTCCAATTAAGTAAAAGTCCATTTCAATTTCGGAAGAAAAAGAAATTATTTCATTATTCTTGATAGCTAAAACTTTGAAAGACTTCTCTATCTCCGCTAATTCTCTACTGATAACTATTCTGTAAAGTCGGTGTCTTCGGTCATCGCTACCCTTAAAAATAACGAAAGAATTTGGATTTTCATTCAAGAACGAATTAATAATTTTGATTGCTGTGGCAAGGACAGTTTTTAAATCGTCATTGTCAGTAACTGAAATATCACTCAAAATGCCATTTTCCAAAGTGTCTAATAACGCAAGATTATATATATTCGGATATTGCGTTTGTGTCAAAAGCACCACTTTCTGGACTTCTTTTAGTGGACTGACACTAAGAAACTCATAGCGATATTCTTTTTTTACAAGCGAAAACTCATAAGGACGTTCATTCATAATTTTATCTAATTCAAATTTCACCTCCCCATAAAATCCCCACCAACAATCTCCATCAACCCCTCCGTAGAACGATTGAAAAGATAGGCAAAAGACTCTACTTTTTTCCCTTCAAAATCAACCTCAACCGTATTTCTGATAAATACGCTGTTTACGTTATCGTCGACAAAGTATTCTTCGTATTCGTCCAAAATTGCTAATAATTTGATGGGGCTGTTTAGTTTGTATAACTCACCTACTACCGTATCTACCTGATTATCAGAACTTACCAAAGCTGGATAGCCTTCTTCTTCCAACATAAATAATTTGCCTTGCGTACTGGCAATACCTTCGTAAACCGAGTTTTTTTCGATGAATTTGTGTAATTCGTTGCCCGCTTCTTTGCGTAATGTGCCATAGACGAAGAGGTGAATGTGTTTGTCGGGTTCGGGTAATTTGGCTTGTTCAACCGTTAAAACTAAGTCTTCTTGTTCCACTACCGTACCTTCGTTCAACACAATTTTGCCCACAATTCCTTCGTAAGGCGATGATACAATGGACTCCATTTTCATGGCTTCGATGATGTAAAGCGGGGCATTTTTCTTGACTTCATCGCCCGTTTTTACCAAAATTCTACTCAAACGTCCTTGCAAGGGAGCTCCAATATCGCCTTTGTCCAAAGCCTTGGCGTGTTGGGCTTTCACTACCTTGATGGTTCTGTCCAAAACCTTGATTCTACGAGCCTGTCCGTTCAGTTCAAAAGTAACATTCCGCAGCCCCGATTCGTCAGGTTCAGATTGGTTTAAGTATTTGACAATGATGGTTTTACCTTCGTCAATATTAATCAAAATCTCTTCGTCTGGTTTCAAACCGTACAAAAATGCGAGCGTCGGAATCAAAGATACTTCTCCATAAATCTGTTGGTGTTTATAATAATCTTCATAGACTTTCGGGTACATTTTGTACGACAAATAGTCTAAGAATCCTTGCTCATTTTCGGGGAATTTAGTTTGAAAATCGGCAAAATCTTGCTCAAAATCAATCGGAGCAATGGAATCATTGGGGCGAGTGGTCATGGGCGTTTCACCCTTCAAAATAATCTCTTGCAATAATTCTGGAAAACCGCCGTAGGGCTGTCCCAAGCCACCTTTAAAGAAATCTTTGACCGATTCTGGAAAAGAAAGCGTTGCCCCTCGGGCATATACGTCTTCGGAAGTAAGCGAGTTGGCAGTCATAAAAATTGCCATGTCTCCCACCACTTTTGATGATGGCGTAACCTTCACAATATCCCCAAATAATTTGTTGGCTTCGTGATAATTATGCTTCATCAATTCAAACTTATCCCCCACGCCCAAGGCAATGGCTTGTCCACGCAAATTGGTGTATTGTCCGCCTGGAATTTCGTTGTTATAAACCTCAGCAGTTCCCGCTTTCAATTCCGATTCAAAAGGATAATAAACCTGACGGACATCCTCCCAATAGGTTGAATATTGGTTCAATAAAGGCAAATCTATCGGACATTCACGCTCATGTCCCTGCATCATTGCCACGATAGAATTGAAATTTGGTTGAGCCGTCAAACCAGACATTGCCCCCAACGAACAATCAATAATATCAACGCCCGCTTCGATGGCTTTCAAATAAGTTGCCGCTTGGATAGAAGCCGTGTCGTGCGTGTGTAAATGAATAGGAATATCAACAGTTTTTTTCAATTCTGTTACCAATAATTGAGCCTGATACGGACGAAGTAAACCTGCCATATCCTTGATACACAGTATATTAGCTCCTTCATCTTCCAAAGCACGAGCCATATCTAAATAATATTGAAGGCTATATTTCTCATTCGTAAAGACATCTCCTGTATAACAAATAGAAGCCTCCGCAATGGCATTTGTACGCTCACGAACTGCCCGAATCGACACTTTCATGGCTTCAATCCAGTTTAAGGAATCAAAAATTCTGAATACATCAATGCCAGATTCGGCTGATTTTTCTACAAATTTCTCAATCAAATTATCAGGATATGCCGAATATCCAACGGCATTTGAACCTCTAAAAAGCATTTGCAAAAGCGTATTCGGCATGGCTTCACGAAATTCTTGGAGACGTTTCCACGGTGATTCGTTCAAGAAACGCATTGCCACATCAAAGGTTGCTCCGCCCCAAACTTCCATTGAGAATAATTGAGGAAAATTCTTAGAGAAACCCTCTGCCACCGCCATCATATCTTTGGTACGCACCCGTGTTGCCAAAAGCGACTGATGACCGTCTCTGAAAGTGGTATCGGTATAAAGAATTTGCTTTTGTTCTTTGATATACTGACTAAACTTTTCTGCTCCCATTGAGTCCAAAAGCTGTTTATTGCCCGCTGGATGTTGCCCATAAATATCAAAATTTGGAATAATTGGCGTGCGGAAAGTACGCTCATTTTTTACTTTCACATCAGGATTTCCATTCACAATTACATCCCCCAAATACCGCAAAACCTTGGTAGAACGGTCTCTTGAAGTTTGAAAACTGAACAATTCTGGATGCGAATCAATAAACTGCACCACGCATTTACCTTGTTGGAAAACGGGGTGAGCAATCACATTACGCAAAAATGGAATATTGGTTTTCACGCCCCTAATTCTGAACTCGGTCAAGGCCCGAGCCAAACGCTGCGAAGCTCCTTTCAAAGTACGCCCACGAGCCGAAACTTTCACCAACATTGAATCAAAATAAGGCGAAATTTTTACGCCAGGATAAGACGAACCTTCATCCAAACGAATACCAAAACCAGCGGCATTTCGGTAAGCGATGATTGTTCCAAAATCAGGTTTAAAGCCATTGGCAGGGTCTTCAGTGGTGATTCTGCACTGAATGGCGTACCCATTGAGCGGTATATCTTCCTGACGAAGAATGTAAATTCCGTTGTCAGAAAGTTTATAATTCATGGCAATCAAAATCTGCGTCCGCACGATGTCAACGCCCGTAACTTCCTCCGTAATGGTATGTTCTACCTGCACCCGAGGATTCACTTCAATAAAGAAAATATTTTCGTCTTTATCCACCAGAAACTCCACCGTGCCAGCACAATAATAATCAACGGCTTTACCGATGGCAATGGCATAATCATATAATTTCTGACGTGTTTCTTCTTTCAAACCAAAAGACGGAGCAATTTCTACCACCTTCTGAAAACGTCTTTGTACCGAACAATCACGCTCGTAAAGGTGAACTAAATTACCATGTTGGTCGCCCAATAACTGAACCTCAATGTGCTTAGGTTGATCAATGAATTTTTCGATAAAAATCGTATCATCACCAAAGGCATTTTTGGCTTCGTTTTTGGCTTCATTGAAGGCATTTATGAACATTGATTCTTCACGAACCACTCGCATACCACGTCCTCCGCCCCCTGCGGCAGCCTTTACCATCACGGGGAAACCGATTTTCTTGGCTTCGCTCAATGCCACATCCACATTAATTAATTCCTCTTTCGAGTCCTCAATCATCGGAACATTTGCCTTGCGAGCGACTACTTTTGCCGCTACTTTATCGCCCAAAGCATCCATTGATTCAGCGGAGGGTCCAATAAATTTGATACCTTCTTCCCCACAACGACGAACCAGTCTCACGTTTTCAGAAAGGAAGCCATAGCCAGGATGAATGGCATCAATTTTCTTTTCCTTACAAAGTTTGATAAGCCCTTCAATATCCAAATAGGGTTTTAAAGGCTCATCATCCTTCCCGATTTGATAGGCTTCATCAGCCTTGTAGCGGTGAAGTGAATAACGGTCTTCAAAGGTATAAACCGCCACCGTGCGAATGCCCAATTCAGAGGCAGCCCGCATGATACGAATAGCGATTTCGCCACGATTGGCGATGAGAATACTGTTGATTTTTTGAACGTATGATAATGCCATTTTTTTTCGGTGAACGGTAAAGGGTAAACGGTTCACGGTTAAAGGTTTTTGTTTAAAAATTTAGAAACTTAGAGAATAATCTTTAAATCTTACAAAAATCCATAAAAAATTGGGGATATTATAGGAAATGCCTTATAAAATTTGGTGTTATTGGAAATATACAATTTTATTTGGGTTCGGTGCAAATGGCACACGGATTTAACGGATTGGACACGGATTGATAATTAAAATTATAAACGTAATATTTGAATTACCAGAAGATAGAAAAAAAATCAATCCGTGTCTAATCCATTAAATATGTGTTCCAAAATACAATCACGCTAAATTTAAGCCCAAAATTAAGCCCCACATCATCGCAAAACTGATTAGCATGGAGACGTTTACCAACATTCCAGCAACCTCAGTATCATAACCCAATTCATTGGAGAATGGAATGATGGTCATACCTACGGGAATGATGATGACTATTAATAAAACGTTGCGGTAAAGTTGCTCTACGGGCAAAAAATAGAAGAATAAAAATCCTAACAAATAGCCCCAAAAATAGCGAATAGCCAATACTTTTGCTACTTTTTTAGTTAAATCTGGCGTGACATAGAGATTCATATAAATGCCCATTATTAGCAGGACAATTACCTTGTTTCCTTTTGCCAAAACATCTAAAATATCCAATAAAATTTGGGGTAAGGGAATGGCGGTTAGATTGAAGAATACGCCAGCTAAAATGGCTTGAAAAGGTAGTAAAGTGATGATTTTTAATAAAGCTTGTTTAGTATTGGCTTTGATACTCGCTCCTTGATTTTTATCCGACATAAATACGCCCGTACCATAGACCAAACCAAAAACGGCAAAGGAATTACCAAAGTCAAACATGGCGGCATAAACCATACCCGCTTGTCCCCAAATACCTTCTATAAGTGGATAGGCGAACAATCCTAAATTAAAACCGCCACTTCCCATAATGAGAATTGCCTTCATTTTCCGAGGAAAATCCTTGAAAAAATAGGAGGCCGTAGCCATTGTGAGTAAAGAAAAACTGAAAGAGATGATAGGCAAAAGCAACAAATTCCACTCAAAATGTACCCGCAACATCGTAACGAACATTAAAGCGGGGAAAGTGGTGTACATTAATAATTTAGAGATAGTTTTACCTTCATTCTCAGTAATAATATTCTTTTTTTTTTAAGAAATATCCGAGGAAAATAATTGATAATGCGGTTAGGAAAACTGTATTAGTTTGATTCATTTATTTGATTGTTACTAATTTCCGACTTTCATTCAGTCCATCAACTCTCAAATTAACAATATACGTTCCTGCCGAAAATTGACTGAATTTAATATGCTGGGTGTAATTGCCTTGGGTTTGCTTTTCGGCTTGTCCAACAAAAATTTCTTTCCCCGCAAAGTCAATAATGGATAATTTTACCTCTGAATTTTTCGATAATTGATAAGTCACATTTATCTCGTCTGAACTTGGATTTGGATAAATATTTAGGGCGTAAGAATCTCTAATTTGTGGTTCATTTACTAATACATTCAAAGTCTCTAATTCTTTCAATATCAGATTATTAGGGTCAATTATTAAGCTACTTGGATTCTGTTTTACCGTAAATTCAAAAGACTGAATTGCTTTGTTATTGAAGACCGTAATTGTATTATCACCCAAGCCTTGATTTACCTTTACTTGAATAGGCATCGTGAAGAATGCTGGATTGGTATTGGTGCTTTGTGATATATTCACATTCACCTTAAAAGTACCATTAGATAGTGGAGTTGCTGACCATTGAGATTTGTACTTTGGATAGTTTTCCCCGTAAAGCCATTCCTTAAAAAAATAGTCTAAACTTTGTCCATAAAACTGTTCGGCAATGGCTTGAAAATCCTCAATGGTGGCATTGCCATAAGCATTTTTGGAAGCGATATAATTTTGTAGAATCTTAAAAAATTTATCATCACCCACGATACCCCTGAGCGAGTGAATCACAACTGCACCCTTGCGATAAGTGCGGGCGGAACTGAAAATCTCATTGATATTACTAACATTCTGAACGTAGATTGTGCCTTTGGCAGTTTTGGCACTAATCATAAAGCTATTGATGTAATTATCATAGCCTATCTTTCCACTAATTGCCTCAGTATAAAGACATTCGCCGTAGGATGCAAAGCCTTCATTCAACCAAATATTCTCCCAAGATTTACAAGTTACTTTATCCCCAAACCACTGATGGGTTAGTTCGTGGGCAATTAAAGTTTCACCAAAACTTGAAAGGGAGGTACAAGTTTGATGCTCCATACCTCCGCCCCATCCAAACTGAGCGTGTCCGTATTTCTCTTTAATGAAAGGGTATAAACCGTATTTTTTGGAGAATAAATCCAGCATAAAACTTGTCTTATCAAGAGCGGTTTTGGCGGTACTTGTCAATGATTCGGGATAAATATAATGCGTAATGGGCATTTCATTTATACCATCATATTTAAAAGAACCTTTGTATAATTCATAATTACTGCAAGCGATCGAAATCAAATATTGAGCAATGGGATAACGGTTTTTCCATTGATACGTCTTTGTACCATCCTGATTATCAAGGGTTTTCTGTAAAATTCCGTTTGACACTGATACGTAATATTTATCAGCTGTAATCCAAACATCACTTGAATCTGCCTTGTCATCCACCGCATTTTTGCAAGGAAACCAGTCGGAAGCACCAAAAGGTTCAGACAATGACCATATCGCTAAATCTTTACCATTATTATGAGTTCCGAAAACAAAACTGCCCAATCCAGTATCGGCAGGAGTGCCATGATAATAAATCACAAGGCTAATGGTCTGATTTTCAGCGTAAATTTTGTCTAACTGAATCTTAATCTGATTATCTTGATGAGAAAAAACGACTCGTTTATTTGAAATTTTTACGGAGTCTGTCGTGAGGGCATTTTGCAGGTCAATTATTACTTGTGAAAGATTTGGATTTTTACTTTTGGCATAAATAGTAATTTCACCTTTAATGTTTTTGGGCGAATATGTTAAGCCCAAATTGAGCTTATAATAGGTTACGTCAATGTTGTTATCAGATGCTTGCATACTTACCAATCGTTCATTTTGTTTGCGTTTTTGCAGGGCTAATATTTTTCCTGTGGCACATTCAGACTCGGAAATTTGGGAGTATGCACATGAGAAAATACATACGAGGACAAGGGTATTAATTATTTTTTTCATAGTTACTTTAAAATTTTCACTCAATTATTTCCTTAAAATTCGTACAGTATTTTATCATCATCACTCCAAACTTTTAGATGATAAGTTCCATCAGTATTAACAATAAGTTCCATAAACCCTGGTTTACTGGCTGAAAATAGACAGTCTTTTTGTTTTATTTCCCGCTTGATATGTGTCAATTTACTTCCAGAGCCACTTATTAGGAATAAATTATTAGGTCGCTGAATAACTTGCAAATTATGTTCATGCCCTGCAATAGCGATTACTTTTTTATGTTTATCCAAAACATCATAAATGCTTTGAGCCAAATTACGATAACGTGATTCATTCATTTCCGACATAAAAGCACGGTTCAAACCGAGCGGTCTAAAAATGCTAAATGGCGTGTAAGTTGCCAAACCATACACAAACATTTTATCTTTATGATAACCGTGTTCGCCATAGTCCACTAATGGGTGATGCGATAAAAATATGGGAACTTTTCCTTGTTTTTCGGTTGCCGTCAATATGGAATCAAGTCTCAGAAAATACTTAATTTCATCCTTTTTATATGTCCCATCTTTGCCTACCTTATGAAAAAACTGACGTTGTAACCACCAGTCTAAATCATTGAATATTAGAACCATATTTCCAATATTTTGTACCGTTGGTCCAGGCAAACCTAATTCAGGGAAAAAGTGTTTCAGTTGTTTTGAACCTAATGAATCTTTTGCATATTTATTGATATAATTTGCCTCCCTGATTACATTTACATATCCCTTCCAACGTCCCTTTGCCCAGTCGTGATTGCCAGGGATAAAATACCAATCACCTTTGAAGTTTTTGAGTGTATGAAGTTGAGTCAATAATTTCAATTCAGCATCTTTCGAACCATCCATCCCACGGGGATATATATTATCCCCCAAGAAAATAACACCTCCATTTGCGGTGGTTTCCAAATGTTTTTGAAGCGTCTTGTGAACATTGTTTTGCTCAGTATCATCGCCAGCATCGCCAATCAAAAACAACGAATAAGGTTTATTTTGAGCCTGTAAGTTATTGGCTGTCAGGTATAAAAATATGATTAGCAGTTTTTTCATGTTGTTTTGCCACGAAGGCACTAAGGGTATAAATTTTTAATTATTCATTTTATATTCTCCAATTCCTCAATCTTCAATTCCCTAAGTTTTGCTATCAAAACTTCATTGATTTTGCGATAACTTTCCACCGTCCAACCCGCAACATGAGGCGTGAATATAACGTTTTTTTGTTTAAATAATTGGCTGTAAACCTGACTTTGTTCAGGTGTGAGTTGAGTAAATTTTTCATTCTCCAAAACATCCAAACAAGCTCCTCTTATTTTTCCTGATTGTAATCCCTTCAAAATTGCTTTGGTGGAAGCCACTTCGCCCCTTGAAGTATTTATTATAAAAAAATTCTTCTTGAATTGACTAATAAAATCATCATTTACCATCATTCGGGTTTGTTCAGTGAGCGAAACATGGACTGAAATGACATCAGCCTCTTCAAAAATATCTTGCAACGTGGCTCTTTGAACGAAAAGTTCTTCATTTGATATTTTTTTAGCATCCGTATCAAAGGCTAAAGTTTTCACCCCAAAACCAACCAGTCGTTGCGATAATGCTTTGCCCATATTTCCGTAGCCAATAATTCCAACCGTCATGCCGCAAAGTTCGATTCCACGGTTTTCCTCTCGGTGCCAAATCCCCTGACGAACCTCGGCATCCGCAAAATTCAATTTATTAAAAAGCATCAAAATCATGCCCATCGTATGTTCAGCCACGGCATCAGAATTACCTTCATTTGCCGCAAAAACTTTAATATTTTTTTCTCTAACTGCGTGCAAATCAATTAAATCCAAACCAGCCCCTGCTCTACCAATAAATTCTAATTTTGTACAAAACGATAAAAATTCACGGTCTATTTTAGTCTTACTTCTAATCAAAATCCCTTCATAATCTTGAATAATTTCCAAGATTTCGGCACGATTGATATCGGGCTGATAATCTACCTCAAAGCCCAATTCCGCTAACAACGGAAAGATATTTTCGTGCAAGTCATCAGCGATTAATATTTTTTTCATTATGATTAAGTTATAAAAGTTAAAGAGTTAGAGTGGTTAAAAAGTTTTGGATTTCGCCAACTACTTTCAAACTACTTTAACTCTTTAACTCCTACAATTACTTTAATTTTTCTAATTCCTGTTAAAATTTCAACTTTTTCAAATTATTCAAGCTAATCTGAACGCCCTCCAAAGGAGTACGTTTGTAAGCCTCCAATTCAACGATATAATATTTAGCCCCCGAAGTTTTGTCATTAAAAATCTCTTGAAAATTAATATCCCCTTCTCCCACTTCCACACTTACATTTTTTACGGGGTCATGGTCTTTCACGTGGAAGTGCGTAAAGCGATTCGGATATTTATGAAACCAATCTTGGGGCATTTGTTTAGCAAATTTTACCCAATATAAATCCATCTCAAATGTTACTAAACCCTTGTCCGTATTGTCCAAAAGGGTTTTGTAAAGCATTTCACCATTAGATTCTTTAAACTCAAAGTCATGGTTATGATAGCCAAATTTCATATCCATACTCTTACAAATTTCACCAGCTTTATTGAACATTTCAGCCATTAATTTACCTTGAGTGCGGTCTTCATCCGCCATATAGGGAGCAATTACGTACTTTTGACCTACTTTTTTGGCATCTTCAATCGCTCTTTTATAACTATCAGAAATTTGCCCATTTATGAAGTCCTTACTTGTAATCATAGCATGAGCAGAAGGCATCTTCAAGCCATTATCTGCCAATAATTTAGCAAAATCAGCGGTTGGAATTCCGAAGAATTTACCTTCTTTATAGTCAAAACCTTCCACTTGCCTGTAGCCCATTTTGGCTATTTTTTGCAAAGTATCTTTGGCATCTTTTGCCATATCGCCCCGCACCGACCATAATTGTACGCCAATATTGCGAGTCATTGGTTTTTTGGGACCAGCCCATAAATCATTACTCAATAAAGCAAAGCCAGCCGCAGCCAATACTCCATTTTTCAAAAAATCACGACGAGATTGTTGTTCGATTAACATTTTTTTTGAGGTTAAAATAAATTGATTCTGGAAATTATAAAAATACCCATAAACATAACATTCATGGGTAAGAAATTTTTATGTTGTATAAGAAAATTAATTCTCTTCACTCAATTGCTTTTCAATATTTTCAACAAATTCAACTGAAATTTCTTCGATGGCGGCAATTTGCTGATTGGTCAAAAGTTTAGAACGAATAAGTCCTTTAATCGATTTAATAGTTCTTAACATTTCTCCTTCTACAATACCTTTCCCTTTACCTTGTTGATAGCGAAGGTCTGTTTCTAAATTATATACGATTGGCATGGTTTCTAAATATTTTATTATTAACGGTTGTAAATTACGCAAATTGGATAAAACTTCCAATTGTTTTGCATATTTTCCAAAATGTAATGGTTGCGGGATTAAATCGTGAACTTTATCTAAAATCTGTTCAATTACTTGGGTTGATTTTACTCCGTGAAAATTGCCCAAAATTGCCAACATTACTTCTTCAACTTTATCTGAACTCAAGAATATTTCATAGTTAAAATTCTGAATATTAATGATTTGATACTTAAAACTGACATTTTCTAATACTAAACTTTCTGTCATTACTAACTTTGATTTATCCCCAATATAAATGACATATTGCTTGATTGGCAAATGGCATTTGCCCCACAAAATAGCGTGATATAAATACATTCTATCAACCATTCTTGCTTCATCGGCGGTCTGAAATTCAATTTGAAGGATGTATTTATCATTAATTATTTTCAACAAATCAGCCTCTCTTTCGAGCGTGATTTGAATTGCATCGGGTAATTATTTGGCATCAGCTAAAGAAATTTGCAACAATTTCTCGGCTAACGGTATCAAAATTTCTTCAATATTTTTTTTCAGAATTTTATCGTAGTGGTTTGCCATTTTAGAATTTTACTTTTTAAAAGCCGAAGGAATTATATCTTTTCGATTTTTCACCACATCAATTGCCGTAAAAATGGCGTGCAACATGGATGATTCAGAGGCGGTGTTTTTGCCTGCAATATCATACGCCGTTCCGTGGTCGGGCGAGGTGCGAACAGCCGAAAGTCCAGCGGTGAAATTTACGCCCGTTTCAAAAGCAATATATTTGAAAGGAATCAGTCCTTGGTCATGATACATTGCCAATACTCCGTCATAATGCTTGAATTGAGCCGCTCCAAAAAAGCCATCGGCAGGGAATGGACCAAAAACTAAATTACCTTTTTTCTTAAAATTCTCAATAACGGGCGTAATAAATTCCTTTTCTTCATTGCCCAAAAGCCCATCCTCGCCCGCATGAGGATTCAGTCCCAAAACCGCAATTTTGGGTTTTTGAATGCCAAAATCTTTTTTCAGAGAATCAATCATCAGTGCCAATTTCTGCGTAATTTTTTCTTGATTTATTGCTCCACGCACCTTTCCAAGCGGAATATGTCCCGTTACTACGCCCACTCGAATTTCCTCCGAAACTAAAAACATCAAGGATTCTTTAGCTTCAAATGCTTCGGTAAAATATTCGGTATGTCCAGGAAATTTAAAGGTTTCCGACTGAATATTGTGTTTATTTATCGGAGCCGTAACCACCGCATGAATATTCCCAGCCTTTAAATCTTCGGTGGCTCTCACTAAGCAAGCCAACGCCGCCGCACCCGCTTCGGGCGTAACTTTTCCTGGGGTTGCATCGGTGGCTTTGTCGTCAAAACAGGTAATCAAATTGGTTAATTTATGATTAATTTGTTGGATAGACTGAATATTATTGAGTGTCCAATCCTTTAATTCTAATGATTTTCTATAAAAACCTAATACTCTTTGTGAACCATAAATCACTGGCGTACAAAGTTCTAAAATACGTTTATTGGTAAGGGCTTTCAAGATAACTTCTGGACCGATGCCGTTATAATCGCCTAATGTGATGCCTATAATTGGTTTTTGATATTCCACGTTTTTTTTTGATTTATAAATACGCTTGCAATTTCCTAAATAATGCTGAAATAAAAAAGTTCGAGCATTTTGCCCGAACCTCATTCATCATTTTTAAGATTTTATTCACTTTCATTTTTGCCTTTTCTTGATTGTAAAAGCCCATTTTTCAACAATTCGTTATGCTTCCAAATCTTCTTCTCTGATTTGAATTTTACTTTATCTTCATCGCTAATCGTCTGTAAATCAGACAAATCTGGACAACCTGCATCGACCCAAGCCGTAAACCAAAAATCTGAAACACAACGAGCCGATTCCAACATTCTTTCATTAACGGTATTACCCAAACGTACCGCATAAGCCTTGGCAAATTCACCCGAATAATTCTTTCTCATCGCTCCAAATCGTTCGGAACGTTTAAATTTTTTTTCATCTGTAAATCCTTCCGAAGCACTAATTTCGTTGGCTAAAACGTCATCCAACATCATCTTAGATTCTTTAATTTTCACCCAAATTTCTGCCAAAGGGTCTTTCAAATACTTGGCTTTATGATCTTGATAAAGATTATAAGTCTCAATATTCATTTCTGGAACGGTACTTTCCCAGAGCGAGTGCAAGCCCCGCTGGTTGGTTAATTGTCCATCGTAATTAACAGTAGTATGCAAAGGAACGTGAGCATCTGAGATGTAGTGTCCTAAATCAGCAGAATAATATAAAATACTGTCTTTCAGTTTATTACGAAAGGCATTTGTCAATTTTGTTTGCAATTTCATAATTTCCCAAGGTACAGTTCCATACTTTCTAAGGGTATCTTCCGAATATTTTTTGACCGCTTCTTCCCAAGTTTTTGGCATAGTTTCGAGGGAATTTTCGCCAAAAATGGGAGCGTCAATATCAATGAAATGTTTGGTGGCTTCGGTTTTATCATCCTTACGTCTCACATCGGGTCGGACAGAATTATAAACTTCATAATCTATGTTTTTATAAAAGAAGATACCCATTTTTTTAGGCAAAGAATAAATAGCAAGCTGATGAATGGTTTTATGGGCAAGGAATCCCCAAGAAGAAGAACCTACAACAAGTATGAGGGCTATTACTGTAAACTTTAATGAATTATTGTGCATAATTTAGCTCAGGATGACTGGTATGTTATGGTATAAATTTATAGTTTTAACTCAAAATATAATACGTCCGACAGAGGATTATGAACGTAAGGGGCAGTTTCAACGAAGCCGATTGAACGATATAAACTTATGGCTTCTTTGAGTTTGGTAACGGTATCTAACTTCATAGATTCATAAGCAGAATTTTTAGCAAATATAATCAATTCATCTACTAATTTTCTTCCCAAACCCATGCCACGTGCTTCTGGACGTACATATAAACGCTTCATTTCGCAAACGCCTTCAGCAATTGGTTTCAAAGCTACGCAACCAAGTATTAAACCATTTTCTTTTGCCAAAATAATACAACCTTTGGGAGGAGAATAGACCTGATGAAGCGTTTGCAACTCTTGCTCAAAATCTTGAAAACATAAATCAACTTGTAAGAATTCGGAATATTCAATGAAGATATTCCTTACTTCTTCAAGTTCTTCAAGGGTATATTTTATGTACTCTAATTGCATAATCTAATATAAAGTTTTCAAGAATTAGATTTTTGAAAAATAATTCCGAAAAGTGGATGTACTTTTCAATATGAAATTACAAGAAATTTCCCAAAATTCAATTGTAAGGCCTGCCTTCTAAACCAAATTATGCAATTTTCCCACTTATGAAAACTGTTTTCTCAATGTTCGTTTCGCCAGTGATACTTATTTATAGTTACTGGATACTCAAGAAAATTTTTGCCATTTACCATAAAAGAATAAAACTTGGCATGGCAATTGTACCACTACAATTATCCAAGTAATTCCGCCAAATTTTTTGGAGCTTCGGAAGAATTAAAGCCGAAAAATATTGAGTGCTAATAAAGTTTGGCACGAACTTTGAAAACAAGTTATTAGATTTCTAAACGTAGATTTCTAATTAAAATTGACAAAACATCCAATCTTTTTGCCGCCACGAGAAGTTAATGGGTAAAGCTAAGGGGTTTGAGTTCTCCAAATTTTTAGAGAGAACTCAAACCGAAAGCCTTGATATAGCTGAACCAAAATCGTAAAAACTAAGTGGCGGAATTCATCAAAAAATTCCTTTCTCGCAGAAATTTTCCCTGTAATTTTTACCACCGTATTTTATCATTTTCGGATTCTGTAAATGAATTTTTAATTTGCGATTTTTATCGCTAAATCTAAATTCACCACAAAACCGCATAGTTAATTTTCTAACATTTCTATGCTACCTATGTGGTTAAAATTTTCTTCGAAGCGAGCATAAATTTAAAAATGTTGGCGGACGTTTTTAGAGGGCAAACTTCGGGAAAAACCTTACGGAGAGGAAAGTTTTGCACGCTACAATGTGTTGGCGGACGCAAGACAGATGCTGCAAAATGATCAGTTCCAAATCCGTATTAACAAGTGAAGAATGGAGACTGTTGACAAGAAGTGTTGGCGGACGCTTTGGAATCAACCTCCATTCGACTCTTGAACATCACAAAAGCATAATCCTTACTTTCATAATTTTAATAACCCAATCCATAATATAACCCTGTTAGGTCATAGACTTTTCAGGGTTTTTTTGTAAGTTTTGTAGTAACTTTGTTCAGTAAAAATTAGCTGTTGGAATAATTTTTTACAAATTCAATTATAGTAAAATTTATACCATCAAATCTTAAATTTAATGCTCAAAATTATAACCTTATTAATCTCTTTTCCAAGCATCATTTTCGCCCAAAATGATTCAACAATTCTTTCCAAAGAACTCCAACCAGTAACAATTTCTTCTTCCAGATTTACGGCAAAAGATATTCAAATACCAATGGCTATTACGGTTATTGACCAATCTCGCTTACAAATTGGAAATTCTAAAATGTCTATTTTTGAGTCACTGGGGGCAGTTCCAGGCATTTTTGCCATGAATTCTGAAAATTTTAATCAAGATTTACGCATCTCAATTCGGGGATTTGGAGCAAGAGCGGCTTTCGGGATTAGGGGTATCAAAGTAATCGTGGATGGCATTCCAGAATCCATTCCCGACGGTACGGCAAAAGTGGGGAATTTGGACGTGGGAACGATGGAACGCATGGAAATTATCAAAGGTCCATCTTCGGGATTATACGGCAATGCTTCGGGTGGCGTAATTAGTATTTTTACGGAAAACCCAACGAATCCTTTTGCAGAAATTCAAACACAAATTGGGGCTTATGGTTTACAACGTTATCAATTTAAAGCGGGGCAAACCGTTAATAAATTGACCTATTTCATGAGTGCTTCCCGCTTAACGAGTACGGGTTTTCGTGACCACAGTACCTTAGAACGTAATTTTTTCAACGGAAAATTAATTTATAATTTCTCAGAAAATACAAAACTAACTTTTTTGGCAAATCATATCAGCAGTCCCAAAGCCGAAGATGCTGGCGGACTTACACAAGCGGATATTGACAAAAATAGAAGGCAAGCACGCCAACAAAATATAGATTTTGATGCTTCTGAAACCTTCAAACAAAGTAGAGTTGCCATGATTTATGACCAAAAAATTAACGAGAAACACACCATTAACGGAAAGATTTTTTACCTTAATCGTGATTTTGCGAGTAAGCAACCTTTGGAGGCAAATGGACAAATTGCCTTTCAAAGAAATTTTTCGGGTGGCGGATTTAATTATCAATTTAACACTAATAAATATCGTCTAAAAGCGGGCTTAGACTTTGAAAATCAGCAAGATAACCGTCAGCGATATGATAATAAAAAGGGAGAGAGAAGCACTTTACGCCTTGACCAAGATGAAGAATTTAGCAACATTGGTGTATTTCTCTTACAAGAATTAAATGTTTCACCCAAACTCAAACTATCCGTAAACACTCGTTTCGATGATGTTCAATTAAAGATTTCGGACAAATTCCTTTCCGATGGCAACCAGTCGGCAACGCAATCTTTTCAACGGTTTAGTCCGATGTTGGGTCTTTCCTTCTCTCCTACCCTTTCATCTTCCATTTATACCAATATCTCTACCAATTTTGAAACGCCTTCTTTAAATGAATTATCCAATAATCCAGTGGGAACGGGTGGTTTCAATCCAAACCTAAATCCGCAAAAATCAAGGAATTATGAGTTAGGTTATAAAGGAATTTTGGGTAAAAAATTCAGAGCCGATATTTCTCTTTTTTACATCGAAGTTGAAGATGAAATTGTGCCTTATCAGATTGCGGGGCAAGTCGGCAGAACGTATTTTAGAAATGCAGGATTATCCGAAAGAAAGGGATTAGAATTGGGATTAACCTATAAATTTTTGGCAGGTTTGACTACTTACTTTAACTATACCTATTCCGATTTTCAGTATAAATCCTACCAAACAACGGCAGGAAAATTTGATGGCAATATTCTACCAGGAATCCCCAAACACAATATTTATGGAGAAATTAGGTACTTCCCACGTATAGGATTATACGCCATTGCACAGGTAAGAAGCATCGGTAAAATATACGCTGATGATGCCAACACTGCCCAAAATGAAGGTTATGTAACCGTGAATCTACGAGTAGGTTATCAATATAAAATTGGAAATTTTCAGTTTGAACCATTCGTGGGCGTGAATAATTTATTGAATGAAATTTATAACGCCAACGTCCAAATAAATGCCACCGCCAGTCGCTATTTCGAACCCGCACAGGGAAGTTTTGTTTTTGGGGGAATAAGTTTACGGTTTGGTAAATAGTTTACTGAAAAATCTGTTACCTTTGCAATCCCCAATAAAAGGGGCTGACCGGTATTGACAGTATGCGCAGGTCTGTAATAAGCACGTCGGGAGTTGGTCTGACCTCCCGTAAATAATCAGTCTAAACAAACAATCGGCAATACACAGTATGCCATGGCAGCCTAATTCTTAATTGAATTACGTTTTGGATAGTCCCAATTAGATTGCGACTATTCGCCACCTCCCACTCTACCAAACTTTGCCGTGGAGATTTGGGGGGACGCTTCGCAAAGTCGAATATTGTGATTTCTCTAAGCAAATATTTAGTACAGAGAGGATAAGGATGGAATTAGGTCAGGCTTGAACCTTGACTATCTCGAAATAATAATCAAGACTAAACGTGTAGAAAGTTATGGAGTTCCATGTCTGGACGAGGGTTCGAATCCCTCCAGCTCCACAAACTTAAAAACCTCTCAAAATTATTGAGGGGTTTTTTTAATAAAAATAATCATTATGACTGAAAAAATACTATTTTGCGAGATATTAAAAACAGGCAATTAAATTTATTGAATAAACAATCGGAACTATAAACTATTTGGTAAATTACCTTTCCAATATCCATAGCAAGGGGTTTAAACCCCTCGCTATGGATATTGGAAGGGTTTTACGCTCAAAATTAGCCTTGTCCCAAATAGTTTATAATTCCGTAAACAATTACATAATTCGGTAACTTGAGAAAGTATCAATCAAAGAAAAAATATGTACGAAAACGAAATGAAAATTTCTGAAATAATTCAAGAAGCAATTGATTGGTCTGGACTAAAACCTGCCCAATTTTCCATTGAATGTGGCTTTGCAGATGCCACACGCATTTATGCAGCTGTCAATAATAATCGTGATCTTGGATCTACGTCATTCAATACTATCTTAAAAAGATTTCCACTACTAAATGGAGATAGGTTTGTGCTTAAGTCAGGACCATTATTATTAGCTGATTTACAGAAAAAACAGATATTTTACCTACTCAAATAGAAGAATCTTTAAACGAAAATCTTTGGAAAATGTTAGCAGAAGACCGCCTAAGAAGTATTGAACAATTAGAAAAACAAGTGATTTTTCTACAAGAATTACTAAGAAGATGATTCAAATAGTGTCCCTAAAAAATGTAACTTTTTGCTTCTCTGAATAATCTCAATTGCAAGTTAAGATTTTTAATAAGTTATACTTCAATTATTCGATTTTCTAAGAAATAACCTACTCCACCACTACCTTCACCACACTACTTTTCTCTTCGTTCCCAACCTTCAAAAAATAAACACCAGTAGTCATTTTCTCTACTGAAATAGTATGAACGGCATTTTTAAGAGTTTCAGACCAAAATATTTTTCCAAAAATATCGGTTAAATTAGCTTCATAATTTTTATGATTTACTTCCAATAATTCAATCGTGAGCGTTTTATGGGTTGGGTTGGGATAGACTTTAAACAGTTCCGTTTCTTCGCTTTGAATCGCTAATATTCTGGGTAAAGTTGGGATTCCGTAACCCAAAAGTTTATCAGGTTTACTGTATTGACTACCTGATTTACGCAAATTATCAATCACTTGCATAGCCGTTAGAGCTGGGTTAGCCTGCCAATAACAAGCCACCATTCCGCACATAATCGGCGAAGAAAAAGACGTACCACTGCCCGTTGTTACCCTTCCATTCAAAGGGTCGATAATAACCGCACTTTGCCCCATTGCCACCAAATCGGGCTTTATTCGGGGGTCAGTCGGAATACCTTGCGAACTGAAAGATGCATAAGTTTTAACGGCTGTTACCGCCCCGACCGTGATAATTGAATCTGCATCGGCAGGAGTAGAAATGTATTTCCACGCAGACTGACCGTCATTTCCCGCACTTACAACGCACACAATACCTGCCGCCGCCGCCCAGTCTGCTGCACGTGCTGCAATGGTGGTGTTACCATTTAATTGAGCATAAGTATGACTCGTTGAAACATCGTCAAAATCAGTATAACCCAAAGATGAATTTATTACATCTACGCCCACACTATCGGCATATTCAGCCCCGAAGAGCCAATTTGCTTCTTCGATAATGTATTCAGAGGGGGCATCTTCCGTTCTCAGTAATAAATATGACGCATCAGGGGCTGTTCCAATCATACTGCCTGGCAAATAAGCCGCCATACACGAAAGCACTTCTGTGCCGTGTCCATCATCTTCATACACTGATGTCTCATTTTTAACGAAATCATAAGTCCCCACTATTCTTTTACTATCAAATAATGGCTTCAATCCTGCAATGGTATTAGCATTCTGAAAACCTGCATCTAACACGCCAATCAACATTCCTTTTCCTGTATAATTTTGATTATGCAATTGGTCGGCACCAATCATTTCCGCTTGCGTTTTGGCTGAACCATAATCAAACGCTTCCGTTGATGATACTTCAAATTTGGTAGATTTCCTTCCTGTACGAGTTAAAGGGTTGTCAATAGAACCACTTACCTCCAAACCCTTTACGAAAGGCAATTTCAAAATGGTCGTTAAAACCGTTGATTTACATTCCACCATCACGGCATTCATCCATCTTGAGGAATACCAAACCTTTGCCCCCGTCTTTTTTATTTCAGTAAGATAGACTGGATTCACGGGCAAGTCACGAGCAACAACAGCAATATTCTGCTTATTTCTGCGAATTACCGAGCGTTGAGAGAGGAATTCCAAAGGTTTTGAGACTGAATAAGGCGAATTATTTTTGTCTTTGAGCGTAATGAGGTATTTGGCAGGAGACTGAGCTTTGCTAATTAAAAATGAAGAATTGAAAATTAAAAATGTAAGAAGAAGTTTTAGGCTAACCTTCTTAACTCTCAAATTATTGCTTTTCATAACTTTTTATTTTTAAAATATATTTAGTGCCAAAATCTATTTTACCTTTTCCTAAACAATCGCCTGAATTACAATAAGATACGCTTATTTTTTCTTGATAAATTACGCCAATTCCCTCCGCATAAACTTCTATTCTTCGTTTCAAATCAACCAAAGTTGAGTCATTTTGTTGATAAACGGTCAGCGTTGTAGGGAAAATTTGCCCGTTGATTTGAAAAGATTTATTGAGTTTTTTTAATTCATACGTATCATTTCCTAAGGAATTATAAGCATTCCCATTCCATTTTAAACCTTCACTCACGGGAAAAATTAATTTTACGTAAGTTACATTATTTTCTGTTTTGAAGGCTTTATCAATTTCCTTTTTTGCCGTAAAAACGGAGTCAATCGTCCATTTTTGCGTATCATTTTCTCGGCGATAACGTTCAATTCGTAAAGCCTCTTTTCCATCAGTATCTATTGAAACAGAGGCAAATACTTCTTTTAATTGATAATTTTTAACGGTTGGCAAGGTCGTAAGAGCATATTGTGTTTCTTGCACATCATATATAACCGCCTGACCTTGAATGGGATAAAAGAAATCTTTGCCATTCGTAGGATTAACACAACCACATTCATATTGTTTCTGACATCCCCAAATCAGCCCCAAAACAAAAGGGGCAAAGACTATGAAAGACTTTACCCGATTTGTAAATAATATTTTTGAAATAGAATTCATATTAATTTGAAGGCACTAACCATGCTCTTTGCAAATTTATTTGGGCTTCGGTTGGCGTTTCCATTGGGTTCAAAAGATTCTTTTCAACCACTTCTGGAATGAATAATTTACCCGATAATTTGGTTTCAACCTTCTTATCACCCTCTTTTCTGATTACTACATAGTTGATTTCATCCCCTTCTGTGGAATTAGCCATGAATTCAGTTCTTACGTTTCTAAAATTTGCTAAATCTAAGGCTTTTCCGTTCAATGAAACCAGTTCATCGCCCGTTTTGAAGCCCAATTTTCTGCCAAATTCATCAATGCCATCTTCATCAATGATGAAAATTCCTTTGGATTCTGGATTAATTCCTAAATTATAAACAGAATAACCAAGCGTTTTTTCTTTCTTCTTTCTATCTTTAATGTAATCAATTCCTACGCTATTCAAGGTTTCTACAATTGGCAAGGGTTCTTTTCCCTCCACGTATTTAGTAAAAAATTGACGAATTTCTGGAAACTTAGAAACCTCCGTGATTTTATCGAATAATTCAGCATCATTAAAAGATTTGTCTTTACCATAATATTTGGATAAATCACGCATCAAATTTTGCGTTCCGTATTTCCCTCCCGACAATTGACGTAACTTAATATCTAAGCACAAACCAATCAATGCCCCTTTTTCATATACATTCTGGTATTGGTCTTTATATTTTTCCAACACATCCGCCGACATCACCGTGAAAGGAATATCATCTTTATAGCGGTCATTCATATTGCCAATTTTCGATTTCAACATTCCCATATATTGTGGCAAATCAATCAGATTATACTTCATTTGCATATGTCCCGCCGCATATTCAGTCATGCCTTCGTACATCCAAAGGTGTTTGGACATCTTAGGTTTATTAAAATCAAAATCTCCAATTTCCACTGAGTGAATACTTAAAGGCGTAACAATATGGAAAAATTCGTGCGAACAAACGTCCTTTACCGTCTGTGAAAGTTCATCGGAAGTTGATTCGGGTAAATAATAAAATGATGAATAAGAATGTTCCAAAGCACCGTAACTTCCATTTTTCAAATTATCCGAAAGCACAATCACAAAAGCGTATTTTTTGATGGGTAAAGTCCCACCCAAATATTCTTTCTGTGCCTCCAAAAGCGTTTTCACGTTAGAAGCAATTTCTGCCGAAGTTGCCTTGTGATTGGGTGAAAAAACTGAAATCAAAATATCTGCTCCACCCACTTTCAAAATTGTGGTATCGGGCTTGCTATACATGATGGGGGCATCCACCAAATCGTTGTAATTGGCGGTAGTAAAAGTATCATTTTTATCGTCCGACTTTGAAGCTACTAATGAGGTTGCACCATAAAAACCAGTGGGTTTTGTGAAAGTAACTTCATAGTTTTGACGTTTCATATCGTTGAAATATCCGATAAAACCGTGGGTATTTACGGCAAAAAGTTTGTTTTCTTCAATGTCCGTTCCCGCAGGTTCAAATACATATTCACCCGCAATTTCGGGCGAATCCCAAGTGTCATCTACTAAATAAGTAATTTTATTTAAGCCCTTTGCTCCCTTTATTTTGTAGCTATTCTTGTCTAATTTCTCCACCGAAAGAATCTTACCTTTTTCATCAAATGCCTTAAAATCAGACACATATCTTCCAAAATCATAATTGGCATACGTGCCAGGAACAATTTTGGGCATATTGTAAATGACTTCGTCTTTTACTATTTTAGGCGTAATTAAAGACACTTCTAATTTATCATTTTGGACTTTGGTTAAATCAATAAAGAACTGATAATTTTGAGTTTGAGAAACCTTCTGGGCGAAAGTATTAAGACCTAAAAAAAGTGCCGATAGTGTGAGGAATTGGAATTTCATTCTAAAATATGAGTTAATGAAAAAATAAAAATGCAAGTTAAGAATCTTTGATGGGATATTAACGAAGAAATTACGTGTACGGTACATCAGACTTCAAAAGAACCCGATTTTGAAAATCGATCTTTCATTTTCCTACTCCCACTCAATAGTCGCAGGTGGTTTTGAAGAAATATCATAAACCACTCTATTTACCCCTTTCACTTTATTGATAATTTCGTTGGAAATATCCGCCAAGAAATCATACGGTAAATGACACCAATCTGCCGTCATACCGTCAACGGATGAAACCGCACGGAGGGCTACAACACGCTCATAAGTACGTTCATCGCCCATTACGCCTACCGACTGAATTGGTAAAAGCATGGCTCCCGCTTGCCAAACGCTATCGTATAAACCTCTGTTTTTCAAGCCATTAATAAAAATAGCATCAACGTCTTGCAAGATTTGTACCTTCTCGGCAGTAATATCGCCCAAAATTCTAATCCCTAATCCTGGCCCTGGAAAGGGATGACGACCCAAGATAAATTGTGGAATTTCAAGGCTTTTTCCTACCAAACGTACTTCATCTTTAAACAAAGTCTTCAAAGGTTCAACTACCTGCAATTTCATATAATCGGGCAAGCCACCCACATTATGATGCGATTTGATGGTTTGCGAAGGACCTCCACTCACCGAAACCGATTCAATAATATCTGGATAAATAGTACCTTGTCCCAACCATTTTACGTCCTCAATCAAATGAGATTCTTGGTCAAAAACATCAATGAATGACTTTCCGATGGCTTTTCGTTTGGCTTCGGGGTCGGTCAAACCTGCTAAGGCTTTATAAAACAAATCCTTTGCATTAACACCTTTAACGTTTAGCCCTAAATTTTTGTAAGATTCTAAAACGTTTTCAAATTCATTTTTTCTCAATAAGCCATTATCTACAAAAATACAATACAGATTTTTGCCAATTGCCTTATGTATCAACACCGCCGCCACGGAACTATCTACCCCGCCCGAAAGCCCCAAAACCACTTTATCATCACCCAATTGAGCTTTCAAAGCCGCCACGGTTGAATCCACAAATGAATCTGCCGTCCAGTCTTGCGAGCATCCGCAAATATCCACAATGAAGTTTTTCAACATTGTTTTCCCTTCCAAAGAGTGCGTAACCTCTGGATGAAACTGAATCCCGAAAGTTTGTTCTCCTTTAATATGAAAAGCTGCATATTTTACATCGTCAGTAGAACCAATTACCTCAAAATCATCAGGCATTGACATAATAGTATCTCCGTGCGACATCCAAACTTGATTATTTTCAGAAACATCCGCTAATAATGGACTTGGGGCAACGGTTTTCAAAGTCGCTCTTCCATATTCTCTGTGTCCAGCATTATAGACTTCGCCACCGCCCAAAAAAGCTAATAATTGAGCTCCGTAACAAATCCCTAAAACGGGTAATTTACCTCTGAATAAACTCAAATCAACTCGTGGAGAATCAACATCACGCACTGAACACGGACTTCCCGAAAGAATAATTCCCTTCACTGATTCATCAATTGTTGGAATTTTATTGTAAGGATGGATTTCGCAGTAGGTATTGAGTTCACGAACTCTTCGAGCAATCAATTGAGTAACTTGTGAACCAAAATCGAGGATAATAATTTTTTCGGACATCTGTGTTTGGGAATTGGTCGGGCGGCGAACCGCAATTAAGGGATTTGGTTATTAGGGATTTGGGATTTAAAAACATCTTATATAAATCTTCTATTCGTAAAATCCACATCTTGAAAAATGAACCGCAAATTTCGGAAAAAAAATTTAGACTTGGGTCTTGAATTTAGAATAATACTAATCAAATGCTTAATTCCTTGAAAACCAATAATTTATGTTTGTTTTATATCATGTTTAGCAAAGTTTTCAAACCAAATTATCTTCACCCTAATCGGCAATTCTACAATATATTAATGCCCGATATTTTAATTTGTATTTTTCCAAGACATTTATATCCAGAAATTGTACTACAACGTACTCCATACTAATTTTCAAAGAAAGTGAATTTAACATTAGGATAATAAAAATTTAATCTATACATTTAGGTAAGAAAACGCCCAAGTATTTGAAACCACTTCCCGATCAGATATGGTTTTCAAATTAAATCGGAGAGTTCTTTGGATACTGAATTGATATTTTTTGTTTTGTGTTTTGGCTGTTGGTATATTGCCGTAAACCTTGCATAGTATTTATTGAGTCATTATATTATTCTTAAATGACTTGAAATATAAGGTTTATTGCTGATGAACGAGAAATAAAAAATCGCAAGGAAGTAACGGAGAACTGCTCCAAAGGGCAATGTTTTTGTTAATCAATCTTTTCAACTTAAATAAAGAGTGCGTATGAAATTACAAGTGCATTCAATCCACTTCGACGCTGACATGAAGCTGTTGGAGTTTATCCAAGCTAAATTAAATAAATTGGATATTTTTTATGACCGAATTACGGGAGGAGAAGTTTTCCTGAGGTTAGACAAAGGAGACAAAAAGAAAATTAAAAGTAAGTTGTTGGAAATAAAAATTAGTTTGCCAGGGGCAGTATTATTTGTAAAAGAAATGGCAACCTCATTTGAAGAAGCAATGGACTTGGCGATTGAAGCCTTGAAAATCCAGTTAAAAAAGTTTAAAGAAAAAACCCAAGAAAAAATAAATCCAACCCGAATGGTCTTGATGACGATGGATATGGAGAGTTAATTTTTAACAATATTTTACCAGAGTGAGAAATAGGATTTTATCCCTGACACACGGAAAAAGAGGCTTAATCGTAATGATTAGCCTCTTTTTTTGTTATAGTAGGAGCGAATTGATTACAAACTAAACTTAGCCTTCACCGCATCCACAAAATCTAATTTCTCCCAAGTGAAAAGTTCTACTTCTTTGGTAACAACTTTCCCGTCTGGTCCTTTGAAAGTTTTTGTTACAACCTCATTTTTACGTCCCATGTGTCCGTAAGCCGCTGTTTTACCGTAGATTGGGTTACGCAATTTCAAACGTTGTTCGATAGCATAAGGACGCATGTCGAATACTTCTTCTAATTTACGAGCAATCTCTCCGTCGGTCAAACCTACCTTTGATGTTCCGTAAGTGTTTACAAACAAACCGCATGGTTTTGCTACACCGATGGCATAAGAAACCTGTACCAGCATTTCAGTACAAAGACCTGCCGCAACGGCATTTTTCGCCAAATGACGAGTGGCATAAGCGGCACTTCTATCTACTTTTGAAGGGTCTTTTCCCGAGAATGCACCTCCCCCGTGAGCTCCTTTTCCACCGTAAGTATCTACGATAATTTTACGACCTGTCAAACCTGTATCTCCGTGTGGTCCACCGATTACAAATTTTCCAGTTGGATTGATATGATACGTGATGGCATCATTGAAAAGTGCTTGTAATTCAAGCTTCAATTTGGCTTTTACTCTTGGAATAACGATGTTGATAATGTCGGTTTTGATTTTTGCCAACATCGTATCATCATCCGCAAAATAATCGTGCTGCGTTGAAACAACGATAGTGTCAATACGTTGAGGGACGTTATCGTCAGAATACTCTATTGTTACCTGTGATTTTGCATCTGGACGAAGGTAATTAATCAATTCAGGATTATTATTACGAATTGACGACATCTCTTGAAGGATATTATGTGCCAAATCCAACGCCAAAGGCATATAATTATCGGTTTCGCTGGTGGCATATCCGAACATCATTCCTTGGTCTCCTGCCCCTTGAGCGTTTGCTTTTGATTCAAAATCGTCGGCGGCAACCACTCTATCAACGCCTTGGTTAATGTCATCAGATTGATCGTGAATGGCTGAGATAATTCCGCATGAATTAGCCTCAAACATATATTCAGCCTTGGTATAACCGATTTTACGGATAACCTCACGGGCAATTGCCTGAACGTCAAGGTAAGTTTGTGTTTTCACTTCACCCGCCAACACCACCAAACCAGTGGTTACCAGCGTTTCGCAAGCTACTTTTGAAGAAGGGTCAAACGCCATGAAATTGTCAATCAAAGCGTCTGAAATTTGGTCTGCAACTTTGTCTGGGTGTCCTTCGGAAACCGACTCAGAGGTGAAAAGATATGCCATGAATTATAAATTATGAAATATGAAAAATCTAATAATTCACAAATTTAAAACTAATATTTTGATTTGACAATTTGGCTTGTCAAAAGGGGGTTTTATAGATAATTTATCTGTTTATTATCCTATTTTAGATAAATTACTGTATAATTACGATTTTATAAAAAAATAATTACGGTTTTGCACCCGTGGGGGGGGTGGGCCCAACAGCCCAAAGGGGGGGGGTGCGGGGTGAAAATTTGTTAAGGAGGGTGTTGTGGGTGGGG
>JBBRMR010000047.1:0-39287 GCA_038230735.1 Cytophagales bacterium
AAATTGCCATAAGTTGCTTCTGAACCGTTCGACATCGCACTCCAATTTTGTTGGTCTAAGCCTTCCAAAAAGTATTGATATTTTAGGGTTTGTGGCGTATTAATGTTGATGCCAACGAAGTCAAATGTGATAAAATTATTGTTGTGTGGCAAACTCAATTCGGCGGGAATATTGTATAGTTTTGATAAAGATTTCCATTTGAAATCACCCACTTTTACGCCATTTTTTAGGATATAGTTGGTGTTTTTTGCCCAAGTAGTTTTTTCGTTAAATAGCTTTATTTCAGAAAGTTGTATCTCAAATGAAGGACTTTTTTTATTAATTTTTGAAGGGTCAAAAATCGTGATTTTTTTCAAAGTTCCTATCCATATTTTATTATCTTTGGTTTGTGCCATAGCGTTTACGAAACTCCCTACGCCCAAAAATCCTTCATCGTTTGTATAGCTTTTAAATGGTTTATTGTTTGTGGTTTTTGTGGTCAATAACTTGCTGAGTCCGTAATAATTGCCAAACCATAAATCTTCGTTTGTATCTTCAAAAATGGAACGAATATCATCACTACTCAGCCCATCTTGGTTGGTATAATGCGTAAATGTGGCAGATTTCCCATCGCTTGGTTCATGATATTTGTACAAACCTCCGCCCAAAGTACCTATCCAAACATCCCCATTTTTATCAATTTTTATGGGTCTTATTTTATCCGAACTCAGACCTGTTGCTTTTTTGAAATGCGTAAATTTCCTTTTTTGTCCTTCAACGTTCGGCTCGAATTTGGTGATACCCTCGCCCCATGAACCAATCCAAAAATTACCTTTTTTATCTTTGGCAATTGACCAAACATCACGCCCTACCAAGCCCTGCGACTGCCCGAAATTCGTGAAAGTTTTGCCGTCAAATTTGCTAACTCCTCCATTCAAATCACCCAACATTCCAAACCAAATATCACCTTTTTCGTCTTGGAGCATCGAAGTAACAAATTTAGATTTTAGACCTTGTTCCTCCGAAAAATGCGTAAAGGTTTCGTTCAAAGGGTTATATTTTGTTACGCCACCGTAGCGAGTGCCAATCCAAATATTGCCTGCCTTGTCTTCAAAAAGGCTATACACAAAATCATCACTCAGCCCTTGTTTGATAGAATATTGATAGAAAAACCCTCCCAAACCATTTTTATTTCGCACATATTTGAAAACTCCATTTTGCGTACCTAACCAAACATTATTTTTTTTATCTTCCAAGATGGCAAAAGTTATATTCAATAAATCTGAATCTTTTATATTCAAAAACGAGAAATTATTGGCTCTGTATTTGCCAAGTCCCGCTTCGGTGCCAATCCAAATAGTACCAATATTATCTTCAAACAACGAAAGAATGTGCTTGTCGGGCAGTCCGTCCTGCAAATTGAGGGAAGTGTATGAACTCAAATTTTCTGAGTCAATAATCATGATTCCACTTTGAGTGCCAAGATATATTTCGCCCTTTTTTGTTTCGAGTATGGTATTTATTTCTACATCATTTAGGCCATTTTCTTTCGTAATATTCAACAAATAGTTTTCTTTTACGATGTATTTACTCACTCCCTCGGTAGTCCCAATCCAAATATTATGATGTTTGTCTTCTCGAAAAGATAAAATATCGTTTCCAACTAAGCCCTGTTTTGTGGTAAAGTTTTTGAAGGTAAAGATTTCATGATTAGCGTTTTGTTCGGTACTCAAAACTGATACACCATGTTCAAAAGTTCCTATCCAAATATTGCCGTTTACATCTTCCAAACCTCGCATGGCAAAGTTGAAACTTAGTCCATTTTTCTCGGTAAAATTTGTCAATATTTTGTGCTGAACGTCTAATCTTGAAACTCCTTTTTCGGTAAAAATCCAAATATTATGTTTTGAATCTTCCAAAATTTGCAGAATGACGTTGTTGAGCAATCCTTCATCGGTGGTATAATTCACAAAATTTACCCCGTCAAACATCGAAACACCATGATAAGTACCAAGCCAAAGATTGCCTGCGTGGTCGAGTATCATATCAAGTATTGTGTTGTTTACCAAACCTTCCTTTTCGGTATAATTTGAAAAAGTTTTTCCATCATATTTTGATACGCCTCCAAAGCCCGTAGCTATCCATAAGTTACCCAAAGTGTCTTGCACTGTTTTCGAAATATTATGGTTCAATAAGCCATGACTAAGTCCGAAAGTACCAATGTTTTTGGAATTCTGTTCTTTGAAAACAGGCGATTTGGCAATAATTTTTTCAGGAATTCCTGCTTTGATAATTATTGGATTGGTACTAATTTGTTGAGGTACTAAAAATCCGTTTTGCCCTGCGACATTAACGGTAGGTTTACCAAAATTAATTTTTTTGAAGGGAGAAAATTGATGGGTTTCTACTTTATCAGCATAAACAGTGGGCTTGCCAACTTTTACGATTTTTTGGTTATGAAGCGGAACGATAATCGGTAATTGAATACTGTCTTGGGGAACTACAAAACCCTTTGGTTGCACGTATTTAGGGGGTAAAGAAGAAATATTTGCGGGTTTTACTTGTTTTTTGCACGACCCAAAAAGTGTCAAGGCAATCAATACAACAAAATATTTAGGGTATGTATTTTTCAAAATATTTTGGGATTTTTGTTAATGGAGCATCTAAAAAAATCATACCCATAATTTCTGAATTTGGATTCGTCAGATTTTAGGATTTTTGGATTTAAGCTTCCTTCTAATCCTAAAAATCCCCAAATCTGATGAATCCAAATTCAGAAGAAAGGAGGTTTATTATTGATTATATCTTTCCTTAATGGAGGCAGGATTTTTCTGATATTTTTTCGGAATTTCTCAAATCTAAAATACCACAGCCAAATCCTCATTTAATATGCCCCTTCACATACATATTTATCGCCTCCGTTTTGTTGTTTACGTGAAGCAATTTATACATTTTTTTGATATGTGAGCGTACTGTTTCTATTGAAATAAATAATTCTTCTGAAATTGCTTGATAGCTTTTGCCATCTACCAATTTTTGCAAAATCTCTTTTTGTCTATCAGAAAGAATGCTTGCCTTGCTTACTCGCCCGCCCATGAGGTGATTGATGATTTCTCGGGCAATACTTGGCGACATATACGAGCCACCGTTTACCACAATTCTGATTGCCTCCACGATTTCGGATAAACTCGCTTTTTTGGAAATATACGAACAAGCCCCCGAACATAATGCCTTCAAAATCATGTCTTCTTCTTCGTAAGTGGAAAGAATGATGATATTGGTTTGGGGCATCAAATCAAGCAAAATAGGCAAGGCATCCAAGCCCGACATTCCTGGCAAACCGATGTCCAAGAGCAAAATATCAGTCTTTTTGCTTGGATTGGTATTGAGTTCATGCAAAAAAGACTCAACCGAACCCTGAGACATCGTTAATTCAAACTCTTCGTGAAAAGCAATGAATTTCGAGACGTTATCTCTAATTATTTTATTGTCTTCGATGATGCTGATTTTTGTCTTTTCCATGATAAGTCGTAGTTCGTAGTTCGATGTTCGGGAGCTAATTAGCCGAATATGAAGATTTCAACTCAAAATAAAACGTTGTTTAGCTTATGGTGAATAATTAACTCTTTTAAGATTAGAATTTTATACAAAACTATTTTATTCTACCCTCATTTCCTATCACCCTGTCGGGTGATAGATATTGAATAATTGACTGAGATTTCACCTTGTAGGGTGATTTTTTTTGAGTTGTAAAATAATGAAATTTGTATTAAATGATTTGATTTTTTAAATATCCCCCAAACCCATGAAAAAAACAATTATTTGCCTCATAATGCCCTTTTTAGTCGTTTTTACGTCTTTTTCACAAACGATTACTATTTCGCCAACCATTACTTCTGGTTCGATTGACCTCCGAAATTATCAATTCACCCCAGCAGTACAGTCTTACAGTGCCGACGGAACTTCCACGGCTCCCACGGCTACTACCAACGGGCGAGCCATGCTATCTTTGGCAGCTCGTGGATATACGGGGAGTGCTTATTCAGCAGTGACTGTTGCCAAAATAGACTTTAGAGCCGAAGGAAATTTCACCCCAATATCACAAGGGGCAAGCATTAGATTTAGCACTACCGCTATGGGGGCAATTTTTCCCAGTGAAAAAATGATGATTGCTCATAATGGCAACGTGGGTATCGGTACAACAACACCTAATGCCCCTTTGCAGTTTAGTAATACTTCGGTCAATCGAAAAATTGTCCTTGCCGAAACCGCCAACAACGACCACCAAGTAACTGGATTTGGGGTTAATGGTGGCTTACGGTATCAAATAGCCAGCACGACAGATGCCCATGTTTTTAATGCAGGGACGAGCGCCAGTAGCTCTGATGAATTGATGAGAATACAAGGTAACGGCAATGTGGGTATCGGAACAAGTAATCCGACTAACGCCAAGTTGGAAATCATTGGTGGTTCTTCAAGAGGATTTCAGAGTTATAGTGTTTCTGAGATGGGCGTTCGAGGGTTATCTGACTCTAATTTTGGCATTTTGGGCGAATCTTCGAGTAGTGATGGGGTACGTGGTATTTCGGCTACGAGTTCGGGCGTTAATGGTGTTTCTACTTCTGGGATTGGTGTAAGGGGTGATACGGGTGATAACCAAGCCTTTTATGGAAACAACAATTCAATCTCGAACCCAACTGCCCGTTTTGATAATCAGACAGTAGGAGGAAACGCCCTGCACGTACAAGGTGGCATCAAAGTATCGGGTACTAAACCTGCGGCATTTAGTGTATCTACGACAAACAGTGTGTCGAGTATAGTTATTTCGCCCACCAATACGCTGGCAAATGCAGCTACCGACCTTTTGTTTATTACACGAGCCTCTGATTCGGGGCTTGGGACTAATGCAAGTTATTTTGCCCAATGGAATGGTTCGGGCTGGGAAATCAGACGAGAAAATAATGCAACAATTGGGTCTGGAATTACCATAAATGTACTGGTTATTAAACAGTAAAATATTTATAAATTACCCCAAAACCCATGAAAAAAATATTACCAATCCTCTTCTTCTTCGCTTTGAGTTTTTTCGCAAAAGCTCAAATTACTTCTTATAGTAATGCCGCTAAAAATACTTTTTATGGCATTGGAGGCTATTCTTTTTCACAAGGGCTTTTCCAAGGCGGGGTTCGTCCCAATCCTGATGTAGTCTCGGGACCTTCGCCCCAAAATGATTTTAGTTATACTGTTTCGGCAGATGGTGGCATCCAACACGTTTACACGTATATTTCTACCCTCACCATCAACAAAAGCATAAGATTTGAATTTAAAGGCAATAATATCAGAAAATTTGGCTGTCAAGCCTTAGCCGTTAATCTAATTACCGCCACAGGAACGACCGAACCTATCATTTTTCTGGCAACTACCAATCTGGGCAATAGTGCTACACAAAACGCTACTTTGACCGAATTTGTGGGATTCAATGTTTCGTCAGCTGGCGAAAATGAATACATTGTTTCGGTAGTTGCCACTTTTGTAAACCCAAGTACCAATTCCATAGCCATTAATAATATTACCATTGGCGACAATACTCCCCAAAAAGTAGCCCTCAATTTTGATGGCGTTGATGATTGTATTACGATACCCGCTTCGGTTGGTAATTTTTCAACTGACCAAAATTTCACCGTAACGTGTTGGTTCAGACCCGATGCAAGTGTTACTACCGAACAAAATCTTATCAATAAATGGAATGGCTCAGGTGGCTATGCCTTCACGATTCGGTATTATGGCAACAATGGTACAATACTGGCTGGGCAATACGATGGTACAAATTTTCCTTATGCACAATCTACCACCAATTTGAAAGATGGCAAATGGCATCATGTAGCTTTTGTGCGAGAGGGTGGTAGTGGTACTGCTGGTACTTTCAAACTCTACATTGATGGAACGCAAGAAGGGGGAAATATTACAGATTCTGCACCGCTACCCACTACAAATTTGACCCTTTTACAGTTTGGTAGAGAAGCCACCAATACTAAATATTACAAAGGTGATCTGGACGAAATAAAAATATGGTCGATTGCCAAAACCGAAGCCGAGATTCTCAGTGAAAGAGGCTGTAAACTCAGTTATACCGCCAATTTAGTAGCAGGATTTGACTTCAACGAAGGCACAGCTTTTGGTAATAATATCCTCATTACCCAAGTGAATAATTACACAGGCAGCAACCACGGTACGATATTCAACATGAGCAAACAGGGCAATACTTCCAATTTTGTAACGGGCAAAATTATTTATGCAAAACCCACCGCAACGGGCAACGGGGACGGAAGTTTGTGGGCAAATGCCTTTGCTTTGCGTACTCTTACAGGTGGACTCAACCCAGCATATTGTTTGACTGATGTAGAAATATGGGTAGCCACAGGCATCCATAAACCCAGCACCAATAGTGTTACTGTTCCTTTCAATATTGCAACGGGCATACAAATTTACGGTGGTTTTGCAGGAACAGAAACGAGTATCAACCAACGCATCAAGGCATTGATTCACAGCACCAATAAAACTACGCTTTCGGGGGATTTATTTGGCGATGACAATGCTTTTGATTTTTCAAGCAATCGAAGTGATAATTCAAATATTGTGGTAAATATTTCTGGCAACGATGTTGTTTTTGATGGCTTTACGGTAACAAGTACGTACACAATAGGATATGGAGTGAATCTATCGGGTACAAACGGATTCATTAGAAATTGTAAACTTATTGATAATGCCTATAGTGTGCGTAGTAGTGGAGAAAATAACAGTATCGCTAATTGCTCAATGATGGGAAATAGATATAATGGTATTGTTATTAATAACTCAACCGTGAATATTAAAGAAAGCCTTATCGCCAATAATGGAAATGCTGGGATTTATATTAATGTAGATGCTGGCACTCGACAAACAACCATCACCAATTGCACTATCGCCTCAAATGGATTCTATGGGATGGTGGCAGTAACCTGTGGTTCGTGTTCGTCAAACAATGCCATAAAAAACACTATTATTTATAACAATGCTAATACAGGAATAGATATTGGTAGTGCCAATTCAAGTAATACTATCACAAATAGTTTGGTGCAGGGCGAAACCAGCACTGCCAATGGCAATTTGCTTGGTACTACTAATCCACAGTTTGTAAGTCCTTTGGCAAGTAATGTACGGAGTGATGCAGGAGATTACCACCTAAAAGACTCCTCTCCTTGCATCAACGTAGGTACGGATGTTGGCGTGTCTCCTTTTGATTTAGACAGAAACCTCAGACCAAAAGGCGGCAAAACCGATATGGGAGCCTATGAGAGCAATATCAACCTAAACGAAATCATCAGCAAAGCCACGGGCAATTGGGAAACCAATAATACATGGAATTTGGAGAGAATCCCCCTACCAACCGATAAAGTAATTTTGAACGGGCATCAAGTAACCGTTACCACACCAAACGCCCGTGCGAAGGATTTGGAGTATAAAGCAGGGGCAATTTTGCGGTATTTAGCTGGGGGATTGTTGCGGTTTGGGTTGTAGGCAACCCATTTAACGATAAAAGAAGAACTATAATTATCCCAACTTACCCATAAAAACACAATATTATGAAAGCCAACTTTATCCATTTCTATTTCATCAAAATAGCTAAAAGTATATTGACTTTTTGTGCTGTTTTATGCATGACCATGAATGTTCATGCTCAATTAACATTCACCGAGGATTTTGAAAATGAAACCACGCCGTCGGGGTCAGCCCTCCATACTTTTTCTGAAAGTGGGATTAGTTTTTCGAGTCAATTAACGTTTGCAAGTTTACCCGCAGGATTTGGATTTGGTGCTTCCACCAATTATATCTATTTGTTGAATTCTACAAATGGGGTAGCTCAATCGGCAACTATTTCTATCACGGCGGGCAATCCAGCTTTCAGAGTAAATTCATTTGCCGCTTACGTTTCTTCTGACCAGTTTGGTTCTACCACTACAAACGGGAGTATTACTTTTGTGGGAACCTTGTTAGGTGGTGGTACGGCAACCGCTATCGTAAATATACCTTCTACGGGATTAGTTTTACCTCCACTCACCAGAGAGGCAAATGAAGTGGTGAATGGTTTGAGTTTTACAGGCACTCCTTTGGACGGTAAACTCATTACTTCTCTCAAGGTTCAAACCTCCGCTACTGTTCAATTTGTTTTATTAGACCATATCAATTTTACGGTGGACAATACTCCACCTACGATAACCTGTCCAGTCGATGTAACGATTTGCGGTCCGACAATTGTGCCAGCGGTGAATATTGGTTCAGTAACGACAACCGATAATTTTTCTGGAACCGTTACCGTAACACACCAAGGAGACGTCTCTACGCCTTCCACCACGGTACCGTACACTATTTTACGTACTTATAGAGCTACCGATGTTAGCGGTAATTTTGCAGAATGTACTCAGACGATTACCGTCAATCCAGTTCCAATCGCAACGGCAAGTAGTAATTCACCCGTCTGTGAAGGCAATAGCTTGATTCTCACAGGTGGAGGTAATGGTACCTACTCGTGGACATCATCAAATGGGTTTACTTCCATATCACAAAATCCTACTATAACCGCAACTGTTTCATTAACAGGCACTTACACGATAACCGTTACAAATGCAGGCTGTACCAGTACAGCTTCGGTGGCTGTGACGGTCAACCCAAACCCAGCAACACCAACGATAACTGATGCAGGTACTGCTTTTTGTTCTGGAGTTAGCACGACGCTTTCTGCTCCTGTTATTGCCAATTGTACCTACGCATGGCAAAGAAGTTTAACAGGAATAGCGAACCCCAATTCATTTACCGCATTTGGAGGAACTGCCCAAACACAAGTGGTGACAACATCTGGGGTTTATCGGGTGGTTGTAACCAATCAATACAACTGTTCATCACGAGATACAACAGCTGTAAAATTTGGAGATTTTGTATTCAGTGGCTCATTGGCTACAGGTGATGCTCAACAGACAGGAAGAATGAATCGTTTTGGAGTGGTTTCTACTTGTGCAGCTCCCAAAAGTTATCCTATTGATTTTACCACAACAGGATCAAGATTCTATGATAGTTATACCGTTACCAACCCAACTAATGCACCCGTTTGTGCTACTATTGGCATAACATCGGGATGCGGAACTACTATTTTTTGTGCGGCGTATTTAGGCAGTTTCAACCCTACTTCTTTAGGAACCAATTATTTAGCAGACCCTGGTTCATCATTTCTTGGAACAGGATTTTATGAAGCAACTATTCCTGCTAATGGAACCATGATAGTAGTAGTACATGAATTAAATCCAGGAGTGGGGTGTAGTAATTATAATTTAAGAGTAGATGTTCCTCGTGAGGCATTAAGTATAACCGTAACCCCTAACATACCCGTATCTGCAGGAACGCCCGTATCATTAAAAGCCAGCGCAGCCAATACTTACGCTTGGGCGGGCGGACCAACTACGCAGACGTTCAACCTAAATGCCCCCGCAATTACAACCACCTACAATGTTACGTTGGGATATGGAAATAGTATTTGCACAGCCACAACATCGGCTCAGGTAGTAGCCAAGAAAACAACAGTAATGAGTATTGCCTCGGGCAATTGGGAAACAGCTTCTACTTGGGAAAATTCGCAAGTACCAGAATTAGACGTTAATGCAATCATCAGTGCCAATCATACTGTTACTGTAACCACTCCCAACGCCCGAGCCAAGAATTTGGAGTATAAAACAGGGGTAATTTTGCGGTATTTAGCTGGGGGATTGTTGCGGTTTGGGTTGTGATGATTGGCATCGCAACGGCGAACCGTACGGATTTAAGAGATTAGACACGGATTTAAAAGGATTTTTTTGTTTAAAACTATAAACCCAATTTATACCAATTTCATTTTTAGCAATAAATTATGATTTGGAAATTCCCCCTTTGAAGGGGGGCAGGGGGGATGTTCTTCTTTCGTTTATTGGTTGAATTGCAAATTATGGTTATATTTGATTCAAAATCATTCAAACTATGGTCTTAGAAAAAGAAATAAAGTCAGAACTGCCACGTACACTTGCCGAGTTTATGGTTTGGGAGCCCAATGATGGCTACAAATATGAATGGAATGATGGCGAGTTAATCAAATTTAGTGGTATGAATAAAAAACAGGTAAGGATTTATGACATCCTCAATACAATTTTTATTGAGAAAAATTATTGGAGAATAGGTATTTTTGTAGCTGAATACGATGTTCAGCTAAGCGGAACGCCGCCCACAGGCATTCAAATGCGAAGACCAAATATTGCTTATCTGACAAAAAACCAAGTAGAAGAGGCAGACAGAGGCGAAGACCCCATACCAGAATTTGTGGTTGAGATTATTTCTGAAACCGATAATATCAATAAAGTCATAGCAAAAATTGGCGAATATTATAAATCAGGCGTAAAAGTGGTATGGTTGATTTTTCCCGAAGAAAAAGAAGTACAATTTTATACCTCACGCCGAGAGGTTAAAATCTGTATCGAAAACGATATTTGTTCAGCAAATCCTGTTTTACCTGATTTTGAAATTGGAGTCGATAAATTATTTAATTCAGACCTTCCCGAAATAGTAAGAGTTGCGGATTAAGAAAAGAAATGAGACAAAATCGCTAATTAAATTCAGACAAACGCAAGAGAGAAGGCTATTCCCTCACAGAAATAGCCTTCTCTCTATAATCAAACCTTCAAACTATGCTGGTTGAGAACTCATCACTTCCGTTTGTTTACGGATAGATTCTAAGTGAACCAGTTTGAATAATTCTTCTACAAATTCTGGATATAAACCCAAGCCAGTTGCTTGTTTAGCACGGTCGGCATGAACTTGTTTCCAACGGTCTAATTGAAGAACCGCTACGTTGTTATCACGTTTATAATCCCCCAATTTCTCAACGATTGACATACGAGCCGCCAATACTTCCATCAATTCACGGTCAATATTGTCAATTTTACCACGCAAAGCCGCTAATTCATCCGTAAAATCAGCCCCATAATTTGCCTGACGTACATCCAATTCACGCAACATTTGTCCCAACACTTCTGGCGTAACTTGCTGAGAAGCATCCGACCAAGCAGCATCGGGGTCACGGTGGGTTTCGATAATCATCCCGTCATAATTCAAATCCAAGATTCTCTGCGACAATTCCATCAACAACGAACGCTTCCCTGCCATGTGTGAAGGGTCGCCAATCATGGGTAATTGAGGGAACAAACGTTTCATTTCAACGGCTAATTGCCACATCGGTGAGTTACGATATTTTGTTTCTTGGGCGTTTGAGAAACCACGGTGAATAGCACCCAATTTCTTCAAGCCTGAATTTTGCAAGCGTTCAAAAGCACCAACCCAAAGAGCCAAATCTGGATTCACGGGGTTTTTTACCAATACAGGAATGTCCACGCCTTTCAAAGCATCCGCCAAATCCTGCACGTTGAAAGGGTTTACGGTAGTCCTTGCTCCAATCCACAATACATCAACGCCATATTTCAATGACAATTCAACGTGTTCGGGCGTAGCAACTTCGCAAGCCAAGGGCAATCCAATTTGTTTTTTCGCTTCCACAAGCCATTTCAAAGCGGGTTCTCCCATACCTTCAAAACTTCCTGGACGAGTCCGTGGTTTCCAGACCCCAGCACGCATGATGTGTGCGTAACCTTCGGCTTTGATTCTGTTGGCAGTCTCCAACACTTGTTCTTCGGTTTCTGCCGAACATGGTCCCGCAATTATCAAAGGTTTGCCGTCAGTATTAATCCATTCCTGCATCGGCGTGATGTCTAAATTCGCATTCATTGGTAAACAATATTAAATTCGTTGATCTTAAAACAATTTTTTTATACAAAATGTAACTACCCGTGTGCAAATTCGTCAGAATTTTTGTTTTACTTTACAGAAAATAATGCACAAAACACCATAAAAAATGACAATAAGTTTAGTTTGAAAAATTTAATCTACTAAAACCTGTTTTTGTATTATTCTAATATATTATCTTTGCACGTTTTGTAAATTACTTGACGATACTCTAAACCATATTAAACTGATATTCAATAAATTCGGTTTCAAATTAAATGTAGATCATTACGTCTGTAACATGACCCAAATGCCAGCCACAAAAATCCGCACTAAGTCTCCCAAAGTTAGTTTTGAGGACACTTCCATTGCTTTTTCTTCCAAATCTAACTTTGAGTTAAAGAAGATTTACGTAATTTTTGCCAGTATGAACCAGAATTGGCTCGTAAAGTTAGGAACTTTTTTTATCAAACTGTTCCTTTTTCTTCATTTTCCGATAAAAAAACTAATAAAAACTACGGTATTTCAGCAATTTTGTGGAGGAGAAACCCTGCAAGAATGTAATAAAACCATAGAAAGTTTGGACAAAGCACATATTGGCACAATCTTGGACTATTCCGTTGAGGGTGAAGATAACGAAAAGAGTTTTGACAAAACCGTACAAGAGATTTTATCAACAATCGAAAAGGCAAATCAGAATATTGCTATTCCTTTTGCAGTTTTTAAAGTAACAGGTATTGGAAGTGCTGAATTACTTGAAAAAATACAGTTGGAACAGTCCATAGACGAAGAAGAAAAAGAGGCTTTTGAGCGTGTTAAAGATAGAATGAACACATTGTGTAGTCGTGCTGCCTCTTTAAACGTAAAGATTTTTGTAGATGCCGAAGAATCTTGGATTCAAGATACGATTGATACTTTGACGTATGCAATGATGGCAAAATATAACCATTCAAAGTGTTTAATTTATAATACTTTCCAAATGTATCGCAAGGATATGTTTCATAATTTGAAAGTTGCCACGGAAAATGCTCGTTCACAGAACTATTATTTGGGTGTAAAATTAGTAAGAGGTGCATATATGGAAAAAGAGCGTCAGAAAGCCCACGAGGATAATTACTGCGAACCCGTACATGAAACCAAAGTAGCTACCGATAATGACTATAATGATGCCTTGATTTATGCCGTTGAAAATCGTGAGGTAATTTCTATCTGTGTGGGAACTCACAACGAATATAGTTGCAAATATTTAGTTGATTTAATGGTTCAACATAACATTGCCCCTTCTGATAATCATTTCTATTTCGCTCAATTGCTGGGTATGTCCGATAATATATCTTATAATCTCTCGATGTCGGGTTACAACGTAGCCAAATATGTTCCTTACGGTCCTGTGGATGCGGTAATGCCTTATTTGTTCCGCCGTGCTGATGAGAATACGTCTGTGGCAGGACAAGCAAGCCGTGAATTCGTATTGATAAAAAGAGAGATGGTGAGAAGGAAGCGTTTGAAATTTCAGAAGAAATAAATTAGGGAACAGTGATTTGTTTTAAAATCAATTTTAAAATTTTCTGACTCAAACTAATATTTTAATAAAGAGCCACAGATTCACAAGATTTGTGGCTCTTTTATTTTGTATCTTTGCGGAATAATTCAATCATCATAAAATATTCTATAATGTTGTAATTCAAATGCAATACCTGACACTCATTATAGAAAATGTTTTCTAATGGTTAATTACTAACCGATAATTGTTCACTGATAACTGTTTACTGCTCCATGTTTCGTTCCCCGTATAAATATTTTTGGCTTACGCTTCTTTTAATCGTTATTGACCAAGCAATCAAATTAGCCGTTCATAAATACATGCTTTATGAAGGTAATGAAATTGCCGTATTTGGACATTGGTTCAAATTACATTACGTCTTGAATAAAGGTATGGCTTTTGGCATGACGTTGGATTTTTTACCACAATTATACAGCAAAATTGCTTTAAGTCTTTTCAGACTTGTTGCCATGATTGGTATTGGTTGGTATTTGGTCAGATTAGCCCGCAGAAATGCTCATGAAGGGCTTCTGTGGAGCATTGCTGCCATTTTGGGAGGAGCCATTGGTAATGTGATTGATAGTATTTTTTACGGAAAATATTTAGGAAATACGCCTGCAGGTTCGCCCACACCATGGTTTCATGGACAGGTAATTGATATGTTTTTCTTTGACCCATACCAAGGCTGGATTCCCGATTGGGTGCCTTATTTTGGCGGTTCTTGGTATTCTACTCCTATTTTCAATTTTGCTGATGCTTCTATTTTCTGTGGCGTGGTTTCTATCTTAATTTTTCAGAATAAATTCTTTGAACATCCAGAAAATGAAAAAGTACAGCCTTCACAAGGGCAAGAAAATATGCCTGAAATACCGCTGGAAGATATTGGAGCAGACGAAAATAAAGAAGCGGCAGAATCGAGACCTACGGAATAGCTGTGTGTAATACTGATTTAATCCCGTAACATTTTAGAAATTAAAACGTATAATACCATAAACCTTGATGAAAAAACTGATTATACTATTGTTTTTTTTAATTGTTGTGGTAGAATTATCAGCACAACCAACCAATATTATTTCAATCACTCACAAACTGGACACATTTCTTATATCAGCTAATGCAGCGGGTAAGTTTAATGGTACAGCTATTATTTCTAAACAAGGAAGGGTTTTGCTTAATAAAGGATACGGGTTCAGAAATGTTTCGTCCCAATCTCTCAATGATAGTAATTCTATTTATCAAATCGGTTCCATCACAAAGTCCTTCACTGCAGTTGTAGTTCTTAAATTGCAGGAACAGGGCAAACTATCACTACAAGACAAGTTAATCAAGTTCCTTCCTAACTATCCAGAAGGTGGTAAAATTACTATTGAAAATTTGCTCAATCATACATCAGGTATTTACAATTATACGAATGATATTGACGAAAACGATACAGCAATCGTTTGCCATCCTGTCAGCAAAACAAGGGTTCTGGAAGTTTTTGAGAACAAGCCCTTAGCATTTAAACCAGGAAAATATTTTCAATATTGTAATTCAGGCTATTTTCTATTAGGAATGATTATAGAAAAGGTAACAGGGATGTCTTATGAAGATGTAGTAATGCAAATGATATTTACACCGTTGCAAATGTCTCATTCAGGATTTGATTTTAGAAATATAATCAGCAATAACAAAACGCAAGGTTATGTCCTATTAAGCAAAGATTCAATAAAAATAAATTATACAGTTGATTCAACGGTTTATTTTTCTGCTGGTGCTATCTATAGTACAACAGGTGACATGGGTAAATTTATAAAAGCAATTTCAAATCATGAATTACTGAATGAAAGTTCATGGGAAAGGGCATTTACACCAAGCAAGGGAAATTATGGATACGGATTTTGGGTAAAGAACACTATGTACGGAAAAAAATACGTAACGCATGATGGAGGATTATTAGGTTATACATCCAACTTTATTTATCTACCCGACGATGATATTTCAATAGTATTGTTAAGCAATGTAGGAAATTACAACGCCAATAATCTACTGCCAATAGGTATGTGGTTATCAGCAATTGCTTATAATATGCCTTATTCGAACTGGGTTGTATCATCTTCAAATACCATTAATAACCATATACCATTAACCTCTTATGTTGGAGCTTATACAGCAAAGAAGGTGGGTAAAATGTTTATTGTTATGAAAAACGGAAGACTGGTTGCTATGGAGAATTCAGAACAATCAATTCCCGAAATGTTAACGTTAATAGATGAAACAAAACTTTATTTCAATGATTTTAACATTTTGGCAGATTTAGTCAAAGACAAGGCTGGTAAAATTGTTCAATTAATTATACACCAGATTGGAAAAGACATTGAGTTTAATAAAGATTAATTGGATGTTATAAACGCACAATACGGGTATTGTCAAAATATTAGGTTGATAATACTGTGTTTTAACTTTCACCTTTCAATTTAACAGCATTTATAGTTTGCCAATATAAATTTTGCTAAGTGCAAATCAGCAATATTGAAATAGAGACTTGGCTTGCGTTGTTGGTAAAAATGAACCTCTATTCTTGCATTTCGGTAATATTTTCCCCCTGAAATATAGGAGTCAGCTTTTAAATAAAAAATTTTACTAAATAATAAATAGTATGAAACCCGAAATTGTTTTAGCTCTTCTTTGGCTATCTTATGGCTTAGTTCATACAGTATTAGCTATGAATTCAGTAAAGAACGTTTTTGCAGGAATATCAAAGTACTATAGACTAATTTACAATGGATTAGCGATTATTTTGATATTACCCATCCTCAACTATCAGTTTTCCATTCCTTCACAGTTATTACTGGAAAAATCACTATTCAATCAAATTTTGGGCGGATTGATGATGACTTCGGGGTTATTTTTAGCCTATAAGGCTCTGAGAAGCTACGATTTATCGGAATTTGTGGGAACACAATCTTTACAATCATCTCAAAAGCCTTCAAACTTTAAAAAGGACGACCTTTTGTCGGTTATTAGACATCCGCTTTATTTAGGAATTTTGGTATTTCTGTGGGGATGGTTTGGCTTTTCGGGGTTGTTTTCAAGCCTTGTAACTGCCTTATTTTTAACGATTTACATTAGAATTGGAATTTATTTTGAGGAGAAAAAACTGGTTGAACAGTTTGGGGAAGCGTATCAGGAGTATCAGCAAAAAGTGCCAATGTTGATTCCGAGATTTGAGGAGGAGAAGTGAACGAACCGCAAGGACGCTAAGACACTATGAGGTTATATATTTTTTATGATCTTGAAATTTAACGATTCAATGATAATAGACACTAAGTAATTGAATAATAATCTTTGCGTCATTGCGACTTAGCGGTTTTAAAAATTGTACCTGAAACAGCAAACTCAAACCGTCAATTCCCTAAAAACCTCCTCCATCGTCTTCCCTGCCTGTTTCATATCATTTAGTGATGAATCTTTTACGATATTTCCACGGTTAATAATTAATACTCTATCACAGATTGCTTCAACTTCTTGCATAATATGCGTAGAGAAAATGACCGTTTTCTCTTTACCAATATTTCTGATTACGCCTCTTATTTCTGCCAATTGGTTTGGGTCAAGTCCCGTGGTGGGTTCGTCCAGAATCAATACTTGGGGGTCGTGTATGAGGGATTGGGCGAGTCCTACTCGTTGGCGATAACCTTTGGAGAGTTGCCCGATTTTCTTTTTTTGTTCAAGGCTAAGTCCCAATAAATCAATCACTTCCGAGATTCTTTTTTGTAAACTTTGTCCTTTTATTCCGTAAATTCCGCCAATGAATTCTAAAAATTCTTTGACGTACATATCCAAATACAAGGGGTTGTGTTCGGGCAGATAGCCAATATTTTTCCGAACTTCTAACGAATGCGTTTGAACGTCAAAACCACAGACCTCCACCGTGCCAGAAGTGGCAGATAGATAGCCCGTAGCAATTTTCATGGTCGTGGATTTTCCCGCACCGTTAGGACCCAGAAAACCTACTATTTCGCCTTTTTTAGCTTCAAAAGATATGTCATTCACCGCCCACTGAGAACCGTATTGTTTGGTTAGATTCTGTACTTTTAACATAATTTCGATGTTCAATACAAGGGGTTAAATGTTAGGGGTTAAATTTTTGATGCTCAAAGTTCGATTGGACAAAAAAACTGAACATCGAACAACAAAAATCGAACCGAGCGACGGTCGCATCAAAATTAAGAAAACATTCCGCCTAAATCCATTCCTGGAATATTGGGCATTAGCCCTTGGGTAGCTTTTTGAAGATGGTCTTTGACTTTATCTTCAATATTTTCCATGGCTTTGTTGGTGGCGGCTACTACCAAATCTTGGAGTACCTCACGGTCTTCGGGCTTAATGAGGTCTTCATCTATCTCGATTTTGAGTAATTGCTTTTTGCCGTTTACGGTGGCACGTACCATACCTGCACCAGACTCGCCAGTTTCTGTGATTGAGCCTAATGACTCTTGCGCTTCTTTCATTTTGGCTTGGAGGTCTTTTACCTTGCCAAGCATACCCATCATGTCGAACATACTTATATTTAAAAATTATGAATTAACGATTATAAATTAGGCTTTTGGTCAATGATGAGAATTATTTTCAATAAATCCTTCTTTCCTTTTACCTAACGATTATGCAATTTACTACACTATTGACGTAACGCAAAAAAGAAACCTCAACTTATCTCTAAGCGGAGGTTTCTTTTTAATTTTTAGTACATTGGGTAAATTTAGTAAGCTAACAGCAATGCTCCTTCTTTGGAAGTAATTTGCCCTGTAAAATCTTCAATTTCTATTTTATAGGCATAACTGCCCTCAATTGCCTTGTTTCCATTATTCATTGTGCCATCCCAACCGATTACGTTTGTGTCTGTTTGGTCTTTTTGGAGTGGAAAACTGTCGGTATCTTCGTAATAAATTACATTACCCCAGCGGTCATAAATGGTCATTTTTAACTTTTTGATAAATTTGCCTTTTACTACAAACTTATCATTATTCCCGTCTCCATTGGGTGTAAAAATTTGAGGAGTTAATGAAAACGATGGTCTAAACACTCGGATAATATTTGATAAAGTTGAGGGTAAAACGTTGGGGTCGGTGGTATTCCACCCTATTGGTCTTGATTCTATTTGAACAAAAATCTCTTGCCCTTCGCTTTCGTCCAATGCTTTTGTATCAAAACTCTGAACGCCAATCAGGTCGTCCTTCAATACTTTAATGTTAGTTTTCGTGGCAGGATTCACACTTTGGACAAGATAGCTGTCCGTTCCCACTGAAAGTGATGTTTCAGGAGTCCATTTTAAATTCGCTCCATCGGCTTTCAAGTAAACCGTACAAACTTTCTCGGATGGGTCAGATTCATTTTCGCAAAGATTCGTCCAAGTCATGTAATAGCAATACGATTTTTTATCAATATCAGCCGTAATATCATCAATAAAAGAATTACCTGATTTTAATAAGGTAAAATTTCCTGCTAAACCTTCGGCACGATAATATTTATAAGCATTAGGTTTGATATTCACGGGTACTGCCCCTACATTGAATTGTCCTTGTACCCGCACATTTACCCCTGTGTTGGAAATTGTGGCAAAAACTCTGGAAATTTTGGGTGGTGTATCGCTGGAAGTAGCTTTTACTTTAAATGATTGTGAAATGGATTTTAAGGGATAACGGGTCGTTACTTTATAAACATATTCCTGTCCGCAGATAACTCCAGAATCCGTAAAAGAAGTTTCAGTAGCTTTGGGTGTTGAATTAAGCACCTTATCAAATGTACCATCTGGTCGGTATCTTTCGATGACATAATTGACAAAATTAGCCCCAATTAATCCGCCCCCCAATGCCTGAGACCACGTAATTACATTTTTATTATTTAAAGCCACCACATTGATTAACGTAGTACAAAGTTCATCACTTCTCAAAGCGGGATTACTCACAAACGAAGTTGCACATGAAGCATCAACCGCCTCCACTTGAAAACAGTAGGTCTTATCAACATTAGGAACTTGAACGGAATTACTATCCAAACCCGAAGTGGCACTTGATGAATAAGATTTGAGAGGAGTAGTATAGTTAAAAAAATTATCAACCGCAGGGTCTCTCATATACACGTTTCGCTTCACGCCATTCTCGCCACTGACCGCCAATTTGAATTCACCTTTTATGGTTGTTCCCACAATGGCATTCAATGAAGGTTTATTGACCACATTATTATTCAAAGAAAATGATGGAATTGTATAAGCAGGTGCGGGACATCCACCCGTGGCAGACTCCCCTTTAACTTCCACACTCACGCTTCCATAACTTGATAAATTAGTAATATTTTGGAAAGTAAAAGGATAGCTGGCGGGTTTCCCCGTTTTGTCTATTGGTTTATAACTACCTGAAAGTATGTATTTTATCGAATAATTCTCGTAAATATTATTGGTGGTGGCGGGAAAATTAAAAATTACTTTACTGCCACTACATTTATTATACTGGACATCGGGAGTGGTAGGTTTTATTATCTCAATCACTTGACAGGCATGATGAAAACCGGGTCCACCCGCTACGGAAGAAGAATTATCATATTGGGTAATCACGTATTTCCCAGCCGTTGCATAAGCACTAAATCCTTGTCCGTCAGTAGCTTTATCAATTATCTTTATTTGAACATTTCCAATAGTATTTGTATAGCCATCGGCGGCACTGATAGGGTTTGAAGGAGGAGATGCTAAACTATTATAATTACTGAGCGGGATTATCCAGTAATTTACGTTAGAAAGAGAAGTTACGGCAAGGGTACTTTTTAAGGTAATCACTTCGCCTTCACATATTTTGATAGGAATATTATTTGAAACAGTCGCAACGCCACCGCCATCACCTTTTACAGAAACGTTATTAATACTAAATTCGCCCTTGACGGGAGAACTATTATCTATTTTGCATTGGGCGTAAGTTTCCTTCGATGATGTCCATACCACGATGCCCAGCAAGGCAATTGCTATGTTTTTAGAAATCCTCTTCATATTTATTTTATGGGTATCAATCGTTTCAAAGCTTTCTGAAATGAATTCGGATGAGTTTTTATTAAAACTTATACTTTGAACGAAACGCTTAGGCTTTTCAACATGATTTTATTGCTAAAAACTGTGCAAAAATTGTGCTAAGATTTTCTCAAAGGCTTTGAAGAACGGTAATACCGTTAAAATTTCTTTGGTTTATGAAAACAGTATGCGATTTGCGTGTCAAATATGAATGATAAAAGAAGGAATAAAATTTGTTAAGTAAGCAAGAAATGGGGAAGATTTAAGATTATCAAAGATTGGAATAATTTAAGCGGATTGTCTTATGAATTTTAGGTCATAAATCAAGTGTAAATATAATTCAAAAAAAGAACAGTAACAACAAAAATGTCATTAAATATTTAATAATCAGGCAGTTATGCTTAATTGACAACCGAGTTAAGAAGTAATTTTGTGTAGTAATTTCAGTAAAAATAATATTCGCAAAATCAACAACTCGTAATTAAGGGAACAAAAGTAAGTAATTTTGTTTTGTATAGATAAGGAATTGAGTTGAAAGCAACCAAGAGAAAGATTTTTTATGATTTTAAAATCCTCTTTCTCCTCTCTTCTTTTCTCCTAATAAAAAAAACAGATGTCAGATATAAAATTAGATACTATCGAAGAAGCCATTGAGGCAATTCGACAAGGAAAAATAATCATCGTTGCCGACGATGAAGACCGTGAAAATGAGGGTGATATGATTTGTGCTTCCGAAGCCATCACTCCCCAGATTGCCAATTTCATGATTCGGGAAGCTCGTGGACTCATGTGCGTATCGCTCACTGAGGAACGTTGTAATGAGTTGGGACTAACGATGATGGTGGGCAAGAATACTACTTCACACGAAACACCTTTTACTGTTTCAGTCGATTTATTAGGACACGGCTGTACCACGGGAATCTCCGCCCAAGACCGTGCCAAAACCATTTATTCTTTGGTGGATGCCAACACAAAACCTGCCGATTTGGGTCGTCCAGGGCATATTTTTCCTTTGAAAGCCAAGCGTGAAGGCGTTCTTAGACGTACAGGACACACCGAGGCAGCCATGGATTTTGCTCGCTTGGCGGGCTTTCAACCATCAGGAACTTTGATTGAAGTCTTGAACGAAGATGGCTCAATGGCTCGTCTGCCAGATTTGCGAATAATGGCGGATAAATTTGACCTTAAATTGGTAACAATCAAGGACTTAGTAGAATACCGATTGAAACACGAAAGTCTTATTCAGCGTGAAATTGGCGTGGATTTACCCACCGAATTTGGACATTTTGACTTGATAGCTTTCAAACAAATCCAAACGGGTGAAACGCATTTAGCCTTAACAAAGGGTTCTTGGACAAAAGATGAACCCGTGTTGGTGCGGGTGCATAGTTCATGCGTGACGGGTGATATTTTTGGCTCGTGCCGTTGCGACTGTGGCGGACAATTGCACCGTGCTATGGAAATGGTTGAGAAAGCAGGCAAAGGTATTATCTTGTATATGTTTCAGGAAGGGCGTGGGATTGGTTTGGTCAATAAATTGAAGGCTTATAAACTCCAAGAAATGGGGCGTGATACAGTGGAGGCGAATTTAGAGTTGGGTTTCAAAATGGATGAACGTGATTATGGTGTTGGGGCGGCTATTCTGAGGGATTTGGACGTTAGCAAAATCCGTTTGATTTCTAATAATCCCAAAAAACGTGCGGCTTTATTGGGCTATGGTTTAGAGATTGTGGACACTGTGCCGATTGAAATTGATTCAAATCCACACAACGAAAAATATCTGAAAACCAAGCGAGATAAAATGGGACATACGATTCAGGGGCAGGCGTAACTATGAGATATGAATTATGAGATATGAATTTAAGGTACGCCAACACATTATCAATCAGCGACTTAAATTCATATTTCATAATTCAAAACTCATAATTCATATCTAATAACTAATACCTAATCGCTGATAAATAAAGCTCATCAACCATGCCGGTCCAATCATGAGATACTGTATGTCTTTTAGGAATGAAGGTTTTTTGCCTTCTACTTTATGTCCCCAAAACTGCCCAATCCAAGCCAACACAAAAATTGTAACGCTAAATTGCCACAAAGGAGCAATGCCAGATTGTTCGATAAGATAGCAAATGTAAATGCAAGCGGCAGAAAAAAGGAGCAAGCCAACCGAAAGCGGTTTTGATAAGATAAAATAATAAATAAAAGTTAATATAAGGGCAACGATTCCAACACTTCCCTGTATATTTCCAATACTAAAAAAAGGGAGTTTAATACTGTGTAAAAGCCCCACAATACTCCAAACAATTAAAGGAACACATACCCAATGTACAGTTTTATTGGTGGGGTTTTGGTGACTTTCGCCATATTCGGCAAGCCATTGGTTGATGGTTTTCATGATGTTTTAGTGATTTTTTACGGTTATAACGATTACAAAAATGCAATATAATCCTGTGAAAATCAAATATTTATTAGTTTATTTCTGACAAAAAGTCATTTTTACATTCGCTTTTATATTCAATTCTTACCTTAAAAATTTACCCAAAATACTGTATCTTCGTAATCTATTCTGAGTGGAATTATTCCCATGAATAATTTTCATTTACTCAATCACAACTCCCTCATTTAATGTTTATAGAACCCTACCATAACCAACATCAACAAAACGCAAAACGTACTGGCTGGATAGAAGTAGTGTGTGGCTGTATGTTTTCGGGTAAAACTGAAGAACTCATCCGCCGACTCAATCGAGCAAAAATTGCGAAACAAAAGGTTGAAATTTTCAAACCCACTTTTGATACTCGCTACCACGAAGACGATATCGTATCGCACAACGCATTGTCTATACGTTCTTCACCCGTACAAGCTTCTCAAGAAATCCTTTTGCTTTCGGGCGACTGTGACGTTGTGGGTGTGGATGAAGTACAATTCTTCGATAATGAAATCGTTGAGGTAGTAAATAAATTGGCTAATTCTGGCAAAAGAGTAATTGTAGCAGGTTTAGATATGGATTTTCAAGGAAAACCCTTTGGACCAATGCCTGCCTTAATGTCAATTGCCGAATACATCACGAAGGTACACGCCGTTTGTGTAGTTTGCGGGGACGTAGCCAATTATTCATACCGAAAAACCGCCGCCCAAGAACAAGTAATGTTGGGCGAAACCGATAGCTACGAAGCAAGATGCAGAAAATGTTTTCATTTAATTTAGGGTTTTGGGGAAAGGGTCGATTATGTGGTGTCAGGTTCTCAAACCTGATACTATTTCCGTGGCGAGTGTCCCCACTCGCCATCATGCGTAAGCAAGTTCATTGCCGTAGTCTGTATCTCCACAGACGAATTGTTTTATTTTCTTTAATAATTATTCAAACTATAACCACTTATGCCCAAATTGGTACGTGGCGAACTCATTTTAACTACCTGAATACCAAAGATTTAGCTATTGTTGAAAGTAAAATTTATTGTACTTCTGAAAAGGGATTCTTCTATTACGATACCGTTGAAAAGCAAGCGATAAAACTCTCTAAAATAGATGGTTTTACGGAAACGGGTATTGTAAAAATTGCGTATAATTCTCCTCTGAAAACCCTCTTAATTGCCTATGAATCGGGGAATATTGATTTGTTGAAAGTAAAATCTAATGGCGACCCAGAGAAAATTGTGAATATTTCTTTACTGAGAGAATCAAATGCTATTCAAGGAAATAAACAGGCAAATCATATTGAATTCAAAGACAAAATTGCTTATTTGGCTTATGATTTTGGCTTAGTTTTATTGGATATTGAAAAACAAGACATCCGAGAAACTTATCAGAATTTAGGGGATAGCGGTTCGCCAATTGCCATTTACAAAACCGTCTTCACGCCCGACAGTATTTATCTTTCCACCTCGCAAGGCATAAGAGGAGCGAAGTTTGCCCAAAATATCAATCTTCAATTTTTTGGTAATTGGAAAACGGTGATTAATAGAAATTTATTCATCACTAATTTTCAGAACGGATTATTGTTAGCTTCGAACCTAGGAGAAATCAGTAGTTATCAAAATGGTAAAGTGAATAATATTACTATATTTTCAGAAAAAATTGAAAATATCGAAAATATAAATAATAAAGAATATTTCATAAAAACTTTAAATTCTATAAATATTTTAAATACTATTAATTTTAAAATAGATAAAATTTCTGAAATTAAAATTCAAAATCCTCAACAACTGAAAGCGGATGCCCAAGGGAAATACTGGATAGCAGATTATTTCAGTGGGCTTTTAAGCAATTTGGAAGGGAATTATAAATCATTTAGTCCCAATAGTTTAGATACGCTTTACCAAACTCGGCGAGATTCTATTATTACAGACCTTGACAGAAATCGGTGGAGTAGGAGAGGGGATTATGGCGGGATTGTGGTAACGAATGTGAAAAATCAAAGTATCTATATTTCAGCAAATATTGGCTCAGGGAATTTGCCGAGCAGTAATGTCAAAACTTTGGCATTGGATAGAGACGGACAAATATGGGTGGGGACGGATAAAGGAGTAGTGGTTTTTGATAATCCCTCTACTGTTTTTAGTGGAAAAAATTTTGATGCTTACACGCCAGTATTCGAGCGTAGGAGGCTTTTAGGCAATGAAACTGTAACTTCAATTGCCATTGATGGAGGCAACAGAAAATGGATGGGAACTCGCAACGGAATCTTTCTTTTCAACGCTGATGGCACAGAATTGGTGATTAATTTTACTGAAAAAAACTCACCTTTACCTACCAATGAAATTTCGTATATCACGGCTGAACCCAATACGGGCGAAGTCTATATTCGTACCTCAAAAGGCATGGTTTCTTACCGAGGAAGTGCTACGGAAAGTGGTTTGAAACAAGATGAAAATGCGGTAAAAGTATTCCCAAACCCCCTAAGACCTGATTTTGAGGGAACGATTGGCATTGAAGGTCTAGTAGAAAATGCTTTCGTAAAAATAACCGATGTGGCAGGCAATTTAGTCTATGAAACCCGTGCCAACGGAGGAACGGCAGTATGGAATGGTCGAACTTTGCAAGGTAATAGAGTGGAAGCTGGGGTTTATTTAATTTTTAGTGCCAATGCCAAAGGGGAGGAGATTTGTGTGAGTCGTTTAGCGGTGGTGAAGTAGGGTAATCCTCGTTAAAAATCCTTAAAATCTCCCACTTATAACATTTCTGATTGCTATTTCGTTAGGGAATTGTTAGCTTACCTAAGTATTTCGTTTTCATACTATTTTCACAAAACCTCCTAAAGCAATGACAAAAATTACCTACCTTATCCTCGTGGGCAGCTTGCTGTTGAGTACAGCATTATTCGCCCAAAAGAAAAAATCCGTTACGCTTCCCAAAAATCCTGTTCCTGCCAATGTCCTGCTGCCTTCGCCCGTTCCTGCAAGGTTGGATATTCCGATGGAAACGCTTGTTACGCCTCCTCAGAAAATTACGGCTGTCGAGGGTGTTACGGAGTATATGTTGAGTAATGGTTTGAAGGTTTTGTTGTTCCCAGACCCCTCAAAACAGACTATTACCGTCAATATCACCTATTTGGTGGGTTCTCGGCATGAAAATTACGGCGAGACGGGCATGGCTCATTTGCTTGAACATTTGGTGTTTAAGGGTACGCCCAAACACCCAAACGTTCCCCAAGAATTGACGGCTCACGGGGCGAATCCCAACGGGACTACGTGGTTGGATAGAACCAATTATTTCGAGATTTTTCAGGCAAATGAGGAGAATTTGAATTGGGCTTTGGATTTAGAATCGGACAGAATGATTAATTCTTACATCGCTAAAAAGGACTTGGAATCTGAAATGACGGTGGTACGAAATGAATTTGAAGCGGGTGAAAATTATCCAACCAATATTCTCCGCCAACGGGTTACGTCCACCGCCTATACATGGCACAATTACGGTAACTCAACCATTGGAGCGAGGGCTGACATCGAAAATGTCAATATTGAACGCTTGCAGAGTTTTTATCATAAATATTATCAACCCGACAATGCCGTTTTGTTGATTGCGGGCAAGTTTGACGAAGCGAAAACTTTAGAGTTGGTCAATAAATATTTTGGGGTAATTCCCAAGCCGACTCGGGTAATTGAAAAAACCTATACCGTTGATCCAACCCAAGACGGTGAGCGTCAGGTAACTTTACGCAGAGTGGGTGATATTCAGGCAGTTTGTGTGGCGTATCATACGCCTTCGGGTTTTCACCCAGATTATTATTCGCTGATGTTGGCAACGGATATTTTGGGCGATAGTCCTTCGGGACGTTTGTACAAAGCCTTAATTGATACCAAAAAAGCCAGTCAGACTTACGCTTACGGATTTCAGTGCAAAGAACCTGGCATTATTTACTTCAATGCCGAGTTGCTGAAAACGGCTTCGTTGGATTCTGCCAAGAATATTGTGGTGGATGTGATTGAGAATTTTGCTAAAAATCCACCCACTGCGGAGGAGGTTGAACGCCTGAAAACCAAGAATTTATCTCAAATTGACTTGCTTTTGAACTCTTCGGATAATGTGGGCTTGTACATGAGCGAGTACATTGCACAAGGCGACTGGCGATTGTTATTTTACGGAAGAGACCAATTGAAAAAGGTAACGCCCGAAGACGTAAAACGAGTGGCTGAAAAATACTTAACTGCTTCAAATAGAACACTTGGGCTGTTTATTCCAACTGAAAAACCCGTTAGAGCTGAGATTCCAGAAGCTCCCGAGGTGATGGCAATGTTGGCGGATTTCAAGGGTGGCGAAGTGAAGAAACAAGGGGAAGCATTTGACCCATCGCCCAGCAATATTGATAGTAGAACGATGCTCGGAAGCGTGAGTGGTATCAAATATGCCTTCTTACCCAAAAAGACCCGTGGGGAGTCGGTGAACGTAGAAATGACGGCTCGATTTGCTAATTTGGAGGTACTGAAAGGTAAAAGAGTTATTTCGGATTTGACTAAAGAAATGCTCAATAAAGGCACAAAGAAGCACACTCGCCAGCAAATTAATGATGAATTTGATAAGTTAAAAGCAAGAGTTGGATTTTATAGTGTACCCAATGACGTAACGTATCAATTGGAAACAGAGCGTAAAAATTTGCCTGCAGTGTTGAATTTAGTGGGGGAGATTTTGAAAGAACCAACCTTCCCTGCGGACGAGTTGGAGAAGTTGAAAAATGAGAAAATATCTCAGTGGGAACAACAAAAAAGCGAGCCGCAATATCAGGCAAGCAATGCGTTGAGTCGATATTTGAATAATTTTGCGAAAGACGACCCACGCTATACGCCCACGGCAGAGGAAGAAATTGAAGAAATCAAGAAAGTTACGTTAGATGATGTGAAGAAATTTTACAAAGATTTTTACGGAATGTCGAATGTAACGCTGGCGGCGGTGGGTGATTTTGATGCGGAGGAATTGAAAAAACAGGTGAACGGCTTGTATGGTGAATGGAAAAGTCCCATCACTTTTACTCGCTTTCCGAAGGTTTACAAGGATATTCCCGCCATCAATAAATCAATGGAAACACCCGACAAAGCCAATGCGATGTTTATGGCAGGGATTCCGTTGAATGTAAACGACAAAGACCCCGAATATGCAGCTTTGTATTTGGGCAATGAGATTTTGGGCGGAGGATTTCTGAATTCAAGATTAGCCACTCGGATTCGTCAGAAAGAAGGAATTAGCTATGGTGTAGGCAGTTATATTTATGCCGATGAAATGGAGAAAAAGGGCTACATGGGCTTTTATGCTATTTATGCACCCGAAAATGTGGCGTTGTTGGAGTCAGCTTTTAGAGAAGAAATTGCGAAAGTTTTGAAGGATGGTTATACCGAAAAGGAAATTGAAGAAGCCAAAAAAGGTATTATCCAAAACGGTCAAGTATCACGGGCTCAGGATGCTCAAATCATGGATAAATTATCCAATTATCAGCTTTTTGGACGTACTTTCAAGTATGATGAAGAGTTTGAAAATCGCATCAAAGCATTGACCAATAATGATATTTTGGCAGCGATGAAAAAATATATTGTTCCCGAAAAAATCTCTATCGTGAAGGCGGGAGATTATGAAGGAGCCACTAAGAAAATGGCTGAGAAAAATAAAGGTAAAACGGGAGCAATGACGGGGGCTTCGCCTAAGAAGGAGTAGTTTCGATGTTAGGACACAAGATTACACAGAGAACCACAGAGAAGATTTGACTCTGTGGTTCTCCTTTTTAGCCTCCGTGGCTCTCTGTGTAACCTTGCTTTATCAAAAGCCAAGAGGCTGGAATGATTTTTTAACAATAAATACAAATAAAATTTAACTTCATACCGTTTTATTTCAACAACAAACACAATTTAATATGAAACTTCAATCTATTGTTTTTTTGGGAATCAGTGCTATTTTTTCTTGCAATTCACCCGATAACCCTTCGCAAAATAATGTACCTGTGGCGGTGTCAGAAGAACCTAAAATCAAAATGGAGACAGTTTTTACGGATAGGGGCATCATTTGGGGATTTGAGTTTTTGCCAAATAATGATATTATTTTTACCGAAAAATCGGGTAAAATTAGCATTTTTTCTAACAATAAAATCACTGAATTAACGGGTGTTCCTACTGATATTGTTGCTGATGGACAAGGTGGGCTTTTGGATATTTGTCTGCATCCAGATTACAAAAATAATGGTTGGGTTTATGCTTCTTATTCGGCTGTTCCCAAAGGTGGAGAAGGACAAATAAACCTTATTAGATTTAAAATTAGCGGTAATTCTATCAATAATGTAGAAAATTTATTCAAATCTTCCGCCACCGATAAATGGCGTGGACATTACGGCAGTCGGATTGTTTTTGATAAAAAAGGATTCTTGTATTTGAGCATGGGCGAAGGCGGAACGACTACGGGTGGAGGAGAAAACTCACCTAATAAAAATGCTCAAAACGTCAAAGAGGCTTGGGGGAAAGTGCATAGAATGACGGCGGAGGGCAAAGTACCATCAGATAATCCAACTTTGCCAGGCAATACTGCCCCTACAACGGTTTATTCGTATGGACATCGCAATCCGCAAGGTTTAGTTTTGAATACGGATACCGATGAAATTTATGAAACTGAACACGGACCCAAAGGCGGCGATGAACTCAATTTAATAAAGAAGGGTAATAATTACGGTTGGCCTCTCGTGTCATTTGGGATTAATTATGATGGCTCAAAAATTACAGATAATCCCCTCCGTGAAGGCATCGAAGCACCTTTGCATTATTGGGTTCCTTCCATTGGAGCTTGTGGTTTGGCTTACGTTTCGTCCGCAAAATATGGTTCTTGGAAAGGCAGTTTTTTAGCGGGAGGTTTAGCTTTACAAAACCTTTCGAGGGTTGAAATTAAGAATGGGAAAGCAATTGGAAGTACGCCTTTAAAGGGAATTGGTAGAGTTAGGGACGTAAAGGAAAGCCCAGATGGTTATATTTATTTGTCGATTGAAAGTCCTGGGAGGATTGTTAGGTTGATACCTGAATAAAATAATTATTTTTCATGTTAGAAACTTCCCGAAACATTATCTTTCATAGGAGATATTTTCGGGAAGTTTTTTATAATCCTATTCCTCCAAATAATCTAAATCTTTACCATGCGTTTCAGGAATGGTGAAAATAGAATAAAAGGCTAAAATAAAGGCAATGATTCCCACAATAGCAGCGGCATTAAAAATATTCATAGTTGGTTTTAAGTAAGCAAAAAGGGAAGTCATCAAGATAACCGTTCCACGTACCATATTGGGAATGGTGGTGGCGGCGGTGGCTCTTAGATTTGTGCCAAATTGTTCGGCTCCAATGGTTACAAACATTGCCCAATATCCTACTGAAAATCCTGCACATACACAGGTGGCGTACAACGCAAAAGCCGTTTGGATTCCTGCATATAAGTAAAATACGCTACAAATCAGGGATAAAGCTAAAAGGATTGCAACGGCTTTTTTGCGTGATTGCAATACCTGGCTAATCACCCCACTGGATAAATCTCCGAGGGCAAGACCCACGTAACAAAACATGATGGCTTTGCCTGGTTCGATGGTTTCTGAAATGCCCATTGCCTTGCCAAATTCGTTGGCGAAGGTCGCCAAAATACCAATTACAAACCAAGTTGGAATACCGATGGCGATACATTTTAAATATTTACCTAAACGTTCTTTATTGGTAAACAGAGAAAAGAAATTCCCTTTTCTGATGTGCGTTTGTTTTTTCAATTGCTCAAACATTCCCGATTCAAAAACACTGATTCTTAATACTAAAAGTACAATTCCGAGTCCTCCGCCCACAAAATAAGCATTTCGCCAGCCGCCAAATTCTTTTACGGTGAAGTAGGCAAAGACGGCTCCAAACAAGCCAATTCCTGCCACTAATGATGAACCCAATGCTCGCAATTCTTTCGGTAAAACTTCTGAAACTAAGGTAATTCCTGCTCCTAATTCTCCTGCTAAACCCACACCTGCCACAAAGCGAAGAAGGGCGTAAGTCGTAGGGTCTTTAACGAACCCGCAAGCGATATTTGCTAAGGAATAGGTAATAATTGAGCCAAAAAGTACGGATAAACGTCCTTTTTTATCGCCTAACACGCCCCATAAAATTCCGCCAAGGAGTAAGCCGCCCATTTGCCAATTGATGATATTTTTACCAATTTCTGAAATTTGTTCATCGTTTAAACCCATATCTTTCAAACTCGGTACACGCACGATTCCGAAGAGGAGGAGGTCATAAATATCAACAAAATAGCCCAAAGCGGCTACAATAACGGGAATACTGAAAAGATGTTGAATGGTGGTTTTTTGTTGCATTTTGGAATGGGTTTGTACCACAGGCTTTAACCTGTATTTATGATTGAGAAACAGGCTAAAGCCTGTGGTACTTTTTTCAAAAGAAATTTTCTCGCATTTCTTGTTTTACTATTTTCAAGGCTTCGTCAGTTGGGTTTACATTTTTGTCCATGATTACTTCAAAAATTCGTTTGGCGAGTTCCAAGGCAGGGGCATCGGGAGCTAAGTCTTTGGCTGACAGGTTAATAAGGGCAACGATTTCGTTCATGGCATTTTTCACGACTGTCCACGCCTCATCGCTCATATACACCTGTTGCGAAAGGTTATGCGAAAATTCTTCTCTGATTTCGGCAAGCATCAATTGTTGAAACTCGGTAACCTTTCCCGTTCTTCCGTTCAAACGAATTAATAAATTATTGGGCGAGATTCGCTCTAAAAATAATGCTATACGTTCATACGCCTGTAATCGGATGGGTAAAAGGGTTTTGGCAGTTTCGACTTTGATGTCTAATTCTTTTTGAACTAAATCTTTCTTGATAAATGCACTGACTGTCAAATACATAGCCCACAGTACCAAGCCAGCAGGGAGAATAACTTTAATTAAATCGGTAATTAATTCCATTGTGTAAGGGTTATTAGATTGGGCAATTGGCAATTATCTTTCAAAATCGAACCTGCTATTCCCTAAAATCATCAACTTAGAAAGCCAAAAATACTTAATTTTAGTTGGTTCTTCAATGATTTATAAGAGGAATGATTAATTTCGTGGGAAGAACTTTTCTTCGAGACTCATAAACTTTAATTGCTTGACACAAATAGTTCCAATCAACATTACTGACAAAGCCAAAGCTGAAATAAATAAAGCCTTGACTATCAAAGGAATACCCGAAAATTACTTTTTGCGGGTAGGCTTGCGTGGCGGGGCGTGTAGTGCCACTTATTTTATTGGTTTTGATAAAATTGAAGACCATGACGAACTCCACGAAATAGAAAATCTTGATACAAAAGTGTTGATTAAAAAGCCCCATTTGATGTATTTGATGGGAATAGAGTTGGACTTTGAGGAGGAAGGAAATGGATATACTTTTAATAAAATATGAAAATAGCTGCAATTGACATTGGCTCTAACGCCGCCCGTATGCAAATCTCGAAAGTCCTTGAAAATGACGGAAAGATTAGTTTCAAAAAGGTCGAATACGTTCGCTTTGCTCTCCGTTTGGGTCATGACGTATTTAACGAAGGAGAAATTAGTCCAGAGTCGGAGGTTAGGATTTTTAAATTATTGAGTGCTTACAAATTTCTTATGGACTTGCACGAGGTAAAGGATTATCTCATTTGTGCCACCTCTGCCATGCGTGAGGCGGGAAATTCTGCGGCGGTCATTACCCGAATTCATCAGATTTTGGATATGAAAATTCACATCATCGAAGGCACAAAAGAAGCTGAACTCATCAACGATGTGGTGGTGCAGGCTTTGGACGATGCCAATTATCTGCATATTGATGTGGGGGGAGGTTCAACGGAATTGAATTTATACGTAAACCGTGAGAAAATTGCTTCTCGGTCTTTCAAAATTGGTTCGGTCAGAACTTTGGAAAATAAGGAAAAAGAAGGTGATTGGGAGAAGATGAAAAAGTGGATTGCGATGAATATTGACGTAAAAAATGCCAATCTTACTGCCGTTGGAACGGGTGGGAACATCAGTAAATTATTCAATATCTCGACTAAGCACGAAGACGAAACCTCTATGACTTTTGACGAATTAAAGCGTTTGAAAGAGTATGTGGAAGGTTTTACTTTAGAAGAACGCATCAATAAACTCCGCCTTAATGCCGACCGTGCTGATGTTATTGTGCCAGCCGCCCAGATTTATCTATCCGCCATGAAATGGGCAGGAGCTAAAAATATTATAGTGCCAGATTTGGGACTGAAAGACGGGATTATTAAGATGGTATATGAGAAAGTTCAGCATCGGAAAAAACAAATGTAAATAAATCTTTAATAGTATGACATCACTCAAAAAACTCCCCGAAATAACAGCACTATTTTGGATTATGAAAATTTGTGCTACTACTTTGGGCGAAACTGCTGGCGACCTTCTATCTATGACTATGAAAGTTGGCTATGCCGAGAGTTCAGTCATTTTATTTAGTATTTTTATCATAACGCTCATCGTTCAATTATTTACCAAAAAATACGTTCCAATCGTTTATTGGCTGGTGATATTGTCCACCAGTACCGCAGGAACGACCATGTCAGATTTTATGGATAGAACTCTTGGATTGGGTTATGCCACAGGAAGCTTCATTTTAGTAACTATTTTATTGGTAGTATTAACCGTTTGGAAATTGACCGAAAAATCTCTCTCAGTTACTAATATCAAGTCTCTTCGTGGCGAATTATTTTATTGGACAGCCATTTTATTCTCCAATACCTTAGGCACAGCACTCGGAGATTTTTTGGCGGATAATTCTGGATTGGGATTTGCGGGGGGAGCAATTTTGATTGGAAGTATTCTGATAATTATTATTTTGGCTCACTACTTTACGAAGATTTCTACCGTTCTATTGTTTTGGATTGCCTTCGTTTTGACTCGTCCATTCGGAGCAACTTTTGGTGATTTGCTAACTAAAACTCATGCAAAAGGCGGTTTAGGTTTTGGTACACAAGGCTCTTCTATAATACTGCTCATGATTTTGATTGTATTAATTGGATATACTACTTTTAGAAAAAAATAAGCAGGTACATGAAAAGAATACTCCTCATAACTATTCTAATTTTCAGCACATTATCTTTCCAAAAAAAGGAAGTTACATGGGTTGCTATTGGTGATTCTATTACTTATTTGAATGACCATCCCAACGAAACAGGGCATCGGGTCACGAAGGGATATATGACTTTGGTAACGGAGCAATTGCCTCATATCAAATATGTCAATCAAGGGCATAATGGCTGGACGGCTGGACTTATTGCGGATAATATTGAGAAATTAAAACTGACTTCGGCGGAGGTTTATACCATATTTTTAGGTACAAATGACTGGTGGGCGGGCAGACCGATTGGCACTTTGGCAGACTATCAAAACAACACGGGTAGCAAAACGCTTTATGGTTCGTTCAAAATCATGCTTGATAAACTCAAAACCCTCAACAAAGAGGCAAAAATCATGCTGATAACGCCTTTGCAACGGGGGGATTTTGTGTATTTGACCAATTTCAAAAACAATGCTTATGGCTCGTACAAAGCCAAAAGTGACCAGCAACTTTCTCAATTGGTTGATGCCATTATTGAAATTGGAAAAACGGAAAACCTGACCGTAATTGACTTGTATAATAAAAGTGGAATTACTCTGAAAAATATGGTCAAATTCAAGCGTTTGAAAGACCCAAAAACGGGTGAATACAAGAACTTTACTTATCCAGCATACATTGATATTCCCTTCAATCCAGATACAGACGAATATCCTTATCCTTTGGAATCTGTCGATATGACTTATGACGGCTTGCATCCTTCGGATAAAGGTAATGAATTGATTTGCAAGATGTTGTATAAGGAAATGGAGAAATTATAATAAATATTTTTGAAATTAAAATAGTATAAAATTATGTTTTCCTGCTTATTGATAACATAATACTCTTCTTCTCATCAACAAAATATAAACAATCTTAAAAATTTATTCAGTGAAAAAAATTGTATTATTGCTTTCCCTCAACCTCTACGGATTTGGAAATTTTGCTCAAAAAATCAACGAAAAATACGAGTATCACATCAACAAAGCCACCAGCCCCATCAAAATTGATGGCAGAGTGGATGATGAAGAATGGACACGCTGCGAAACTGCCAAGGACTTTTGGATGATAACTCCCGCCGATACCTCACGGGCAAAATCCAGAACCGAAGCAAAATTTACCTATGATGATAAATTTCTCTATTTCTCCGCCATCAATTACCAACAAACCGAAGCTCCATACATCGTAGAATCTTTAAAAAGAGACTTTAATTTTGGGAAAAATGATAACCTTTGGCTCATCCTTGAACCCTTTAATGACCTTACAAATGGTTGGGTTTTTGGCACAAATGCCGCAGGAGCTCAGTTTGACGGACAGATTGCCGAAGGCACAATTCTAAACCCTAATTGGGATAATCGTTGGATTTCGCAAACCTCTTTTGATGGTAAAAAATGGACTTTGGAAGTGGCGATTCCTTTCAATTCTTTGCGTTACAAAGCGGGTGAAACTCGTTGGGGTATGAATTTTAGTCGGCTCGATTTGGGTTCAAACGAAAAATCTTCTTGGGCGCCTATTCCACGCCAATTTTTCTCCATTACACTTGCTTATACGGGTACGCTCGTGTGGGATAATCCTCCACCAGCACCCAAAACCAATATCTCCATCATTCCTTACGTGTTAGGGGCAACCAGTACCAATTTTGAGAAAAATGAGAACGCCATTTTCAGAAAAGATATTGGCGGCGATGCCAAAATTGCCCTGACTCCTTCATTAAATTTGGACTTAACGGTCAATCCAGATTTCTCGCAAGTAGATGTGGATCAGCAAGTTACTAATCTCAATCGGTTTGAATTGTTTTTTCCAGAACGCCGTCAGTTCTTCCTCGAAAATTCCGATATTTTCAACAGTTTTGGGGGTATGGAAACCCGTCCGTTTTTCTCTCGTAGAATTGGTTTGGGTACGCCCATCCAATACGGGGCAAGGCTTAGTGGCAAAATTGATAACAACTGGCGGATTGGTATTTTGAATATTCAAACCAGTGCCAATAAAGATACTTCCGTGGGGCTTCCGACCTTTAATTATTCGGTTTTTGCCTTGCAAAGAAAACTTTTTTCACGTTCCAATATTAGTATGATGGTGGTGAATAAAGAAGGAATTGGGTTCGAGAATTTGAACGAAAAGAAGGGGTTTAATCAGTATAACCGCAATGTGATTTTGCAGTATAATTTAGCCTCAAAAGATAACTTTTGGAACGGGAAAATTGCCTTGATGAAATCCTTTTCTCCCCAATTCAATAGTGATGATTGGACGCATTTAATTGACCTTGGCTACACTACCCAAGTTTGGGATATTGGGCTGACCTATTCACGAGTAGGCGAGAATTATCGTTCAGAAGTGGGTTTTGTTCCCCGCCGAGGCTATACGTACATAGAACCATCGGCCGCTTATTTAATTTACCCCAAGAAATCGGACAGTAAAATCGTTTCGCACGGACCAAAAGTATTTAGTTTTGTTGCCACCAATAACAATGAAAACGTACCTGTAACCACCACTTTATCTTCCGATAATTCCAAAGGCTATGCCCTAATCTATATCCTTAATTTTAGAAATAGAGCCGTCTTCAACGCTTGGACGGGCTATGACAACACAACTTTATTTTCACAATTTAACCCCGTAAATCCCTATTCCAAAGAGTTTTACGTACAAAATCGGAGTGAACATACATGGTATTCATGGGGAACAGAATTTTCCTCAACGTCTCGTACCTTATTTACTTACGGATTCAGTTCTCGCTACGGTGGTTATTACGGAGACGGCACCCGTTTACGCCTAAATACGTCCATTGGGTATCGCTTTCAACCCTACGTAGGTCTCTCATTATCAGCGGAATATAACAAAATTAGCGATGTAAATGTCTATAAAAATAGTGATAGTAAACCAACTTTGGCAGGGAGAGATTTCTGGTTAATTCAATCCAAATTTGATGTTACTTTTACCAATAAACTATTCTGGACAACCTACATTCAATCAAATGGACAAGTAAATAACGTAAATGTAAACAGTAGAATTCAATGGCGATACAAACCCGCTTCGGATATTTTCTTGGTCTATTCCGATAATTATTTACCCTCAGATTTAGGCATAAAAAACCGATCAATCGTGCTGAAATGGAATTATTGGTGGAATATTTAGGGAATTATGAACGACTTTAACGATATACTTAATATTATAATTAACTCATTACTCATGAAATTAACAGCCCAAATCAGTTTCGTTTTTTTAGTATTTTTCAATACTATCATATTCGCTCAAAAAACCTCTAAAAAGCCCATGAATAGCGACTTTCACCTTTTAGTTGGCACTTATACCACTGGGAAAAGTGAGGGTATATACGTCTATAAATTTAATGTTAAAACGGGCGAATTTGCACAGGAAAATATTGCCAAAGGATTGAAAAATCCTGGATTCTTGACGATTTCCCCCGATGCAAAATACGTTTATTCAGTGGGTGAAATTGAAGGTGGTGGAGCTATATATTCTTTCGATTTTGATAAAAAAACTGGTATTTTGACCCAATTAAATACACAATCGGCACGGGGAGACAATCCTTGCCACTTGAGCATTGATAAAACTGGGAAATGGGTTATTGTAGGAAATTACAGTAGTGGAAGCCTATCAGTTTTGCCCGTTGAAGCGGATGGAAGTTTGGGAAAAGCTACGCAAACCATCCAACATCAAGGCAGAGGCCCGAATGAGAGTCGCCAAGAAAACCCCCATGTTCATTCTATCAATATCGCTCCCAATAATGTGGATGTATTCGTGCCAGATTTGGGAATTGATAAGATTATGACCTACTCTCTGGCTGCCAAAACGGGTAAATTATCGGACGGAAATCCAGCATTTACGAAGGTGAAAGATGGCTCTGGACCAAGACATTTCACGATTCATCCCAACGGAAAATTCGCTTATGTTATCCAAGAATTATCGGGAGAAGTAACGGCTTTTGATTATAAAAATGGGGCTTTAACCGCCATTCAGAGCATCTCTACTCTTCCGAAAGACCATACAGGGGCGTTCTCTTGTGCGGACATTCACATCTCGCCTGATGGCAAATTCCTGTACGGCTCAAACCGCACGATTGATAATTTGGTCATTTATGGTATCGACCAAAAGACGGGAAAACTTACTTACGTGGCTCACCAATCAGTCATGGGCAAAAAACCCAGAAATTTTATGATTGATCCAACGGGAAATTTTGTATTAGTAGCCAACCAAGACAGTGATAACATCGTGATTTTCAAGCGTGATATGATGAGAGGAACACTTACGCCCACAGGAAAAGAAATTGCCGTACCAAATCCCGTTTGCTTGAAAATGGTGAGTTTTTAAAAATAGGTATGAATTGTGAGATATGAATTATGAGATTTTCAATGCCTCTATAACTCATCATTCATATCTCATAATTGTTTAAAAAATCTAATCTTCCAACTTTACATAACCCCAATTTTCGCCAGAGCGAATACGGTTTAATTGGGTATGGGTAATGCCAAATTGTTTGGCAATCATTTTTAAACGATTTTTTTCTGAACGCAACATTTTTTTAATCATAATTACCTTGCTTTCAGTAAGTTTATAGTTTTTAGTACGCTTCGGAATCACTCTTTCCAAGACCGCAGGATTGTCTCGATTGTGAATGGTCATCTCTTCACGAGTTGCCCATTTGATATTTTCCCAATAATTATTGAGTTTATCATAATCAAGATGGAGGACAAATTTTTTATCTTCGCTATCTTTCGGAAGAAAAAATTCGGCTACCAACTTATGAATATATCTGTTCAAAGATTTCTTTTCCTTTGCTCTGATGTTTAAGGATTTGTAGCCTTGAATTTTCGACCCATTAATAATTTCACCATTCAAAGTATCATTCTGAAAACTTCTAATTCGCCCGTAATTCGAAACCTTGTATAAGGGCGGATTTTCAACTTCTGGAAAAGGAATTTCAACCCATTTCTCATTCCAGAAACTTGCATGATTTTTCTTCGTAAACAAACCTGATTTTTTTTCCGTCATCTGAATAGCATTTGTAAGTAATGAAACCCACAACAAATAACGTTGTGTTTTTTATGAATGTTTTGAAAATAAAAAAAAACTTTCGGTTAGTATATACGTTTATCTCATGTAGGAATTGATAGTGAATAATTAATAGTTTAATTTTCTGACAATCAGTGCATTATGGCTATGAAGCTGTTTAAACTTTCTTTTTTTTGTTGATTTTGCGTAAGAAAATGACTGAGAATGCGATAAAATGCAATGACATCCAGTTTCTGACTGAGAATTCAAACCTTACAAGTAACGCTTTAAATCCGTCAATCCAGGCAT
>JBBRMR010000048.1:0-39167 GCA_038230735.1 Cytophagales bacterium
ATCGGTTGGACGGAGAATATTGATAAACATTACGAGGCATTGCGTAATGAATTAGTAAGTTCGGGAGCAGTAACTTCAATGACAAAAAGTAATTCTGAACCCACCGAAATTGGAAGTAATAATGCTAATTGGGAATGGAAAAGAAGTCAACCAAACGATAAAGGTGTTGTTTTTTCAACCATTGCCACCAGCTACGATTATGTGAAAACGATGGGCATAAAACTTATAGCAGGAAGAGATTTTTCTGAACAATTTGCTTCTGATTCGGCGGGTGTCATCTTGAATGAAGCCGCTGTAAGAAGAATGGGTTTGGGCAAAAAATCAGTTGCTGATGCTATTGGTGAAAGTTTGATATGGGACGGAAAGCCTATGCACGTAATTGGCGTTGTTCCCGATATGCAAATGGAATCCCCCTTTCGTCCAGTTAGTCCTTTAACCATTGTATTCAGTAAAACTTGGGTAAATGTACTTGTGGTACGAATCAATCCAAATATATCCGTCTCGGAAGCCATTAAAAAGATAAAACCGATTCTCGAAAAATACAATCCAGGCTTTCCCTTCGACTATAATTTTGCGGATGAAGCATACGCCAAAAAGTTCAATTACGAAGAATTGGTAGGTAATTTAGCCGCTATCGTGGCACTTTTAGCAATCTTTATTTCGTGTTTGGGATTGTTTGGTTTGGCATCTTTTATGGCAGAGCAACGCACGAAGGAAATTGGCGTGAGAAAAGTATTGGGAGCAAGCGTTTTCAACCTTTGGCAATTACTCTCAAAAGACTTCGTAACCTTGGTATTAATCGCCTGTGCCATCGCCATTCCTATTGCCTACTATGCCATGAACGAATGGTTGAAAGATTATGAATACAAAATCAGTATTGGGGCGGGTGTGTTTGTGTTGGTAGTAATTTTAGCTATCGTTATCACCTTACTAACAGTGAGTTATCAAGCAATTCGGGCGGCTTTGGCTAATCCTGTGAAGAGTTTGCGGACGGAGTAGTTTGGGGTAAAAGGTTAGAGTCAAAGGAAGTACACGTTTCTTTTATTCAAATACTTTTTTTAAATCAAGTTCAATCTCCAGTTTTGAGTCATTTAGAATTTCATTATGATAAAATTTATATTCAAAGGGAGTTTCAAAAACAAAAACACCCTTTATTCTTGGTTGAACAACCCAACAAGATTGAACGCCAAATTCAAAGTAAATAATTACTTTATCTAACATTTCGTCAAAACTCTGAGAAGGTGATTGTATCTCAATTGTAACAAGAGGTGCTTCTGAAAGACGTGCGGGTATTTCCTTAGTAAAATCAAGTGGACGATTTGGTAAAATTATCAAATCAGGAGTTGAACCTTTCGGAAGTGTGTCCAACGTTACTTCCGAAGCAATCCGATATTTTTTTTGATACATTATTTTTAATTCAAAGCCAATATTTGCCTGAATTATTCCATGAGTAAGATTTGGCATAGGTTTTCCTCTTTCGATTTCGTAATCAGAAAGTGCGTTTTCAATGATTGGTTCTACGGCTAATTCCATAATGAGTCTGATTTTTTCTCAAATATACTAAAATATCAAAATCATGATACAAAACTATCTAAAAATTGCCCTCCGAAACCTGCTGAGAAACAAGGTTTATTCGTTCATTAATATTCTTGGACTTGCCATTGGCGTGAGTGCCTGTTTAGTGATATTTCTCTTGGTAAGTTTTGAATTAAGTTTTGAAAACTTTCAGCTCGACCGTGAACGAATTTATCGGGTAGTTTCTGGTTTCAGAAACGATGATGGGAGTATAAATGTTAATGCGGGCTTGTCTTCTCCCATGCCTGCCGTTATTCGCCAAGAGATAACTGGTACAGAAAATTTGGTAGCTTGTCATGTTTGGTATCCACGAGTAACGGTTTCAAATGATGTAAAAGGCAAAAAAATCCTGCCTAAAACTTGGAAGAATGATGAGGCGGAAGTGCTTGTTTGTGAACCTCAATATTTCCAAATTTTCAGATATGAATGGCTACAAGGAAATCCTAAAACTGCCCTAAAATCACCCAATGAGGTAGTTTTGACCGTTGGGAAAGCCGAAAAATATTTCGGCAAAATTCCCTTGGAACAGATGATGGGACGGCAATTATTCTATAAAGATTCTTTGAGTGCAACAGTAACGGGAATTGTGAAGGAATTACCCCAAAATACAGATTTTAAGTTTCAAGATTTTATTTCCTTCAAAAGTATTGAAGCCAAAAACTGGCGAAAAGAGTTTCAATTGGACGAATGGACAAACACTAATTCAACATCAATGTGTTTTATAAAACTACCCGAGAAATCCTCTCCAAACGCAACGAATGCTCAATTTAAAATATTTCTAAAAAAACACCTCGACCCGAAAGACCAGTGGAATGTTGGGAGAACTTTAACGCTTCAACCTTTATCAGATATCCATTATAACCCCAAGATTGGCGATAATTTCTCCCGACAAGTTCACCTACCTACGCTATACGCCCTCATGGGAATTGCGATATTTCTATTACTAATTGCCGCCATTAATTTTATCAATTTGGCAACGGCACAATCCATCACAAGAGTTAAAGAAATCGGGGTTCGGAAGGTCTTGGGAAGTAGTCGTAAAAGTCTCATTCTTCAATTTATGACGGAGACTTTTGTCATTACTTTCATGGCAGTTTTTCTCTCTACGCTTTTTGTTGAACCCATTCTTTGGGCATTCGCAGATTTTGTTCCGAAAGAACTTACTTTCAATCTTTTTGATCCTCAGATTCTCGGGTTTTTAGTGTTAATTACCTTTATCACAAGCCTTTTAGCTGGACTTTATCCTGCTTGGATAATTTCTTCTTATTCGCCCGTGGCTTCGCTAAAAAACCAAGTTTCAAATGGTTCAAGTCGCACGGCGTTTCTTCGTAAAGTCTTAATTACTTTTCAATTCACGGCTTCGCAAGTCTTTATTTTGGGAACAATTATCGTGGCTACGCAAACGTATTATATGGTCAATAAAGACATGGGATTTAAAAAAGATGCCATTATTCATTTTTATACCGATTGGAACGATTTAGAAAGTGGAAAGAAAATTTTTTTGATAAATAAATTAAAACAATTGCCTGAAATTGAGTTAGTTAGCCTTGGAGATGTACCTGCCAAAAATGGGTATTCCATGAATCGAATTACTTATTTCGATGGGAAGAAAGAGATAAAATTAGATGTTAATAGACGTTCGGTCGATGAAAATTATATTCCGATGTTTGGACTAAAAATCATGGCGGGACGAAATATCGCCAACAGTGATTCTGCCAAAGAACTAATTATTAACGAAACTTACGCCAATATTTTAGGCTTTAAAAAACCAGAACAAGCCCTTGGAAAAATGTTGATTTATGAATCAGGAAAAGGCAACATAAAACTTCCAATTGTGGGTGTATTGGCGGACTTTCACCTGCAACCTTTGAATAAGATTATCAAACCACTATACTTAATATCTGAGAATAAATACGAAACAAATATTAGCGTAAAAATTCGTAGTAACGGGCAATCATCTGAAAGTTTTAAAGGCATTTTGGGTAAAATAGAAAAAGCTTTTAAACAAGTTTATCCCGATAATTCACAGGAATTTAACCCTACATTTTTCGATGAAACGATTGCCAAATTTTATAAGCAAGAACGACAATTTGCCCAAATATTAAACACCGCTACGGGCATTGCCATTTTCATTTCTTGCATGGGATTATTCGGTTTAGCTGCCTTCACAACCAGACAACGCACCAAAGAAATCGGTATCAGAAAAGTCTTGGGGGCAAGTGTTACGCAAATCGTAGAATTGCTCTCAAAAGACTTTCTCAGATTGGTCATTTTGGGAATCGTTATCGCCTCACCCATTGCGTATTGGGCGATGAATAAATGGCTACAAGATTTTGCGTATAGAGTTGAAATCTCGTGGTGGATTTTTGCCTTAGCAGGAATCGTGGCGGTTATAATTGCTTTATTGACAGTGGGCTATCAGTCAATAAGAGCGGCGTTGGCAAATCCTGTGAAGAGTTTGCGGACGGAGTAAGGTTTAATGAAAATAATCTATTTCAATGCTTGTAATCAAATCTTTCATTAATTTCGTTGTATAGGAAAGTATTGTTTAAATGCTTTGTCAGTCAAATCGGTTAATACTTGTTTAGGGGATAGAACTTCCAAAGCAATTAATGGATTTTGATTAAAGTTTACAGGATTTTATTCAAATATTTAAGAAAATTTTCACTCATGCACGGGAGTAAACGTTGCCCAAATATTCCCGTGTTACACATAATCCCCAAACCAAATGTTATTACAAAAAGGTGATAAAGCCCCTAATTTTAAACTGTATAACTCTGACAAACAAGAAGTTAGCCTTTCAGCCTACGCTGATAAAAATGTAGTTATATTATTTTTCCCCTTAGCTTTCACGGGTGTATGCACCGCTGAATTATGCGAAATGCGTGATAATATGGGTTCATACTCAAAGCTAAATGCTGAGATTTTGGCCATTTCAGTAGATTCACTTTTCACCTTAGAAAAATTCAAGGCAGAGCAAAATTTACCATTTCATTTGCTTTCAGATTTCAATAAAGAAGTTTCTGCGGCTTATGGGTCGTTATATGAAAACTTTGTTTTGGGCATGAAAGGCGTTTCAAAACGTTCTGCCTTTGTGGTGGATTCGGCTGGAATAATCCAATACGCAGAGGTTTTGGAATCGGCAGGCGATATTCCAAACTTTATGGCGGTTCAAGAGGCTTTGGCTGGTTTGTAATATGCTTTCGGTTGTCGGCTTTCGGCTATCAAGAAAAGGCTCAATCTTTGAACGTGATTGAGCCTTTTTCAAAACCAAACAAGCCATTTTTCCGTTGATAGAAAAAAACCTTTATCAGCATGAAAACAACAACGCTTTTATTCCTATTATTCTTTTCTACCCAGATTTTCTCTCAAAATCTTCCATTCCAAAACTTTAATCAAGAACGGCTTGATTTGAACCGCAACGGAATGACCATATTGGGTTCGTGGGCGGGTGCAAACTTAATTACGAATGGCATTTTACTTTCCAACGCCTCGGGAAGCGATAAGGCTTTCTTCAAAATGAATATTTATTGGAACGTAGTAAACGGAGCTTTGGCGGGTTTAAGTTTCCTACAAAATCCTAAAAATCAGGCTACTATGAGTCCGTTTCAATCTTTGGAGGAGCAAAGTAGTGCCGAAAAAATATTCCTTTTTAATGCTGGATTAGACGTTGCTTATGTGATGGGTGGCATCTATTTATTGGAAAAAAGTAACAATGTTTCTTCCGACCAAGAAATATTGAAAGGCTACGGACAATCGGTAATTTTACAGGGCGGGTTTCTCCTTTTGTTCGATGGTATCATGTACGGTGTGCATCATTCGCACTTGAAAAAAGGACGAGTTATATTTGAAAATCTTACGTTTACGGGCAGTTCATTGGGTTTGAATATTAGGTTTTGAGATATTTTATTCCGTGAAGTCTTTCTCCAAGCCCAATTCACCACCAACTAACTCCCATACGATTTTTACAGATTAGTAATTTTGATTGTATTCATGCCATGATTTGATTGAGGTGATGTTTAGTATTGAAAGCTAAGGGAGGTTTTTGACATTTCCAATTTAAAAATTGTTAAATGGTACTTAACCCGCTGATTCTCAATAATTTTACCCTTACATTTATTTCATTTCAATCTGTTAAAATAACTACTAAAAAGCAAATTTCGTATCACAAATTTTGTTATATTTGATGAATTAATATAATTTTTTAATTAATTTTAAACAAATATATCAATGAAAAAGAATGTTTTTATGTTCGGAGCTATTTTGATTTGTCTGATAGCTTACAGTAATGTCGGAAGCAACGTTTCGGCATTGGGTCTTGATGAAGCGAAAGAAAAAAAGGCGATTTTTCAGGTTATTGAGAACGAAACAGGGTGTTTTTTTAGGCGAGATTATGAAGGATGGAAAAGGAATTACGTACAAACAAATTACGCTTTTCAGGCTTGGAATGAAGAAAATGGCACTTTTGATGCAAAAGTAGGTTGGAATGAAGTAGATGACAAGATTGGGAAATATATCAAAGCAAATCCTTTGAATAGTAAGTACAAAAGTGAACATCCGAGAATAGAAAGGAAAAATATTATTATTAAATTTTTTGGAGATGATGTAGCCTATTTAATTTGGGATCAATACAACAGCGACAAGCAAATATTGAATTATAGACATAGTAAAGAAACCAGAATTATGCAAAAAATGAACGGCGAATGGAAAATTGTAAATATTTCAGCCTTCTGGGATTATAAAAATGTCATTCCTGCTGATAGTTTGAATTAATTTTCCTTTATTTAATTTCCATAAAAAAGCCTTCTAAAATCAATTTAGAAGGCTTTTTTATGGAAAACCGAGCTTCAAACATGGAAAACTAAAAATCGAATTACGCCAATTTCCCTCTCAAAACACATTCATCACGGTCGGGTCCAATGGAAACGAAGTTGATGGGTAAGCCTAATTTTTCTTCCAAAAATGCCACATATTCCGATAATTCTATTGGCAATTCTTCAAATTTACGGAAGCCTTCTAAGGTGCAATTCCAACCTTTAAGGGTCTGATATACAGGCGTTAAGGTGGTATCTGTAATGTCATAAGGGATTTGTTCCGTTACAGTTCCATCGGGTAAAGTATAGGCAGTACAGATTTGAATTTCCTCAAAAATATTCAACACATCTGCCTTCATCATGATTAATTGCGTTACACCATTAATCATCATGGCGTATTTCAAAGCGGGTAAATCTATCCAACCACAACGTCTCGGACGACCCGTAGTTGAACCAAACTCACGACCTTCAACCCGCATACGTTCACCCACCTCGTCCAATAATTCCGTTGGGAAGGGTCCCGAACCCACACGAGTTGCGTAAGCCTTGAAAATTCCGTAAACTTCACCAATATTTTTAGGAGCAACGCCCAAACCCGTACAAGCACCCGCCGTGATGGTATTTGAAGAAGTTACGAAGGGATATGAACCAAAATCAACGTCCAATAATGAACCCTGAGCTCCTTCTGCCAAAATAGTTTTTCCGTCAGTAAGTGCCTGATTAACAACGTATTCAGAATCAACTAACTTAAATTTCTTCATAAATTCAACTGCTCCGAAGAATTCTTCTTCGGCTTCGGTTAAATCATATTCAAACTGATAAACCTTCAAAATGGCTTCATGAAGAGCCACCAATTTATCATATTTTGCTTGAAAATTGGGCGAAATCATATCCCCAACTCGCAAGCCCTGACGGGAGATTTTATCGGTATAAGTGGGTCCAATTCCTTTTAAAGTTGAGCCAATTTTGGCATCTCCCTTGGCTTTTTCGTAGGCGGCATCCAACAAACGGTGCGTTGGCAGAATGATGGAAGCCTTTTTAGAAATTTCTAAATTTGCTTTTACATCAATATTGAATTTTTCAGTTAAACCGTCAATTTCTTTTTTGAAAATGATAGGGTCAAGTACCACACCATTTCCAATAATATTCTGTACTTCCTGACGAAAAATTCCCGATGGAATTTGGTGCAGAACGTGTTTGAAACCGTCAAATTCAAGGGTATGCCCCGCATTTGGACCACCCTGAAAACGTGCAACTACTTGATAACGAGGAGCTAAAACATCCACAATTTTACCCTTCCCTTCGTCTCCCCACTGTAAACCTAACAATACATCTACTGCCATCTTTTTATTTAGAATTCCCCATTCGGGGTTTATAAAATTTCAAAGGTGCAAAGATAAACAATCTCAAAAGAAATTCGATGGAATGATTTTACTTTATCAATATATCGGCAAACAAATCTAACTTAAACTCAAAATTATCCTTTATGGCATAATCGCCAAGGTTTGAAAAGAAACTTGTTGAGTTATATTTTATGCCAAAATCCGTTCTATTAATATTGATATTGGCTTGAATTTGGATTTCTTTTTCTGATTTTTTTATCACAATTGGAAAAGAAATTTTTTTCTGAACGTCTTTAATTTCTAATAAACCAGTTGCTTGATTATTCGTAATTTTTTCCAAAATAAATACAGCTTTTGGATATTTTTCTACGTCAAAAAAATCTTCATCCCTGAGGTGTTTTTGAAGGTCTTTATTTTCGTGAGTAATGGTTTTCATGTTAAATTCAAAGATTGCTTTTGAGATGTTTAAACCATCAACATTCAGTTTTCCTGCACTCAATTGGATAGTACCAGTAGGGGCATAATTACCAACCGAAGCATAACCCGTCCACGAGAATTTGCTTTTATCCAAATTCACTTTAAAAATGGATTGAGCTTTTGAACTAATTGATAATGAGACAATTGCGATAAATAAAATGATTATATTTTTCATGATTTTGTTTGTTTTATTATGTATCACGAGATTGTATCCCGTGCAATTATATTCAAAAACGGGATGCAATCCCGTGATACGTTTATTTGAGGCTTCCCTCCGTTTCAACTAATCCAATCCCCTTATAAACTTTCCCATTTTTATCCTTCGCCAACACATACCAAAGTGCGTCACCGCCGTATAAATCATCGCCAAAACGATAGTTTTTCTTGAAAATATACGTTTTCCCTTTTCGTAAAATACCGTCTTTGCAATTTAGTTTTTCGGCAAAATCGGCTTTACTGTATTGTAAATTCGTAAACCAACCTTCTTCGGAATACCAGATAAAACTTCCCATTGAAATAACTTCCAAATCTTCCATCTCCGAACGGATGAAAGTGCTGTGTTTCCAGACGTATTTACCGTCATATTCGCCTTTTGTATCGTTCAAAATCGGATAACAAGGATTATTATCGTGGAAAATCGTGATGGCTACTGGTACTTTTCTGAGCGTATCGGGTAAAATTCGGGTATGATCTATCCAGCTTTTTTGGGCGAGTAGTGAAGAAGTAAAAAATAGAATGGATAAAATAATGATGAGTTTTTTCATGTCGTTGTGTTTTTAAATGAACGACACAAAATTGAGGAGAAAAATAGGCAGAAACGCTCCAAAGTACGATTTGGCACGTCCCAAATCAGGTTTTGGGACTAATTCGATGCGACCGTCGCTCGGTTCGTTTTTTGATATTCGATGTTGGGAAAAGTAACTATTATTACTTCAAAAAATCCCTCGGAGCAACGCCTGTTAAATCTTTGAAGATTCGATTGAAAGTAGTTTTGGAGTTGAAGCCCGATTCATAGGCAATTCCTAAAATCGTTAGGCGTTCGAAGTCGGGCGAATTGAGGCGTAATTTCACTTCTTCTACCCGATATTCATTCACAAAATCGTTGAAAGATTTCCCCAAACCTGTGTTTATTTGCTGAGAAACTATTTTTGGATTCAATTTCAATTCTTTGGCAAATTCGGCTAAGGTCAAGGTAGGATTTAAGTACAATTTACGACTGTCCATTCCCAATTTTATTTGTGCTAAAATTTCATTATCTACTCGAATATGAGACCTCTGTGCAACTTCTTCTTCAAAATTTACTTCCGACAAATTCGCTTGTCTGATGCCCCCAACGGCAAGTACCAAAGCCATAATTCCCAAAATCTGAATCGAATAATTATAGTTAAAATAAAGATTAAAGAAGTCTCGTAAAACGATTTCTATTAACCATTGAATGCACAAAACGACCAAAATAATCAAAATAATTTTGAGCCAATTTAAGCGAATTTTTGAGGTTTCAGAAAAATTATTTACCACATAAATTTGATAGTTTTTGAGTAACTGAATGGATAAAATCAAATAAATTAGCATCGAAATAAAAGTGCCATCAAATTCAATTTTGTAGGTAATCCATTGGTGAATATTTTCCCAGTACCAATTTTTGAAGTTATAATTTTTTGTGGTTAAAAACAGATACAAACCAGCCTGAAAGACTACGGGAATAAAATGTAAATAATCTTTTCTCTGAAAGATAAATGCTTGATTTACAAGGCTTTTGACGTAAAAATAAATCAAAGGTCCAAAAGCGAGAGAGTAAAATATCGGAAGGAAATAGAGATTGGCATTTTGCCCATAAATATTAGCAATTCTCAAAAAATGGTCAATTAACCAAAGGGAAATCGTGAAAATTAAGAGTGCCAAAAAACGATTTGATTGTTTATTTTGAGGAGAAAACCATAATAAACACACCGCAAAAAAGGAAGACGAAATGATAATTCCAAGTAATAAAACCGTAAAATTGAGCGAGACTTGCATTAGGATATTGAAGTATGTTTCTGTTCGTTATGAACCTCTTAGCCGTAAATATAACCAATCCCAAAGAAAAAACTTGTATCATTTTGAGTTTATCGTTTTAGAAACCGTTTGAACATTATCTGTCTTCCTTTCGCAAGGAACGATTCTGTTTTATCGGGTAAAATTTATAAATTGCAAATCTTTCCCCATTAACCTTTTCACCCCTTGACCATTAACCTAACAATGCCCGAAACCACCATTTCAAAAAACGCCAAAATCCTGATTGCTGTAGCCGCATTGGGCTATTTTGTGGATGTTTATGACCTTATTCTCTTTGGGGTAGTCCGCAATCCGAGCCTTGCCAGTTTGGGTTTTGATAAAGCTCAACAACTTTCCAAAGGGCTTTCACTCTTCAATATTCAAATGGCTGGAATGTTGATTGGGGGTATTTTGTGGGGCGTTTGGGGTGATAAAAAAGGGCGAAAATCTGTCCTTTTTGGCTCTATTTTATTGTATTCATCGGCAAATGCCCTCAATGGTTTAATTCACGATAATACTTTCATGGATGCCCTTACGCAATACGGAATCCTCCGTTTCATTGCGGGTATCGGGCTTGCGGGTGAGTTGGGGGCGGGCATTACGCTCGTAAATGAAACTTTGCCCAAAGACAAACGGGGCATCGGGGCATTGCTCATTGCGGGTACAGGTGCTTTGGGTGCAGTAACGGCAGCATTAGTGGGGGGTGCAAGCCAAGACCCCGAATGGTGGCGGACTTGTTATTTCATTGGTGGTGGCATGGGTTTATTTCTCTTGATTCTCCGTTTTGGAACGTTTGAATCGGTCATGTTTCAAAACGTTAGTGAGAATGTGCAAAAAGGCGATTTTCTTAGCCTATTTACTGATAGAGAGCGTTTTATCAAATATTTTTATTGTATTCTAATGGGTTTGCCCGTTTGGTACGTGGTCGGAATCTTGATTTTGACCGCCCCTGAAATGAGTAAAGTTCTCAATATCCAAGGGGAAATCACGGGCGGAAAAACCATTATGTTCTGTTACGCAGGGCTTTCTTTGGGTGATTTTTTGAGTGGCGTTTTGAGTCAAATCTTAAAAAGTAGAAAAAAAACGGTCTATATTTTTATTACTTTGGCAACAGTTTTTACGCTCGTTTATCTCAATACTAATGGGATTTCCGCCGATAACTTCTATATACTTTGCTTCATATTGGGCTTTTTTGGTGGTTACTGGGCAGTTTTTGTAACAATGGCTTCGGAACAATTTGGGACAAATATCCGAGCCACCGTAACTACCACCGTTCCCAATTTCGTAAGAGGTGCATTAATTCCAATAACGATTGGTTTCAAAGCCTTAATGCCTTCATTTGGTTTATTGCAATCTGCCTTAATTGTGGGCGTAATTTGCTACGGAGCAGCTTTTTGGGCAACTTCACAATTGGAGGAGAGTTTTTCTAAAGATTTGGATTACGTGGAATAAAGTTTGGAAATGGTTCGCAACGGAAGCCTTCGTTTGAAGGGGATGCCTAATCCGAAGACTTCCGTAAATTCTTAAAAATAAAATTATCAGAACGTCAAAAATATAAAATCATGACTGAACAAATTTCGCCAGAAGCGGCTTTCAAAGCCTTGGGATTTTCACTTCCTCCCGCACCTACGCCAATGGGCGTTTATAAGCCCTTTTTGATTGATGGGAAATATTTGTATCTCTCTGGACACGGACCTTTCAGAGACGATAAAAGTCTGATTATCGGGCGAATAGGGCAGGATATGGACATTGAAGCGGGCAAATTGGCGGCTCGTCAGGTGGGGCTTTCTATGCTTTCGACCATCCAAACGCATTTGGGCAGTCTGGATAGAGTCAAGCGAGTTATCAAGATTTTAGGTATGGTAAATTGCACCAGTGATTTTCAAAAACATCCTTACGTCATCAACGGTTGCAGTGAGCTTTTTGCTCAAGTATGGGGAACAGAAAATGGTATTGGTGTGCGGAGTGCAGTGGGAATGGGAACGTTACCCGACAATATTCCCGTGGAGATTGAGGCAATGTTTGAGTTGCATTAGATTAAAAAGGTGGTATAATTCTTTAATTTTTTAACTCTGAAATTTCTAATCAAGACAAGAATTATCCCAATCACCCCCAAGCTCCACCACCACCACTGAAAACCCGAACTAATGGCTTCGGCATCACCTACTAATACGGCAGCCGCCCAAAAGGTGGGTAATTGTTTCTCCCCCGACTGACTTTTCAGGAACTCAATTTTAGCCTTTTGCAGTGCCACATCTTTTGTTTCTCCTTGGGCTATGTATCCATAAAACAACTCATTAAGGGTGTATGTTGCCTGATTCTCCACACTCCAGAGCGTGGTGAGGGTTGCGGGTATGCCTTGCGTGGCGAAGCCCCTGGAAAGACTAAGGATTCCCTCCCCTTTGGCATTTCTTCCCACGGCAGTTTTACAAGCCGACAGCACCAAAAGTTGCGTTTTAAAGCGCTGTAAATCACTAATTTCTGATAATTTCAAAACCGAATCAGCAAAATAAATCATCGGTTCTTGGTCGGTGCTGTCGGCTTGGGCATGGGTGTATAGATGGACGATTTGATATTTTCTGGCATTATCAAAAAAGGCTCTTTTAGTGGCTTCCTTTTTATAAAATGTCTTGCCAAAATAAAAATTATTACAAACATTCTTCAAAGAAATATCTGACCCAGAAAGAGAAGTTTGATTCAAATTTTTACTAAAATCAACGGGCGACATTCCCATGAATTTATCACTGATTGAAAAGGATTTTTTACCCAAATTTTTCAGCAAAAATTGCACTGAGTAAGTATAACTAATGGCATAATTTTGCAGTAAATATTCCGCTTTCTCGGCTGATTTTGATAGTGCCTCGAAGGGTAAAAAATAACCATCTTGGGCAATAATCAATCGTCCTTCGGGTGGGTTTAGGTCTTTGAAAAGTTGTTGGTATAATTGATTATTTACTTTTAAGTAATCTCTATAATTTTTATTAATCAGTTGATTACTAGAACAATAATTTAGAAACTTCTTGGCATTTTTGTCATATTCTCTCAAAGAGATTTTTAATAAGTCGGTTTTTTCGGGTGTAACGCTGAGGGCATAAATGGCACTATCTCCCACAAAATATTCTATAAGCGTACTGGTTAATTTTGATTGTTTTTGTGCTTTAATAAGATATTTTTTTACATCATCCAGATTATACAAAGTAGTATCATATTTATACCTAAAATAGGCTGGATTTTTGGTTTCCAAACCCTTGATGAATTGCTTTTGTTGAGCCTGTATTTCTGCTAATTTATGCTGTAAATTAAGGGTATTTTGAGAGGTCTCTTTTTCAGCCGTAACTTTTTTATTGAGTTCGGAAAGTTGTTGCTGAAAGTTTTTTTCTTGGATTAAATCTTGGGGAGAAAGTTGCTGATTGGCACTCAATTCGTTGAGTTTATCGTTGAGCAAAACGGCTTTACTTTTCTCGAAAAAATAGAAGGCTTTGTCATAGTTTTTTAGCAAATAACACGTTTGAATGGCTTTTTCATATAGTGAGTGCGTTTTGTTTCGCCAAAACAATTTCGATTTCGTACCCGTATGTTCAAAACGCATAATGTCAATGAGTTTGTCGGCGGTCGTATAAGTGTTCAAAGCCACTTGAAGATGTATCGGCGATTTGGTGATTTGTGCGTATTCCAACCAAGTCTCGGCTTTGTCTTTGAGAGTGGTCAAGTAAAAGGGTTTAAAATCCGCTTTTTTCAAAGAATTTGTGGTTGGATTATCAAATCCTGAACTTTCTTTGAATCCAATCGGACCAGCGGATAATGCTTTTTGAAAATAAAAAAAGGCTCTTAAATAATCTTTTTTCAAGCCATAAGTTGAAGCAATATCATCATAAATATTAACTTTTATGTACGGGTCACTCTTGATTTCCAACGATTTATTGAAATTATCTAAGGCTTGGTCGTAATTTTTTAAGTAATAATTAGCCATTCCAAGGCTAATGAATGTTTTGTAATACATATCATTTACCTCACTTAACAAGAAATATTTTTGTGCTTTCACATACAATTCAACGGCTTTCAAATAGTCTTGTTTAGATTTAAAATTTTGGGCTAATAAGTAGTAGCAATAGCCCAAATTTGAATAGCTTTCTTGGTTTGCCCCTTGTAAGACATCAATGGCTTTATACGCCAGAGAATCGGCAGAGGCTGAATTACCTAAACTATTTAATACTTTTGCTTTTTCGGAATAACACATACCCATACCCATTTTATCACTCCTCAGAATGGCGTAATTAATGCCAATATTAGCTTGAATAATGGCTTTTTCATAGTCTCCAATCTTGGTCAAAATTCGGGCTTTCTGAGAATATGATTTTGATAAATAGGTGGCTTTATTAGGAAATCTGTTGGCAACCTCAATACTTTGGTCAAAGGCATTGGTTGATTTTTGATTTTCACCCTGTTGATTATAATATTTACCTAAGCAAAAATAATTTCCTTCCAAATACCACGGTCTAACCTCTTTTCGGGAAGATTTATTAAGCACTATTGCCTGATTTATCACCATGATAGCTTTGTCATAATTATTTTCTTCGGCATAAGTTTCTGCCAATTGCTCCAAAATAAGGGCATAAGTTGAATCTTGAATATTACATTTTAGGCAAATTTGATTTAATCCGAGAAGTTCTTTTTGTGGATTTTTTTCTTTGATAGCCTTTCGATAAGCCACCCAAATATTTTTGGACTTCGGGCAATCTGCCCGTGAGGAAATGCTAAAAAATAAAGCAAGCAAGAAGAGGAGAATTATTCTATACATGATTATAAATTGAGGCAATTTTCAGATAACTACCTCAATTTATAACATTTATGGGGAATTTAAAATTTTATTTTGAAACCTAATACTTCTTAATTTTACCACCAACGGGTAATGAAGTAATTAAAGTGCTTTTAACGAAGGCGGGCGTTATCATCAACGATTTTGTAACTGCCGCTGTTACATAAGGGGCTGCATAGGATGTTCCAGATTCGTAAGTTGCTGGCAAACCTCCGTTAGCATTGGGAATAAAATGAAGACATCTGCCATTTTTACTCAAAGTATCAGCCCTAACGGTAACATCAATTTTCTTGCCCGACCCCGACCTGTTCATGCAAACACTGTCTTTATAGAGACTCGTAACCGTTACAACATTTTTTCCGTATATAGCATGGTCTGAATAACAAGCGGGAAAATAAGGCGTTACATCAATATCAATATTTTCATTACCCGCCGAACATACGATAATTAGTTTTGCATTCACGGCACGTTTCATTACTTCTTGAAAAATTGGTGAATCCTTCTTGCCCCCCCAACTTACATTTACCACTTTTATTTTATGTTTGATGGCGTACATAATCGCACACAAATTATCGTAAAGATTCCCCACGTTTAAACTATCGAAAGTTTTGAGACCCACCATACTAATGGGCTGAGTACCCATTTCCTGCTTAATAATCCGAGCTATTTTTGTGCCGTGAATCACTGAATTAGGGTCGGTTACATTACTCGTATCGGCAGGATTACTGGTTACAAAATTGTAATTTAACCCTAAATTAATACTACTTGAAATGAAAGTCTCATCTTTTAAATTAATGCCAGAATCAATGATACCAACAGAAATAGCCTCTGACTTTCCGTAACCTGCCTGTGGCTCTGGTTGGGGCATTTTCATAGAAACGGGGCTATCAATTGACGGAGATTCAGGGTCAAAATGTGGAATCCCCGTAGCAATAATTTCACCATCTGGATTGAGGGTTGTTCCCACTTTATGTAAATCTGGACCTGCCAGTAATAATAATCCACCATCGCAATCGCAGGTTTTGTTACTATCAACCACCACATTCACCGCATCTGCAACTTTGAAAACATCAAAAATTCTGGATAAAATATTTTTATTATGGCTAACCTTATCTGATTGAGGGGAATACTGCCCTTCTTGACCACGAATGGGAGGTGAAGAAGATATTTCATCAAGATTTTTACTGCCAAAAAGAATCTGCCATTTCCAATAACTTTCCAATTCCTTTTCAACGGACTCGATGGCTTCTATTTTACCCTCCGCTGAAGCCCTCTCGCCTGAAAGTAATATCGTGCGACGGTCTCTTAATGCATAACCAATTCCTTCCAAATAGGCATAATTAGGATAGGATGTCTGCATAATTGAATCTAAATATGAATTGCTAATGGGGGGCAATTTTCCATCTTCTGCGATTGATTTAGGTTGCGTACCAAGCGAAAAATAAAAGAAAAGAGCAAAAATTACCAAAAGGATTAGTAAAATAATTAGTGGACGTCTCATAATGTTTGATTTAAAAGGGTTTGAAATGATAAAACTGGTTTACGATTTTGTCATAAAAATGGAAGGAAAGGAAACAAGGAGATTTAAAAAAATGAAGATACCACTTTAAATGCTTCATTATGAGGACTTTGTAAAATATTTATTAAACGGTAGGGGAATATCATCTTTTATTTTTCCGACAAATACAATCCACCAAATGATCGTCCACCATACCCGTGGCTTGCATAAAGGCGTAACAAATAGTTGTGCCAATAAATTTGAATCCCCGCTTTTTCAAGGCTTTGCTCATAGCATCCGAAATATCCGTACTGGCTGGCACTTCATTAGGGTTATTCCATTGGTTTACAAGGGTTTGTCCGCCCAAAAATTGCCAAATATATTGGTCAAAACTTCCATATTCCGCCTGAATTTCGAGGAATAATCGGGCATTGATGATTGCCCCTTCAATCTTCAAACGATTACGAATAATGCCCGAATCTTGCATCAATTCCAATACTTTTGCGGCATCATATTTTACCATTTTAGTAGCATCAAAATCATCAAAAGCCTTTCTGAAATTATCTCTTTTCCGTAAAATAGTAATCCAACTCAACCCCGCCTGAAAGCCTTCGAGGAGGAGTAATTCAAATAGTTTATCATCATTATGCAGAGGTACGCCCCACTCGTGGTCGTGGTAATGTATATACGTAAGGTCGTCGGTGGTTGCCCAATGGCAACGAAAAATGGGTAACATTGGAGAAGTCATTTTTTAAAGATTTTTTGTAATTATGCTAAAATCGGGTACGTTGATGAAGGAATTGCAAATTTGATAATCATTCATAAAATGATTCCCCTTTTATTTTAGCAAAAAACAAATAAATTTCTAAAGTTATTTCTTGCGGATATTTGATTGAAAGGTATAATAAATTTAGCAAAATTAAACGATTCAGTAAGGGTTTTAATTTGCATATTTTAAGTCATTTTACGATTACTTTACCACTTTATTTCTCATTAAATTTGTGCAAATTTCAAAGTATCTGTTATGTGAAACTAATCTTCTCGACATCCCAAATATTTCCTTAATTAAATGTGACATAACAAATCCTAATCCTCAGAAATCTTGTCATATTTTCCATTATTCCTTCAAGAAATATTATTTGGAAGCATTTCAACCATTCAGGTTTTCTAAGATTTCGATAAAGCCACATTTCTTGCTTCCAAAAGCTATGATTTTCAGAAAAATTATGTACAAAATAAAGAAAATGTTGTATTAATACTTTAATTTTTAAAATTTTAAAAAAAAACACTGTATAACAGTGGATAGTAATTAAATTGCTTAATAATTGTAGTAATCTAATATTTATTTCTGTTTTACTAAGAATATCAATCACCATTTTTCAAAATTTTCAACCACAATTTTAGTTTTTTTTCAATTCAAAACCCAATTATTTATTATGAACACAAACATTTACTCTCATTTAAAGAGTTTGCTTTTGTTAGGGGTATTCATGCTGAGTACATTCCTAACATTCGCTCAAGACCGCCGTGTAACTGGAAAAGTTACGGGTGGTGATGGACAGGGAATTCCTGGAATATCTGTTCTACTTAAGGGAACTCAAAAAGGAACAACCACAGACGGCACGGGAAATTTCGCTGTTAGTAGTTCATCTGTCAAGGATGTTATCGTACTTTCGGGAGTTGGCTTTGCAAAAAAAGAAGTTTCTATCGGAACACAGTCGGTCATCAATGTAATTCTTGATGAAGATGTGTCAGCACTTGATGAAGTAATCGTAACAGGTTATACTTCTGAGAAGAAAAAGGACATTGTTGGTTCTGTTGCCGTAGTTAATACCAAGACTATGACAAATCAGGTCAGCTCAAACCTTAGTTCAATGCTGCAAGGTCGTGCTGCTGGAATCACAGTGAGTGGAACGGGAGCTCCTGGGGCAGCAGCTACAATTCGTATCAGAGGTTTTGCTTCATTTGGAAACAATGACCCTTTATACGTGATTGACGGTGTTCCAACGGACAATGCACAAGCACTCAATCCACAGGATATTGCTTCGGTACAAGTATTGAAAGACCCTGTGTCAGCTTCAATTTATGGTTCAAGAGCTGCCAATGGGGTAATCGTTGTAACAACAAAGCAAGGAGGTAACAAATTTGAAATCTCTTACGATGGTTATTATGGGGTATCTAATATTCAGGATAGTAAAATTCCTCAAATGTTGAATACAAAAGGGTATGCTGATTACTTATGGGGAGCTTATGCTGGAGCGGGTATTGCTCCACAAAGTGTAATTTTTGGAAATGGAGCTTCTCCAGTAATTCCAACGTATCTTGAAACGGGAAGAGGTGGAGTATCAACGATTGATGCATCGAAATACAAAGTTTTTGAAAACCTAAATCCCGATAGTTACGGACCAAAACAATTTTATAACACAAGTGCGGGAACGAATTGGTTTAAGGAGGTTCTTCAAACTGCCCCTGTAACTTCTCATCAGATTTCAGCTACTGGTGGTACTGACAAAGGGTCTTATTCAATGGGCTTAAACTATTTTAGTTCAGATGGTAATTTTCTCAATACAAAATTAGACAGATATACTTTACGGGTTAATACAAGTTTCAAACCCACTAAGTTTCTTAAAATTGGTCAAAACTTACAGCTTACTTATGCCAGTCAACAAGGGGCAAACGGAAATCCTTTTGATAGGGGCGGTGGCTTAGACTTTTCTGGAGAAGGTAGCCCTTGGGCTCAAGCATACAGAATGGTTCCTTATTTGCCAGTTTATGACATTAACGGTGGATTTTCTGGAAATGGAGTAGGGGATTCGGGCAATGGTAGCAATCCAGTGGCTAACGCCATTAGAGGTAAAGATAATGGGTATCAAGGTTTTCAATATTTTGGAAATATGTATGCCCAAATTACCTTCTTGAAAGACTTTACGTTATCAACCTCTTTTGGATTTGACCAACGTATCGGTACGGGACAAAACTTTAACTATATCACTTACGAAAGAGCTGAAAATGTTAAAAATAATAATTACAGCGAGTACTATTTTAATGGGGGTTCTTGGACATGGACTAATAGTTTACAGTACAATAAGAAATTCAATAATATGCACGATATTTCGGTATTCGGGGCAGTTGAATCAGTAGATGAAAGATTTAGGTCTTTGAATGGATCAAGAACAGATTATGACTTTAGTGATCCCGATTTCCGTTCAATCAATACTGGAAAGAACTTACCTCAGGTAGGTGGAAGTCCTGGTACACCAAGAAAGTTATTTTCAATTTTCGGAAAATTTGTCTATACTTATGACGATAAGTATTCTATTAGTGCAACGCTTCGAAGAGATCAATCATCAGTATTTGGTCCTGAAAATAGAGCTGCCGTGTTTCCTGCCTTTGGGGCAAAATGGCGTATTTCGGGAGAATCATTCATGAAGGATCTACCAATTATCTCAAATTTAGCATTTAGAGCGGGTTGGGGACAGATGGGTAGCCAAAAAAATGTAAGTCCTATTAATCAATACTCTTTCTTTGGTGCTGGTATTGGTAGTACAGGATATGATATTGCGGGAGGCAATGGCGGTGTAAGCATTGGCTACCGTCCGAGCTTCAACGGAAACCCTTCTACTAAGTGGGAATCTGCCACCATGGTAAATATTGGATTAGACGGTAGTTTATGGAACGATAAACTTAATTTTTCTTTAGAATATTTTAATAACCAAACGTCCGATTTATTAGTTAATAGATTTAGAAATGGTTTGGAAGCAGCCGTAGGTCAACCAAGAATTAATGTTGGAACGATGGTTAATAAAGGTTTTGACGGAACAGTATCAACTAAAGGTAGGGTTTCTGATGTGTCTTATGATGTAGCCGTTACTTATACTGCCTATACCAATGAGGCAACTAAAATTGATGCTGATGGCGTAGGGGCATTACTTTTTGGAGCTGGTCGTCTAAATAATATTCAAAAGATTGAGGCAGGTCGTCCATTATCATCTTTCTGGGGATATGTAAACGAAGGAGTCTTTCAAAATCAAGGCGAAGTTGATGCTTGGGCGAAAATGCCTTACAAGCGTGTTGGATCTTGGAAAATTAAGGATATTAACGGAGATGGTGTGATTGATGGCAAAGACCAAACCTACATCGGAAATCCAATTCCAAAGTTTCAATTAGGTGCTGACATCGTTTTGAAATACAAAAACTTCGATTTCAATACTTTCTTATTCTGGAATGTGGGTAATGATATTTATAATTACACAAGATATTTTACAGATTTGAGAGGCTTTGTGGGTGGCGTTAGTCAAAGAGTATTGGATAATTCATGGTCATCAACAAATACCTCTGGTACACTACCAATCTTGAACGTCAATGATACTTATTCAAACTCAATTTCAAATTCATATTATATTGAGAGTGGCTCATATTTCAGAATGAGAACCCTGCAGCTTGGTTTTACAGTGCCATCTGCTTCGGTCAAAAAACTTGGTTTGAGTAGAGCAAGAATTTATGTTACGGGACAAAATATGTTTACCATTACCAATTATTTAGGACCGGATCCAGATATTGCTATACAAGGAGGAGATTTAACGATGGGCGTTGACCAGTTCAGAACGCCACAACCAAGAACATTTATATTAGGTGTTAGTTTAGGTTTTTAACAAAATAAATTTAAAAATAATGAAAATAGGAAATAAAATAATTACTGCTACTGTGTTACTCAGTACATTAGTGGCATACTCATGTAAAGATTCATTTTTGAATCAAGCCCCGCTTGGAGCTATTTCAGAAGTTTCACTTGCGAATAGTACAGGGGTAAACGGTTCGTTGATAAATGCTTATCGCACTCTGACAGGTTCAAATATTGCAGCTTGGTATACAAGTCCAATGAACTGGGCATGGGGTGGAGTTAGGGCTGATGATGCCTATAAAGGTTCAGAATCAAGTGATCAGGGTCCAGAACTTAATCCAGTGGAAAGATACGCCTTGTTACCCGACAATACTGCTGTTGGCAATAGATGGACATCTTGTTATGACGGAATTGGAATGTGTAACGTAACATTACGATTGTTGAAAGCGGCAAAAGATATATCAGCTGCCGATGCTAAGGTAATTGAAGCGGAAACACGTTTTATTAGAGGACACCATCATTTTGAAGCTCGCAGATGTTTTAAAAATGTGCCCTTTGTCGATGAAAAAGCTGTTTCATCATCGGATTATCAAGCTCTTAAGAATGATGCTGACATTTATCCACAGATAGAGACAGAAATAAAATTTGCCTTCGATAACTTGCCAGTAACTCAATCACAGTTGGGTAGAGTTAATAAATGGGCAGCGGGTGCATACTTGGGTAAAATTTATTTATATCAAGGTAAGTTTGCGGAAGCCAAAGCTATGTTTGATCAAGTGCTTGCCAATGGTGTTACGAACAAAAATGAGAAATACGGACTCATTGATAATTATCAAGATATTTTCAAAGGAGATTTTGAAAATAGTAGAGAATCCATTTTTGCGGTACAATATACTGTTGGAGACGGTACTGGTGGGGCTAATAGTAATAAAGATGCTGAGCTCCCTAATCCTCACAATGATGGGCCTGGTGGATGTTGTGGTTTTTATCAACCTTCGCAAACGTATGCCAATTCTTTCAAGACCGATGCTAATGGTTTGCCATTGTTGACTACATATAATAATACCGATATAAAACAACAAGAAAATAGTCCATCTTCTTTCCCTGATAATGGTCAATTTGATCCACGTTTAGATTGGTCTGTTGGTCGTGTGGGAGTACCATATTTAGATTATGGTTTTGCTCTTTCATCTTGGATTCGTAATTCACCAAATGGTGGAGCATTTATTCCTAAAAAGTTTATTCAATTCAAATCCGAAGTAGGTAAATATTATGTTGGAGGTGGCTGGGGACAAGCTCAATCTGGAAAGAATATTTACATTATTCGTACCGCTGATTTATTATTAATGGCTGCTGAGGCAGAAATCGAAGTTGGCGATATGAATAAAGCACGTGATTATGTAAACCAAGTTCGTAAAAGAGCGGCATCTCCAAATGGGATGGTAATGAATTTAGCTAACACAGCACCCGCTGGAAACTATGTAGTAAAACAATATACTGCTCCATGGACTGACAAGGTAGTTGCTCGTTTGGCTACTCGCCACGAAAGATTAATTGAATTGGGTATGGAAGGGCATCGTTTCTTTGATTTAGTACGTTGGGGAATTGCTGACCAAGTTTTGAATGCTTATCTTGCTAAAGAGGTAAAATCAAGATCTCATTTGGCGGGAGCTACATTTACGAAAGGAAAGGACGAGTATTTACCGATTCCGCAAAGTGTAATCAATCAAGGTGTAGGGAATCTTAAGCAGAATCCAGGTTTTTAACAAGAACTTCAAATAATCACAAAAAAAGGCTGGCAATATTTGCCAGCCTTTTTTTGTGATTATCCGTTTAGAATGTTATTTACTTACCATCATCCCCTTTTTAATCTCAACTCTATCGGGCAAAATCATGGCGGATGGATAGAGGTCTTTAATATCGCTGAAATATCTTTCGGCATCCATTCTGTTTAAGAAATCACCAATTTTTACTTTGTAAATGGGTTGTTGAAAACTCAAATACGGGAAAATTTCGGGATAAGTTTGATACGTATAAATCTTTGCATCATCGGCTGCCTTGCGGTCGTTGCCCACATAAATCTGGATTCTGAAACCATTGGTAAATTTGATGCTTTTGTTATGCACTGCAATCGTGTCCAAGATAGTATCCAAACGTTTATTGACGTGTAGAGGGGCATCCGTTACCGTTGATGCGGGCATTGTGGTAGTTTTTTCGGTCGAAATAACATCAGGTTCGTTGGAAGACTTATATCTCGGATGATATTGAGACAAATCTTCATTGACCACCTTATCATTTTTTTTAGAAGGCGATTGTGTTGTGGTCGTATTACCAGAATTATTCCCTCCAGTAACTTTCACTGAAGATGCACAGCTACTCAAAAAGAGACTTAAAATAACAAAATAAGCAAGGTTATGGCGTTGTATCATATTTAGTTTTGGTTATTAGTTCAAAGATACAATTTTTGTCATTAACTTGAAATACCCTTTACGCATTGTAAATTTGTAATTGGTAAAATTATATACGATAAAGATTTCGAGTCGTCGGACCGTCGCACTACGTGATATGCAACAAAACATTTCTTTAAAACCCTTCAATACGTTTGGTTTAGAAGCCTCGGCAAGATATTTTGTGGAGATAAATTCTGTTTCTGAATTCAAAGAAATCCTCCAGAATCCTGATTTTCAGAAGATTGATAAACTGTTTTTGGGTGGAGGAAGTAACATTCTTTTTACAAAAAACTATGATGGATTAGTCATAAAAATTAATCTGAAAGGAATTCAAAAGGTTTTGGAAGATGAATCTCATGTATATATACAGGCAGGTGCGGGTGAATCATGGCATCAATTAGTGATGTATTGTGTTGAAAATCAATACGCTGGCATGGAAAACCTTTCCCTCATTCCTGGGACAGTTGGAGCAGCACCCATGCAAAATATTGGGGCGTATGGCGTGGAAATAAAAGATATTTTTGAAGAATTGCAAGCATTAAATTTGAGAACGCTCGAAATTGAAACTTTCAAATTAGAAGATTGTCATTTTGGCTATCGGGAAAGTATTTTTAAGCACGAAGCCAGGGGGAAATACGTCATTACTTCGGTTTCTTTTAAGCTGAATAAAATACCCATCTTCAAGATTTCCTACGGGGATATTCAGAAGACTTTGGCAGAAATGAACGTTACCGAATTATCCATTAAAGCCGTCAGTGATGCCGTAATTTCTATTAGAAAAAATAAACTCCCTGACCCTGCCGAAATTGGTAATTCGGGTAGTTTCTTCAAAAACCCAGAAATCCCGAAGACTCAATACGATGAATTGAAAGAACGATTTGAAAATATCCCAAGTTATCCCATCAACGAAACCACCGTCAAAGTACCCGCAGGTTGGCTCATTGAACAGGCAGGTTGGAAAGGTTTCAGAGACGGGGAAATAGGCGTACACGCACGCCAAGCCTTAGTTTTAGTCAATTATGGTAACGGCACGGGCGAACAAATTAAAGCATTATCCGCAAAAATACAGACTTCCGTGTTGGAAAAATTTGGTATTTCTTTGAGTACGGAGGTAAATTTTATATAAAAAATGGCACGCAGATTTCGCAGATGCTTTGTTATCTGCGTGCTAACAAATACATGAATATTCCAAAACTAAAAAACACAGACAAAAATAATTTCTTCCTTATGGCAGGGAGTTGTGCGATAGAAAACCGTGATTTGGCTTTTGAAATTGCTGAAAAAATCAAAGAAATTACCGACCAATTCGGAATTCCTTATATTTTCAAAGGCTCATACCGCAAGGCAAATCGGACAAAATTGGATTCTTTTACGGGTATTGGGGATATCACGGCTTTGGAAATTTTGCAAGAAGTGGGTAATTATTACGACCTCCCCACAGTAACCGATATTCACGAATCGGTGGAAGCGGAAATGGCGGCAAAGTATGTGGATGTTTTGCAAATTCCTGCCTTCCTGTGCCGTCAGACGGATTTATTGGCGGCGGCGGCTCGCACTGGCAAAGCGGTTAATATCAAAAAAGGACAGTTTATGTCGGGTATTTCGATGAAATTTGCCGTAGAAAAAATCCTTCACGAAAACCCCGAAGCCCAAGTATTTTTGACCGATAGAGGAAACTCTTTTGGTTACGGGGATTTAGTAGTAGATTACAGAAATATCCCTGAAATGCAGGCTCATGGCGTACCCGTAGTGATGGATTGTACGCACTCATTGCAACGCCCAAATCAAAGCACGGGCGTAACGGGCGGGCAACCGAAAATGATTGAAACGATAGCTAAAGCTGCTATTGCCGTTGGAGCGGATGGAATTTTTATCGAAACCCACCCAAATCCATCAATCGCCAAGTCAGACGGAGCAAATATGTTGCCCTTAGACCAATTAGAAGGGCTTTTAGAGAAATTAGTACGAGTGAGAGAAGCAATTATGTAAAGATTAATAAACCGCCATCGTTTTGTCAATCTCATTTGCCCAAGCATTGATACCCCCAATGAGGTTTTGTAAATTCGTAAACCCGTGATTTTGAGATAGATAATCAATCACACTTGCCGATCGCATACCGTGATGGCAATACACCACAACGGGTTTATCCTTGGGAATATGCTTGATATTAGTCGGAATATTAGACATCGGAATCAGCAGAGCATTAGGCAATTTACAAATATCATATTCAAAGGGATTACGAACATCTAGCAATAAAAAATTTTCTTGATTAGCTATTCTTTTCTGTAATTCCTTAACCGTTATTACCGAATCAATCTCTTGATTATCAGTCATTTGTATATTTTTTTCTCCCGCAGGAAAAATCATCTCTTCGGCATCTTTTCGCCTTTTGACTTTGATTTTTTGGGAAGTATTTTCCAATAAATCAACCATCAATAATTGTCCACTTAACACTGTGCCGATGCCCATAATCATCTTGATTACTTCATTAGCTTGGTACATTCCCAACATCCCTGGTAAAACGCCCAAAACGCCAATCGTAGCACAATTTGGAATTTCTAATTCAGATGGTTGTTCGGGGAAAAGGCAACGGTAAGTAGGTCCCAAAATACCTTCTTTATCCAAGAAATTAAAGACTGAAACTTGACCTTCAAATTGATGAATTGCCCCGTAAACAAAGGGCTTTTGGAGTTTTACACAGTAGTCATTAATGAGATAACGAGCCGTAAAATTATCAGTACAATCGACAATAATATCGTAATTTTTGATAAACGTTTCGGCATTTTCAGGCTTTAAATTTTGTTTAACTGCCTCATATTCAATTATATCGTTCATTTTGGCAAGACGATTGGCGGCAGTGGTAGCTTTCGGATTACCAATGTCTTCCACTTTATACAAAACCTGCCTTTGCAGGTTAGTCATATCCACCACATCGGCATCCATAATCCCGATTTTACCAACACCTGCCGCCGATAAATATAGCAACACGGGACAGCCCAAACCACCCGCACCCACTACCAAGACTTTGGCGTTTTTGAGTTTCAATTGTCCTTCCTCTCCAATTTGTGGGAGCAGTAAATGTTTTTGATAACGATTCTTTTCTGATTGATTTAGCATATACGTAGTACGGTAATAATTTGCAGTGTATCTGATGAAAAACACGACAAACGATTGCCGTACTACGTGAAATTACACAAAAAAACCTTCCCAAATTAATTGAGAAGGCTCTAAATATATTTTGTTGTCAATATTCAGGAAAAGAATATTACAAACTCAACGTTCCTTTGCGAGCAGCCTGTACCAAAGAAGCCTCTAAGCCTTTTCTGTTGATAGTACGGATTGCTTTTCCAGACACTTTCAACTGAACCCAAACACCTTCTGATTCTAAGAAAAATTTCTTAGTGTGAAGATTTGGGAAAAATTTACGCTTAGTTTTGTTGTTAGCGTGCGATACGTTATTTCCTACTTCTGTTTTTCTTCCTGTTAATTGACAAACCTTAGCCATGATTGAAATCTTGTTTTATAATGAAAATCGTCTTCAAGACGATAAATTTACCTTACTACCAAATCGTTTTTGAATCGGAAAACGTTTTTCGGACTGCAAAATTATGGATTTTTTCTCAACGATACAATTTATTCAGGAAATAATTTGGTATAAAATATTATTTCCAGTTTCTCTTAAACTTCGTACTTTTGTAAAAGCTAATCACATTTAAGGATGCTCAAAACAATTGCTACTTCGTTACTTTGGCTTACGAGTTTGCCCGTGTGTATGTACACGCTCGTTACCTATTTGCTCTCTTATACCCTCGTGCTTGACCATTGGTCGGCGGGATTCATTATGATGTCCTTGCCTTTTGCCATGTTGAGTTGTGCTTTAATTGCCTTTACGTGGCTATTTATCCGTCCCGCCCGAGCCATTTTGCCCATTATAGTTTTGGCAATTGGCTATCCTTTCATTCAACGTACCATTGTCTTCAAAGACCCCATTAAAGAAGAAAATTCTCTTTCGGTTCTTAGTTATAATGTTTATGGTTTTTATGGCGATAGCTATGAAGAAAATAAAACTAAAGCCGATGCTTTAATGCAGTATTCTATCGACTACGAGGCAGATATAAAATGTTTTCAAGAGTTCACAAATTTGGATTATGATGCTCGTTTTAGAACATTATCGCCAATGATGCGTGAGAATATACACATGGCGAGTATCACAGATAATAGGGATGGCTTAATGGGTTTAGTGATTTTTTCGGTATATCCTATTATTCACCGAGAGGGAAAAACCTTTAACACTCGTAATGCTAATGGCTATTTGGTGGCAGATATTGCCCGTAAAAAAGATACAATTAGAGTGATAAACCTCCAGTTTCAGTCGATGGGAATAAGGGTTGGCAAAGTGGTTCGTGAAATGAAGGGCAAGGATTATGAAGAAGCCAAAAAGGAAGGCAGAGGTATTTTGTCTTCGTTGAAATGGGGTTTCGAGAAACATTCTGACGAAGTGGAAATGGTTGAAAGACTGATTGATGAAAGCACTTATCCCGTAATTCTGTGCGGAGATTTTAACGAAATGCCTTACGGAAATGCTTATGGAAACATCCGAGACCGCTTAAAAAATGCCTTTGAAGAAAGAGGAAATGGCTTTGGTTTTACGTTGAACAGAAGCCCAAATATTGTTAGAATTGACAATCAATTTTGCAGTGAATCCATAAAAGTGCTTGATTTTCAAACATTTAGCGATATTAAATACTCCGACCATCTACCCATTTTGGGGAGATATAAACTTTGAGTTAGAGAAGTTATACAGTTAAAAAGTTAGAAAAGTTGAAAGCCGACACATCTGCTGTCCAAAACCATTTAACTTCTCTAACGCTTCAACTTTGTTAAAACGATTTAGCAATATTCGTAAATTCACGAGATTTTAAAGAAGCCCCACCAATTAATCCACCATCCACATCTGGACAAGCAAAAATTTCTTCGGCATTTTTTTCATTGCAACTTCCACCGTATAAAATTGAGGTACTATCTGCTGCTTCCTGACCGTATTTTGTAGCTAAATGATTACGCAGATAAGCGTGCATATCTTGTGCTTGTTGCGATGAAGCCGTTAAGCCTGTGCCAATTGCCCAGATGGGTTCATAGGCAATGACAATCTTACTAAAATCCTCTGGTGAAAGATGAAAAACGCTATCCGTTATCTGTGAAGCCACATAAGCCATAAAATCCCCGTTCTGACGCATATCCAGAGATTCACCACAACAAAAGAGGGGAGTCATGCCGTTTTCCAAGACAATATTTACTTTTTCGGCAATCATTGCATTAGTTTCGTTGAAATATTCACGGCGTTCCGAGTGTCCTAAAATCACGTGTGTAACCCCGATTGACTTCAACATTGGAGCAGAAATTTCGCCCGTAAATGCCCCAGAAACCTTATTTGAACAGTTCTGAGCAGCGATTCCCATATTGGCAACTGGCTCAGTATGTTTTTGTAAAGTAGTCAAATATAAGGCAGGAGGAGCAATAATTACTTGAACATCAGAATTGACTTCGTCCTTTACCATGTGAACAACTTCCGATGCCAAAATCATGGCTTCGTCCATCGTTTTATTCATTTTCCAGTTTCCTGCAACAATTTTCTTTCTCATTGTTATATTGGTTAAATTTATAAATGCTCACAAAGGTAATTCTTGGGAAGGGTTTATGAAACAAAAAGGAGGATTAGTAGGTAATTTTATTGGGGGTAGAAAAATTAAAAAGGCTTATTTCAAGGTTGAAACAAGCCTTTTTGAGGAATAATCGAACATTATTTTACGCTCGACATCTCCATTTTATTCAAAACCATCGTCTGACTGAGCCATCTGAATAGGATATAGCCCGTTACTTCCAATTGGTTTTTCTTGTTCAATTTCACGAAAGCCTTGTAATTTTTATCTTTGTGTAAATCGTTGATTTCACCACTATTCCATTCGTTTTTATCGAAAATAAAATCTTTCATCACCATTTTGTTGATGTATTTTGAATTCTCGGAGGGGTAAATTTCCCTACCCTCATCTTTTTCGTTGAATGGGGCGTACCAAAGCAATTTTCCGTAATATTTATCGTGCTGTTTAAATACTCGAATGGTGGCGTTCTGCTCACTCGTCATCCAATCACCCACGATGGCATCAGGTACGGTTTGGGCAGAAATTTCATTAGCAATTAACCCTAAGAAAAGTAAAAAGCAGATTCGCATAGCATTTATTTTTTCACAAAGGAAAAGGGTAAATGCTTGATGGATTGTATTTTAGCTGACAGTTGAAGGTATTTTCTTTTATTGAGAGGAGTATCTTATTCACAATAGGTACAGGAGTAAAAAACGCCAAGCCTACCTATTTTTGATAAATAAAATTGGCGTGTTGCTTCCGCACGTGTTGTGGGACTATGCGTCTCAGTGCAAATCACCGCACAACGGCATGGAGGCACTTTTTCCTAAATGATATACCAACAAAGGCGAAATCCCCCTCGGATGTGGTATTTGTAGGTAATTTCATGCAAAGGATTTGACCCAATTTGACCAAAATTTAGTTTCCCAAAATCCTCCAAAACTCCGTTATTGACCAATTTCCCTGCGGAGGCTGATTCGGCATTGGGAATCGTTACAATTTGCCCTACATTAATCGTAACCACATCCGATAAAGTAGGTAAACCATTTGACAACCAAGTATTTACATCCGTCCAGTTGCCCGTTTGTTTGCTACTCACCACATCGCTTGCTTTGAAAGATTTACCTTGAACTCTGCCAATTCCATCAAGTTTATAACTCGTAACATTTTGTAAAACGCCATTGGTGGAGTGCTTGAATTTTACCTTTCTCGAAATGTGGTCATACTCATAAATAAATTCCTTAGTGGAAAGCACCGTTGAGCCATTTTTCTTCTCAATGCTGGTTTTCAATAATTCCCCATTGAAACGATATTGAATATCTTTTCTTATCAAATCTTCTCGGTTGGTAAAATGGTAATTTTGAATTTCTCTGCCAACAGAAATGCCAAGCTAACCCATTGTTGATAGGCGGACTTGGCGTGTTACTTCCGCACGTGTTGTGGATGAAAATATCGCACAACGACATGAAGGCACTTTTGCTAGAATGGAAGACAAGCAAAGGCGAAAATACCAAAAGGGCAAAAAATTTCAAATAACAGAATACATTAAACTTTTAGATTTTATAATAAAATCTGAATTTACATTTTCTTTTAAATCATTATTACCAAATATAAGTGGGAAAAAGTCCATAATAATTATACCTTTTTCTTCTTTCAAAAAAGCACTAATTATTAATGTGCTTGAAGAATTTTCATTTTCAGAGAATTTTAAAAATAAGACATCCTTAAATATTAATTTTACAGTTTCCCACTCATAGTCTTTCTGACTATTCATGCACTTTATTACCACTTCTACATTCCTTGATTGAATAGAAGAATTATAATTAATTTCAGAAATTAAAGCATCTGAAAAATTTTCATATTTATTACTAATTTCATTTATCATCTTCATAAAATTTATTTAATTAAAAACCTGGAGGAATTGAGTATTGAACACCTGCTGGTATTTTGAAATAATCAGGATTTACTTGATTAAATGGAATATGACTTGTATGACCGCTTCCCAAGTTGCCTGGAATATTCATTTCATGTCCATGTCCTGATAAAAATTTCCCATGTTTTGTGCCGTTGTTGGTGTTTTTTCCACCAACAACACGTGCGTAAGCAAGCACCAAATATAAAATTAATACTAATTATTTTATGGCAAATACTTGAATGCCAATAAATTACATTTCACTTTTCATATTTGACGAGTTGCTATCGCAAGTGTTGTTGATAGAAAAATACCAACAACGGCTGGAAATCAATGAAATCTACATAAACTTAAAATTATAAGTCAGCGAAGGAATTGGTGAGCCAAAAATCGTCAGTTGGTAGGCTTTGATGCCGTTTTCGGTTCTGAGATATACCGAATAGGCATTGCTTCTTCCGTAAATATTATAGACCGCAAACGTCCACGAACCTTCCCAACGCTTCTTTTGCATACTGGCATTGCGGATTGTCCAAGAGAAATCTAAGCGGTGATAATCTTTGATTCGGTCGTTGTTTCGGTCGGCATAAAAGGGATATTTTGCTCCATTATATTCCACAAAACCATTCGGAACGGTGTAGGGGCGACCCGTATTATAAACAAACGTAAACCCAAATTCGTGGTGTCCACCTTGGGCAATGCTGATGGTGGCATTGAAACTATGCGGGCGGTCATAATTAGTGGCATACCATGCCCCACCGTTGATTTGTTCCTCAAATCTTTCGCCTACTTTTATCTGATTCAAAGCCCTTGAATAGGTATAATTCATCCAGCCCGTTAAAGCTCCTTTCTTTTTACTTACCTGTAATTCAAGCCCATACGCCCTGCCTTTACCTTGCAGAGTTTGGGTTTCCAAATACGGCTGAAATAAGAAATCTGCCCCTGGTTTGAAATCGATTACGTTATCCGTTGTACGGTGATAGCCTTCCACCGAAAATTCATAGATACTACTTTTTGAATTTCTGAAAAATCCGACCGACAATAATTCACTCACTTGGGGTTTGATGTAGGTATTGCTGGTTGCCCATCTTGAAGTGGGTAGGGGTGTTGTGGTATTGGAAACCACTTGCAAATATTGACGCATCAGATTATACCCAAATTTCACCGAGGTCAAATCATTGATGGAATATTTTAAGGCAATTCTTGGTTCAAAACCGCCATAAGTAGCATAAGAGCCTGATTTATAGACGATTGAATCAGTAACCGAATAGTCGGATTTTGGTAAAGCGGGGTCATAATTTCTGACAGTGGTGGGTCCCAAAGCGGCATATTGCGAATATCTTATTCCTAATGATAACGTCAGGCGTTTGTTTACCGTCCATTCATCTTCCAAATACACGCCCGATTCCATACTTTTCTCTTCGGGTGTTGATTTATAATTGACACTCGTTGAGCCATTTGGGTTCAAAATCCCTGGATTGATGGTATATAAAATGGTACTCAATCCGCCCTCCAAACGATGATATTCGTTGAGGTTATAATTCAAACTGGATTTCAATTGTTGATACAAAATTCCCGACTCAATCGAAACAATATTATTGGTATTTAACTCGGGCAACAACGTTTTTGGTTTATAATTAGTGTAAACCGCCGTGGTTTGAATATTGAGTTTTGAGTTGAAAGCATGAAACCATTTCAAAGAAGAATTGGCGGTTGAATATTGGTATTGCGTTGAAGTGGCATTGACATTGCCAATCGTTCCCAAGAGGTCAGTTTGGAAGAAATCATTACTCAAATATCCTGAAAATGTGAGGGTATTATTAGGATTAATTTTATAAAATACTTTCGTGGCAAGGTCATAAAAATTGGCTTTGATATTCTCTAATTTGGGAGGTCCTAATTTGAACAAAAAATCATTATAAGAGGCTCTGCCCGAAACCACAATGCCCAATTTATTCTTGATAATGGGCTGGTCGATTGTTAATTTGTTGGCAATCAGACTAATACCGCCCATCATTTTGAATTTCTCTAAATTGGGATTGGTCAAATAAATATCAATCACCGAAGATGCCCTACCACCAAAACGGGCAGGAATACCACCTTTATAGAGGTCTAAACCCGCCACGGCATCGGGAGGAAAAACAGAGAATAATCCGAACATATGTGTCGGATTAAAAATCGGGGTATCGTCTAACAAAATTAAATTTTGGTCGGTTGTTCCTCCTCTGATATTCACACCATTGGCGGCTTCTCCCACGGACGTAACACCTGGTAACATTTGCAAACCCCGTAAGACATCAGTTTCGCCCATCATGGCAGGAATTCGTTTTATTGCCTTGATACTCAACGGAGTAACGCCCAATAATGGTCTGCCGACATTGCTTCCTCCGCCGCTACTGTTCACGACTACTTCGTCCAATTCTTTGGCTACATTTATCAGACTAACATTCAGATTTAATTCTTGCTCGCCTATGATAATACCATAATTATAAGTCCGAAATCCTAAATGACTGATGGTTAAAGAGTGTTTGCCTTGACTCAGAAATAAGGTATGAATCCCGTTGGCATCCGATGAAAAAGAGGCACGTTGAAAGTCAATTTTGATAACAATATCCTGCAAAATAGTATTATCAGTCGAATCACGCACGGTCAGATTTACTGCCGTAAGTCGTTGATTTTCATTCTTTTGCGAGAATCCGTTGAAGTTTATGAACGACAAAAAGAGGATTATTTTAACGATTCTTATTTTCATGTCGATTTAGTTTTTCCAACCTTGGGGTTTAATGGGTGTGCGATTTTTGCTTTGCTTACAGGGAGCTTGGGGAAGACCTGCGGGCGGTGGTGGTGGTGGTTCTTCCTCGGGTACATGTCCTAAAATATACGCTAATTGTCCGCTTGAATTTTCCCTTGTCATCCAATATCTGTTTGTTTTAATATCTGCCAAACCAAAATATCCAACGATTTTTTCTTCTGAATTTGACAGGTTTTTAATATTTCCAACAATGGTAGCGGCGGGCGTATCTGCCAAACTTCCCGTAGCAGATGACTGCGATTCAAGGAGTTTATTTAGCCCATAAATCTCGGGCGAAACACTCATTTGTTGCACCACCACCAAACAAGCCGTTTGGGAATAATACGGAATTTGAGCCACCAATTTGCCTTTTACCAAACGCCCATCGGAGGTTATATCCGAAAGAATATTTGCTTTGGTGGATTTAAAAATTGAAAAGCAATTCCCCAGACACTGGTAATCATAAGCTGGATTACGTTGATAATTAAACTGATTTTTCACACAGCTCTGTGAAGGAACTTTATAAAGCGTATTGGGGTCGCAAGTGATACAATATTCGAGTCTTTCATAGTGAGTGTAACGCCACATATAATAATTTTTTTCACCTACTTTATCCTGAAAATCAACAAAAACCTCATTATTAGAAGAGACGGTTTTACCATCATTTGAAAGTTTACTGGTGGGATTAAAAACATCATAAACCTTGTCAATGGCGGGCGTTTGGAGCATCTGCTGAGGGCTGGATTCATAATTATTGCCATCGCCCAAACTGAACTTCAAGGTATATTTTTCGGTAGCATTAATTCTGAAATTGGCGGGAGGTAAAAATCCTCCTTCCGTTCCTACTGAAACCAGTTTCGTCTCCTGCCCCGTTGAGGTAACGATGGAAGCTTTCGTACCAGCAATGGGCTTTTTATACACATATCCGTCTAAGTAATATGAATATTGAATTTTGAGGGTGTCAGGATTTTGAAGGTCGTTGGTCAATAGTCCTTCAACCACTAAAACTTTATTATTTTGCCCAAAATTTGAATCATAAGGGTCAATGCAGGCATTTAAGCTCAATAAAATTAAAAATGACAAGAGATATTTATAGCTTGAATGAAAGGTTTTATTGTACATAAAATAATATAGTTGGAGGGTTTTGGGATAAAAATACTGCTAAAAATCGTAAAATTTGAGGAATAAAGAGGAGCTAAAGAAGAAGAAAAACGTTTATTTACTGTTATATAGTGTTACTTTTTTTTGATATTATAAAAGTAGTTACTATTTCATAAATTGCCAAGGAAAGTGTAAATTTGGCTAAAAGTATAATTGCCATCATCTTTGAATTTTATTAATAAACATGGCTTTAATTTCCAAAAAAAAAATCCCTTTCAAGATAAATCTCCAACTCCGTAAGTATCTCAATAAGTACGGGCGAGAGGCAAAAATGCCCATTCAATACGTTGATTTACTGAGGTTTGAGAGTTCCATCAGTCTCTATGACCGCTTTGGGGCAGATACGCTTTGGATTACGGTTTTCTTTCCCCACAACGAAATCGAATACATTTACGAAAGCCTAAAAAAGATTTATGCCGACCTCAAAACCGATGGCGACGAAAAGGTAATCACCCACCTCACCATCGACCGTGTCGATTTATGTACCTACGGAAACACGCAACCCTTCCGTATCAGAATTGTGAATCGAGTAAACGATAATTTTGACTATTTCTATATCAAGCGGGCGGATTGTTCACGAGTTTACGGCATGGAATTGGAACATCTTTTATCACCCAATAGAATCTCTTATTTGACTTTTGAAAATACATTAGTAGAGGAACATATTGCGGGAATTCCAGGGGATATGTTTTTTAAAAACAATCTCAGCGACCCCAAAATTAATCAAATCCGTTTGGCAAAGGAGTTTGTAAAATTTAATGAAAGGTGTTTTGTGATATTATTGGGAGATATGCACTCCTCTAATTTTGTGGTGGATATTACACCTGATTTTGAAGAAGAATATTATAGAATTAGAGCCATTGATTTTGACCAACAGTCGTATGAAGGCAAGCGGACGGTGTATATGCCCCAATATTTTAGGCAAAACAATCCGTTAATTGAATTGGGGATGAAATACATGACCTCAGAGTCGGTTAAGCAATACCAAACCGAAGAACGTTCTCTGATTTCAAGAAGATTGAAGGCAGAAAGTCAGCGAGTGTATGAATTAATGACCATCATGGCAAAAGACGATATTTCTTCGGAAGAAAATACGATTCAACTCAAAACAGAATTAGCTCAATATTATAAATCAGACAAATTTTTGAAATGCAAAACGATGGGTGAAATCGTTTGGGCAAGTTTGGAAGAAGTGATGCGGCATTAAATCTGGTTAACGGGGATTGGTTAATGGTTATTGGGCGAAATTCGCTCACATTAACAAGTTTTGACTTATCATCAAATCTTATTATATTTGAAAAAAACAATATAAGGATATGGAATTAATACTTGAAACATTCGTTGAAAATGAACTTTCAGCATACGAAATCGAAAGAAATAAACCTATGCCCAGCAAAAACCACGCTTACATTCAAAAAAATTTATTGGTCGAAATTGACGTTAAATATCGCAAACAATTTACCTGTTTGTCAGAGATTGATATCACCATGCCCGAAAAGCCAAATTGTGTTCCTGATATTGCGATTTATCCAAAATTAGAATTCAATTTTTGGAATGATGAATTATCCATGATCGAAATGCCTTTGACAGCCATTGAAATAGTGTCTCCCTCACAATCTGATAACGATATTCTCAAAAAAATCAATCGTTACTTCCAAGCAGGGGTAAAATCTTGTTGGTTCGTAATGCCAGCTTTCCAAGCCATTTCTGTTTACTCTTCTCTCGAAAAATATACTTTTTTCACTTCTGAAATGACCCTAACTGACCCCGTAACGGGTATTGAAATTGCGTTGAATGAAGTGTTCAGTTAGCCATTTATTTCGTCTTCACTACTGCAAAAGGATGACAAGCTATCACTCCACTTTCGCAAGGTATTGATTTTGTGCTTTGGAAAAGAGCGGTGACTTCTTCGGGGGAAATAGAACGATTGTAGATGTAAATATCGTCTAACGAACCTTGCATAGATTGAATAAAACCATTTGCTCCTACTCTTGAACCTATCACGGCATAAGTTGGACTTGCATAAGCAGGGTCAGTTCCGTTTGTGGCAGTATTGGGGGAGTTATTGCCAGTTAATACTCCATCAACGTATAATTTTATGGAAATATTATCTCTTGTAACCACCACATGATACCACTTATTTACACTCGGCAGCACACCTGTCCAATTAGTTGAAACCACAGGATTGCCCGAATTATATCCCCCACAATTGAACCCTTTTGAGGAAAGTACACTATAATTATTAGTAGAAGACAAAACTTGATCGCCACTACCAGGACCTCCTATCGACAAGAAAGTACCACTTTCCCCCTCAACGGGAACAGCATCCAATTTTACCCAAGTGGCATACGTATAACTCTTATTTTTTAATTGGTCGGGAGATACTGAGATATAGCTATTCCCATTAAATTTATAGGCACTATTAGCTTTTCCGAAACGGTCGGTTGTTAAGGTTGCACCATTTACTGTTCCATCATTTCCATTGCCTGTTGCATCAATTGCATTAGCATTAAAAGGATAACAGGCTACGAGACCATTTTTTAGATTGACTTGACCAAAAGAAAATATTGGTGAAAAAAGCAGGAGTGTGATAAGATTTCGTTCCATTTTTGCGGGCGTATTTACAGCATTGATGTATTTCGATTCAATAAAATGCCAATGTTGAAACTATTACTCTTATTTCTTTAATTGTAGGGTTAATTCCAAACTGACATTTAATCGAAGAAAGAATTACAAATTTCTTGCCAATAATTTGATTTTGTTTACCTCACCACCAAGACTGCCCCTTTATAAATTTTATCAGCGTCCACCCGTATGACATAAGCATACGTTCCTTCGGGAACGAGCAAACCTTTATAAGTGCCATTCCAAGGCTCTGAGTAGCCTTTTGAATAGAAAACTATTTCGCCCCAGCGGTTATAAATCTCCACAATCAGGTCTCCATTTCCCGCAAACGTTGTTAATTCCCAAACATCATTGGTGCCGTCTCCGTTGGGCGTAAAAGCCGTTGGAATTAGGATTTTATTGCTTGTGTTTGAGGGAGGGACTACACAATTTTTTACCGCAATAATTTTATCAACTAATACTGGTTTTTTCGGGAAACATGGGTCTTCATCCGTAACTTCAACGGATATTTTTACCTGATAATCCGCTGATTTATTGGGAGAGTTATAAGCAAGCGTTTTACTATCCAATCCAGCATTCACGCCATCCACTTTCCATTGATATTTTGCCGTTGTGGATGCTCCATTGGCAGTAAAGGTAATTTTATCACCTCCACAAGGGGCGGATTTATCGGCAGTAATGGTTACGGTTGGGGCTGAATTTCCATCAAAAAGAGCTTTGACTTCGTTGGCATTTAGAGGGCGGTTATAAATATGAATATCGTCTAAACTACCCTGAGTAAATTGGAAATAGCCACTTCCTCCAACTCTCGCACCAATTTCCATCGTAGTAGGGGCATTATAAGCAGGATTTGTTCCATTTGTTAAAATATTGGGTGAATTATTAGTAATTAATGTTCCATCAACGTATAATTTTACGGACGTATTATCTCTTGTATATGCCACATGATACCATTTTCCTTTACTTGGGGCAGTACCATTCCAATTACTTGAAACAGAGGGATTCCCTATGTTGTAAGCTGCACAATTAAATCCGTTGGCAGATAAAGCCTGATAATTGCTGGTTAAAGATAGAACTTGGTCACCTCCTGATCCGCCCACTGAAATAAAAGAATATTGGTCTCCGCCCGTGGGAATATTATCCAAATAAACCCAAGTAGCATAAGAATAACTTTGATTTTTGAATTGAGCAGGATTTACCGAGATAAAACTTGAACCATTAAAATTATAGGCACTATTGACCTTCCCAAAACGGTCAGTTGTGAGCGTAGCACCGTTTACCGTTCCGTTATTTCCATTACCTGATTCGTCTTTTGCATTGGCATTGAAAGGATAACAAGCCACCAAGCCATTCTTTAAATCCACGCCCGTTGTGGGAGGCGTTACACAATTTTTTATGGTAAAAATTTGCTCTG
>JBBRMR010000049.1:0-38804 GCA_038230735.1 Cytophagales bacterium
AAACTTAACATTGATTTCAACGAACCTAAGCATTTCACAGAATTCAAAACGACGTTTAATTAGAAACAATTACTTATGAATAATCTCAATTTGAAAATTAAGCAATAATTATTAGCAATCATTTCAAAATTCTCAAATTAAAAACCACAATAATGTTCGGACTCAACGCAACTCTGTTTATCCTCCTCTTTTTATGCTTGTTTTTGGCTTGTGCCTTTGAATTCGTAAATGGATTTCACGATACCGCAAACGCCGTTGCTACTGTTATTTACACCAATTCCTTGAAACCTACGCAAGCCGTGGTTTGGTCTGGTTTTATCAATTTCTTAGGTTTGCTTACGGGCGGTGTGGGTGTTACCATGTCCATTATCGGACTATTGCCCACTGAACTCCTGATTGATTCCAATATTTATCATGCCATGGCATTGGCTTTCTCAATGCTATTGACTGCAATTGCTTGGAACTTAGGTACTTGGTATTTCGGAATTCCTGCCTCATCATCACATACTTTGATTGGTTCAATCATCGGAATTGGCGTTGGATATGCTCTTTTACCTGAAAATAATAAAGGTGGAATTTCAACCGTAAACTGGGACAAAGCCGTTGAAATTGGACAAGCACTTTTGCTTTCGCCATTGTTCGGTTTTGCCATTGCGATTGTCTTCATGTACATCTTGAAAAAATCAATTGAAAACAAAGAGATTTTTAAAGAACCCAAGAAAGATACGCCTCCTCCCATTTGGATTCGTGCCATTTTGGTTACGACTTGTACGTTGGTAAGTTTCTTTCACGGACGTAATGACGGGCAGAAAGGAATTGGTTTGGTGATGTTGGTTTTGATTGCTTTCTTACCAAGTTTCTTTGCCATCAATACCGAAGTGAACCCATTCAAATTGCAGAAGGAAGTAACAACCGTTCAAACGATTGTTAATAAGATTGATACGAATAAATTATCTTCTTCGGAGAAAGAAAGTTATGCCAAAGTAATGAAAGGTGTAAAGAGTTTAGATGTTATTTTTGCCGATAAAACCCTCAATGCTAAGAACTTAACGGTGGAAACTAAACTAGAAATTCGTAAAGATGTTTTGAATATTAATAAGCACACTAAGAAATTGATGGAAAGCGAATCCGTATCGTTAAGTGCGGATGATAAAAATGATTTGAAAAATGCTACGGCGGGTAAAAAAGCTCCCTTTTTTACTTTCGGAAACTCTAACAGTGGACTATCTTCTTTAACCGATTTTGCTCCTCAGTGGGTTATGTGGATGATTGCTTTATCATTGGGCCTTGGAACGATGATTGGCTGGAAACGTATTGTAGTAACGGTTGGGGAGAAAATCGGAAAGCAACACCTTTCCTATGCCCAAGGAGCTTCGGCAGAATTGGTTGCCTCCATCACAATTGGTTTGGCTACATTTTATAAATTACCAGTTTCAACTACTCACGTATTATCTTCTGGTATTGCGGGGTCGATGGTAGCTTCAAAGGGTATTAAAAACTTGCAAGGCGGAACAATTAAAAATATTGTGATGGCTTGGGTATTGACTTTGCCCGTAACCATCTTGTTGTCAGCTACTTTATTCTATTTATTCCGTAGTATTTTGTAGTAACCAATTGTTAAAGCGGTTCAACAATTCAATTAGTACCAACTACCAATATTGAAAATCCAAATGAAAAAATTAAAAACGTCAGCAATTCTTTTGCTGACGTTTTTAGGTATAACCGTAGCCCAAAGTCCCCGCCACTATTATCACATCTCAAACGGTTGGACAGACCTCAACATCTCTGGAAAATTGGCGGGTAAATTTACTTGGCAAATCGAAAATCAACATCGCCGTGAAGATATGCAGGGCGATTACAACGATGCCAAATGGACGATAAAACCTTTTACGCACAGGTGTATGATGAGGTATTTATAGGCATGGGCGAGAAAGTGGCGAACACCAATTTGTTAGACCAAAACCGTTTTGTGATTGGTTTAGGCTATAAATTCAACAAATTCCTTTCGATTGAAGCGGGCTATATGCAGCGAACAATTTTCCGTTTTAATAACATTACGAAAGATAATGTTGATAACAATAACATCCTTCAATTGAACTTTGCCGTGAGTAATTTTGAGCAATTGTTTAAGAAAGCAAAACCTGCGGAGGTGAAGAAGTAAAAATATTTGACGATAGCTTTCATTAAACGGTCTCAAAACTCCTATCATTCAATTCTTCAAAATTTCAAACTCAACCCGACGGTTAATTGCCTGATTTTCAGGCGTATCGTTGGCTACTTTGGGTTTATTTTTGCCATAACCTTTCGCCGTAATTCGTTCCGCAGGTACGTTTTGAGTGAGGAGATAATTACGCACTACATCGGCACGTTCCTGAGAGAGTTTATTGTTTACTTCATCCGAACCCACATTATCTGTATGTCCACTGATTTCTGAAACGATTTTCTTATTGGTCTTGAAAAACTCGGCTATACGTTTTAACTCTGGATATGATTCTTCTTTCAATAATGCCTTACCAAATTCAAAGAAAATATTATTCATCTGTACTTTTACCCCTACTTCCACGGGCGTTACGGTCATATCTTTTCCTTCCACTTCCAAGTATTTACCCGTGATTTTGCTTAAATCAATATTTTGTGAAGTACCAACATACCCATCAATTTTAGTAGTTATTCCGTAATTTTTACCATAAGGCAAAACGATTTTGTATATTCCTGTAATGGGGTCTGGCGTGGCTACGCCCAACTCGTTTCCATTCGTAAGGTCTTCATAAATAATCTTCGCATTAGTAGGAACTTTGCCCGTTTTGCCGTCAATTACTTTACCCGAAACCAACACCACAGGGTCAGATTTTGTGGGTTCGGTTTTCAAAGGTTCTACTTTTTTGGGTTCGCCTCCTGCCAATGGGGAAGTGGTTGAAACGGGAGGTTCAACAGGTTTTGGTTGTTCGATTTTCAACCGAAAAATGTCTTTTTTACCTACGGAATTATTCCCTGACACGAAATAGGCATAATCTCCCGCCGCCGAAATGGTGTAATAGGCATCGTATTGGTCGGTATTGATGGGTTCACCGATGTTTACGGGGGCTGTCCAGTGAATCCACGTTTCGTCTTTTCGTTTGCAAACCCAAATATCGTTACTGCCTTTTCCGCCTTCCCGATTACTTGAAAAATAGAGTGTTTTACCGTCTGCCGCCAAGAAAGGGGTGGTTTCGGTAAAATCGGTATTAACATCATCGCCCAAATTCATGGGTTCAGACCATGAGCCGTCTTTTTCAATAAATGAGGCATAAATATCGTCTTCATCCGAGTTTTTCTTTTCTGAAAAAGCCATCAAAAGCGTCTTACCATCATTGGAAAGATAACCTACCTCATTTTTGCCTTTACTCAATTTTTCATATCTCGGAATTTCCATTTTCTTCGGAATATCCCAACCTGAACCATTCTTTTTGGCAATCGAAAAACCACGAGTTTCGTATTGTCCGTTTACATAAGAGCCTTTTACCAAAATCGTTTGTCCATCGGGCGAAACGCTAAAAATGGTATTATATTGGTCACGGTTGAGGCTTTCGGGCATCCGTCTTGCCGTTGTCCAAGCACCCATAACACTTTCTGAAAACCAAATATCTTGCGAACCCGCAATTTGCTCCGTTCCCGCCATACCAAACTTATTACTTGGGTGATTTTTTCGTCCAAAATACAACATTCTACCATCAGGAGCCATTACTGGATTGAGTTCTGAATATTCAGTATTGACCGCCGTACCAATGCTCTCAGGCTTGTTTTCGGGCATAGCCATAATAAGTTGGGCTTTCAGCGATACGTTTTGAGCCAAGATAATTGAGCAAAAGAGGAAAGTGAATTTTGTGGTTTTCATTGGTAAATGTTTTAATTGACGGCTTTTTGTAACCACATAGTTTTGATAGGAAACATAAAGGTTTTGTGTTTTGAAACGAATTTTTGAGTTAAAAATTGTTTGTTTGTGGGTTTGAGAACCCGCTGGCTGATTTGAGAATCTGCCAGCACATTAAAAAGGCAGGCTTCGTTTGAAACCTGCCTTTTTATGAAAAACTATTTTAAGCTGCCACTGCAATTAATTGCGTTAATTTAGGAGATGGTTTAGGAATAGATTTTCCAGTATCTTTCATTTCCTCTAAATATAATTCAATGGCATCTTTTATATTTTCTCTTGTTTCTTCCAAAGTATCACCGACTGTGAAACAAACGGGTAAATCTGGAACATAAGCACTGTATCCTCCATCATTACATTCCTCAAAAATTACTAAGTATTCCATATTTTTAAATTATTTGATTCCAGCTTGTTTCAAAATATTGATTCCTGTTCCTTCTTTAACATCTTTAATTAAACCGTGGTTCGGAACAACAACAATACCTTCTTTATCAGAATGTTTATAAATAGTATGACTACCTTTTTGACGAACAAAAAACCAGCCATCTTCTTCAATGAGCTTAATAATTTCTTTTACTTTCATTAAATAGTGGATAAATTGACTTTACAAATATTAGGAAAAAAGACTAATATTTTATCAAGCCCTCCCCAGCCACTTTCCCACCAACTCACCCTCCGAAACATCATTCCGTAGTTTTTCCAAAAGCGATTCAATATCATCATCCACGATTAGCATTTTGAAATTAGCTTCTTTTACAAATCCTTCCAAAACCATTTTTTCGAGCATAACCAGCAAATCATCATAAAAACCGTTAGTATTCAGAATTCCTATGGGCATTCTGTGCAAACCTAATTGCCGCCAAGTCAGGATTTCAAAGAGTTCATCAAGTGTTCCCCAACCACCTGGCAGGGCAATTACAGCATCAGATTTTTCTGCCATGAGTTGCTTACGTGTGTGCATAGTGTCCGTTACGATGCACTCAGTTAAGCCTTTGTGTTGCACCTCCCAAGGCTCCATGAAAGATGGAATTACGCCAATTGCCTCTCCGCCATTCGCTAAAATGGCATCGGCAACTGTACCCATTAGTCCCACGCTTCCACCGCCATAAACTAAGGTAAGTCCTTGATTAGCAAGCATTTTGCCAACGTGTGTGGCAGTAGTTTTATAAATTTCGTTGTGTCCTGCTGATGAACCACAATAGACTAAAATATTTTTCAAAATATCAGATTTGTTTAGTTAGTTTGTAAAAATAAGAAATGCGTATGAATTTTCCAGAAACAATATCTGAAATAAGATTGGTTGCACCCAAAGCACATCAACGAATTATCAGTAAATTATACCACAGGTTTTAACCTGTAAGCATGGAAATGAATAGGTTAAAACCTGTGGTACTATAACAAATCCTCCAAAGCCCCTTTCAACTCCGTAAATTTATACTGAAAATCGGTTTCTAAGGCAATTCTTTTATTCAAAATATAATTACTTCCCAAAACGATTATTGCCATTTCTCCAAAAACTAATTTTAAAGCAAAAGCAGGTACATTGGGCATCCAAAAAGGACGTTTTAATACTTTGGCAGATAGTTTAGTAAGCTCATAATTCGTTACTGGATTGGGGGCTACGGCATTATAAGAACCCGTCATACGCTCATCCATAAGGGCTTTTATATACAATTCGCATAAATCATCCAAGTGAATCCATGACTGCCATTGTTTGCCAGTGCCGAGTGCCGCCCCAACCCCAAAACGCACGGGTTGAGTCAATTTTGGCAAGGCTCCACCCTTATCGCTCAACACAATTCCAGTTCTAAGTTTCACCGTTCTGATGTCTAACGCTTGAATTTCATCGGCGGCAGCTTCCCATTGAATACAACAATCCGCTACGAAGTCTGTGCCAGCGGTATGTTGTTCTGAAATATGTTCATCGCCCGTATCGGCTCCATAATAGCCAATTCCAGAGGCTGAAATGAAAGATTTTATATGATGAGGAATTGTTTTTAAGGTATTGGTAATCAGACCAATAGAATTAGTTCTACTTTCGATAATCTCCTTTTTGCGAGCATCCGACCAGTTTTCATCGGCAATACCTGCCCCTGCCAAATGAATAATATAATCGGCTTCGAGGAGGGCTTTGGCATCAATAATTCCTTTCTCAACATCCCAAGTGTATATTTTGATGGCTGGGTTTTTTACTCCGTGGCTGGTATCCCCAGTAGCCGTTTTCCGACCAAGATGTGAAACTGAAAAGCCTTTTTCTAATAAGATTTCAGAAAGACGTGTGCCAATTAAGCCCGAACCGCCTGTGATGAGTACGTTTTGCATATTTTGAGATACTTATTAATTAATGTTGGCTACTCTGTACCTTTTGCATAATTAATAGTTAATAAAAGTTAAAGCTAAAAAATCATTCCAATACCCTACTTTTCAATCCCCATTTCCTAACTCCTTTTCTCAGTTTACTCATAAATTCATCTCCAGGGTCAGTTTTCCCCGTTCGATAATTAGGGTTGGTTTCTTTCCAAAGTGGAGTATTTTGAAAAGTGGTATATTCATGATGCCCAATCAAATATTCGATGGTTTTATATTTCTTTTTGAGGTATTTTACGAGATAAATATTAGCTTGTAATTGGGCTTTGGTGAGGGGAAATTTATTACCATCCCCTACGTTTTCAATACCTAATGCACACCAATTTAGTCCAATTACGTGGCGTGCCATCAGGTTTTCGGGCATTAATCGAAAAATTGTTCCATCTCTATCCACCAAAAAATGAATTGAAACATTTAACGGACTTGCCTCAATTAACTCCTTTCTACCTTTCAATGTTACAGAATTAAAAGCATTAAACGAACCTTCAAGTCTTGGAATTGCCGTCCAATGCGAGACAATCATCTTTGGCGAAAGCGTGGGTTCAGTTTGAATTAAGCCGTGTCTTTCTTTGAGATACTGTAAAGAAAGTGCTTTTCTGACCGAATCATAAACGATGGGTCGGTCAATGATTTTTTGAGATAAAGCCTTGAAAATTAGTAGGTTTGCGAATAATAAGAGTGCTATTTTCTTCATAAATTATAGATTTTTCCGATATTTGAAATGATGAAATACCCAACAATTTACTAAAAAATAGCTATCTTTCGAGGGATTAATAAGTTTATGAGTGTAAAGTTTATGAGTATAGTTGTACTCGAATTCATGTCTCATTATTCATAACTCATATTTCATAATTACTCAAAAAATGAATCCCCTATTTAAGAAACTACTTTCCATGACCGATGTTTTCGGTTTTTTCGAGCGTGACCCTTTCGGTAATTCTGTGTTTCTGAAAAGAATTATTGTAATGGTTTTGGGAGTAATCACTTACAGTCGTATGCGGGGCGTGAACAAAACGCAAATTAGAGGAACGGAACATTTGGAGGGACTTCCACGTACTGGAGTACTTTTTTTATCAAATCATCAGACTTACTTTATGGATGTAATTGCCCTTTATCACGTCTTTTTTAGTGTGAAATGGGGATTTCGTAATTCAGTAAATTTCCCGATTTATCTCTTAGCACCCCGTTCAAGAGTATTTTATGTGGCGGCTTCCGAGACTATGAAGGAGGGCGGATTGATTCCAAGGATATTTTCGCAAGCTGGGGCAATTTTGGTCAATCGTTCTTGGCGAGCCGAGGGTAAAGATGTCAAACGTGCAGTCGATACTTCGGCAGATGATAAAGTGAGCAAAGGACTTAATTATGGCTGGGTAGTGAGTTTTCCACAAGGCACAACCACGCCCTACGCACCCCTCCGCAAAGGAACGGCACATTTGATAAAAGCCCATAATCCAATCGTTGTGCCAGTGGTAATCAATGGTTTCAGAAGGGCGTTTGATAAGAAGGGATTGCGTTTCAGAAAGGTGAATACCACACTTTCCATAACCTTCAAAGAACCGATAAGATTTGACCCAGAAATGCCCGTGGAGGAAATGATTGAGATTTTAAGAGGAAAGATAGAACAAAATATTCCAGTTGAAAAATTGACATGGAAAAGATGATTTCGATGTTCGGGATTCGTTTTTCGATGTTCGGAATGTTCGAGCATTATTTACCTTTTCATGTTTCGATAATTACTTTTACGTTAAACTGCCCTTTTCCGAACATCGAAAACCAAACATCAAACTTCGATATCCCCCAAACATCGAAGCGGAACGCCGTCCGAACGAAAGTCAAACATCGAAAATAATGTTATTCAAAACCAGAGGCATAGTTATTAATTACATTCGTTACCGAGAAACCTCGGTGATTGTGAAGATATATACCGAAGAATTTGGGATGCAGACCTACATTGAAAATGGTGTAAGGAGTGCAAAATCTAAGAACAAAATTGCTCTTTTTCAGCCACTTACGTTATTGGATTTAGTGATTTATCATCGAGACGGGAAAGATATTCATCGAATTTCTGAAATGAAATGTAATCATCCTTTTCAAACCTTGCCTTTTGATGTTTCTAAGTCTTCTATTTCACTTTTCATTACGGAGATTTTGGGGAAATGTCTTCACGAAGAATCTAATAATTCTCCATTGTTTCAATTTCTAAATAATTCAATCTTATGGTTGGATGGCACGACAGAAAATTTTGAAAATTTCCACTTACAATTCCTCCTTCAATTAGGTACATATTTAGGTTTTTCGCCCGAAAATGCCCACGAAATTTCTCATGAATTGAGCCTTCATAATCTCCAAACACCCACCAAAGAGCTTGAAAATCAATTGGATATGCTTTTGAATAACCAATATGACAAAGCCCCAAAGATTGACCGTTTTTCCAGAAATCAATTATTAGATTTTATTATTTTGTTCTATCGTCTGCACGTGGATACGCTGACGGAAGTGAAGTCTTTGACGGTGTTGCAGGAGGTGATGCGGTAGGATTTACAAATTATTTATTTTTCAGAATTGAAAGAAAATCTGTTAAATTGACAACTGTAAGAGAAGGGAACTCTAAGTCTTTGAAAATATTAAAATCGCTATTATTACTGACCATGAAATCAGCATTAATACCGATAGCTAAATCAGCAAATTTATTATCATCTGGGTCGTCTTTGATTAGCTCCCAACGGAATGCAGGTTCTGCAAAAACTGCATTTGGAGCAATCGCTAACTGATTTAAGACTAACTGAGCTGTATTGGCAGAATAAGTTTGAGTCAGAATCTCCTCATATTCAAGTAGAATTTCTGTACTGACAAACCACTCAAATTTACCAGACATAAAATCGAGGTAAAGTTGATAAAAAGGGCTTTTGGGAGGAATAGATGCCCGTAAGCAATTGGTATCAATAACGACTTTGAGCATCACGATTTGGAATTAAGCATTTTGTAATAATCCTCTTCGGTATAGCCTTTTTCTTCAACAACTTTCTCTAACTCCACTTTGAGTTGGACATCAAAATAGTTCATCATCAATTTCCGAATTTCGAGCGTTTTATCATCAGAAATGTTTTGAGAAAATAATCGTAAAAGACTGATTTGCAAACTATTAAGTTTAGGAGAATTCGATATGTTTTCAAAACTGGACATAATTTTATTTGATTTTCTTGAAACAAAATAATGAAATTTATATGAGAATTACAAAGAATAATCCATAATTATACCTTCCGCTTCAACTCAAAATGCCTTCCCAAATACAAACGTCTAACTTCCTCATCATCAGCGAGTTCTTGGGGTGTTCCGTATTTTAGGATTTTTCCTTCGTAAAGTAAATAGGCACGGTCGGTGATGGAAAGGGTTTCGTCCACGTTGTGGTCGGTTATCAATACGCCAATGTTTTTGAGCTTCAATTTTGCCACAATTGATTGGATTTCTTCTACTGCAATTGGGTCCACACCCGCAAAAGGTTCATCCAATAAAATAAATTTTGGATCAACCGCCAAGGCACGGGCAATCTCCGTCCGCCGCCGTTCACCGCCCGACAAAACTTGTCCCAAATTCTTCCGCACGTGGGTGAGTGAAAACTCTTCTAAAAGCTGTTCAGTTTTTTCCTTTTGTTCCTTCTTAGAAAGGCTGGTCATTTCCAAAACCGCCAATATATTTTCCTCCACCGAAAGCGTCCTAAAAACAGAAGCCTCCTGAGCCAAATAGCCGATTCCGAGCCTTGCCCGCTTGTACATGGGCAAATCTGTAACGTCCAAATCATCCAAATACACCTTGCCCGAATTGGGTTTCACCAAGCCCGTAGCCATGTAAAAAGACGTAGTTTTGCCCGCACCATTGGGACCCAAAAGCCCCACAATTTCGCCTTGGGCAACCTGATAACTCACTTGATTATTCACCAAGCGTTGTCCATATTTTTTAATAAGATTTTCTGTTCTAAGTATCATAAGTAGTTGTTCGTATTTCGATGCTCGATGTTTGGAACTTAATTGGCTAATAATTAACGATTTTGAATAAAGTAAAACATCCTTCAGACTTAGTTATATGTCTAATTAAATGGAATTCAGATAGTTATCATCTTGCCAGTCGAGTTTATAACTGTTGTCAAAACTTAAATAATTCCCTCTCACGAGACTAAAAACCCAAATTGGGTCGCCATCATCAGCGTCTGAAATCGTAATTTCATTGTCATCTTTTAAACAATCCGTAATCACCAAATCATGGGCATCATAGATTAAGTTGATGGCAGTTTCATCGTATGGTATGGATTTGGAGAATAGGGCTTTCATGGGTAATTACTGTTGTTACGCAGATTTTAAAAGAGCCATAGGCTCGGTCAATTTTGTAGCGGCGGATTTTAATCCGCCGAAATCAAAGTATCAGTCCCACTTTCAAGTTCCGTAGGAACGAAGCATTGGAGCATAAAAACGTTACTCTGGTATTATATGCTCCGTTCCGATGGAACTAAACGATTTCAATTGCTTCATAATCCAGTGATTAAAATCACTGGCTACAAAATTGACCGAGCCTATGGCTCTTTTAAATCCACCTAATATCTCTGATTTTGAATAACATATTTAATAATACCAAACTTAAATTTCCCCCTAAATCTTTATATCCTTCAACATTAATTGAAAACTCTTATTTCCCTGCCACTCATTAATCTCAATGGTGTAACAAATGGAAAAAGGTTTTCCTTCTTTCAAATCTTCATAAAAATCCTCAACCATGCCAAAACCTACGCACGTGTAAGCAGGCGAACCTTCTTGAAATACATTGATTTTCAAGTGTTTTTCTTTCATTTTAAAGGGCTTTCCATGAAGAAAAACATTTTCTGATACAAAAACGGGGGTCATATTTTTTGGACCAAATGGCGACATTTGTTGTACTACTCGGTGAAATCTAGCCGAAATTTCGGATAAGGGCAATTTCATGTCCACCGAAATCATAGGCGTTAGTTGTTCGGGTAAAATTTTGCGAGAAACTACTTCCTCAAATTTACGCCTAAAATTATCTATCTCGCTGATTTCCAAGGTTAAACCCGCCGCAAAAGTGTGTCCTCCAAACTGAATCAAGTGGTCTGAACATTCTTCAATGGCTTCATAAACATCAAAACCTGGCACCGAACGGGCAGAACCCGCAGCGTGTCCCTGAGATTCAGTCAAGATGATAGTCGGGCGGTGATATTTTTCAATACAACGACTCGCCACAATCCCGATTACGCCCTTATTCCAATCATTTTTAAAAAGCACCGTGCTATTGGCTTTTTGCAGGAAAATGTCCTCCTCAATCATCGTAAGGGCTTCTTCGGTAATACCCGAATCGAAACCCTTGCGATCGTTATTGTGCTGTTGGATGATTCTGGCAAACTCAGTCGCCTTTGTTTCATCATCACACAAAAGCAAATCTACGGCATCATAAGCGTGTTTGATTCGCCCCGCCGCATTGATGCGTGGGCCAAGTCCGAAGACCACTTTCGTAATATCCATTTTGCCCGAAATGGAAGCCGATTGCATCAAGGCTTTTAGTCCAGTGCGGGGATTAGTATTGAGTTGTTGCAAGCCAAAATACGCCAAAACACGGTTTTCGCCCACAATTGGCACAATGTCGCAAGAGATTGACGTAACCACCAAATCGAGATAAGGCAACAATAATTCGTCGGCAATGCCCTGATTAGTACAAAATGCCTGTAATAATTTGAAACCTACCCCGCAACCCGTCAATTCATCAAAGGGATAAGTACAATCTGCACGTTTGGGGTCAAGTACCGCCACGGCATCGGGAAGGTCGTTTTCATCGGGACGGTGATGGTCGCAGATGATGAAATCTACGTTGTGTGATTTCGCCCAAGCCACTTTATCTTTTGATTTTATGCCACAGTCTAAGCAAATAATCAGCCCAAAACCATTGTCAGCGGCATATTCAATGCCTTTTTGAGACACGCCATAACCTTCTGCATAACGGTCGGGGATATAAAATTCTAAAGGAGCATCTTCTCGATTTTGAAAAATCTGCGTTTTCAGAAAACCGTACATCGTGGCTACGGACGTAGTGCCATCCACGTCATAATCGCCGTAAACCAATATTTTTTCACCCTTGAAAATTGCCTCTTCCAAACGAGCTACGGCTTTATCCATGTCTTTCATCAAGAAGGGGTCGTGCAAATCCGAGAGGTCGGGGCGGAAAAAAGTCTTGGCTTCATCAAAATTATGCACATTTCGTTGAGCCAAAAGCGTAGCCATTTCAGGCGAAACATTCAGTTTTTCGACCAGCGTATCAATCTGCTCTTGGGGGGGAGTATCTTTAAAAATCCAACGTTTTTCTGTCATAACAACAAAAATACGATAAGCTAATATGATTTGATAATTGTGGTGGGTTATTTAGGAAAATTTAAGAAACATTTTGTTACGTCATGTAATATTTGTATGTTTGTTTTACTAAATTTAAACCACTATTTATGGATAAAATTCAACAATTACTCATGGATTTGAGGATGCGAAGGGCATCTATCAAAACAATGCTTACCAATTATCAAATGTTTGAGGAAACCTATCAAGAAGAGATAGACCAAATGCTTGATGATTTGAGTAAATTGACTAAAACAATAGATTTTCTTGAAGATAAACTCAAACAGGGGGGGATATAAACCTCATTTTAGACTATGCAAATAATTATTAATAATCTTCTTTTGGCAGAAACTGACAAAGAAATAGAAGCTGCCATGAAGGCAATCCGAGAGGAAATGGATAGAGCTAATCCAGAACAAAAAGTAATGCTTAGGTCAATTATTTCTGCAAAAGTCAAAATGATGTCGAAAGAAGCTGACAGACTTATCAAAGAATGTGATACGTTATTATCAACGCCCGAGTTTACAATTGACCTAAACGAGTGGATAACCATGAAAGAATACACAAAACGCTTTCATTTATCCAGTACAAATGTGGTTTCAAATTGGATAAAAAGGGGAGTTGTGCCCCCTGCAAATATTAGGATTTTACCAATGTTGAATAATTTGAAATTGATTAAGGCAGTTAAATATTTGTAGAATTGTAATTCAAAATGAAAAAACTAATCATCACACTCATATTTCTCATTGCACTAACAATAAGTGCTTTATGGTATTTTAAATCCCAAATTCAGGATAATACAATACCTCAAACAGAAATGTTAATTCCTGAAAATTTACCTAAAAAAGCCTTAGCCATTTTTGCTCATCCCGACGATGAAATTACCATTATCGGCACAATGCGAATGTTGAAACAACAGGGCGTTGAAACCAGTATTTGCTATATGACTCGTGGTGAAGCAGGCTTGAATGGAAGTATTATTGACGTTTCCAAAATCAAGGAATTGGCGGATACTTCTTTGAATAAATTGAAAAAACAGTTAGGGCAACGTCGCACCAAAGAAGTGGATAATATTGCAGAAATATTGGAACTCAATCACCATGAAATGTTTGATTTTCCAGATTCGGGAACGTCAAATGTGCCGATGGATTCTTTGAAAAAAGTAGTGCGGGCTTTGATTCAAAAGTATAAACCTTCCATTCTTTTTACCTTGGATGATAAAGTGGGTTTGTACGGACATCCCGACCATCGTAATGTTTCGAGGGCGGTGTTGGAAGTCTTTCAGGAAGATAAGGGAAAGGCTGATTTTACGACTCAAAAAATCTATCAAGTTACGCTTCCAAAACAGATGATTGCCTTTGCTTTGAAAATAGCGGATGGTTTCAGAAAAAATTACCCAAAAGACCCCGACAAAGGATTGCCTGAAGCAAATATTTGTGTAAATATTAGTGCTTTTGGTACGTACAAACGCAACGCAATGCTCGCCCACGTAAGCCAGCGACCCACTTTTGATGATATGCAACCAGGGTTTGCCACCATTCCTCCGAGTGTTTATTTTAGGGTTTTTGATAGGGAATATTTTCATGTGGTAAGATAAAGTCGTAAGTCTTTAAGCCGTAAGAAAATATTATTTAAGGATAAAACTTACGACTTCAATACTTACAACTTTTAAACTTTATTCCACCGTTTTCAGTTAAGTTTATCACAACATAATATTCAAAAAATCATGAAAAAAATAATTTTAACACTGGTATTTACTTCTTTGAGTTACTTCGGTTTTTCACAAAGTTGTTGTCAAACCGCCAATAAAGCGGACTGTGGAAAAGATGATATGCAATTGATGGCTTCGACCAAAGAATTCCAAAAAGCCCACGAAGCACCGCTTCCTTATACTCACGTAAGTATGGCAGGTGGCAAGATGATTCAGTTCAAAACGGGTGATGGCTCAATGGCAAATGCTTTTGTGATTAAAGCTCCTAAAAAATCGAATAAATATCTGTTCGTCTACCAGGAGTGGTGGGGACTCAATGACTATATCAAAAAGCAATCAGAAGTTTTTTACAATGACCTCAAAGACGTAAACGTAATAGCGATTGATATGTACGATGGCAAGATCGCTACTACACCTGAAGATGCAGGAAAATATATGTCAGGTGCAGATCCAAAACGTTTGCAAACCATCATCGAAGGAGCAATTGCTTACGCTGGTAAGGATGCTAAAATTGCTTCGGTAGGTTGGTGTTTTGGTGGAGGATTATCTTTGAAATCTGCCCTATTGGAAGGAAAACAAGCCGTTGGTTGTGTCATGTATTACGGAATGCCCGAAAAGGACGTTGAAAAACTAAAAACCCTCAATTGTGATGTTTTAGGGCTTTTTGCAGGAAGAGAGCAATGGATTTCTACTGCTGTGGTTTCTCAATTTGAGAAAGATATGGCAACGGCTGGAAAAAGTGTAAAAGTAAAGTCGTATGATGCTGAACACGCTTTTGCTAATCCATCAAACCCAAAATATGACAAAGCCGCTATGGAAGATGCGTATAGCTTGGCAATAAACTATTTGAAGAGTAAATTTTAAGTCAGAGTTCACGGAAGCCTTCATTTTGAATGAAGACTTCCGTATTTTCAACGAAAAAGCCGTGTCAATATACAAATTGGTACGGCTTTTTCGTTGAAAAGATGTAGGAATATATTCCTCATTGCTCAAAGCTCATTACTCCAAGCTATATATGAAAAAGCTAATTCTTTTTTCCGTTCTGATTTCTTGTTTTTCATTAGAAATACAAGCAGAAAACAATATATCTCTCACAAAAGCTACCATTTCGGCTACCTCAACGGAATCTAAAACGGTGATAAAACGCAGACGTAAAAAGGGTTTTCTGTGGGGACTTTTCAAAAAGAATGATTGCGGTTGTCCAAAGCATTAGTATTCGGTAGCTGAGTGATTTGGTGACGGAGTGTTGGACTTGAAAAGAAATAATATTTTATCTTTAAAAGAGGTATTGGTTTTAGGACTGATACCTCTTTTAAAATTTTATGCCTGTATTTTTAGCTAACGGAATATCAAAAGTACATTTTTAGTACATTCCTGTTATTTTTCGCTATTTTTACCATAACAACTTTGTTTTCAATCCATTAATCACAATTCTGTCTGATGAAGGCTTCTTTTAAACAATTGGGAAGTGCCACCGATAACTCCTTTTTATTCGGTCAATTTGCCTACCCTTACTTTGATGTTCCTTACCACTTTCACCCAGAATTTGAATTGACACTTATCCTAAAAAGTGAAGGAAAACGCTTTGTGGGTAATCAGGTGAGTGATTTTCAGGAAGGAGATATGGTTTTATTGGGTCCCAACGTTCCGCATTGTTGGAAAAATAATGGCATCGGTCCAGAGAATTCTTCACGGTCAATTGTAATGCAATTTAAAGAAGATTTTTTGGGCGAACAGTTTTTCAATAATCCAGAAGCATTACCCATTAGAACGTTGTTCGCTAAATCAAAATCGGGTGTATTAATCAAAGGAAAAACTCGTGACCGTGTTGCCCGTGAAATGATTTTTCTACTGACTGTTCCACCCTTTCAAAAACTTTTAGGATTGTTAGATTTATTGAATACTATTGCCACGTCAAATGACTATGAAATCATTGATAATCGGTCAGATAAGTATAATTTATCTGCTATAGATTTAGACCGTATCAATAAAGTTTATGCGTATGTAATTGAGCATTATACTCACGATGTTCATTTAGAAACTGCCGCCCATTTAGCTAACATGACTGAGACGGCTTTTTGTAGATATTTCAAGAAAATTACCCATAAAACCTTTCTGGATTTAGTAACTGAATTTAGAATAAAACATGCCTGTAACCTCCTCATAACGACTGATAAACAAGTAGCAGAGGTATGTTTTGAGAGTGGTTTTGGCAATATTTCACACTTCAACAAGCAATTCAAATCGCTGATGAATGAAAGCCCCTTGAACTATCGAAAGATGTTCTTGGCTACTATTTGATATGCGAGTATTATATTTGTGAGAATATAAGAAAAGACAATCCAAATCGTTTTGCAATTACTGGAGCATTCATTAACCTTGCCGAGGAACAAGACAAATAATAATAAACAACTCATGAAACCATTAAGTATTACATTACTATTAGCTTTTTTGATTACGATTACGCTATCTTCTTTCAAATCTTTTACCCCCCAAGAAGGGGAACAATACGATACGCTCAACTATCAATCCATGAATGTTTCGGGGATAAAGATGGGCATTAATTACGGTAAAATCTTAGAAAAATTAGGCTCACCAGATTCTGTTCGTAAAGAGGAAACCCCTGATGCTCAGACCTCTAACCATTTTGAAATCTATTATTACGGAAAAGATGCCTTCTTTGTGGTGGACGAAAACGTAAGTGGCTTCGAATTGACAACACCCCGCTTTACGCTTGATAATATTGGTGGATTAAAGGTAGGCGACCCCATGAGTAAGGTAAAAAAACGCTTCTCTAAATCCTATAAACTTCGTGATGTGGATAATACTATTGAAGATTGGGTTACAACAATCAGCGTACAGTTTGGCACTACCGATTCATTTTTAGAAATAACGGTGCAGAATGATAAAATAGTAGGCTTAGCAACCATAACAGACGATGGAACGGATGATGCCAATTGATTATTCACTAACCTTCTTTCGATAACTCAATTTATATTTCTCCAAAATCTTATCTCTTTCCACAATTTCGTAGGGTCGGGGATAAGATTTTTTTAATATTAACGAATCCTGCCCACCCAAAAGCAATTGGTGTCTCACCGCTACCATATCATTATGATATTTGTACATCATCGTAGCCCCAACGATGTGCGAAGCCAAAACAACCAAGCCCAAAATCCAAATCAGACCCTTTAAATAGCCTTTTTGTCGAGGGGTATGTCCGAAATTATCGTGGAGAAGGGTAAAAAGTAGAATGAAATTATTAATCCAAAAGAAATTACAAATCGTAACGTAGCGACTGGCAGAGGCGGATGGTAAACCCAAACCTGTACGCCCCAGTGCCGTGAGTCCCGCACTCATGAGCGTATAAAGCGACCAGTAGAAAAAGATGGTATAATGTGATTTATTGAGTGATTTTTGGGTATAAATTCTATACCAACCATAGCCATAAATGAACACGCCCACCATGCCAAAAATAAACGAGGCGTTGGCATCAGATTCAAACAACGGATTGCCCAAATATGCCAATACAAAAGCCCCATAATTAAGGAAATAATTGAGTGTAAAAATAGGCACAGGGTGTTCTTCGGGGCGATGATATCCACTCATATACGACCATGCCAAGAACACCGCCAAAATGCTCCAGGCAACAAAATAAGGGTATTTTTGAGTATTTTTCAAGGATAGATTCCAAACTACAACCAAGCCAACACCCCAAAACAATAAGCCATTAGCAAAGGAATAAGTGGCCACAATTCCCGCCGCCATTGCCCCCAAAAAATACCAGACAGAAATGGCAGATTTTGTAAGCCAATAGATTCCTAAACAAACCATTAGTACATTCAAAAATATTTGAATTTGCCAGCCCCAACGCCAATTTTCGTATTGAGAAAGAGAAAATATCAAGAGAGAAATAAGGGAAATTAAGCTAAATTTATAGGGAATTTCTGCATGTTTGAAAAGCATCTTTATGGGTTTTGAGATTACCCAAAACAAGCAAATTCCTAAAAAAATATTTATGTACAATTCAAGCGTAATGTTCCAGTGAGTCAGCGAAGCACCCAAAACCATCATCAGTTTGGGAAATAAAATTCGGTGTTCATTGTGCTGAGCCGTGAAATCCTGAAATTTTAGGGTATGTATAAATAATTTTTCCATCAATGAAACCGCCTCCCATTGGTCCATATAAGGAAAATCAATGCCCCAAAAAATGGTTATGACCAAAAGCAGCAATACTAAAATAATGGCAACTGCATAAAATCGAGTGTTAGAAATCATTGAAAGTTTTGATAATGGTTATTTGTAGGCGTATTCTCGAAGGTATGGGAAGGCTGACTACAAATGAAATGTTTAATTGAGCTAAATGTTTTTTCATGATTAGATTCTTCGTTATTTCGTGCAAGATAGGGGGTAATTATGAATTTTACCCGAACATCGACCAACGAATATCGAAAACCGAATCACAAAATGACTGACATTTTATTATTAATTGCTTCAATAATTTGCCTTTTGGTCGGCTTGGCGGGAGCTGTACTTCCTTTGCCCGGTCCGCCCCTGAGTTTGATTGGATTATTTTTATTGAATACCACAAAATATGCTGATTTTGACCGTAAAACCTTGATTTTTTTTACTTTACTAACTATCGGTATGAGTATCTTTGATTATTACGCACCCATTTGGGAAACCAAGAAATTTGGCGGTACAAAATACGGTTCTTGGGGTTCAACAATTGGGCTTTTTGGAGGATTATTCTTCACCCCAATTGGCATGTTTTTAGGAGCTTTCTTGGGGGCTTTTTTAGGAGAAATCATTGGTAAAACCGAACCCGACAAAGCCCTAAAAGCCGCCATCGGTTCAATGATTGGCTTGATTACGGGCATTGTCGGCAAAGTAATTTTATGCTTGGTAATGATTGTATTGGGCTTTATGGCAATTGGCGAGTATTTTATGATTATGGCTTAAATGGCACACGGATTTTATGGATTAGACCGCAGTGGCGAACCGCACGAATTTATTTTTAAAAATAAGAAAATCTATAATCCGTGTCCAATCCGTGAAATCCGTGTGCTAATAATATCTACGCAATCGTAGGCACTTTCTTCCCCGCCAACTGCCCACAAGCGGCATCAATGTCCTTACCCCGTGAACGGCGGACGTTGATAATCATATTTTTGGCTTCTAAGAACGCCGCAAATTTCTCTAAGGTTTTAGGGTCGGTATTAGTATAATTTGCCTCGGCGATGGGGTTATATTCAATAATATTAATCTTGCAAGGAAACTGTCGGGCAAATTCCCACAGTTCTTGGGCATCTTCCATCGAATCGTTGAAACGGTAGAAAAGGATATATTCCAAAGTGATTCTACTGCCCGTTTTTTTGTAGAAATGCAATAACGATTCTTTCAAAGCCTCCAACGTATTAGACTCATTGATGGGCATAATTTCGTTACGTTTCAAGTCGTTAGCAGCGTGTAAAGATAGTGCCAAGTTGAACTTCACTTCATCGTCTCCCAACTTCGTAATCATCTTGGCAATCCCTGCCGTGGAAACCGTAATCCGCTTCGGCGACATTCCTAAACCCTCGGGTGAAGTAATATAACGCACTGACTCTAAGACATTTGCATAATTCAAAAGTGGCTCACCCATACCCATATACACAATATTTGTGAGGGGTGTTTGATAATGTTCTTCGGCTTGGTCACGGATTCTAACCACTTGGTCATAAATCTCAGCAGCGTCCAGATTTCGCTTTCTGTCCATGTAGCCCGTGGCACAAAACTTACACGTAAGCGAACAACCCACCTGCGACGATACGCAGGCAGTCATGCGGTCATCGTTGGGAATCAAAACGCCTTCCACCAGATTTTTATCAAATAATTCAAACGAAGATTTAATCGTACGGTCTGCACTAACCTGTTTTTCAGAAACCTGCACTGTCCGAATCTCGAAATGTTCTGACAGTAATTCACGGGTTTTGAGGGAAAGATTGGTCATTTCCTCAAAGTTCTGAACCGACTTTTTCCAAAGCCATTCATACACCTGTTTAGCCCTGAAAGCCTGTTCCTTATGTTCCGTCAAAAACTCTTTAATTTGAGCAATTGACTGTTTGCGTATGTCTTTTTTAACGTTAATCAGCATGATTTTTCGACAAAAAAAGAGCAAAGATGGATGTCTTTACTCTTTTGGGTTTTGAGATGACAAAATTACAAAGAAATAATCGTGCAATCAAGAAGAATGTTATTGTATTGATAATCAGTTGATTGATTTTGTTGGATATTGGAATTATACTATTTTGAGTGTTATATAAACGTAGGATGGGAATCTTTCCCGTGCGTTGTCCGATTCACGGGAAAGATTCCTATCCTACATACTCGCTTCAATCAATTCTGCCAAATCATAGACCTTTACAGAATCCTCTTTTTCTTTGTTCTTTACCCCATCCGACATCATTACCATACAAAATGGACAAGCTACAGCAATGGTCGTTGCACCCGTTTCAAGAGCCTCTTCGATACGTTCGATGTTTACTTCTTTTGTACCCTTTTCGGCATCTTTGAACATTTGTCCACCGCCTGCACCACAGCATAATCCTTTAGTTTTACAACGCTTCATTTCGATTAAATCAGCGTCCAAAGCCTCCAAAACTGAGCGTGGGGCTTCATAAATATCATTGGCACGACCCAAGTAACAAGAGTCGTGATAGGTAATCTTTTTACCCTTAAATTCTCCGCCACCTTCCAATTTCACTCTACCTGCATTAATCAGTTCTTGCAGAAAAGTTGAGTGGTGAATTACGTCATAATTACCTCCCAAAGCAGGATATTCATTCTTTAAGGTATTGAAACAATGCGGACAAGCGGTTACAATTTTCTTCACCCCGTAGCCTTCCAAAACCTGAATATTCATGGTGGCTTGCATTTGGAACAAAAACTCGTTGCCTGCCCTACGTGCAGGGTCGCCCGTGCAGGATTCTTCCGTCCCCAAAACGGCAAATTTAATGCCAACACGGTTCAATATTTTAGTAAAAGCGATGGTAACTTTCTTGTAGCGGTCATCAAAAGAACCCGCACAACCTACCCAAAAAAGCACTTCGGGGCTTTCGCCAGCCGCCATCATCTCTGCCATTGTAGGCACTTTATAAGAAATTTCTTGTATCATTATTTCTGTTGATTTTTTAGTATCTTATTTATCAAGTGTCTGTTGCCACAAAGCCGCAAAGACTCCAAGTGTATTTTAAAAAAACTTCTTTGGGTTCTTAGTGTCTTAGTGGCAAAACCTTCATTTCACTTCAAAACCCCATCCAAAAATTTCTCTGTCTCTGCCTGCACAGTTGCCACATCTTTTGATAAAATAGGTGATGCCAACACGTGGTTTCCAGCAGTAGGGATTGCTACTTTTTGTTTATTGGCAGAACCCAATTCTTCAAACATTTTCAACATCGCACGTACAGAAACAACCTTGTCTTGTTCATCCTCATTTTTATACCAATATTCCATCAAAATAGGACATTTTACCTTTGCAAAGGTCTCTGGTTTCATAGCATTGGTCAGGAAGTTTTGTAAAGCCACTACGCCATTGAGGTGATAATGCTGACACCAATATTTAGCGTGTTGAGGATTAGAAGCCGCAAAATCTCGGATATATGTTCCCGTAACAGACTTTCCCATCTCCAAGCCCCACGGGTTATCCAACAGTTCTGCATTATTATCATATACTTTTATGCAAGGAGAATACAGCACAATTGCCTTAATTTCAGGGTGTTTTGAAGCTAAATAAGTAGTCAACGCACCGCCAAAAGAAGTAGATAGCACTACCACTTCGTCACCCAAAGTTTTAGCCACTGCCAAAGCGTATTCTGCTGAGAGAACGAAATCATCAGCCGAAACGGTCGCCATGGTAGAATCTCCCAAATTAATCCCATGCCCTGCCAACCGAGCTAAATAAAGATTTGCCCCGTACTTTTTAGCAATATTACGATGCACAGGATTACCCTCTTCTTGCGTAGCCGAAAACCCGTGCATGTATAAAAAAGCAATCTTCGTTTTCTCTTTTTTAGCAGAATCTGCCCAAACAATTCGAGCCTGACAGTCGGGACGAATACCTTTTACCGCTGCTTCACTCGCTTGAATTTGTTTATCCAAAGTCGGTAAATCGCCCGTGAGTTTAAACATTGGCACTTCCAAACGTGGTGGCGTTGGTTTTGGACCCATAAAATAGCCAATCGTCAGAACGGCAAATAAAGCTAATATTACTTTTAGGAATGTTTTCATGGTGGTTTTGTTTTAAATATATCCGTATTATGTTTAAATCTTGGTCAATAACCCTAATTAGAATGTTTCTGAGAATCTTTGTAAAAATATCCAACACATAGTTTACCTGAAATAGATTTAGCTGTAATCCCGTCTTTTTCTTTTGTTATCCAGACGATTTCATAAACACTCCCATCAAAATAATCGCACTTTTCTATGTAGTTTTTAAAAATACTATCAATTTTAAAAGCTTCTATAAGCATTTTAATCTCAACAATTTCACCTAAAATCTCATCATCAGATTTGAAAGTATTATATTGGTTTACTTTCTAATAAAACCGTTGCGTTTGGAAATCTTTATAGTTATAACTTGACAAGTTTATTTTACTATTCCAGATTCTTGCTTCATCAAATCCTCCAATCACAAAGTCAGGATAAGACATCACAATGAATAAGGTATCTTCTTTGTTTAAGTCTGTTCCATATTTCGCTTTTGTCGAATCAATTATTACTTCTAATCCCTTCCAATACCCTTTAATATATTTTCCATTTGGATTAATTTTTCGAGTTTTGATAAGTTGTTTGTAGGCTTTTATAATTGAACTTTGTGCGGTTATTTGTACACTTACTAACGGAAGAATAAAGAGGCTGATTAAAAAAATCTTCATTTTTCTGAGATAATAATTTTTCATTTTTTGAGTAAACTCTTTTTTGCAAAATTTAGATTTTGGAAATCATGAAAAATTTACTATTAAATATCTGATAATCAATTTATCAACTATTCTCTACTTCACTCCCTCAGCCCAATTAAACCTATCATTTGGCGAGAATTTCCAAGGAGCTTGATTGTTCTCTAAATTAGAAAACATGGCGTTCCATGAGCCAGGAGCATCAGATTCTTCCATGATTTGGTAGCGACGTAATTGTAGGATAATATCTAAAGGCGAAATCAAAATTGGACATTCCTGTACGCAAGCATTGCAGGTCGTACAGGCACGTAATTCTTCGGCAGAAATATAATCACCGTAGAGACTTTTGCCATCGTCCACAAAACTGCCTCCGTTGTCTAACATGTTTTTGCCCACCTCTTCCAGTCTATCACGAGTGTCCATCATAATCTTGCGGGGCGATAAAGCCTTGCCCGTCATGTTGGCGGGACAGGCATCAGTACAACGCCCGCACTCCGTACATGAGTAAGAATCCATCAAATTTTTCCAAGACAAATCCTTTACATCTTTTGCCCCAAAACGAGCAATTTCCGTTGAAGCCGTTGCATCGGATTGTGCCAAACCCAACATAATTTGTACTTCCTTCGTAACCTCGGGCATATTTGGCATTTCGCCTTTGGGTTCTAAATTGGCAAAATAAGTGTTCGGAAATGCCAAGAAAATATGGAGATGTTTGGAATAAGTAACGTATAATCCGAAAGCTAAAATGCCCAAAATATGCAACCACCAAGCAATTCGCTCATAAGCTACTAAGGCAGTATCTGAAAATGATGTGAAAATAGGCTTCAAAAATCCAGAGAAAGCAAACGTACCAACTTGATGATAATGTTCGTTTCCACGATCTTGGAGGACACTATCAGCAGCATTCATCGTTAAGAGAGCCGTCATTAAGATTATTTCAGCGAAAAGGATGGTATTGGCATCAATCACGGGAAAACCGTTCAATTCACGATGGCGAGTGGGTTGCAAGCGTTCAACCTTTGTGATATTTCTACGAGTCAAGAAAACTACGCAAACCAACAAAACACCCGTTGCTAAAAACTCAAAGAAATTAATTAGAGGAGCATAAAGTCCTCCCAAAAAAGGTGCAAAAAGACGGTGAGTACCTAAGATACCATCCAAGATGATTTCCAAAACCTCCACGTTAATCAAGACAAAACCAATGTAAATCACGAAGTGCATAATGCCCACCACGGGGCGGTCGAACATCTTTTTTTGCCCCAAAGCAATCCGAAACATCGTTGCCCAACGTTGTGCAGAATTATCAGTACGGTCTTCATCATGACCTAATTGAATGGTTTTTTTAATAATTCCGATGCGTTTTGAAATAAAATATCCCGCCACTCCCAGAGCCACGGCGAATAGAATTTGTTGAATAATTTGCATTTTTTTGAACGATTATTAAGGTGAACAATAAACTATGGAAGCTGTATTGTCAAATTTTAAGAAACTAAATCTTTTATTATGAATTGGATACAAATATATCCAAAATATTGATTTTTATCGTGAACCGTTTACCTTTTTACCATTCACCGATATACATACAAAGATTATGATTTCAAAAATAGTATGCAAGCATACTATTTTATTTTTTTCAGATTTTTTCGGAATTGGTTTTGGATTAAAAAAAAATCTTTTTACCTTTGCAGTCCCAAAAGACACTTGGGAAGTACCAAAATACTTAATTTATTATGGTGAAATAGCTCAGTTGGTAGAGCATCGGACTGAAAATCCGTGTGTCGGCGGTTCGAGTCCGCCTTTTACCACAAAAAACCCCTTATACGTTGCGTATGAGGGGTTTTTGTTTGAATGGGTAAGCAAATGGGTAAGTGAAAAATATTTTAGATTTCATTAATCTTTTTGTAAACTTTTTCCAACATCCACGCTTTTACGACTACTCCGAAATCTTTATCATCCAAAATCTTATTAAAGATGTCTTGATTTTGCTCCATTCTTCCAATCAATTTTTGAACAAACGTTTCATCAAATCCGTATTTAAAGTTTTCTATTGAGTTACTTTTTGCTTGGCTGATTAGGTTTTCGTCTAAAATTAGCTCCGCTTCTATTTGGTCAAAAAACAATTTGTCAGCATCCGTGAAATCCGTTGAGAAACGAGTGTTTAGAATATTGATGATTTCTGATAATTTCTGTTGGTCATCTTCACTTATTGGTATTCCTACTTGCGATGCCCCTTTGATGATATATTCTCCTTGTTGTTCAAGCATGATATTGCCTTCATCAATCTTTTGAATTCGGTAATACTCCAATGCTACTTCGTCTGAAAGTTTCAAGCGTTCAGAAAGGTTCTTCTTGGGGAGTTTATTCAATAAAATTTTACCATACGCACAGAATTTTTCTAACTCAATATCTTGAAATGGCATTATTTGAGACAAAAACGAATATAACCTTGTCCAAGCCACTAACTGCCCTTTAAATTCTTCTTGTTCATCTTCTGCAAGTCCTTTGAAACGGTCAATGGCTGGGTCAAGGAATGAATTGATTTTCCCCTGATTTTTATATTGATTTCCCTTTGAAAAATAAGCCACACAAAAGCCTTCAATCTCCGATGCCCAATATATCTGACGGTCATCCAATAACTTCTTGATGTCATACAATAAATTAGGGTCGGTGCTTGATTCCAGATTGGTTAATTCATAATAAGGTTGAAATGAGTCTAAAATATCTTCTCGCCTGTTCACAAAATCCAACACAAAAGTATCTTCTTTCCCCACACAAGTACGATTAAGCCGTGAAAGCGTTTGTACTGCCCGAACGCCCGAAAGAGGCTTATCCACGTACATCGTGTGTGGCAAAGGTTGGTCGAATCCCGTTTGGTATTTGTCGGCTACTAATAATATTTGAAATTCATCAGTGTCAAATTTACTGGGCAATTCTCTTTCCGAAATAGGGAAAAACTGCTCTTTTACTTTATCATAGTATTTATTCAGTTTTGATTCCGTTACCCCATCCGCAAAACCCGTTTCAGCATCTTTTATTTCGCCCGAAAAGGCTACTAAAGCTCTGATGTTTTGATAATTTTTCTTTGTGATATAGTCTTGAAATTGGAAGAAATACCTCAAAGCATGAAGTCTCGAACTTGTAACAACCATCGCTTTTGCTCTGCCGCCTATTTTCTTAGCTACTACTTGTCTAAAATGTTCAATGATAATTTCAGTTTTTTGGTGGAGTACGTGCGGATGCAAGCTTGCAAAACGTCCAATCGCTATTTGGGCTTTTCTTTTGTTAAATAATGGGTCGTCTTCAATGGCTTTGGTAAGTTTATAAAATTGTTCATAAGTGGTATAACCCTGCAAAACATCTTTGATAAAACCCTCTTGAATAGCCTGGCGCATGGAATAAAGATGAAAAGGCTCGAACTTTCCATCTTCGCCTTGTTCGCCAAAATCTTCTAAGGTTCGGGCTTTGGGCGTGGCAGTAAAGGCAAAGAAACTGAGGTTTTTTTGTCGCCCTCTCGATTTCATCAAATCTCTGATTTCATCTTCATAATCGGGTTGTTCTTCCTCAATCGCTCCCGTTGAAAGGATTTTCTTTAATCCTTTACTGGTGGCTTCGCCCGACTGCGAACTGTGGGCTTCATCCACAATGAGGGCGTATTTCCTTTGAGCAATTTGGTTTTGTATGCTTCTTTTCTTCATCTTATCTACGTCTTTGGTGTCTTTGTCTTTTAAAGATTTTTCGATGGATTGAAGGACGAAAGGAAACTTTTGGAGCGTAGTAATAATAATCCCTGTGCCATTTTTGAGGGCATCACGGAGCTGGTCGGTGTTTTTATCAATTTTCTGAACTACGCCTGACGTTTGTTCGAATTGGTAAATATTGTCTTGTAACTGACGGTCTAAAACGGTTCGGTCAGTAATTACAATGACGTTATCAAATACCTTTTGGTCTTGGTGGTTATACAAACTAAAAAGCCGATACGCCAACCATGAAATAGAATTACTCTTGCCCGAACCTGCCGAATGTTGGATTAAATAGTTCTTTCCTACGCCATTTTCACGAGCATCACTAATCATCTTTCTCACGGCTTGCAATTGGTGAAACCTTGGGAAAAGCATTTTTTCGAGGGTGTATTTTTTTCCTGTGGCTTTATCAACTTTTTCTTCGATTTCAAGGTGCATAAATCGCCCCAAAATATCCATCCAACTATCTTTTGTCCAAACGTATTCCCACAAGTAGGCAGTCCTAAAACCGTCAGGATTCAGCGGATTTCCTTTGCCGTTGTTATTGCCCTGATTGAAGGGTAGCCAGTAGGTTTTCTCACCATCTAAACGAGTGGTCATATACACTTCGTCCGTATCAACGGCAAAATGCACTAAGATTCTTTTTTTGAAAGCAAACAATGGTTGAGTTGCATCTCTATCATCATTAAATTGCTTCTGAGCATCCAAAACGGTGTTTCTACTACCAGAGGTTTGATTTTTGAGTTCAACGGTGGCAACGGGCAAACCATTAATTCCCAGGACTAAATCTAACTCATTATCATTTTTGAGACTGTATCGTACCTGTGGATATACGCCCAAAATATTTTGTTCGTAACTCTTGATGGTATCAGGATTTAAGGTGCTTTCGGGCTTGAAATACGCCATGTCATAATGCACGCCATAGTCCGTAAATCCCTTTCTGAGTATGTGCAACATTCCGCTATTGTCCAATTCTTTTAATAGGCGATTTATCAGTTTTTCAGCCGTTTTTTCTCGGTGAATTGCCTCGCTTTTTTGCCATGAATTTGCTTGGGTATTTTGCAGAAAACGAAGGATAGTTTCTGTATCAATGGCGGTTTGGCGGTCAATCTTTTTGCCTTTAATTATTTCGTAACCGCCTGATTCAGAGAGATATTCGGTGATATTGCTTTCGAGGGTGGCTTCGGAGGTAAGTGTATTCATAGTGCTAAATTTGAGTCTTAAACTGTGTAATTTTCTATATTTTTAAAATTTTGGCAATTTCTTTATTCACCTTATCCACATCTTTCATCCAATTGAATAAATCTGGATTTATCCATGTAATAATCTCAGAAATATTGGTGTAAATTTCTTGTACTTCTGATATGTCAATCTGATTACCTCTGAAACAGATAGGCTCATTGTGATTTATCCTATTTCTTAATAATCTTATACTATTCAACCTATTATGAATTTCTAAACGACCAATACTTTTCGGTAATTTATTGAAAATCTGGATGGAATTACCTTTCAAATTTTTATAGATATTCTTGTCAAAAAAAGTTGTCCAAAATCCAAGTGTTTGTTCGGCAATAATCTTACTGCTTGTAACGACAGCATTATTCTTTTTTAATCTATTTTGAGCTTTTTGTACTTCTCCTTTTAAATACGGATTCATAAAATTTTGCTGATTCAAAATCCAATCATCATCTTTTAAAAAGACACAAAGATTATTATTGAGCGTATTTCGTAATGTTACTTCAAGAATTCCTAATAATGGGTGAAATGCTTGTGCTAACTTCAAATTTGCTTTGTATAGTTTTTCTGCCCGCTTGATGTTATTTTTCGTAGCCTTCCTGTACCGTTCAAAACGGGCTACTGATATGTATTCTATTAGTTTTTGTTGTCTCATCAATCGTTTACAGATTTATCATTCTACTATATTTTTTATTTCCTTCTGACTTATCTAATTCATTTGTATTATTACCACCATCTCTTATATCACTATCTCTTGTTTTATAACTTTTAATCCATTATCTTTACATCGTTATACTTGGTAAAGCCTCTTGCTCTGCAACGTAACCAAGTTAAGGAAAAATAGAGAACTGCGAAAGTAGTTCTCTATTTTTTTGTATCTATACCACCGATACCTTCCCCGTAACAACCTCCGAAATTAACGCTACCCGATATTCTTTCAACAACTCAATTTCTTGCATAATTTTGGCTAAAGTAGCATCTATCTTGCCCGTGGTGGTTTCGATGCTTTCTACAATTTTTTGCTGGGTTTCGAGTGGGGGAACTCTAATGGAAATATTTTGAAGATTATCCATTGTTAATTTTGGTTGGGCTGAACCAGTTACAAAAGTTGTGTAATTAAAATTTTCAAGTAAATATTCAAAAAAGTTAATATCTCCATCTTTGGGTTTGATAATGTGTGCATGATTATTGACCCAAAACTGCCCTTCTGCAATAAATGCTAATGCTGTATTTCTCGTTAAAAGATTAGCCCCATCTTCTCCAATCAGAATATATTTTCCATCAAAAAGATAGCTTTCAACTTTGTCAATAATTCCAGAAGCACCATAATAATCATAAATTCTTTCTGTCATTCTGCCTCTTTCTTCCGAACTTAGAGGAATACGAACATTGTTGAAGAAATCCACCACATACTTCAATTTCTTCAAAGGAAAACTCTCATCACTCAAAATTTCATTGATAAACGCCATTCGTTCTTCTTTCAAGAGCGAGATGAGGCGTTGTTTTTGGGCAATGAGCGTATCTATTTGGGCGGTCTTTTGGTCTAAAAATTGGGCAATGGCGGTTTGTTCGGGGAGTGGGGGGATTGGGAGTTCTAATTGATTATATTTATCTGCCCCAATATTTTGAATAGTTGCTTGAACAAAAATGCTATTTTTCCAATTCTCATAAATATCTGATTTTGTAAAATAATAGACAAAATCAGATAAGGCTAAATTTGAATTTGGAGAGGCTTTTATCAAATATCCTGCATAACAAGCAACTCCCTGATAATTTTTAAATTGAAACGTTTTCCCAACGGTAGCACCACTTCTTGCAAAAAGAATATCTCCTTCTTGAAGTAAATAACCCAACGCAACTTCTTCTGATAAGGATTTGAAAGTATCTTCTTTCAACTTTCCATCATTACCAAAATCAGTAATACGAATATATCTTGGTAAACTTCTATCTTCTAACTCAGCCGATTCATTCGCTCCATATTCTAATTTACCGTTTACGATATATTTCAATTTTTTCACCTCCCAATGCTTAGGAATATTACCAAGCCATTGAATATCAGAGGGTTTATATTTGGGGTAAGGTTTCATGGGTTGGGGTTATGATTAATTCTCTGATCAAATCCGAATCCGAATCAATAGCGAGGGGTTTAAACCCCTCGCTATTGATTCGGATTCGGACTCCAACGGACTCCAACGGACTCCAACGGACTCCAACGTATTCCAACGTATTCCAACGTATTCCAACGGATTCGGACGGATTCGGATTGATTCGGATTGGGATTCGGACGGATTCGGATATTGAATGAAATGATGTTAATTTCAAACGAAACTACCTACAATCTGGCGTAAATTATCAACTTGTCCGTTATTCATCAATAGCGAGGGGTTTAATCGCAGCGGCGAACCGCCCCCTCGCTATTGATGAATAACGGACGGAACATACGATTTTCAATCATTCCTCAACCATCCGTTGTAATCCTTCCATTTCTTCCTCAAAATTAAGTTTTGCATGATGCACTTCTTGATTTTTGATATAATTTCTTACTCTTTTTAAATGGCTCGGACTTGGGCTAACCGAAAAAGCTCCGTAACCCTCCTGCCATTCAAAAGTTCCTTGCACAAAACCGCTATCATTTATCCATTTAGAACATTCTCCTTTTAGATTTTTAGCTATATCCGCCACAGTTTGCGTTGATTTCATGCTTACTAAACAATGCAGATGGTCTTCAACCCCATTGATGGTATCTACATAAATTCCTTGTTGCCGTCCATTTTCAAGGATGTGTTTGCATAAAGAAGTCCGAAAAGTGTTGGAAAGTAAAGGTTCTCGTTTTTTAACAGACCAAACCAGATGAACCCAGATTTTGATGAAACTGCGGGATAATGCCATTGAAGAAGTATGATAACCCTATAAAAAAAGAAAACTCGCCCGAGTGCGCTGTTCTATGGGAAGCGTGGCAAGTATTATTGATACAAATGTAGGAAATAAAGTGGCAAGTAAGCGTATCAATATCAAAATAATTACGATTCTTGGTTTATCCGTAGCGAGTTTTCACGTTTGATATTTTTTCGTCCGTTATCCATAGCGAGGGGTTTAAACTCGCTATGGATAACGGACGAACTATTTATACACTATGGATTAGGATTCAGATAAAATTTTGTATTTGGGGTACGGTTTCAGCGGACTCAATACTATGCCAACACTTCTTTAATCATACCATCAGTTTCTTCTTCTAATTTCAAAATATCCACTCGTATATCCGCAAGGCTTCGGAGGGGTTTGTATTGGTAGAAATACTTGGTAAAATTTACTTCATAGCCCACCTTTGTTTTGGAAAAATCTATCCACGCATCGGGTACGTGAGGCAATACTTCACGGGCAAAATATGCCTCAATATCTTCTGAAAGTGGTACGTTTTCGTAGTCTCTTAGCCCTGCATCTGCCTTCTTCTTGGTTTGTTTAAATAGTTCCTTTTGTTCCTGAGTGCCTTTTAGGGGTCTTTCAATGGTTATTCTACTGTACCCAAAAAAGTGATTAGGGTAAATTTTACAAAACTCATTTTCAGTAAAATCACCGTAAGATTTAGTGATAATTTCTATCTGTTTTTTACTGATTTCGTTTCGTTTATTGCCGAGGCTACGAGCCATTTTTACGAATAAACTCGTGGCATTTATCAACTGCATTTTCCCTTTTCGGAGGGCAGATTTATGGTTACTCAAAATCCAAATATAGGTACTGATGCCCGTATTATAAAACAGTTGGTCGGGCATGGCAACGATGGCTTCGAGCATATCGTTTTCAATAATCCATTTCCGAATATCACTCTCGCCCGAACCCGCCCCGCCCGTAAACAAAGGCGAACCATTCAGCACAATTGCCAACCGAGTACCATTTTGGGCATCGTTGGGCTGTTTCATTTTAGAAATCATGTGTTGCAAAAACAACAACGAACCGTCATTGATACGAGGCAATCCCGCTCCGAATCGTCCGTTATAGCCCATCGTGTCGGCTTCTAATTTCACTTCACTAAGTGCCTTTTTCCATTCCACTCCAAAAGGCGGATTGGCGAGCATATAATCAAATTTTTCGCCCGAAAGTTGGTCGTTTCTTAGGGTATCGCCCACTTTGATATTGGCAGGGTCTTGCCCCTTAATCAGCATATCCGATTTGCAGATAGCGTAAGATTCATGGTTGATCTCTTGACCAAAACCTCCAATTTATCCTTCTGATTAAGTTTTCGGACGTAAGATTCCGCTTCCGAAAGCATCCCGCCCGTGCCACAAGTAGGGTCGTAGAGCGTTTGAATAATGCCTGATTTTGTAAATTTCTCCCCATCGGGAATAAACAACAGATTGACCATCAATTCGATAACTTCACGGGGCGTAAAATGCTCTCCTGCGGTTTCGTTAGATATTTCGGAGAATTTACGGATAAGTTCCTCGAAAATATAGCCCATTTCCAAACTGGTGAGGCTACTAAAAAAGTCCAAATCATCCTTTTGAAATTCCTTCATCTCATCACCTTATACAACAAGTCGGCATCAGCTAAACGTTTGATTTGAATACCAAAATCAAAATATTCGATAATTTCACGGGCAGAGGCTGAAAACCCATTGAGATAATTGGAAAAATTGCGAGCCAAATTGTCAGGGTCAGCCACCAATTCACGAAAATCAAACTTACTTTTATTATGAAATTTATAGCCCGAAGCATTGTTGAGGATAGCTTCCAAGGCATTTTCGGGCATACCGTCATGCCTTTGAGTGAGTTCCAACACTTTGGCTTTGGTGGGAGCTAAGAGACTATCCAAACGACGCAAAACCGTAAGAGGAAGCACCACTTTGCCATATTCCGACTGTTTATAGTCGCCACGCAAAAGGTCAGCCACCGACTAGATAAAATTGGCTTTTTCTTTAAAATTTATCACAACAGATACTTGGGTTATTTTGGGACTGCAAGGATAACACAAAGGAGGGGATTTATTGGTATTTTGGGTGGGGAAATTGTGGTTGATTTTTTTATTTGGATTAAGTAAGTACCCAATTCAAATTAGTTTTAACAGTTTTAGGGTTCTACAAGTATCCATAGCGAGGGGTTTAATCCGCATCGGCGACCTGTCCCCTCGCTATGGATAATTGAAGGGGTTTTAATACCTTGACTCAACATAAAATAATAGTTTAAAGAAAACTACGCCTTCTGCCGATTCTCACAAAAATAAGTAGTCCGCCCTCCTACTTTACTAATCGAAATTTTCTCTCCACATTCGGGGCAAATACCCACCCTATCATCTTGCATTCCTTTGCTATCCCAACCTCGGGCGTGTATCAAGAAATTCTTGGGAAAATCGTCATAATTGGCTTGTGAATCAATGGCAGTTTGAATGACATATCGCATGGATTTATGGATTTCAAGTATCTCATTATCAGCTAATTGATTGGCTATTTTTTCGGGATGAATTTTGGCTTGAAATAGCACTTCGTCCACAATCCAATTACCGATGCCTGAAACGGTGGACTGGTCGAGTAGCACCGGTTTGATGGGGGCTTTTCTCTTTTTGAACTTTTCAGAAAGTTCTTCTACCGTGATTTCTAAGGCATCTTTGTAGATTTTTTTACGAATTAAATAGCCTTCAATGTCTTCCACAATGCCTATCCTTTCAAATTTTCTGGGACATAAAAAGCCCAGTTTGAAGCCATTGGCAAACTTAAAGATAATTCTGGCAAAACGGGGCGTGTCTTCTTCGTCCTTGAAATAAGCTAAATCGCCCGACATACCAAAGTGGAGATGCAACCAATAAGGAGCATCTAATTGAGCAAAAATGTTTTTCCCAACTCGCTTAGTACCAATAAATTGTCGATTTTTTAATTGCTGATTGAGCGTATCATAATCCGTGGTGAGGAGCTTAGTATCTTCTACATACACGTCTGCAATGGGCTGGTGAAGGCTGGTAGCTTCAAAATAACGGCGATAGGTTTCTACTTCGGGGAGTTCGGGCATGTGAAGTAAATTATATTTGGTTATTTAGTAGAAACGCTTATTTTGATGAATTTGTTTAACAACCTACCGTAAAAACAATCCCCCGATTTCTTCCAAAGATAGAATCTTCATGGTTTGTTCACCACTTGGGGTATAACTTGGGTTTGATGACGCAAATAGTTGTTCTACCAAAGCATTCATTTCCAAGACCGTTAGGGCATGGTTTCCGAATCTTCCTGCCGTCCGTTTTGCCATCGAACGGGCTACGTTTTCGGATTTATCCAAGTGCAAATTTGCCTCATTATGCTTGAATTGCTCCAAAAGCCCTTCAATCATGGCTTGCTCATTTTCATCGGGCGAGTCGGCAGGAATGCCATTTACCGTAAAAGATTCGTGGTCGGTAACGCTCAGCACAAAACCTAAATTACGGATTTCATCTTGAATTTCGAGTAACAAATGAAAGTCCACTGGCGTGAGTCTGACCGTTGTGGGGAAGAGTAATTGCTGCGATGCTCCGTTATGTTTTTGAAGATGTTGTGAGAATTTTTCGTACAAAATACGGTCATAGGCCGCCCGTTGGTCAATTAATAACATTCCTGATTTCACCTGTGAAACAATATAACGATTATGAATCTGAAAAGTGGTAGCCTCTGAATCTCGATTGCCTCTTTGCAGACGATTATCCGCAATGGAATTTGCCTTACTTTGTAATACCGATGACTGCTCAAAGTCTTTGCCAAACTCAAACATTTCTTGCCTAACTCCTTGTTTTTCAAAGCCTTGTGTTCCTTTTTCTAAGCCTTCATATAGTTTATTCCAATTGGTTAAATTACTTTTTTCACGGGGCGTAACCTCTGGTCGAGCGTAGGTACTTGCTCCTCCACCTTGGGCAATTTCAGCTTTATTATCTTGATTTCCGAAGGGTGAATTTCCAAAATTAAAAATGTTTTGAGCATAATTTACATCGGTCTCAAAATCCAGTGAGGGAGTAAGATTATGTTGCGACATTGCCTTTCTGACGGCTGCCTGAACAATGGCGTAAACCGTCCGTTCATCATCAAACTTGATTTCGGTTTTGGTTGGATGAACGTTGATGTCAATATGAATGGGGTCAATTTCGATAAAAAGCACGTAAAATGGATGCGTACCATCGGGAATCAATCCTTCAAAAGCACTCATTACAGCGTGGTTGAGATAGCCGTTTTTGATGAAACGATTATTGGCAAAGAAAAACTGTTCGCCACGAGTCTTTTTCGAGAATTCGGGCTTGCCCACGTAGCCACGCACGCTCACAAAAGACGTTTCTTCTTCGCAAGGGGCTAATTGTTCTCGGTAATTTTTTCCGAATAAATCTACAATTCTACGACTCAATTTACCTGCTGGTAAATTATAAACTTCTGAATCATTGTGGTATAGACTGAATGCTATTTCGGCATTTGCTAAAGAAACCCGTTGAAATTCGTCAAGGATGTGTCGCATCTCTACGGGATTGGATTTCAAAAAGTTACGCCTCGCTGGAACGTTATAAAAAAGATTTTTCACATGAATAATCGTCCCTTTTTCCATTGAAACGGCTTCTTGCTTTTTGATTTCAGAGGCTTCTATTCTTATCAAAATACCCAATTCATCAGTCTCTCTTCGGGTTCGCATTTCGATTTGGGCAACGGCAGCAATTGATGCCATTGCTTCGCCCCTGAAACCCATGGTACGGATTTTGAAAAGGTCTTCGGAAGTACGAATTTTGGACGTAGCGTGGCGTTCAAAACACATTCTTGCATCGGTTTCGGACATTCCCGTGCCGTCATCAATTACTTGAATAAGGGTCTTTCCAGCCTCTCTTACTATTAATTGGATAGTTGTTGCGCTTGCATCAATGGCGTTTTCCAACAACTCCTTCACCACCGAGGCAGGACGCTGAACCACCTCGCCAGCCGCAATTTGGTTGGCAATAGAATCAGGAAGAAGTTGGATGATGTCTAACATTTTATTTCAGTAATCAGTGAGTATGAAACAGGTAACAGTAATTAGCGAACAAATTAGTTTTTCGGATAACTGTTTACTGATAACTAATAACTGTTAACCGCCCCTAAGTTCGTGATAAAAGGAGTGATTGGCAATAAAAAATAAAATTTTGATGTTGATAAGTCGTGGATAAATAGCTAAGTTTTTGGTTTTCAGGGTAATAGCTTAAAACAAAACAAAAATCTCATTAAACCAATTCCTCCAAACTAATTTCGTAATTTTGATGTTTAAAAAGCGTGCATGAAGTCCCAAGCATTTGGTCGGGCAACGTTCCGCATTAAGACTTTGCACAATACTTTTTTATCTTTTCTCAATACAGTAGTACCCAATACTTAATACAACAAAGACTATGTTGAAGCCCCAGATTTTTATTTATACCGAATCAACGCCAAATCCTAATTCAATGAAGTTCGTTTTGAATTTTGAATTAGTGCCAGATGGTTCGTCATTTGATTATGCAACGCCCTCTGACGCTATCGTAGAAGGCAAAAACTCGCCTTTGGCAGTGGCATTATTTGGTTTTGATTTCGTACAAAGAGTCTTTATTTCTTCCAATTTTATCACCGTTACCAAAGATGATGAAACCAAATGGGAAGATGAACTTTTTGGCATGAAACAGTTTTTGAAAGTATTTTTTGAAGATAAAAAAGACGTTTTTGCCAAGACAACCATCGCAGCTTACGAGTCGGCAGGTGGCGAGCAAGATTCAGAGACGGTTATCAAAATTAAAGCCGTTTTAGACCAATACGTCCGTCCAGCGGTAGAATCTGACGGTGGAGCAATCAATTTTCATTCGTATCAAGATGGTGTGGTAAAAGTTCTTTTGCAAGGTTCGTGTTCGGGTTGTCCGTCTTCAACGATTACCTTGAAACAAGGTATTGAGAACCTTTTGACTCGTATGGTGCCAGAGGTCACGGAGGTTTTGGCGGAAGGAGTTTAAAAGGAGTTATGATTTATGTAGCAAAACTTCCCGAAAGTTTGAAACTTTCAGGAAGTTGAAATGAGCGTATAGATTTAAAACGGGAAAGCCTGTGCAATTTGCAAAGGCTTTCCCGTTTTTTACCGTTCACCTTTAACCATTTACCGAATTAAAATTCCGTATGAAATCTTAAAGCAAATGCATGAACTGGACCTCTATCTTGATTATAAGCGGGATTAATAACCAACTGATAGTCAGGTGTTATCGAAAGCCAATCGGTAATTTTAGCATTGTAATTTATTTCTAAAATACTCTCTAAACCATAATTTGGCAATTTGCCGTCACCGATGATGAAACCGTAGCCACCTTTGGCTAAATACTGACGATGAAGGTCAGAAATACCGTTCAAGGCGAAACCTACATTAAGCCTATCTTTTTTTCTGCCAAAAAGATTATCTTTCACAAATCCTCCGCTAATGGAGTGGTCAATTTCTGTAAAAGCCCAGGTTTCGTTGTTTCCATCGTTCCATGAGGCTCTGAAAAATAATCCAGATTCTTTCGTTAATTCTTGTTCGTAATTTAGCCCAAAACCGTATTTCGTTCTGCCATCTTTTCGAGTAAGCGTAATGTCTGGATTGGTTTGCTTTATTGCCTCAGTATAGCTTCCCATGTAAGTTGTGGTATAAAACGCTAAGGCTCTCAGTTTACCCTCTTTTCCAAAAAACTTCGTTGATTTCTCAAATTCGAGCGTATTGGACTGATTATTAGACCATTGCCAGTTTAATTCTGGACCGTTGGCAGTGGTGGGAACTAAGGAACTTGCCGCCCGAATAGCATAATTCTCACGCACAAGTTCTGCAACCACATTCCACGTATAACCACGAGTATTGGCGGGATAGTCCCATGCTCCATTCGACATCAAAGCCCAATTCATAAACTGACTTCTGGGGTCATGAGCGTAAGAATTATTATCGAAATAATCGGCAATTGAAAACTTCCCTATACTGATGGTAAAACGATTACTTGGTCTTGATCCACCAATACTATTAGCTGCATCTTCCTGATTTTCAACAGGATGTGCATGAGTTTCTCCTTCAACTACCTTCTCTTTTTTTGCATTTTCCTTATCTCTATTTCCAAAAAGAGCAAAATCTTGTCGGAAAAATAACCTTGCAGTATAAATAGTAGGAGTAGGATTACCGATTCTAAAACATTCCCCATTCGTAAAACCTGCGATTCCCCTTGCCTGTGAGAGTCCACTTCCACCCGCTAATTCTGGATTGTAAAACACGGCTGCCCCTTTCCATAATCTTCTGCCGAGATAGATAGTAGTTGTTAAGGAAGTTTGGGTTTCCGAAGAGTCCGAAAGGCTAAATTCACCACTGTACGGAGCATTAATCTTTGGTTTGTGCTGTGGAATTACCGTTTGTTGGAAATGAATTGACCAATTTTTATTTTGGGAAAAACTGGTTTGAATAAAAAATATTACTAAGAAAAGGGGAAAAATATATTTCATTATTAGGATTGGTTAAAAATATAATCGACTATCAATGACTAACAAACTCCTCCGAAGTTTAAAATCATTATCTATCAAAAACTATCCAAAAT
>JBBRMR010000050.1:0-38543 GCA_038230735.1 Cytophagales bacterium
TACTATTGAACAAGTTTGTGAAAGAATGATTGAAATTTCACAAAGTGAACAATTGCAAACAAAAGAACAAGTATGGAATACAATTGACCATGTGCTTAATGAAGCAATCTTGGGTAATTATTCTTACGAAACACTATAATTGAACTTTGCGAGTGCGAAAATTACTGATTATTTTTGGAAATAGAATTCAAATCCAAAACTGGAAATTTGATTTGACACAGTTTAATGAAGACTCTCAATGGTTAAACAATAATTTTTTGACTTATTTGGGCTTTACTTTACCTTGCTATCAATTTTAGTGTTGTAAAATCTGATGGTAATAAATGATTTCAATTATTCTCTCAAATCTTAAATCCAATTGTATCTTTCAGAAAAGCCTTACTAATTTCCCCGCATTGCTTGGGTGTGCGAGTTTTGTCGGGTACGCCATCCAATTCTACGATTCCCCATTTCTTGAAATTAATCTTGGCTAAATTCACGAAAACACCTTTTAAATTCACATTTCCCTGTCCTAACTCCACAAATTTATAGGCTTTCGGGTCGTTGGGTTTATCGGGCAAAGGGCTTTGCACGTCTTTGAGGTGTAATGCTTCAATAATGTCTTTATATTGCAAAACCGCCTTGGCAGAATCTCCTCCGCCTTGATGATAATGGGCAACATCCAACAACAATTTAAGGTATTTCGGATTCATCGCTTGCACAATTACATCCACTTCTTCGGGGGTTTCACCAAACTGATTCATGTGATTATGATACGTTGTTTGAATACCTAAATCAGCGGTTTGTTTTCCGATTTCATTCATCACAAAAGCTAATCTTTTCAGTTCTTCGGTAGTGGGTAATTTGTCTTTCTGACGGAGTGAATTGGTCAATTGAATGTGCGTTCCACCCAAGGCTTTCACAAAACTGGCGTGGGCAACGTGATAGTCAATATTGCTGGCTTCTTTGGCGGGGTCAATCTCCACATTACCACTCGAAAACATGGGTAAAGCCAAACCGCTTGCCATAATTTGTTCCTTCAATTCCTGCACTTTGGTTTTGTAGGTATCGTAGGTATTTGCTCGTAATTGTACCCCCTTGAAGCCCAATGAGGCAATATCTTTCATAGCATCCAAATCTTTACCACCCCAAGTGATGGCAGAATAGGCTAATTTGAGATTAGGAACTTTGGCAAAACTATCCCAAGGCAAAAGTGATGCGGAGGTCAAAAGACCCGCTTGGTATAAGAAGTTACGACGTGAAATTTCGGACATTTTTTGTACTTTTTAGAAGATGAGGATGCTTTTATTATAAAAGTAGATTTTCTTTAATTGCTACTCCAATACATAGAAAAAGCCTTACAATTAAAAAATTGCAAGGCTCTATTCGGTATTATTGATTTGAGTAAGAACTGAAAATTAATCAAATTTAAAATTCGCTAATAAATTATTAATCAGCTACTTAAACTGATAATTCATATTTAATAACTCATAACTACTTCTCAGCTTACACCAAAACTTCCGAAATAATTTGCTGTAAAATCTCCAAACCGTCCGTATTATTCAAAGCGGGGTCGGCAGCACGTTCGGGGTGCGGCATCATCCCAAAAATATTACGGTTTTTATTACAAATTCCAGCAATATTTTCAAGACTTCCATTCGGGTTTGATGCCTCGGTAATATTTCCATCATCATCACAATAACGGAATAATATTTGACTATTTTCGTTCAATTCTTGTAAGGTTTTAGCATCCGTAAAATATCTACCCTCGGCATGAGCAATCGGAATTTTATAGGCTTTATTGGCATCTAAACCATTGGTTAGTAATGAATTAGAAGTTTGTGAGCGTAAATAAATGTTCTTAGAATTGAATTTTTGATGGTCGTTTCTCAACAAAATTCCAGGTAATAAACCAGCCTCTACCAATACTTGGAACCCATTGCAAATTCCTAATAAATATCCACCATTATTTGCGTGTTCAATCACACTTTCCATGATGGGCGAAAAACGGGCAATTGCTCCCGAACGAAGATAATCACCATACGAAAAACCACCTGGAATAATGATAAAATTACAAGCTTGCAAGTCCGTATCTTTATGCCACAATTTCACGGCTTCTTGTCCCATCGACTGAAAAATCCCGACAGTATCGTCATCACAATTTGAACCAGGAAATACTACTACACCAAATTTCATATTTTAATTTTGTTTTATTTATGTAAAATTACCGCTTTCATATTGGAAATGAAAACTAAATCTTCTCCGTTTTGATATAAAATAGTTCAGTAGCAATCTTAAATTCCTTGCCTTCAACTTTTGGAAATGATATATTTTGCCAATCTTTAGTGGGCGTAATTACTTGATAATTTGGTGAACCAAAACCCGCTTTAATGGGCATGTTATCTTCCGCATCTTTCCAACGATAACGTAATTCTGTGTTATTTCCTTCTGTTGCCACTTGATACTGTAAAGTTGGTATATGGTTGGATCTGAGATACATATAAAAAATTGGTGTAAGGTTTTTACTCGTATTTTGATTGAAATAATTGATAATTTGTTCCGTGGTTATGTTACTGATTTTAAATTTTGTTGCTAAGCTCTTCAAAGTTTCAAACCAGATTTTATCATCATTTACTACGTTGCGGAGGGTGTGCAACATCCACGTTCCTTTATAATAAATATCTGAGTCTGGATGATTGTAATTGACATTGAAAATGCCAATCATGGGGCTTTTATTCCGAATATTACCTTTTTGTTTTTCCAAATATTGAATAGATTTCTCGTAATTCTGCGTACATTCCACGTACAAGGCTTCCATATAAGTCGTGAAAGATTCGTGAATCCACATTTCAGCTTGGTCGTTGCAGCTTAATGAATTACCAAAGTATTCATGTCCAGATTCGTGAATAATGATAAAATCAAAGCCATAATTATTGTTTTTGTAATTATTGCCATACGCCACCGCCGACTGGTGTTCCATGCCCCAATAAGGCGTTTCGACTAAGGCATAGCCGTCTTTTGGAAAGGGGTATTTGCCAAAATATTTTTCATAGCAAGCCAACATCGGCTTCACTTGCTTGAATTGATTTTTAGCTTTTTCAAGATTTGCTTTCAAAACATAATAATCCAACTCTAAATTTGTGCCATCTTGGGCGGTATAAACTTCCTTGAAATTACCGTAATCTGCAATATTGAGGGTAATGTTATAATTATTGATGGGATAACTCGTAAACCATTCATATTCGGTATAAGGCATTTCTTTTACCCCTTCAAGTGCTCTATTATCAGTAGTTTGAGTATTTGATTTTAGGTCTTTTGTACTTCGTAAATTTCCATTAGAAACAAATATTGATCCCTTCGGCACAGCACAACTGAATCTTACTGAATCGGGTTCATCTGAAAGATGGTCTTTGTTTGGAAACCATAAACTTGCTCCCGTGCCTTCGCAAGAGACCACAATCCAGTCTTTGCCGTTAGAATCTTTTTTCCAAGTAAAACCGCCATCCCAAGGTGGATTTCTGGCAATTTGGGGTTTGCCTTGATAGTTAATTTTGATGGAATAAATCTTACCTTTTTTCTGCGATTCAGTAAAATTAATAAAAGTAGCATTACCTTCACGGATAAATTTTACGGGTTTATCATGCTGTAAAATGCTCGTTATCTGCATATTGGCAAATAAATCGACTTGCATTTTTTTGAAGTCAGTAGTGGCTCGGTAATGAATAGTATTTGAGCCTTCGATACTTTGAGAAAAGGGAATTACTTTTAATTTAAGGTCATAAAAAGTAACGTCATAACATGAACGTATAGGCGAAAGCGTACCTCTAAGTGTATCTTGACGAGTGTATTGGGCATTTGCTTGGGTGATGGCAAAAAGCATCAAAATGGCTAATTTTAATTTTGGCATTTGAATTGTGTTGTTTTCAATATTGAGGATTACTAAATAAAGTGAGTTTTAACCATATGGGAATGGTGTGGTAGGAAAGAAAGGTTTTAAGAATAATGGTTTCATTAAATTAATACATATAGAAAATACCATCAAAACTTATCATTCCTATCCTGCCTACTTGGTTAAAAATTTCACAGGTACAAAAAAACGCAAACTTTTATAATTCTTAATGGTTATTTGAGAATATTATCCTTACCAATTTAACAAATGAAACATCTCTTTTTACTTTTGTTTATTATTTTTCCTTTATTTATCCATGCTCAAAGTCCCAATCCAAGAACTTTATTGTTTGATTATCAGACGATTAAATCAAATATTATTTTGGTAAAGTCCAATCAAAATAAGGCAAATATTAATACAAAAATATTGCTTGATTTACCAACGCCAAGCGGGGTAATAAAGTCTTTTGAAGTGGAAGAAACTTCAAATTTCATGGCAGAATTGAGTATCGAACACCCCGAAATTCAAACCTTTTCGGGTACTTGTGTGAAAGACAAATCACTTTCGGTCAGGTTTGACTTATCACCTTTGGGCTTTTCGGGGGCTTATGTTCAGCAAGGAAGTTTTGATATTATCGAACCCAAAGATTTAGCTAAAAATCTTTACCAAATAACGCCTTTCAACGAAACGCAAAACGGTTGGGAATGTGGAATTGATACCTTGGAAAAACGTAAATTTAGGAATAATATAATTCTCCCTATTGCCAGTATCAGTTCTGGAAATGTACTAAGAACATTCAGAGTTGCTATTGCCACAACGGGAGAATTTACGGTTGCTAATGGCGGACAAAGCCAAGCATTAAGTAGAATAAATAGTTTCTTGACAATTATCAATACCATGTATATCAAGGAGTTATCGGTTCAATTTGCCTTGGTCAATAATACCAACATAATTTTTACGGATTCCACTACCGACCCTTATTCACCCACGGACAATGCAAGTTCTAATCAATCTGGAACAGCATTTAGGGGTTTTGATACGGATGGAAAATTGCCCTATTCTACTTATGATTTTGGATTTACGTTGCACGTAAACGGAACAACTGGCGGAGGCGTATCTGCCAGTGGCGTGGCAACTTTAGATGTTGTTTGTGATAATTTTTATAAGGGTCAAATGTGGACTCAATACGCAGCAAGTAATACAAATACTGCTATTAACGGATTGGTGGGTGGGATTTTAATTCACGAAATTGGGCATCAATTTGGAGCAAATCATACCTTTAACGGGCAAGGAGGTAATTGTACTGGTCAATTAGGGAATCAATTTGAGCCTGGCAGCGGCACAACCATTATGTCGTACAAAGGGCTATGTTCTTCCGATCAAAACTTAACGGGAAATGCGGATAACTATTTTCATATCAGTAGTTTAGAAACTATTTTGTCGGGAATTTCATCACAATTAACCTGTGGAACCACCATTACTTTAACGAATGCTGTGCCAATTGTGAATGCAGGAACAGATTATACGATTCCTGCCAATACGCCATTTCTCTTGAAAGGAACCGCCACAGATACCAATAACGACCCTTTGACCTATACTTGGGACGAAAACGATGCAGGAATTTATAACGATGCAGGAGCTTTGGGACAAACCAATGGTGTAGGCGGATATTCAGCCGTTAAGAGTAGAACTGCACCACTTTTTCGCTCAAAACAGTCCACTACAACGCCCATTCGTAGTTTTCCAGCTTTGAGTTTTATTTTGAATAATGCCAATAATCCAGCGGATAATGAAGGCGAAGATTTATCAATTGCTCAACGAACCATGAAATTTACATTTACGGCAAGAGATAATAAAATCACGGGCGGTGGAACGGTTTCGGATGCTATTTTGATAACAGTAGATAGTTTGAAAGGTCCATTTTTAATAACCTCCCCCAACACCAATGTCAGTTGGGAGGCGGGGAGTAGCAAAACCATCATGTGGTCGGTAAACAATACCAATCTTCTAAGCCCAAATATTGATATTTTAATTTCTTCCAATGGTGGCACTTCCTTCACAACCTTAGTTGGTAACACACCCAATGATGGTTCTGAGACCGTAACTATTCCAAGTGGAACAACGCTGAACACTACCGCCAGAATAAAAATTGTCAGCGCTAACAGCACAACGGCAGAATTTTATGATATTTCTGATACCAATTTTACGGTAATTGCTCCCACAGTTTGCCCCGCTACAAATGCTACATTTCTGAGTACAAAAACAGGCTTATGGAATGATTTAACGGTTTGGAACTGTGGGAACAGATTACCAAGTGTTACCGATACGGTCAAAATCATTGCGGGTAATGTGGTTACGTTAAATATAAATGCTCAAATTAAAGTCTTGAATGTTTTTGGGAATTTAGTTTTTCAGGCGGGAAAGGTTTTGAGTTATTGAAGCTCCTTCAAATGCCTTTCCAAAGCCTCCGCATCTTTTATTAATACTTCACGGGCTTTTGAGCCTTCAAAAACGCCCACGATTCCTGCGGCTTCCAATTGGTCAATTAGTCTTCCTGCACGGTTGTATCCTAACTTTAATCGTCTCTGTATCAGCGAAGTAGAGCCTTGTTGATGAGTTACGATTAGTCGAGCGGCATCGTCAAAAAATGGGTCTCTATTACTGGGGTCGAAGTCTGATTTTTCGTTTCCGCCTTCACCATCGCCTTCAAATTCGGGCAACATATAGGCAGAATCATAGCCTTGTTGATTACCAATAAAATTACAAACGTCTTCTACTTCGGGCGTATCGACAAAAGCACATTGCAGACGGATAATTTCTGAACCTGTCGAGAGCAACATATCACCCATACCGACTAATTGCTCCGCTCCACCCGTGTCCAAAATCGTCCGAGAGTCAATTTTTGAGGTAACTTTAAAGGATAAACGGGCAGGGAAATTCGCCTTAATTGTACCCGTAATAACGTTCACCGATGGACGTTGTGTGGCGATTACTAAGTGAATACCAATGGCACGAGCCAACTGTGCCAAACGAGCAATCGGCTGTTCAACTTCCTTACCAGCGGTCATCATCAAATCCGCTAGTTCGTCAATAACCAACACAATATACGGCATGAAAAAATGCCCTTTATCGGGATTCAACCTACGATTTACAAATTTAACGTTGTATTCTTTTATATTTCTGCAACCCGCATCTTTCAATAAATTATACCGATTATCCATTTCAATACACAATGAATTAAGCGTATGTACCACTTTTTTTGTATCAGTAATAATGGCTTCGGCAGTGTTTGGAAGGGTTGCTAAAAAGTGTCTTTCGATATGGTTGAAAAGCGTTAGTTCCACCTTTTTGGGGTCCACCAAAACAAACTTCAATTGCGAGGGGTGTTTTTTGTACAATAGCGAAGTCAAAATCATGTTCAAACCCACCGATTTACCTTGTCCCGTTGCCCCCGCCATCAATAAGTGAGGCATTTTGGCGAGGTCGGTCATAAAGATTTCGTTGCTAATGGTTTTGCCCAAAACAATGGGTAAATCTGCGGTTGATTTCTGGAATTTCTCTGAACCAATTACCATTCTAACAGGCACCATTTCACGATTTTTATTCGGTACTTCAATACCAATTGTGCCTTTTCCAGGGATTGGGGCAATAATACGAATCCCCAAAGCTGCCAACGACAGAGCAATATCATCTTCTAAGTTCTTGATTTTTGAGATTCTAACCCCCGCATCGGGAATGATTTCATAAAGTGTAACCGTGGGTCCAATGGTGGCTTTTATGGAAGCAATCCCGATGCCATAATTCCCCAAAGTCTCCACAATTTTATCCGAATTGGCTTTCAATTCTTCTTGCGAAACGTTTGGTTTTCCCGTGTCGTATTCCTTCATCAAATCTACGGTTGGAAATTTATAATGGGGTAAATCTAAGGTTGGGTCATACAATCCAAATTTCTTTAATAACTCCTCATTTGCCGAATCTTTCTCATCTAAAATAATGGGTTCATCTTCCTCTTCGTCAATACGTTCGGGCAAATCAGAAGCATTTTCAATCACTAACGAAACTTCACCTTTGGGTGGTTTATTCGTAGAAGGAGTGATGACAGGAGGTAAATATGGGCGAATACTTTCTTCGTCATGATTGTCAAAATGTAGGATTGCCAAATCTTCCAAATCGTCTTCGGGAACTGCTTTCAAATCTTCTCTAACTCTTTGAATATTCTTGGTATTAGCAATTTCTTTGTCGGTTTCCACTAAATCTTCTTCCTCATCGTCTTCAAGTATAGTGTTCGGATTGGCATTTAATTTATCCGAAAGTTTGCTCACGGAGTCAATTCCGTAGTAATAAACGATGAAAACTATCAAGACAAACATGATAACCAAAATGGAAGCCCAACCAATTACATTATATAAAGAACCGTTGATAAAATAGCCAATTCCCCCGCACACATTACTCATAGTGGCTTGTGCATCAAGTATATACACGAAAAAACCAAAGAAGCAACTGAACCAGAAAAGATAGAAAAGCACTTGCCACGTAAGACTTTCAAGGGCTAATAATTCCCGTTTGAAGGTCAATTTATAGCCCGCCACAAACAGGACTGGAATCAACAGAAATGCCGACCAACCAAAGAGTTCAAAAATGAGAAAATGAGATAATTTTGCTCCGTAAAGACCAAAAGGGTTTACGGGAATTTTCTTGCCTTTGTTGGAAATCGAAGCCAATGAATCCACTTCACTTTGGTCAGCATCGCCCGTAAAAAAATGCGAAAAGAAAGCGAAAAGCATGAAAAATGCTATCAGCATAAACAGAATTCCAACCACGAATTTGAACTGTTCACTTTGGCTAAACGTCTTGATATTGAAATTAAACGAAAGCTGTTTTTGTGGTTTTCGTTCTTTTGGTCGATCAGGGTTCTTAGGGATATTCTTTGCCATGGTAAGGATTTTCGCAATTTGAGTAAGGAAACAAATCTTGAATATAAATGTCTGTAAACAAAGTTCGTAAATTTGAACCTGTTTTCAAAGCGATTTTCGTTATTCGATTCCCGATGTTACCTGTTCGGTTTAGGGTATATGTAAAACCGAACCGAAGCAACGGTCGCATTGAACATCGCAAATCGAATAACGAGAAAACTATTTCTTCAAAATAATCTTTTTAACCTGCGTTTCTTTCCCTTCCGATGTAATTCTTAAAAAATAAATTCCATCATTTTGTAATCCTAAATCAAAAATCGTTTCTTGATTAGGTTTCTGACTTTTTTGTGTTTGAATGGATAATCCTAATAAATTAACTATTTCATAATCAGCAATATAAGTATTTTTTATATACACGTATCTACTCGTGGGATTGGGATAAACCAATGAATTTATCGGTTCTTCATTGGCAGTAATGATAAATTTTGAAGTATTTTTCAAAACCCTCAAACCGCCCGTATTTGTACCGACAAGAATGTCAGGCACAAAATCATTATCCAAATTTGCCACTGCCACCGCTAATCCTCCACCGATTTGGAATTTGCTATTTTTACCCATAAATTCATCAAAAACTAATGAACTATCCGCTACAAATTTGGCTTGATTTTGGTCAATTAGATTTTTATAAATTCGCAAATATCCATCTCTTCCTCCCGTAATCAATTCTTCTTTTCCATCGCCATTCAAATCTGCCGCTATTAGTGAGATTCCACCGATGGTATAATCTGAAATAATTCCGCCAAGTTCCTCATTCTCAAGGGTATAAATGGGCTTTTCTTTTGCTCCTGTATTTTTATGAAATTCTAATCTGCCGCTACTTTTACCTAATAAAAGGTCTTTTAAACCATCTTTATTAAGGTCAAAAAACAGTGGAAAATCACCGTTTGCAAGGTATTTTATTTCGGGTAAAACTGTCACTTCGGATAATTTCAAATCAAATGCTTTACCCTTTGCGGCACGGTTTGGAAAATAGCGAATGTTTGCCCCTGTGAATGAGTTTGAAATAAAACCAAAATCATCAACACCATCACTATTGAGGTCAGAAACAAAAGGTTTTATCTCGAATAATTGCTGGTTTTTGGCAAGATCTAAATAATCAGAATTTACTAATTCAAAAGTGCTATTACCTTTATTTTCAAAGAGATATATACTCGCACGATAGCCAGCATCTCCCCGAATACCCGCATTGCCAATGAGCAAATCCTGATCGCCATCGCCATCAATATCGGCAAAAACTGGGGCGGTATTTTCTCCTAAATCCACCATCGTATTTTGTAAGAAATTGGTTTGTACAAAGGTGAAATCTGGTTTATCATTTTGACCTTTGTTTTGATAAAACCAAGCTGATTTTTGATAATCTACGGTTTGTTGAGCGTTATCATAACCATTGGGGGAAGCCACTAAATCTTTCACTCCATCGAAGTCTAAATCTTCATAAAAAATGGCAGGAAATACAGGAAAATTCACGGGATATTTATTGGGAAAGTTATAATCTGCGGCATTGAATTTCGCTTGATTTAACGTACCAACGTTCATGATGGAAGCCACTTTATTCTTGGTAATATGTCCGTATAAAATATCTTTTAATCCATCGCCATTTAGGTCTAATAAAAGTATTGAATTACCCGAGTGCAAAACCTTTGAAGACTTTTGGGTTTTGAATGGGTCATCCAAAGGAACGGGGTTTTGTCCGCAATCTTGATTGAAGACTATGTCATCAAAATGTTCTTTGTAGAAACCGCCCCAACAATCACCTACCCGTCTAAATTCCAAGATGTTAGCGTTTTTATAATTCTCAACACTAAAATTTTTATGATAAAATGCAAAGTTGCCTGAAGAGTCAAAAGTAATAATATCGTAGTCGCCGTCATTGTCAATATCCACGATGGCGGGGATGTCAGTTGCGGAAACGTAAAGGTTTATTTTTCCAGAATATCCCGTAGAATATACAGGGTCGGCTACTAACTGAAAAGCTAATTTATCGGTAGAAATATTGTTATAAACTTTGATTCCACTGGGTGTATAGGTGAAAATATCTTTCTTGCCATCACGGTTATAGTCTATTAATAAAATCCAATTACTTATTTTTGGAAATGCAGCTTCATATTGAGGGGCATATTGCCAAAAATACTTACCTGAATTATCTTGTTTAGCCAAAAAAGTAGCAATTTTTTGAGCCGTTCTATCAAAAACAACCAAGTCTTCTACACCATCATTATCCAATTTGCAAGTTGAAAATTGTGGGGCATTCAAACCACCCGCAAAGGCATTTGGAAGTGCCTGACCGTTTTGGATGATTCTGATAGAATTGTCGTATCTAAAAGTGAAATCTTGGGTGAAAGATTGCCAAGAAATTAGGAGTAATAGGATGTATTTTAATTTATGAATAAGTAGATTCGGCAACTTTTTAAAAGTTATCAAATCTGTATTTTGTATTAAAAGTATGGGTAAAAGTTTCTTAATCATATTTAGATTTTGGGCAAAACCCCTCTTTAAATTTTCAAGCGGTTCGCCGCCCGATTAACAAATTTTCAAATTGGCAACTATCTTTACAACCAATTATAATTTAAACGAATAAAATGATGATTTCGCTTATTGATTTATACCAAAAATACGGAGAATGTTCGGGTGTGTCCACTGATACTCGTAAAATCCCTTCCGATTCAATGTTTTTTGCTCTGAAAGGTCCCCATTTTGATGCTAATACTTTTGCCGAACAAGCCCTTGAAAATGGGGCAAGATATGCCGTGGTGGATGACCCCAATGTCGTAACAAATGATAGAATTCTTTTGGTTGAAGATGGTTTAAAAGCCCTGCAAAGTTTGGCGAATTATCACCGTAAACAATTACGAATGCCTTTTGTTGCATTAACGGGTTCAAACGGAAAGACTACTACCAAAGAACTAATTAACAGTGTTTTATCGACAAAATATAAAACATATTGCACCCAAGGAAACCTCAATAATCATATCGGAGTACCTCTCACCATTTTAGCAATTCAAAACGATGTTGAAATTGCTATCATCGAAATGGGGGCAAATAAACAAGGTGATATCAAGGAATTAGTCGAGATTTGCGAACCTACGCACGGCTTCATAACCAACATCGGAAAAGCACATTTAGAGGGTTTTGGGGGTATGGAGGGAGTACGAAAAGGGAAGGGCGAATTATTTGATTGGTTGGCAAAAAATCATCAAACTATTTTTGTAAATATTGCTTCCTCGCCCACTTACGAAATGGCAATGGAACGCAAAGGTTTTAAGGAAATCATCACTTATACCACCGATATAAATCGCAGATTTCCGACCGTTGTAACGATGGTTGAAGACAGTCCTTTCGTAAAATTTATTGAGCGAGATGGCGGATATTACACCTCACACCTCACGGGAGAATACAATTTTGAGAATATGGTAGCCGCCATCAGAATTGGGCAATATTTTGGGGTTGAGTTACAAATGGCTTGTCAAGCAGTTGCCGAGTATGTCCCCAATAATAATCGTTCTCAGTTTATTCAAAAAGGCTCAAATATGGTCTTAATGGATGCTTATAACGCCAATCCCTCTTCTATGTCAGCGGCTATTACTTACTTCAATGACATGAAAGCAGCTAAGAAAATGGTGATTTTGGGTGATATGTTTGAATTGGGAGATGAAGCAGAATTAGAGCATCAAGTTTTAGGTAAATTATTGGCAGAGTGCAATTTTGATAAAATACTTTTAGTAGGAAAATTAATGGAAAATGCTGTTAAAGAAATACCCATAATGAAAGTTCTGTATTTCCCCGATAAGTTCGGTTTACATACTTGGTTGCAGGATTATCCGCAAATGGATATGCACATACTGGTGAAAGGGTCAAGAGGAATGAGTTTGGAAAGTGTTTTGCCATTTTTAGAACAGTAAACAGTTATTAATAAATAATATATTAGTGAAAATACTGGTATGAATTGAACTTTGTTTTTAAAATTGAACTCTTTTTAACTGATATATGAACAAGACCGTTTACTCATTTTCTTTACCACTTACTCAATCATCTGAAAAATATCCTGATTCGTGTATTATATTTGGATTATTCTACGTTTAAAAGCGTGAATATCAATTATATCTTAAAACCAAATCACAGTTTATTTTAAATAATTATGGATAATTTATCACAACCCAACAATCAGAAATCAGGTAATAATAATGCCCTTAAAGCGGGTTTAATCGTGATGACACTCTTGGCGTGTGGACTTGGCTATATGCTTTTTCAGTCGAAAGATACCGTTGCGAATCAACAAGAAGTTATTTCGACCAAGGTGATGGAATTGGCTCAAACTCGTACAAAATTGGATTCCATTTCCAAAGAATTAGATTTACAAATTGCGGAGGTTCAGAAACTTGGTGGCGATGTTACTGAACTCCAAAAAGCCAAAGTTGAACTGGAACAAGATAAGAAAGACATCCAGTCTAAATCCGCTTCGCAGGTGGCAAATATTAGTTCAAAGTACGAAGGGAAAATCAAAAACTACGAAGCATTGTTAGCTTCCAAAGAAACCGAATTGGTAAAACTTCGTGAAGAGAATGGCGTGTTAGCTAATGAAAATCAGTCGCTCAAATCTGAGACAACAACCTTGAGAAGTGAAAAGGAAGGTATTACCAAAAATGCCGAAGAAACCAAAGCAGAGGCTGCCCGAAGAGTAGAGGAAGAGTCAGCGAAAAATAAAGTGCTTTCTGAAAAAGTAGCCAAAGCCGCTGCTCTCAGAACTGAATTTGTGAAGGTTATCGGTATCAATGAAAAAGGAAAAGAATCGGAAGAGAAAAAATATAAAGCTAAGAAGTTGTCAAAAATCAAAGTTGTTTTCCAATTAGCTAAAAATGATTTAACCGAAAAAGAACGCAAAACGGTATTTATCAGAGTGCTTGACCCAGACGGCTCAACGATTTTTGATGCCGCAACGGGTTCAGGGAACTTTACTTTCAACGGTCAGGAATTGGCATATACCACCCGTGGAGATTTGAATTATGACAATGAAAATCTGTATATCGAAATGGTTTATAATCGTGGTGGCACAGCATACCGTGAAGGGAATTATACCGTAGAGTTATATGCCGAAGGTTTCAAAATTGGAACGGGTGGCTTTGTAGTTAAATAAGATTGTAACAGAATAATACTCAAAGTAAGAGCCTTCGGAGATTTTCGAGGGCTTTTTATTTAGGGCTTAAGAAATAAATTATAAATCCGATTTCTGTCAGAATCTTTCCATGCTAAAGTTATCCGATTTTCATCAAAACAAACTACCCTAAGTAGCACACTCTCGAACCCTTTGGCATTAATATAAATGAATCGGTTTTCTTCATAAAGGTTTTCAATAATCAAGTTTTTTTCCAATAGACTTCCCTCTTCAATGTCGGTGCTATTCCTCCCAAGATAGATGGCTTGAAAGATTGGGAATGATCTTTTATCCTTAATAAGTGCTTTGAAATCTTCCATTTTAGGTAATTTATCAGTGTAAACCAATCCCGTTAAAATGGTCTCCGTTGATTTTCCAGATTGATATTGACCACCTACTTGATTGCCAACCGTAGATTGGTCGAGCATATATAACAAATTTCCTCCCAACATAGCCGCTTGTATTTTCAATTTACGAAAAGCCCTTTCCTTCACCGTGGTAATGTTTGAAAATACCGTTGTGCCAACTGCCTTTGAAGACACCTCATCAATTTTTATCATACCCTTAGTCTCGCTTTCTAATCGGGTTAAATTTACACTCTCAAAATCATAAGCACTATTCACAGCGTTCAAGGCAATGGCTTCTGTAAATATCTGAACTCGCCCCGATTTGAAACGGATTTTCCTGACTGTATTTTTATAAATGGCAGTAACAATTTCCTCATTTGGAAAACTATACTCAATAGCATCGGGAGCTATTTTCTTGACATTTGCCAAAATTATTCCGTCACTGGTGAAGATAGAATCCATCTGTGACGTTTGTGCCAAAGTTGTTTGGCTTAATATTGCTAATAATATGGTTGTAATGATTTGCTTTTTCATACAGCTATTATTTTTAGATGATGACAATTGAAAACTAATTTACCCTTAAACTAAAAAGATTTTTTGAATAATTATTGGTTAGATTATCTTAAGATGGAAATCTGAATTCAAAGTTTAAATCTAAAATATTCAAAGATTTTTAGAATCTTTAATCATCTATATTATCTCAAAATGATAGATAAATTACCTAAATTATAAATAATTAAAGATAAAATAACCAATTATGCTCTTTTATTAAGTTAAAGCGAAAAGTTTGTTTCCAAATTTATTAAATCCTAAATTAAGGTATTAATTTTGTGTTATTCTAAGAAAAGCATTCAGGTCTTAACTAAATAAAAAATGTCAACTGAAACACAACAGTACGTTCCGTACAAAGTAAAGGACATCGCTCTTGCCGAGTGGGGTCGCAAAGAAATTCGTTTAGCAGAAGCTGAAATGCCAGGTTTGATGGCTCTTCGTGCTGAATACGGTGTCGCTCAACCTTTGAAAGGAGCAAGAATCGCAGGATGTTTGCACATGACTATCCAGACTGCCGTTTTAATCGAAACTTTAACAGCTTTGGGTGCGGACGTAACTTGGTCTTCATGTAATATTTTCTCTACGCAAGACCACGCCGCCGCCGCAATCGCCGCAGCGGGTATTCCTGTGTACGCTTGGAAAGGCATGAACGAAGAAGAATTTAACTGGTGTATTGAGCAGACTTTGTTCTTCGGGGAAGACCGTCAGCAATTGAACATGATTTTGGATGATGGTGGTGATTTGACCAACATGGTTTTTGATAATTATCCAGAATTAATTGCAGGTATTAAAGGGCTTTCTGAGGAAACTACTACGGGCGTTCACCGTTTGTATGAGCGTTTGAAAAACGGAACTTTATACCTTCCCGCTATCAACGTAAACGATTCAGTAACAAAATCGAAATTTGATAATAAATACGGTTGTAAAGAATCATTGGTGGATTCAATCCGTCGTGCTACTGACTTGATGTTGGCGGGTAAGGTTGCGGTTGTGGCAGGATATGGTGATGTGGGAAAAGGTTCGGCAGAGTCTTTGCGTGGGGCAGGATGTCGTGTTTTGGTAACTGAAATTGACCCAATTTGTGCCTTACAAGCAGCAATGGACGGTTATGAGGTGGTGCCAATGGACGAAGCCGCTACTCGTGCAAACATTTTTGTAACGGCAACTGGTAACTTGAAAATCATTCGTGAGAGACATTTCCGTTTAATGAAAGATAAGGCAGTTGTTTGTAATATCGGACACTTTGATAATGAAATTGATATGGCTTGGTTGAACGAAACGTATGGTTCAACAAAAGAGCAAATCAAGCCACAAGTTGATATGTATAATGTTGATGGTAAGGATATTATAGTTTTGGCGGAAGGTCGTTTGGTGAATTTGGGTTGTGCGATGGGACACCCTTCTTTCGTGATGTCTGCTTCATTCACAAACCAAACGTTGGCTCAATTGGAATTATGGTGTAATACTGACAAATACGAGAAGCAATTGTATATCCTTCCAAAACATTTGGACGAGAAAGTAGCAAGATTACACTTGGCTCACATTGGCGTTACGTTGGAGACCTTGGAAACCGACCAAGCAGAATACATCGGAGTATCAGTTGATGGTCCATTCAAATCTGATTTGTATCGTTATTAAAATGTAGCACGGCGGTTCGGGCGTTTCGACTGCCAGTCCGTGATTATATAGAAAACCTCCTCACTAAACTCGTTTTGGTGAGGAGGTTTTTTTATTACTATAACTACACGAAGTTTATTTACATTTGCATCATGAATGAACTATTAATTGAAATTACGGGCTGGATTGGCTCAATTCTTATTGTAGGAGCTTTTGGACTAAACTCTCTCGACAAAATCAAATCAAATTCTTTGGGCTATCAATTGGCTAATCTTGTAGGCGGTATTTGCTTCATTGTCAATACGTTACATCATAAAGCCTACCCTTCAGCATTCGTGAATGTGGTTTGGGTTTTTATTGCGGTGTTTTCCATTATTAAAAACAAAAAAGTATGAAATTTATAGATTTAAGCCATGTTATCGAAGAAGGGGTTGTTACGTACAAAGGTTTGCCCGCACCCATTATTTGCGATTTTTGGACTCGTGAAGAATCCAAACAATGGTACGAGGAAGGGACGTCTTTTCAGATTGGGAAAATAGAAATGGTTGCCAACACTGGTACATATTTAGACACGCCCTTTCACCGTTACGAAGATGGTAAAGATTTGTCTGAAATCTTAGTTGAACAAACCGCCATGATAGAGGTAGTTTTGATAAGAGTACCTTATCATCAGATACTTAGCATTGATAAATCGTACTTTGAAGGTTTAGAATTGAAAGATAAAGCCGTCTTGGTGAATACTGATTGGGATGAGAATTGGAAGACGGATGCCTATTATTCAAACAACCCATTCCTCACGGCAGATGCGGCTGAATATTTGGTTTCGCAAGGAGTGAAATTGGTGGGCATTGATTCTCATAATATTGATGATGTATCGGGGAATTCTCGCCCCGTGCATACTATTTTACTGAGAAATGAAATTTTGATTGTGGAACATCTTTGTAATATGCGAACCATTCCCGAAAATGTTGCGATGAAATTTTGTGCCACTCCGCCCAAAGTGAAAGGTATGGGAACCTTTCCTGTTCGGGCTTATGTAATGTTGGATTAAAATAATTTGCAAGAATGAAAAATCTCTTCAATTTAGACACCCTTTCCATTGCCAAAAATCTTTTGGGTTATACCCTCGTACATGAGAGTTCAGAGGGGATTATGGCTGGAATAATTGTGGAAACCGAAGCCTATTTGCAGGATGACCCTGCCTGTCATGCCTACCGAAGAAAGAGTGTACGGAATGCCCCCATGTTTGGCGAAGCGGGGACAATTTATGTCTATCAAATTTACGGAATGCACTTTTGTGTAAATATTTCCACAAACAAAAAAGATATTGGTGAAGCGGTATTAATCAGAGCTTTAGAGCCAATTCTTGGCATTGAGTTGATGGAAACAAGACGAAAAACGGATGTGCTAAAAAACCTTTGTTCAGGACCAGGAAAATTAGTGCAAGCCTTGGGCATTCACAAAGGTATGAACGATTGGCATATTATGGATTCTGATTTAAAAATCATTACTCCTGTTGAACAAATACTTGATAATGAAATAGTTATAACTACTCGTATCGGTATTACTCAAGGTGCAGATTTGCCTTATCGCTTTTATTTGAAGGATAATAAATTTGTTTCTAAAAAGGGTTGAGTTAATCATCTTTGGTTTGAAATATTAGAGAAATGACTTTATGTTGTTTCTCTTTTTTATGCTCGAAATTCCCCAATTCCTCAAAGTGTGGAGGTTGTTTCTCATATCCTAAATTGCCTTGATTGGCATAGAGTTTTGAATAATCATAACTATACAAATTTAACTATAATAAAGAAATGGACAGAGTTGATAAAGAAATGCGGACTGATATTCAGAACCAAAAAAAAACCAATCCAGGTAATTTATTGCTTTTAATTATTGCCATTGTTTTGGGATTGATGGTGGTGGCGTTTGTAGGAGGCTTTTTTTCAACGGATGTTCGTGATGGACAACATAACATGGGTGCAGTAACGGGGGCAGATAGTTCAATCGTTACGAAATCTGATACTATCAAAAAATAGAAAATAAAACGTACTTAAACCTTTAAAAGAGTCCTACATTTTTGGAAGGCTCAAAATTATTTATGACAACTCAATATGATATTCTTGTGGCTGGTCTGAACCAGTTAATTGAAATAAATTATAGCCGTATTGACGGATACAAGAAGGCTGCCGAAGACATTGATGGTGGTGATTTGAAGGGACTTTTTCAAGGAATGGTTAATGAAAGTGGAGGTTTTTCGGATGCTTTAGCGGAACACGTGGTGAAATTTCATGGCGAACCCACTACTGAAAGCACTTTTATGGGAAAAATACACCAAGTGTGGTTAGATTTTAAAGCCTCTATCTCTTCAAATAATCGTGATACTATTTTGAGTTCTTGCGAATTTGGCGATACCGCCGCCATTGAGGCTTATGAAGCGGTATTGAAATTGGATAAGGTAGATGCTTCGCCAGAATTAACGCAATTATTGATGACTCAGAAATCATCAATTGAGGAGTCTTTGAAAATTATTCAGTCGTTAAAGCAGTCTCAACACAATGCTGAGGCAGAGCAAGAAGTTTTGGAAAATCAAAACCCAAATAATTGACGGAATGCCCGCAATGATGTAAAACTTAGTATAAAACTAATTATAAAAGCCCTTGATTTCATCATTAAGGGCTTTTTATTGTGATAAAATCCTCGTTTGAGGAAAAAAATACCCTCATTGAGATAATGCAAATAATTGAAAATCAGATATTTAGAAAAATTAATCATTTGGAACAGTTATTTTACCAATCACACTAACCAAACAATTACTCAAATGAAAAATAGACATTCAATTTTCAAAAGCTCAATTGTCATTATGATGGCATTTATGGTGATAATTTCAGGAATTAGTTCTTGTAATTCATTCAAAAAACTCAATAAAGAACAACGTGGAGCCATAATTGGTGCGGGTGCGGGGGGTGCTTTGGGAGCTATCATTGGTAAAAAAAATCCAGCTTTGTATGCCATTGCGGGTTCAGTAGTTGGTGGTGTTGCGGGGGCAGTTATTGGAAAATACATGGATAAACAAGCCGAAAAACTCAAAAAAGATTTGGATGTTTTAGCGGACGTAGAAAGAGTAGGGGAAGGTATTAAAATCACGATGAAATCGGGAGTTCTTTTTGATTTCAATTCTTCAAAAGTGAATCCAACCGTAAATGGTAATTTAGTGAAATTTGCCGAGACTTTGAAACAATATCCTGATACTGAAATTTTGGTGGCGGGGCATACCGATAATGTAGGTACGGAACAATACAACATGGCATTATCTCAACAAAGAGCCAATGCTGTGGCTAATGTATTGAAAGTCAATAATGTATCTCGCAATAGATTAACCGTTTTGGGTTACGGTGAAAAAACACCCGTTGCCGATAATACTGCCGAGTCTGGCAGAGAGCAAAATCGTAGAGTTGAATTTGCGATTGTGGCAAATGATAAATTGAAAAAACAGGCTAACAAAGGAGATGTAGCTAAAAATTAGTCCAATAATAATCCTTCTTATATAAATGACTCGAATTTTCGGGTCATTATTTCTTAATTTAATTGACATGGAAAATCATGATTTTAAAAGTATAGTCAGTAAAATCCAAGACATAAAAGTTGGAATGTTTACTACGATGTGCAAAGATAATCAACTCAGAGGTCGTCCGATGACCACCTGCGAAGTGGAAGAAGATGGTTTTTTGTGGTTCTTTACCAGTATAAATTCCAAATTAATTGACGACCTAATTGAACAGGATAATGTTAATATTTCTTATACTGACATGAGTAAAAACATTTTTATTTCTGTGAAAGGGCAAGCCATTTTGGTTCGTAGTAAGACCAAAATAGAGCAATTCTGGAATCCCTTAGCCAAAGCATGGTTTCCGAAAGGATTTAAAGACCCCGATTTGGTATTGGTGAAAATTCAAGTTAATCAAGCAGAAATTTGGGATAGTGGTTCGAGTAAAATTGTAATTTTGGCAAAAATTCTAAAAGCAATCGTTACGGGTGAAGAATACAAAGACGAAGCTGCACACCAAGTTATTAACGTATAAAATAAGTACATCATTGATTTATACGAAAATTGTTAAAATCGGTGGTACGACTTCAACCTGTGCCACTGATACTGTACACGGGCATAATATTCCTCAAAATTCACTATTATTTTATGGTACGTTTTCTTTATCAGTCAATTTATTGTGAATCATTGAGTTCATGATTTCAGCAAAATTAAATAATGACATGAAAACTAATATTATAAAATTACAGATTTGCATTTTTGCTTTTACCCTAATCTGTTCGACCGCTTTTGGTCAGGTAGTGAATCAGGATAGTATCAAACAGGCTGCTATCAGAGATTCTATTCGCATTTCGAGAATAAAAGATAGTCTTTATAATGCCTCCTTGAAAAAAGAAGTAGTAAAAGTAACAACGCCTAATAGAAATAATGTAACCCTCACTGCCGGTGCAACGAATGAAAGTATTTTCTATCGAGGGTCTTTCATCATTGGTTTGGGAATTGTGTATGAAAAAGATGTTTTGCCCGTAATGTTGGTAGGTGAGTATGGTCTTGGAAGAAATATTGGTGTAGAATTACGAACATGGTACGGAAGTAAAACCACCGATGGTGTGCGATATAGAGATAGTTTAGTTGGGTTAGGCTTAAACTACCATTTCACGGGTAATGTAAACAATTCCCGCAATGCCTCCGACAAATTTGACGTATATGTAGGTGGGTTGTATGGTAAAATAATAGACGAAGAAGGTACTGCATTTTACGGGCAGGCGGGTGCAAGATATTTTTTTACGAAGAATTTCGGGGCATTTAGTAATTTTAATCTCGGACTGATTGGCAACCGAGGTACTAATTTATCATTCGGTTTGGCGTATAGTATTTTAAATTAATACAATGGATTCAACTAAAAAATCTCCTTTCAGAAAAGTCCTAACAGGTATGTTTTATGTGCTGTTGGGACTTTTGATTATTGCTATGGGCGTGAGCTATTTTGGCTTAAAGCCTTTGTTGACCAAAAGAATTCAAACTGCCGTTCTGAACAGTACCGACGATCTGTATCATCTTAGTTTTAGAGATATTAAATATGACATAATGTCGGGTAATGCCTACGTTTTTGATGTAACCATGATGGCGGATACAACGCTTTATGATAGCTTGAAGATGGCTAAAAAGATGCCTGATAACATTTATCAAGGGAAAGTGAAGGAAATTAATTTGACAGGTTTGAGACTATGGACTATTTTCACTTCCGAAAAATTAGAACTAAATTCAATTAACATCACTAACCCAATTATTGAAATTACGCACGAAAAACAGCCTTATAACTCCTTCAAAACTGCACAATCTCCTTATCAAATTATTTCAAAATTTATTAAATCATTCTCCGTCAATAGGGTTACTTTCAATAACATCAATTTTACCTATAAGAAATCAACGAATGACAAAAAATCTTACGTCAGTAAATTAGAAAATTTAGACTTAGCGGTGTCAAACCTATTAATTAGTGCGGAATCTGAAAGAGATAGTAGCCGCTTTTACTATACCAAAGAATGTATTTTCAAACTCGCAAAACTATCTTTCCCTACTCGTGATTCACTCAATACCTTGAAAGTCAATATGATAGACTTTTCTACCAGGACTCGTTCCTTATCCATCGACAACATTATTTTGCAACCAAGATATAAACCCATGGTTTACGGAAATCATACCCATGGAGACGATAGAATTGGTTTAATTTGCCAAAAATTGAGGTTTGAAAATATTGACATGAAAAAATTGTTTGAGGACAAAAAAATTTATGCCGATGTTCTGAAAATCAATCAGGGTAACGTAACAATTTTTACGGATACTCGTGATTTTCATACCGCTAAAAAGGCAGATTATCGCCCTTTTCCTCATCAATCTTTCAAGGATATGCTCGCCAAGTTTTACGTTAAACAAATGAAGCTTAGAAATTTTAATATCACTTATTCAGAATATAACCCAGAAACCGATTTAGTGGGAAATGTGAAATTTAATCATATTACTGGTACTTTTTCAAACTTAACGAATGATACCATTCCACTTTCTGAAAATCCTCATTGCTTAGTATCTTTGAAAGCAAAATTGATGAATAAGGCGGATATGTATTTGAAATTCAACTTCAATGTTGCCGCCCCAAAGGGAGATTTCACGTGTTCGGGCAAGGTCTATAATATGCGGATGGATTGTGTCAATCACGTGATAAAATCGTTAGCAATGGCAAAAGCAGAGGAGGGATTTGTGAACGAATTTTCGTTTGACATGAAAGGGAATAAATACGGCTTAAATGGCTCGTCCATTTTGAAGTATAAGGATTTGAAAGTGAGTTTTTTTAAGAATAAAGACGATGACAAGGTACTAAAAAAGCGTAAATTTTTATCGTTTATTGCCAATACATTTGTCGTAAAAGACAGTAATCCTACCCGTAAGAAACCCGTGAGAGTTGCCCAAATAAATTACCGTAGAGTCCCAGAAAAGGCATTTTTCTATACTTTATGGAAGGGATTGGTGCAGGGATTGAAGGGGTCGGTGATGTAATTACGGACAAATTCCACCATCAAACAATGCACTAAGTTTATGGAACAATAGACTAAGTTTACGGAACAATACGCCAAGCCTTTTCTTTCCCGCTCTCCTAAATTTGTATCAGTCAATTACCAACATAAACTGATACAAAATGAATACGCACAACCTCATACCACAGAGCCTTTTCGAGTTTCAAAAGACCACCAACGACGATGCTTTAAAATGTTTACGCACCATCGCTCACCATCACGGAAAAATGATTTCTATGGCTTCACTCCGCAGACAAGCGGGAGAAGAATCTGATCATCATTCTCTACAAGATATCGCTCAAATTGCTGAATCCATTGGTTTGAGAGCCAGATGTAGCAATGTCCGTTTCAATGTCCTTGCCAAAGAAGAAGTCCCTTTACCTTGCATTATTAAGTGGAATGATGAGGGTTTTGTGGTGGTGAAAAGTATTGTCAAAAATCAAGTCGCCATCTGTACCGATAAACAAACCGTTACGATTTCGCAAGATGAATTTTGCAAAAATTGGCTTCCTTACCAAGAGGGTGAGGGCAAAGTTTTGTTGCTCGAACCAGCCCCGAATTTCAACCAAGAAGAAGATAATTCTGCCCATAAAACCCCAAAAGGTTTACGGTCATTATTGGTCTATTTGAAAAAATATCCAAAACTTATCCGTCAGATTATCATTGGATTATTTGTGGGTACTTTCTTGAAATTAATGACTCCGTTCTTAACCCAATCAATTGTGGATGTGGGGGTTATGAACAATAATTACAATTTTATCTACGTCTTTTTGGCGGGACAATTGATGTTAGTGTTGGGCAGGATTTCTTTGGAATCCATTAGAGGTTGGTTATTACTTCACGTGAGTGCGAGGGTAGGCGTATCGCTCTTGACCGATTTTATTGCTAAAGTTATGCGGTTGCCCATTGGAAGTTTTAGCGAAAAAATGGTGGGCGAAGTCATGCAAAGAGTGGAAGACCAAAAGCGTATCGAAACCTTCATTTCTTCGCAACTTTCCATGATTGTTTTTTCGGTAGTCAATTTAGTAATCTTCACCATCATTTTTGCCTTTTACGATGTTTCAATCTTCACTATTTTCTTGGGAGCAACGCTTTTGAATATTGGTTGGGTTTTGATTTTTATGAAAAGTCGTAGAGAAGTAGATTTGACCAAAGCCAAAATTGCGGAAGCCGAGCAAAACAGCATGGTGCAATTGGTGCAAAGCATGGCGGATATAAAATTTGCCAATGCCGAGATGCTAAAACGTTGGGATTGGGAGAAATTACGGGTGAAATTATTTCGTCAAAATTTTAAAACCCTTCGCTTTTCGCAATATCAGCAAGTGGGTGGAATGTTGATTAATGATGCCAAAAATATTATCATCACTTTTTTGTCTGCCAAAGCCGTTTTGGATGGTCATATTTCATTGGGGGCAATGTTAGCCATTCAACAAATGTTGGGACAAACCAATAATGCCGCTGAGCAAATATTCTTGTTTTTTCAACAATTACAAGATGCCCGAATCAGTATGGAGCGTATCAACGCCGTCCATCAACTGCCCGAAGAGGATGATAACGATTATGAAAAATGCCATCAATTACCTGAAAATCAGTCAATTGTATTACGTAATGTAACTTTCCAATATCCCAATTCAAATCAGGTGGCTTTGCAAAATATCAAATTGTATATTCCTGCGGGCAAAACTACCGCCATCGTGGGGTCGAGTGGAAGTGGCAAGAGTACACTGTTGAAATTGATGATGAAAAACTATGCTCCCAATGAAGGAGAAGTTACGTTGGGAAAACTCAATCTCAATAATATTTCAACCCGTATTTGGCGAAATGAATGTGCTGTGGTTACGGCTGAGGGCATTATTTTTGCTGATTCTATCCTCAATAATATCGCTTTGGAAGATGCCGAACCCGATATGGAAAAGGTGAAACACGCCGCCAAAGTTGCCAATATCCACACGTGGATTGAATCGACCAGCGGCGGTTATCATTCAGAAATTGGTGGCGGTAATACCAGTTTGAGTCAGGGACAAAAACAAAGAATTTTGATTGCCCGTGCCGTATATAAAGACCCAGAATTCTTCTTTTTTGATGAAGGAACAAGTGCCTTAGACGTTCAGAATCAGCAAGTTATCTTGGATAATTTACAAGAGTTTTATCAAGGCAGAACGGTAGTAGTGGTTGCCCACCGATTAAGCACAATTTATAACGCCGACCAAATAGTGGTCATTGAAGGCGGTCAGATTTTAGAAAAAGGTACACACGATGAACTAATTGCTTTGGAAGGAAGATATTTTGATTTATTGACTACGCAATTGGAGGCGGCAGCGTAAAAGAAATGAGTAATGAGCAATGAGTAGTGAGTAATTTTTCGCAGATAATTTCGTGCTGTTGTTGGTATTTTCTAATTCAACACGCAGTTCAACAAAGGCTGGAAGGTTAGAATCCGTCTGACTATCGTCTGACTGCCGATAGCCTTCAACGCAGTCAGACGATAGTCAGATGATGTATTTTTTTAATTATTTATTTGATAATCAATCAGTTATAGTTTTAAAACATTTAAAAATCATGAAAACTCAATCAACCAACAAACTTAGTGATGAAATGAATGATGTCATTTTTGAAGCTCCCAATTTACTTGTGCGTATAGGCGTGGGCGTTACCACTGCCATTTTGATGTTTTTCTTCTTCGGCACGTGGGTGATTAAATACCCCGAAGTCTTAAAAGGAAATGCCACCATCAGCACCAATATTGCTTCAATTCGGGTGGTTGTGCCTACGGGTGGACGAATGTCTCGCCTCATTGCGAAGGATGGAATGATGGTAAAAAAAGGTGATATTTTGGCAGAAACTGAAAATACGACAAAATTGGGAAATATCCCAGTAATGAAGCAATTAATGGTGCAAACCAAGGCATTTTTACAAAACCCACAAACCAATATTTCATTCCCAAAAGGTGATTTCGTTTGGGGGGATTTACAAGAGAATTTCAACGTTTTACAACAAAATTATTCAGATTTAAAGCGTTTACAAGTTGAGAATTTTCAGGCGGTTCAAGTCAGAAATTTAACTACGCAACAGGAAGATTTACGCAAAATTGTGAAATTAAACGAACGTCAAAAGGAATTCAAAAAAGAAGAATTCGAGAATTCGGAACAACGGTTTTTGAAAGATGAAAAACTGTATAAAGACGGTGTTTACAGCAATGCCGAATACGTGGAACGTAAAAATAAATACTTGGAAAAACGTAGTGAATTAGAAGAATTTTATAAAGAGACTGTTGATAATGAATTGAAAATTAATAAGTTGAAAGCCATTTCTCAAGAAGTTAACCATGAATATTCGGTTAAAAGAAATCAATATCTTGATAATATTCAGTTGAGTTTAAATAATATCGAAAACAGCCTACAAAATTGGCAACAGAATTATTTAATCACCGCCCCTGCCGATGGAAAATTAGTTTTCTTGAAAAAACTCACCGAAAACGAATACCTCAAAGAAAATGATGTTTTATTTTCAGTAATGCCTGAAAATGAGGACTTTATTGCTACGGTAGATATTCCAGTGCGAGGCATGGGCAAGGCGAGCGTTGGGCAAAAAGTAATCATCAAATTGGAAGATTATCCCTATCAAGAATTTGGAATGTTGGAAGGTAAAGTACAGAGTTTAGATCCATCTTTGAATGTGAAATTTTACCGAGTAATGGTGAGTTTACCCAAAGGATTGCAGAGTACCTACAAACATAATTTTATCTTCAAAACCGAAATGGTAGGCTCTGCCGAAATCGTTACGGCAGATTTACGATTGATTGAAAGAGTATTTTATGGTTTTCGGAAATTGTTGATGTGAGTTTGGATGGCGCAGTTCCATCCAAACTCAAAACGGATATCCCACCGCAATATTCAAAATTAAATTATCACTTCGCCAACCCGCATCTTTCAAGTTAAAATTCTTCAGAACCCAACGGTCTTCTTCGGGTAAATAAGGTTTACGAACGGGTGTGGCTAAGTCAAAACGCAAGACTAAAACGCTGAAATCTAAACGCAATCCAATACCCGTTCCGATGGCAATTTGCTTGTAAAAATCAGAACCAAAAACTCCCGCTTCTTCATAAATTTCACTATATTTTTGTGTCCAAACATTACCTGCATCAATAAAAAATGCTCCATTGATGTACTTATTGAACTTTAACCTCAATTCAGTATTCAATTCCAGCTTTATATCTCCCGCTTGAGTTCCTAATAATTGGCTATTGATGGTGTTGGCGGAAATGTAACTTCCTGGTCCGATGGAACGTGCTGGAAATGCCCGAATACTATTATTTCCTCCTGAAGTGTATTGTTTAATGAAGGGCAATGTGATGGAATTACCATAAGGAATCCCGTACCCTAAAATAAAACGATTCGCAATTTTTATGGTTTTATTTATTGAAAACGAATATTTAAACTCCGCATCAAAGCGGACATATTGGGCAATAGGAACGCCAAAAATAGTTTGAGCACCAACTTCTTGTTTACCAATTTTAGACAATAAACTGGCAAGATTTCCTGCCACCTCTACTCCGCCCGTAAAGAGGAATAGACTTTTATCATTCCTTCGATTGCTGGGGGTGTAATTCAAAGTGTAGTTCGAACTCATGATTAAGGAATTTTGCAATAACTTCTCAAAAGCCTCAAAATTACCTGTTCTAATGATGTTATCCGTGAACTCTTCCGTTACATTACTTACTTTTACCAACGTGATGGAGATAGGTGTAAGGGAATGTTCATAGAAATTATTTTGCTTCCAAGCATAGCCCATTGAGGCTTTTGTAGAGGTTAAATCGTATAAACCGCTGCGGTTATTGAGTTCATATTCAAGACCAATGTTTGTTTTTGGTAAAGACTGATTTGTAATAGGATTTACTTTGTAAAATGGTATAACAAATCGTGGAATTGTTACCAAAGCCCCTAATTTATAGGTTTTATTACTGACTGCACCCAATGCCGTGCTAATTCCTCCTATTTGATAGTCTAAACCAATGGCGGCAGTAATTTTCAATAACTCAGCCCCACCAAATGTATTTTTATTGTTCCACGAAACACTCAAATTTGTTCCCGTGAAGTTGTTAGATTTCGTGGTGGCATTTATTTCCAAACCTAATGATTTTGCTTTCAAAGGCGTTAAATAATAGTAAATATCCAACAAAGCCGAGTCTGAACGGGGAACTAATTGAAAGGTATTTCTGACAAATTTGAAATTATTGTTAAGGTTGATTAGTCGAGATAAGGAAATATCTTGAACGGCACTATTATAACGTACCCCACGCCGAAAACCGATGGCTTGTGAAAAGATGGTTGGTCGGTATGAACCCGTTTTGTCTTCAATTTTAATACCATTGTATTCCACTTCCGCACTCTTATTTTTCATACTATCTGCCAAGATAATTTCACCATAATCAGACAATACGTGAACATCTCGTACAAAGTAAATTTTACGAGCAACCTGTGAGGTGGTGGGCTTAATTTCAATGGATAAATCTACGGTATGATTACTCTTTGAAGAATCAACTTTGGCAATGATATAATCGGGTTGGAAGTAATAAAACCCTCTTCTTTTCAAGATGTTATCAATCCGTAATCGTTCGCCAGAAATAAGTTCGAAACGGTAGGGAACGCCTTTTTTAAGCGTAGAGTTTTTTTGGGCATCCTTAAAAACCTTACCAATGGCGGTGGTGTCATTTGGTGAAAAAATAACACTGTCTAAATAATATCTTTGGTGCAAAGTAGCGGTGTAAACTGCGGTGGACTTACGATTTTTTTCTATCAGTTCACCCGTTACCGTTGAGCGAAAATAGCCTTCATTATTCAGCAAAAGGGCTATTTGTTTAACGTTGGCATTGGTTACACTTTTGCTAGCTAAAACGGGCGGTTCGCCAAAGCGTTTTCTGAACGAATATTTCAAGCCACTTTCTTTTTTGGGCTCACCCAAAAGATAATATAGCCATACTCGATACGGAAATCCTAAGATGGAAGTATTGGGTTTGGGCTTCACAAAGACGACCAATTCTTCTTCAATAGTCTTTACCTCAGCTTTAGGAATAATGGAATCAGGCAGCACTTTTACTTTCGCACCTACGTAAAGGCTTTCCCCAGCGGGTAAGTGCTTGGTAACGGAACAACTCCCTAAAAACAGCAACAAAAAGATGAATATCGTAGCTGTTTCATAGGGTTTTGATAAAATGTATATGGTTTTAATGTTCATTTTATTATAATGCTAAACCTATAAGGTTTTTGAAACTTCATAGGTTTTTATAGATTCTTTTACTTTCTCTTCTTCTGAAACATTTCCACAAATCTTCCGTATTCCATCGTAAGGGAAAAACCAAGACCAGTTTCCACAATAAATCCTTCTAAAACGGACTGAAATTGGTTCTTGCGGAAAGCTCTGAATAAATACCTACCATCTTGGGTTAATTTATAGTTAACGGACACATTATCAAATACTTCGGATGGATTTCTGGACACTTTTGAAGTATTTTCTAATTCAAAATTTCGTCCAACTTTTACCTCAATTCTATTGTTAAAAAAGGCTTTTGATAAACCCAAACTCAAATCGGTACGGGTACTGGATTCTCCATTAAAAAAGCCCTGCGATGATGCCAAATTAATGTCTAAATCAACGCCCTTTATCAAATCAGTAGCAAATTTATCCAATTGGTCAGACAATATTTTACTCACACTTTGTCGGGCAAAAGCCTCGGCATTCGTTCCTCCACTACTACTCGAAAAGAAATCGGCTGAATTTTGGGCGAAAAATCGGTTCAAAATCAATAGAGCAAAAACCTGTTTATTGACCTCATTAACATCTAAATTTTTCAATTTTGTATCCACCGCCGTAAATACTTCGTTAGATAAAAGTCCTTGCTTTTCTTTATCTTGGGCTTGAATTTTGAAAGAAACATTTGGTTTTGATAATTTCCCCGCCATGGTTAATAAAACCTCAAAATTCATTTTTTGTCGGTACAAATCTCGGTTATCAGTTACTTCATTTTGCATCAAATCCAAGGGGGTAGTTGTGGTGCTATAAACCGCCGTAATGTTCACATCGGCATTGGTTGGGTCTCCCGTCCACGTTAGGCTACTGCCTTTTTGAATAGAAAACTGCCTTTTCAAAACCTCAAAAGTGATTCCATAACTGCCCTCGGTCAGGTCATAAGAACCCAGAATGTAAGGTTGTCCCGCTGCGTTTACGCCCGCATTTAAACGGGCATTTCCTTTCACGACCAAATTATCCCCATTGATTTCGTCCACCACAATCGTGAATTGAGATTTATCATCGGCTTCAATATTCAGAGAAATTTCTGAAACAAAATCATTCGCCAAATTTATCACTTGCGAACTATCAACTTTTGGTACTTCACCCGTTGGCGTTTTGTTATTTAAAAAAACCACAATGCCCTCTGTTTCAGACGCTTGATTATCTGTATTTGGCACAATTACTGAAATATTACTATTCTCTCGAACCTTGATATCACCATCAATTTTTGCTTTGGAAGAAATACCTTGCAAGGTTAAATCAACATCGACAATTCCTTTTCCGTAAAAAAAATCATTATCTTTTCGGGAAGAATTAATGAATAAAAAGTTGTTACTTTTTACGGTTAAATCATATTTTACTTCTGGGATATTCGTTAGAATAACCGTTCCATTCACCTTCAAAGGCTGATTCAACGTGTCACTTACCGTAAATTGATTTAGACGAATGGTCTGTCCCTCAAAAATTAATTTTTGCCCATCGATCAAATATCTACTTCCCAAAGTCGAAACATTAAAAGCCACTTTGTCAAAATTAAGATTTCCCAAAAGTTGTGGACTCGTAGTTGAACCTTTGATTGACGCTTCGCCGTTCAGATTTCCCTTCGCCCTCCGTAATTGTCCAAAACTAAATGCTTGGACGGTTTCGGCACTCAGTTTTTTAATATTCAGGTTAAAATCAAGAGCATTTTTAGTTTTTAAATAGTAACTTCCTATTAATTCCACCTCGTTAAATTGATTCAACAAGCTGACTTTCGTGGTGATTTTATTGGCACTTTCATTGTAAGCATTCACCTTTAAATCTCCAATATCAGTTTGTTTAAAACGGAATCGTTTAATCGCCATATCGCCCGTAAATGAAGGCGTTGCCATATAATTACTCAGCAAAATCTTTCCATCAATTTTCCCTCCCGCCAAAGTGGAATCCGTGCCGAAAAGGGTAACAAAATTCACAACATTCAAACTATCGGTTACGATACTAATGGGTCCGTTGGGGGTTGTTGTCGTGCTGTTAATGGCAAGTCTTTGTTCGCCCCGTTCAATATTAAATTTATTAATGAACAATCCCGCCTTTCCGTATTGAATATAGCCCGTGGAATCGACTTGCCAAGGAGCATAATTTAACAATAATCCACCCCGTCTGAATTTGATACGGTACTGATTTTCAACGTTTTGTAAAAATCCAGCAATGGCATGACGATCTCTATCAATGGAGTCTTTAAAAGTAGCATTAAATGAAGCAGCATTGTTATGAATATCACCCAAAATACTGGTTTTTCTGACTCTGAAACTCGTTAAAACCACCCCATCAAGTCCGCCTTTATACGTCAAAGTATTGGCATTTCCCGTCATTGAAAGGGTAGTTTTTACAATTTGAATTGTATCGTATTCCACAAAAGGTAAATTCAAATTGGCACGAAAAATGGTATCGGCTTGACTGTTTAAATTAGCAGTAAATCGGGCGGTGTCCAGACGGGTCAAGCCTGGCACAAAAGCCTGCAAAAGTGGGTGCTTGACAAACTTAAAATCCATCAGCAGATTAAATGGTTGCGTAACGGGTTTGTAGGCAACATCGGGCAACACAAAATAGCGATTGATGGTCGTAACAAAAATATCAGATAATTGCAGATAGTTAAAATTACCGTTAAGATTTCCCTTCAAAAAAGGGGAGTCAATCGTAATTTTCTTGCCTTCTGCACTATTGGAGGCAATTAGTGTGGTATTTTCAATTTTTATGGGTTTACCGTCTTGTAATAATGTTCCTTGGTTAATCGTGATTTTCCCACTCGGATTATTGGGATTTGTGTCCTGCATATCCACGTCAATATCGCCTCGAATACCAATATTATCCGCATAAAATCCTAAGGGTTTTAGGTTCAATTGCCCGATTTTTACATTTCCTTTCATGCTTGGAAAATCCTTAGAAATGTCAATTTTCGTGTCAATATCAAGTGTAATATTGGGGTCTTGGATATTTCCTTTCAATTGGGCAATTTGATTAGCGATATTGGCTTTCAAAACCACATTTTTGTAGTTATATCCTTTCAATTCCGCCTGTTGGATTGTCCCGTCCACAAATGCTTTCACGGTCTTCGGGTCGAAACCAATTCCTTTGATGTTGGCAGAAAGTGTTATTTTACCAATTTGGTCAGTTTGCTTCAAAAACTTGCCCATTTCAAAGTTATCGAAAGTAACAAAACCATCATATTGCTGATTTTTGTTGGCGGTAATATTAACTAATTTACCTTTGAAAGAGGCATCTCCCAAATCTGATTTTAACTTAGTATTTAAAGCTAAATTATTCAATTTTCCCATAATTTTCCCAACGATAGAAATCTTATTGGGTAACTCAATATTGTCAGGAATTGAGCCTTTGGGAGCGATTTTGAGTAAATCTTTTTTAGTAATAGAAAGGGTAGTAACGTTTAGATTAAGAATTGTTTTATTGATATCGGGAAGTCCCGTAATTTGCCCTTGCACTTTTACATTGGCTTGGTCAAAACCACTCATGGTAAATTGTCCAATTTTCAGATTATTGATTGTTCCCGAAGCGTCCCCACTGAATTTCAATATTTCATTTTTATTACCTTTAAACGGTGGCGTATTTGCCAAATCGGGTGCTAATAATAGAATGTCCTTAAACGATAATTGACTATTTTTCAAACGAGTTTTTATCCGCACTTTCCCGATATTTTTACTTAATTCATCAAAAGAAGCATAATTTAACACCAGTTCGTCACGCAGAATGGATTGAGGGGTTTTGAATAAAAACTTTTTGAGGAAAGTCTGACGGTTGGAATATACAAAATCAGTTTGAAGATTTTGCAGTTGAAAACCCGATTTCTCCTTCAATGAACCACTATAAATCCACCCCGATATTTTATTTTCTGAATAAAAAAATCGTTCAGAATTTAATTTTAATTGACTGATTTTCAAGTTATTATAATCAATTCCTTTTTTCTGAATGGGTTGGGCTAAATCTTGATAAGCAATATTGTCACCATCAAACATGATTTTATCAACCACAACTTGCCAATTATTTGGACTACTTTTAGTGGCTGGAATGGCTTGTTTTAGTGCATTTTTTTTCTTCCCAAAAACTACCGAAGCATCAGTATTAAACAAATTGACAGATTTTAAACGTACTTTTTCACCCGATAAAAAAAGTTGATTTCCTTTAGCATTGAGTCTGCCCAATTTTACGGTATTCAACAAACCAGATTCTTCTTCAATAATTTTCCAATTGATTTTTGAAGCATCCAATTCATTAAAAGCCAAATCTAAAGTATCTGAAATTGATGTAGAAGTATCAGATTTTGTAGGAAGCGACTTGTACAAACGTAAGTCCATCTTCCCTCCGTTTAGGGTTAATTTATCCAAATGATATTTAGAGGTTGCAGGGTCAAAATCAGTAAAAGAAGTGGTAGTATTGTCCAAACGCAGTTTCACATCTACGCCCGACACGTCATCAAGGTAGGTTATGCCTACATTTTGGAATTTGAGATTCTCAATTTTATACTGCAAAGGCACACCCATTGTGGTATCTTTAACCGTTTTTGGAGGAGTTTTTGAAGCAAAGGCTTTGATGATATAAGCGAAATTGAAGGTAGTATCGGGAAGTGTTCGTTTAATATTTACCTTAATATTTTGCAGATTAATTTCATTAATGGAAACTTGGTTTTTGAGTAAACCAAGCATATCCATATTAAGATACATTTTCTGTCCAGCCAAAAGTGTATCTCCTTGATTATCAGAAAAATATACTCCCTCCAATTCAATCCAATCAGGAACTTTATAGGTAATTTTTTGAATACTGAAAGGCTTATCAATCTTGGTTTTGAGGTAAGAAATTACTTGTTTAGTCAAAAATCCTTGCCCCGCAGAAGTTTGCAAGAAAAATGCGACTCCGCCAATGAAAAGGAGTAAACTCAAAAAGATAATTAAAACGACTTTAAAAAAATTCCACATTGAGCTTGGTAAAAAAATAACCACATAGTGAGGATAGGAAGCATAGCAAGTATAATATTTGAATTAACGTTCAAAAACGATACGAAACTATACTTACTATCTATCCAATGTGGTAATAAAAACATTGTGCCAGTTATTGTTACCTTTTAAAAGTATTTCCATCGAAAGTGGGATTAAAAACCATTTCCGTTCCTAATTTCACATTTCGTTTATCAATGCTACTGTAATACGTGCCTACCGATGGGTATTTTATGCCAAAATCTGACGTAACGTAAGTATTATATTCCTTCGTAATTTCCTCGCCAGAAGATAATTTTTCCTTCTGTTTTGTCAAAAGATTTGTAAAATTATCGAAATATAAATCATATTTAACATCTTTTCCCGAAAGTTCTACGTGATGCACTTTTTGAGCCCCCATTACTTCTAAACCCACATAAGTTGCAATATAGCCCTTCGCTTGATAATTATAAAAAGGAGCAAACATATCCACTACTTCACGCTTCATATTGGCTTTTTCTTTTTCGCTCAAATCCTTAGTTTCGTAAGTAATTGCTTTGTCTCGGCTTCCCAAAGGCACTTTAAAAAACGCATCCGATGGATTTATTCCGTAGATAAAACCACGTTTCATGATAGTTTTTGTTTTCAACATCGCTATATCCGTCATTGATGCTTTTACTTCCATATCATAGTCGCTTGGGGCATTGGAAACGAATGATTGTTTCAAGGTATAAGTTTTCACTTTGTCCCAAAGTTCTTTATCGCCCGATGCCTTATAATGATTATCAAAAACGCTATCGGCAGTAATTTGTGCCAAGCCCTTGAAGACAAAAGTGGTCATCAAGAGCATAAAAATGCTTATTTTTTTCATATTGTGAAATGTTATTATTTAAACTGTACGACATTAAAACGAACAAATGGAGATTATCGTTTCTATTTGTTTGATAAAATATGTACGGTAAAATGATTAGAAGTGGTTTTGGGAAACATTGTAGCATATCAAAACAATCCTTGGTGCGAAATTAATCCGATAGCCAACACCGCCAATCCTAAACCAACTTTATTAAGATTTGATAATTTTTCTTGAAAAAAAATAAGGGCAATCACGGCTGAAAGCAATATGACCGAAATATTATAAATCGGTAAAACATACGCCCCATTGTTTTGAAAAGCATCTAAGGCTTTCAAAAGGAAATAAAAGGACAAGAAATTAGGAATTCCCAAAGGAATGGCTGCCCAAAGACTCTTTAATTGAAGGGTTTCTTTTCCCTGTAAGATTCTGATAATCAATATAGTAGTTCCAAAAACGATTGAGCCTATCAAGATAGTAAGCGTAAAAGGGATAGTATTCCCAGAAGCCGTAACGTAACGAGCGTTCAAAAAATTAAAGGCTGTATTGGTGATTCCGTACATCACGAAAACTGCAATGGGCAAAAGCCAATCGGTAGTATTAGAAGTGCGTCTTTCTGATTTTTCTTCTTTTTTAAGGGTACTCAAAACCACCGCAATCATTGATAAAAGTAATCCCAAATAATTTAAAGCATCAAAATTTTGACTGGCTTTTAAGATAATTAAACTGAAAATAACTGGAATAACCAAGGAAATATTATTGGCTAATGAGGTAGCGGTAATGCCCATGCGTTGCGTAGAAGCTCCCGAAAGCAAGAATGTAACCACAAATCCAACGCCTAAAATCATCGCAAAGAATGTAGAAGGCTGAGAAAAATCTGGATTAAAGTGCTGATTTGAAGGCAAAAAAAGTAAACCCGTTAGAAAACAAATTGGATAATTGAGAATAATTGCCTGAAAAGTATTTACCCCGAAACGAGGGTGTAATCTGAAATTGATGAGTAATAAAACCGAAAAAAAGACACTGAGGGCTAAGTAAATCATGTTTCAATTTGTGGGGAGTGGCATTAATCCTTATGGCAATTCCATTGGGGGTTTAAAACCTATAAGGATTCTATGACTTAATTAACAGCTTTAATAATTTGATTTTTCTTCGGAAAAGATTTCAATGCGATGAATAGAGACAATAATGTTACAATTCCAGCCATCATGAAAGCCGCCCCTGGAAAATAAATGGGAGCATTATCTGCCGAAAAATAGGAAAATAAATTAGAAGCAATCAAGGGTCCAATAATCGTAGTTACACTCTGCATACTCGTAATTCCTCCTTGCAATTCTCCTTGTTCGTTGGGGGCAACTTGTTTCGTTATCAAACTCTGAATAGCGGGTCCCGCAATGCCACCTAAACCAAAAGGAATCATGGCGGCATACATCATCCAGCCACTGGTTGCGAAAGAGAAAAGCACAAAACCCGAAGCATAAAATAATAAACCGATGATGACCGAATTTCTATCGCCAATCTTAGGGTTGATAATTCGGTTCAAGCCACCTTGCACAATGGCAACGATTAAACCGACAAAAGCCAATGAATATCCCACTTGTTTCAAGTCCCAATGAAACTCTTTCATCGTGAAATATGACCATGTACTTGGGTGCGTTTGTCCCGCAATTTGAAGACAAAATAAAGCACCAACCAAGCCCAAAAGTGCGGGATAACGACCTAAATTTTTGAGTGAACCCACAGGATTTGCCCGTTTCCAGTCAAATGCTCTACGATTTTCGGGTTTTAAAGATTCAGGCAATACGAAATATCCGTAGAGAAAATTTAATAAAGTCAAACCCGCCGCAAACATAAAGGGAACTCTTGAACCAATATCTCCCAAAAGTCCTCCAATGGGCGGACCGATGATGAACCCAAGTCCGAAAGCTGCCCCAACCATCCCAAAGTTTTTAGAGCGATTTTCGTCATTTGAAATATCCGCAATGTAAGCCGTTGCGGTAGTAAAACTTGCTCCCGTGATACCCGCTAAGATTCTACCCACAAAAAGCCAAGCTAAGGTTGGAGCGAAAAATAGCAATAAATAGTCCAGAAAAAAGCCGAAAAGAGAAGCCAAAATAACGGGGCGACGACCGTATTTATCACTAAGTCCACCCAAAATGGGCGAGAAAATAAACTGCATGATGGCATAAGAAGCCATCAAAAAACCCGAATATCGTGAGGCTTCGCTAAAACCAGTATGAGTGAGTTCTATCAGTAATTTTGGCAAAACTGGAATAATGATCCCGATACCTAAAACATCAATAACAATAGTAATAAAAATAAAAATAATCGCAGGATTTCGCTTAACAGACATGAATCTTGATGGCTTAATTGTCCTGCAATTTAGGGATTTTTTGGGAGATTATTCCTAAATAATAGCATGGTATAATCTCCATTTGGAAATTCATGCTAAGAACGGATGATTAGGTTGGTCAAATATTGTCTAACAGATTCATCATAAATATGAATGCCAAATTTTCAAAATGTACTATTCTATCCTTTTTAGCTTGTATGATTTAACCCTTTACAAAAATGGAGGGTATAAATACCTGTTTATAAAAACCCGTATTTATACTCGTTTATCAATAAAATTACCCAGCTAACTTTGACTTATTAAAAATGAAAACAATTTAAGTGAATTTTATCAAATTAATTTGTACAAAAAGGCGTAATCCGAAAAGCCTGAAATAGAGTAGGAAAAATATTTAATTCACAATAAAATGGATAATTTATCAACCGAGGAGAAAAATTTTCACCCTTCTAATCCCATTATTAAAAAAGCCACTCTTGATGCTTTTAAAAATCTTAACGGTATTACTATGGCAACTGCTGAAGACTTCGTGAGCAAAGCGGCTGCTGTATCCGTACCAGCACCACTTGGAGCAACAACGAGTTTAATTTTTGGAGCTATTTATGGTAGTGTAACTGTTAAGCCAACTTCGGGAGGTTATACAAATTGGGTATTCGATCATTCATTTTGGGGTATCGGGGCAATGGGAGGTAGTAGTATTGGATTTATGTACACTGCTTATGATAGTTGGGATGCTTTCTTTCAAAATGTAACAGGATTCCATGTTCAGGGTATTGCAGAAGGTGGAGGAATTTTGCAAGTAAACTTTTTTATCAGTAACGGAACACCAGTTGGTCAATTTAACGGTGCATTGGCGGGTGCTGGTGGAGTTGAAGGGGGAAACTCTGGTAAATGGGCTCATAGTTGAGGAAGTATATGATTTATGTACAGAATATTAGACCATTGATTGTACTGATTTAGTTCATTTATA